>JBJXFE010000024.1:0-16216 GCA_046153875.1 Phycisphaerales bacterium
CATTTCGATGAGTCGCGAGCCAGCCCTGAGTTCATGTGCTTCCACCCGCGCTTGGCCCCGATCAAGGCGGCCGTGTTCCCGCTGGTCGCCAAGGACGGCATGCCGGAAATAGCCGAGCCGATCTACCGCGAGATCAAGAAGCACTACCCCGCGCAGTACGACGCGAAGCAGTCGATCGGCAAGCGCTACGCCCGCATGGACGAGGCGGGGTGCCCGTTCTGCTTCACGATCGACGGGCAGACGCTGACCGACCAGACCGTGACGGTGCGCGACCGCGACACGGGTGCGCAGGAGCGGATCGGGATCGACAAAGTGTCGGCGTTCCTGTCGAGCAAGCTGGGTGCCTGATCGGACAACCCAAAAACAGAAACGCCCAGGCCTACACAGCCGGGGCGTTCCTCGCGGAGATTTGGTCTGGTCAAGGGCGGGCGTTGGGGGGTCGGCCCGCCGCTCCCGCCATATGGTGCGAAACGTACTATCCGGTCCGACGCGCAAGGGACCGGTTTTGTTTCACACTCCGAGACGGTTCCTCGCGTGCCAGCTTCCCTGACGTGCTCCGAACAGAAGTGATCCGGTAGTCTCAGGCCATGCCCCGCCGCCACAGCGAGCTCGAGTGCTTCACCCTCGGCCTGATCTGGCGGCACGGGCCGTGCAGCGCCTACGACGTGCGGATGCTGATGCAGGACTCGCCCTCGACGCAGTGGAGCGCGAGTGCTGGGGCGATCTATCCGCTCATCCGCAAGCTCGAACGCGAGAAGCTGGTCGCGGGAAAGGATGAGCCGCACGGGCGGCGGGCCCGGCGCGTCTTCCGCGCGACCCGGGCTGGGCAGCACGTGCTGCGCGACTGGATCGGCCCGCCGCTGGCACCCGAGGCGGTCACGGTCGCCTATGACCCGCTACGCTCGCGGGCCCGGTTCCTCAGCGTTCTGCCCGCGCGCTCGCGGGCCCGCTGGGTCGCGGCGGCGCTGGGCGCGCTGGACGAAGTCGCGCGCCGGGTCAAAGCCTGGGACGCCAAGTACGGCGGGCGGCGCGACGCGATCGGCGCGGCCATCACGCGCAGCGGGGAACTGGACCTGAGCTCGCGCCGGGCGTGGCTGCGGGCTCTCGAACGCGCGCTCGACGAAGGGGACGACTCGGTCAGCGCGCCCCGTCGCCGGCGGCGCGGGTGAACTTCTCCGGAGCCCTGTCCACGCGCCGATAGACCACCTTGACGTCGGGCTCCGTGCCCGCCGGCGGGGCGCCCTCGCGGTGCCACATGGTGAGCACGTAGGTGTCCGCCCCGTCAAGAGTGATCTCGACGTGGTGGGCGTCGAGCGCTCCTTCCTTCGCCTCGCCTCCCGGGGCGTCGGTGGTCCAGTCCAGCGCGACGCGCTTCTCACCGTTCGTTCCGACCCGGCGCGCGTGCCCGCCGGCGATGTCGCCCTGGTCGCCGAAGTTCCAGAACGCCGTGCCCCCCGTCGCCGGGTCCGGGCCGCAGACAAACAGCCCGTGCGGGCGCATCCCGCCGCCGTCCCCCAGCCACCCATCGGCCACGATGAAGCCCCCAACGCCGCGCCTCCAGACCGTGCGCCCGAGCATGACCGATCCGTCCGGCAGGTTCGTCTCGGCGATCCAGTCGCCACCGACCATGTTCTGCATGATGGCAAAGGCGTCCGTGTCCGAAGGGCCGGGCCCGCCGCCCTCGAACTTCTCCTTCATTTGCTTGAGCGTCCAGTCGTTGCCGGTCTTGAAGAACTTGAGGGCTTGGTCGAAGAGCGGGCCGTCCTTGTAGCCCATGCCGGTGCAGGTCACGCGCGTCAGGGCCGGCCCGAGCGGTTCGAGGCGCAGCACGTTCCAGCCCGTCTCGCAGATCGCCAGCAGCCAGTCGGGCGATCCCTCGGGGGCGGTCGCCTTGATCGCCAGCATCCGGTCGGGCTCATAGGCGAGGATCGTGTTGACGATCGCCTTGGGCGAGTCGAGGTCGGTGTCGGGCTGATAGGCCGTGCGTATCTGCCCGCCGACGCGGAAGTCCACCTTCGCCTTCGCCACGCCCCACGCCTTCACCAGCCCTTCGGGGGTGGTGAACGAGCCGAAGATCTCGGCGGCCGGCGCTCCAATGACCACCGAGGACGCGACGGTGCGCCCACGGTCGGGCGGAGCGTAAACGGCGCCCTCCGCGAGACAAGCCACAAGGAGCGCGAGCGCGAACCAACTCAACATCCGATTCATCGGGAGCCTTTCGCGTTGTCGTCCGCGGGTTGTTTCGGTTGTGCTTTCGGCGCCACGCGCCGCAGCAGTTCGTTCAGCGCGGCACGTCGCGCGTCGTCGGAGAGCACGCCCATTCGCAGGTGCTCGGCCGCCGCGGTCGGCGTGGGGTACGCGGCCAGGGCCTTCTCCGCGAGGAGCAGGCCCTCGGCCCGTGCGGCGTCAGTGCTCCGCCGTTCGTGCAGGCGCTGCGAGACGGGTGCCGTGTCAAACACGGTGAACGAGCCGTCCCAGGAGGTCGTTGCCAGGCGCGTCCCGTCCGGGCTGAACGACAGGTGCCAGACCACGTCGCTCGGCGGTCGGAGGGTGAGCACGACCTCGCCGGTGGCGGCGTCGAGCAGCGGGGCCAGCGTCGAGCCGGCCGCGATGCGCGAGCCGTCCGGCGAAAATGCCACGCGGTAGACGGTCGAATCGCTGACGCGCATGGACCAGATCGGCTTCCCGGTCGCCACATCCCACAGAGCAACCTTGCCATCCGCGCCGCCGGTGGCGAGTTGCGTGCCGTCGGGGCTGAACGCGAGCCCCTCGACCTGGCCCTGATGGCCCGACAGTGTCAACGGTTGACCGTCGTTACCCAGGCTCCACACCTTCGCGATACCGCCTCCGCCGCTCGCGGCGAGGCGCCGACCATCGGGGCTGAACGCGGTCGCGGCGACACCCTGATCGAGCTTCAGATTCCAATGCACCTCGCCGCTGTCGATGGCCCGGATCACCACGGCCTTGGTGCCGCGCGGCGCGCTGGCCACCCAGAGCCCGTCCGGGCTGATCGCTCCGTGATAGAGCCCTGCGTCGTGTGTCAGCTCCGCGACCTGCGCGCCGGTTTGAGCGTCCCAGACCCGGGCCGTCTTATCCCACGAGAACGACGCGAGACGGAGCCCGTTCCCGTTGAGCGAGATCGTGTTGGCCGAGTGGCCGGGGTGCGCGGTCCAGTGTGCCAGCGGTTCCCAGACGTCCGCGTCCCAGATCGTCACCGTGCCGTCGAAAGCGCACGTCGCCATCCGTCGGCCGTCGGGGAACCACACCGCGGCATAGCACCCGTCGCTGTCGCGCCGCCGGATCACGCCGTAGTCCGTGAACCCGGGGTCCCATGCAAGGACGCGCCCGTCGATCCCGGACGATACCAGCCGCGAACCATCCGGCGAAAACGCCAGGCACCACGGCCCGGCCGAGTGCCCCCGCAACACGCCGACCTCCGAGAACGTCGCCGCGTCCCACAGCCGGATCAACCCGTCGTGCGACGCCGTCGCAAGTCGCGAGCCGTCGCGCAAATACGCCGCCCACGTCACCCATCCCCCGTGCGTCATGGTGCCGACCAGTTCGCCCGACTTCGCCTGCCAGATACGTGCCGTCCGGTCCTTCGAGCCCACGACAACGCGCGATTCGTCCGGGCTCCACGCGAGGCAGTTGAACGCGCCGTACAGGCCGTTGTCGGGCGGTTTGATATGCAGCGATTCGCGCCAGCCGTCCGCCTCGAACACGAACACGTCCGCGTCCCAAGTCGCCACGGCGAGCCGCGCCCCGTCCGGGCTCCACCGCACCATGCTGATCGGCTTCACGCCCGCATCCATCGAAGCCGCCTCGGCGCCGGTCCGCGGGTCCCACACTTTCACCGTGCCGATGACGTTCCCGTCCTGCATCCGGTAGTTGCACGAGGCGAGCCGCGAACCGTCGGGGTTGAAGTCCACACCCGTGACGGGTGTGGCCAAGCCCTTGAACTCGGCCTTGAGCTCACCGGTCTTCGCGTCCCACACGCGCGCGAGCTTGTCCGCGCCGCTGGTGGCCAGGAGAGTGCCGTCCGGCGAGAACCGCACGCGGTACGCGATCCCCTGGTGCGCGGCGAGGCGAAGCTGGTCCGTTCCGCTGGTCGCATCGCGGACAACGACAGCTCCGTCGCCGCACGCCGCGGCCAGGCGTGCGCCGTCCGGGCTGTACGCCAGCTCATAGACCGTCGCGCCGAGCGGTGCGCCGATCACGCCCAGACTCTGGTCGGCCTGCGCCGACAGGTGCCGCCACTCCCACCCGCGTTGTTCCTCGGGCGCGCCGTCCAGCCAGCGCCGCGCCGCTGCCGTCTCGTTCAGCCGCAACGATGCCTCGGCCGCCCCGATGTGCGCGAGGTACGAGCGCGCTCGCTCGTCCTGCGCTTGCCCGGCGGAACCCAAAGCGAAGATCGCGAAGAGCCCGATGCAGTGTGGTCGTTGCCGTGTCAGCATAGTTGATTCCCGACGCGGGCGCGCCCGGGCACACCCGGCACAGATCACTTCTCGAGCAGCGCCTTGAGCCTCTCGAACGCCGCGCCCCACGACTCTCGCAGCGCGTCGGCCTCGGCCTTCGTCTGAATGCGGTCGTGCCCGGCCATCACGGTGCATTTCTCCCCTTTGGGCTGGAACGTCACCTCGACGATTGTGCCGGGTGCGAGCTTCGGGTGGTCCCACGTGAGCTTGATCGCCTTGGCCGGGCGCACTTTCTTGATCTCCCCGGTGTGGCCTTCTCCCGAGGAGTACTTGCCGCCCTCGCTCAGCTCGACCTTGCACCCCTTGGCGAACCACTTCGTCCACGACGAGCCCGTGGCGAAGAGCTCGTACGCCTTCGCCGGCGTGGCGGCGACGGTCTTCGTTGCGCAGATCATGTAGCCCTTGGGACGTCCGTCCTTCTCGACGACGCCCCGGGCCGCCTCGTACTCGACGTTGATCATGGCGGTGATCGCCGGATCGACCTTGTGCGTGTCGTGGAGGAAGTTGCCGATCTCGCGCCGCCCCTTGGGCGGCCCGCCGAAGTCATCGAGCACCTTGAACCACTGGTCCCAGGTCTTGCCGGTTTTCGCCTTCATCTCGGCGTCCGGCACGGGGTGCACTGCTGTCTTCGCCGCCATGTCTGATCCCTTTGCGCTTCTCTCCGCGATCGCTGCGGGGTCTTGCGCGAACTCTGCGTACCTGTTCATTCAGTGCCACGCGCCGAGGATCGCCCCCATCATCACCAGGAACACCAACTGGTACGCCCAGTCGAGGATGAACACGCCGATGACCCGGTCGCTCGCGAGCCACGCCGTGAACCCCATCGCCATCGCCGGCCCGAGCCAGAGCAGGAAGCCGAGCATGGCGCCGCCGGACCACGTCGTCGTCGCCGTGGCGTTGATGAAGACGGAGAGCACGATCGCCAGCAGGAAGTACGCCGCGACCATGCCGCCGAAGAACAGCGCCGGCGGTTTGGCCGCCCGCATCTGCGCGACCTTCTCCTCGCTGTACCCGTGGAGCTTCACCCACAGCTTGCCGAACAGGGCCTGGTACCACAGGCCGCCGAGGAAGAACGTGGCGACGGCGGCGACAACGACGGCGAGCCAGTTCACGCTTTCGAGACTGAAGGTCATGTGGGTCTCCTGGTGCGGGTGCGGGGCTCGGGCTGAGACGGTGAGACGGCGACACGGTGAGACGGTGACGCACGCGGACGCGTCCGTTTCGGGCCCGGGCTGCGCTCGCCCTGTTTGAGGCGGGCCGCGTCGCCCAGCAGGCGGTCGGTGTACGCGCGGAGCTGGCTGACGGACGAGTCGAACGGCGCGAGATTCCCCGCGGCCCGGGCCTGCATGATCCCGCCCTCCATCACGGTCAGGATGAAGTGGGCGAGCTGGCCCCGGTCGAGGTCCGGCGGCAGGCGGTCCCCGGCCGCGTCGAGCCACTTCTGCACCGCCTTCGCCCAGTTGCGGAAGTTCAGGTCGATGAGCGTGCGGGCCTCGGGATGGTCGTCCCCCACTTCCAGCGCCAGGTTGCCGATCGGGCAGCCCATGCGGCACTGGAACATGTCCATCCCTTCGCGGTAGAGGGCGAGCAGCGCGAAAATGCGCTCGATCGGGTCGTTGGTGCGTGCCTCGGCGGGAGTCATCACCTGCGGGTAGAGGTTCTCGACGCACCAGTTCAGCACGCCCAGGAGCAGCGCGTCCTTGCTGGGGAAAAAGTGATAGAGACTGCCGCTGTTCACGCCCGCCTCGCGGAGGATCGTGGCCACACCCGTCGCGTGATACCCCTGCTCGTGGAACAAGCGGAAGGCGACCTCCAGAATCCGGTTGCGTGTGTCCGCGCCGGCGATGGCTCACCCTCCGTGCTCGATCCGATTCAACCCGACACCGTGCGATTCGTCCCGTTGAACGATCGCTCAACTATCTTGAACGATCGATCAAACGGTGTCAAGTCCCCGGCTCTTGTATTTTCGCGTGCCGCCCCCGGACAACACCGACGCGGGGCGGGGCGCCGCGGGCACTTTCCGCGCGGCGGCCGGGGCGAACAGGGCAAGCGGCGTAACACGCCAGGACCGCCCGGCGTCCGAACTTCGCGGCATCCGTGGGCGGTTCGGGGTTTGAGTAACCCCACGCCCCGAATCTCGGTATACAGTTGACCACGCGGGGAAAACCGGGGCGACGCAATCCGAACAAGCGGCGGCGGCAGCGAATCAAGGGCGTGAGCGTCGCGCCCGACGGAGCAGCCGCGCCCGCGGCCGGGTAGGCCCCGGGGCACGAGCCGCCCGGGTCGAGTGGGGCAATCCGCGGAGATCAGCACCGTGTGGAAGTGGCTTCTGGCTGTGTTCATCGTCCTCGCCGTGATGTGCGGCGGGGCCGGGTTCTTTGTCTTCGGCACGGAGCAGGGCTCGAAGATCATCGAGCAGTTCAAGCCGAAGGAGAAGCCGACGGAGGTTCGGCTGACCACCGTCGCCCGCGGCGACCTGGTCCGCTTCGTCAGCGCGCCCGGGTTCATCGAGCCCAAGACCAGCGTCGAGATCGGCGCCCAGGTCTCCTCCAAGATCGTGGCTCTGCCCTTCCGTGCCGGCGACGCCATCAAGAAGGGCGACGTGCTCGTCCGCCTGGACGCCGACGACTACATCGCCGCGCTCGATTCCGCCAAGGCGGGCCTCAAGGGCGAGGAAGCCCGGCTCGCGGGCACCCGCGCCGAACTCATCGAGGCCGGCCTGGAACGCGACCGAACACGCGAGCTCTTCGACACCAAGGACGTCTCCAAGGCCACCCTCGACGGGATCGAAGCCCGCTACGCCCGCGCCGCCGCGAACGTCCAGGCGGGTGAGCACGGCGTGGAGATCGCCCGCGCGAACCGCACGCGCGCCGAGAAGAACCTGGAGTTCTGCACCATCGTCTCCCCGATGGACGGCATCCTCACCAAGCTCAACAGCGAGGTCGGCGAGCAGGTCCTGGGCACCTTCAACAACATCGGCACCATCATCCTGGAGGTCGCCGACCTGGGCGTCATCCTGATGAAGGCCAAGGTCGATGAGATGAACATCGGCCCCGTCAAGCCGGGGCAGCGGGCCCGCGTCTACCTCAACTCCTACCGCGACGAGGTGTTCAGCGGCGTCGTCGAGCGAGTCCAACTCCACCGTCAGCTCGACCGCGACGGCACCGGGTACGTCGAGGCCGAGCTCCTTGTCGAGCAAAGACCCGGGTTCGTCCTGCGCACCGGCGTGACCGGCAACGTCGAGATCGAGGTCGAGACCTTCGCCGGCGTGCTCAAGGTGCCCAGCCAGGCCGTGCTCGACCGGCGGGTGGACGAGCTGCCCAAGGCCCTCGTGGACGCGGGCACGCTCGTGGACAAGGACAAGACCTTCGCCCGCGTTGTCTTCACGCTCGACGGCGACAAGGCCCGACCCAAACCCGTGCAGATCGGGTCCAGCGATCTGACGCACACCGTCATCCTCGCGGGGCTCGCCGAGGGCGACCGCGTCATCGCGGGACCCTACAAGGTCCTCGTCGGCATCAAGAACGACCAGAAGGTCGTGGAAGAGGGGACGCTCAAGAAGGACGAGAAGAAACCCGAGACCGCGACGGTGAATACCGCGGGGAGCGGCAACCCGTGAGCCGGGGTGGGACCTCTCTTCGCTGATCGTTGTTCACGGCTCGCTCTTCGCCGACACCGTACCGCCATGACCATCGCCATCCACAAGCTCGAGAAGGTCTACAAGATGGGCGTGGAGCGCGTCCATGCGCTCCGCGGCGTCGACCTGGCGATCCGGAAGAACGAGTTTGTGGCCATCATGGGCGCCTCGGGCTCGGGCAAGAGCACGCTGATGAACGTGCTCGGATGCCTGGACCGCCCCACGGGCGGCTCGTACGAGCTGAACGGCAAGCCCACGCACAAGATGGGCGCGACGCAACTGGCCCGCATCCGCAACGTCGAGATAGGATTCGTCTTCCAGACGTTCGAGCTCCTGCCGCGCGCCAGCGCCCTCAAGAACGTCATGCTCCCGCTGATCTACTCGCGCCACTGGTGGTCGGCCCGCGCCCGGGCGAAGCGGGCGCTGGAGCGGGTGGGCCTGGCCGATCGCATCCGCCACCGCCCCAACCAGCTTTCGGGCGGGCAGCGCCAGCGCGTCGCCATCGCCCGCGCCCTGGTCAACACCCCGAGCATCCTCCTCGCCGACGAGCCCACCGGCAACCTCGACAGCAAGACCAGCGAGGAGATCATGGGGCTCTTCAGGGAACTCCACCGCGAGGGCCAGACCATCATCATGGTCACGCACGAGGAGGACATCGCGGGGCACGCCGACCGCATCGTCCGCTTGCGCGACGGGCGGATCGTCTCGGACCATCCGACGGACGACGACCCGATCCACCGCGAGTACATCGACCGGGCGCTCGACGCCGCCCGGCGTGCCGCCGCGGGGATCACCGGGAACGGATCGACCGGGGCGCCCGTTCACCCGACCGAGCACGGGGCGCCGGGAGCGTCGCCCGCGCCGGGCCCTAGCGTCGTCGTGGCCGGCGTTCGCGGCGCCGCCGCAGGAGTCGGGGCATGATCTTTTTCCGCCTCATCTTCCAGACCGTCTTCCTCGCGCTGGGCCAGATCTGGGTCAACAAGGTCCGGTCGATCCTGACCACCCTGGGCATCATCATCGGCGTCGCCGCCGTCGTGGCGATCGTGTCCGCGACGGACGGGATGCGCCTGTACATCCTCAATGAGTTCGAGACCTTCGGCGCGAAGAAAGTCTTCATCGACGGTCACGTCCCCCGCAGCAAGTGGGGCCTCGTCCCCTGGCAGTATTACGACCTGAAGAAACCGGAGATCGAGGCGATCCTCAAGAACGCCGACTCGATCGACAAGATCACCCCCATGGTGCGCCTGGCCGGCGAGGTCCGGGCCGGCGAGCTGATGAAGAACGACGTGAGCGTCTTCGGGATCTGGCCCACCTGGCACGAGATCGAGAACCGCACCGTCATCCAGGGGCGGCCGTTCAGCCGCATCGACGAGGACGAGATGCTCGCGGTCTGCCTCATCAACGACAAGTGCATCGAGGAGTTCAACCTCCCCAAGGAGCCGCTCGACCAGTTCATCACCATCAAGGCCCGCCGCTTCCGCGTCGTCGGCGTCGTCGAGACCAAGGACCTGGGCCCGATGTTCGGCGGGGGCGACACCCGCTCGGAGGTCTTCGTCCCCGCGAGCGTCGCCATGGCGGCCAACCCCAACGGCTGGATCAACTACGCGGTCGCCCAGCTCAAGAGCCCCGACCGGGCCGAGGAGGCGGTCCAGGAGATCAAGTTCATCCTCCGCAAGATGCGCAACATGAAGCCGGAGGATGAGGAGACCTTTGACGTTGAGGTCCTCCAGCAGATCATCGACCAGTTCAACAGCATGGCCGGGGCCATCACCGCCATCGCCGGGGGGATCGTCGGGATCTCGCTCGTCGTGGGCGGCGTCGGCATCATGAACATCATGCTCGTCTCCGTCAGCGAGCGCACCCGCGAGATCGGGCTGCGCAAGGCCGTCGGGGCCAACCCCGCCGTCATTCTCATGCAGTTCCTCGTCGAGGCGGTCGCCCTGTGCGTGGTCGGCGGGGCGGTCGGGCTCGTGGTCGCGCAGGGCGCGGTGTTCGGGCTGCAGCAGATCGACGCCCTGAAGAACGCGGGCATCCCGGTCTGGGCCGTCGTCCTCTCCGTCGCCTTCTCCGCCGCCACGGGCGTCGTCTTCGGCATGTTCCCCGCGATCAAGGCCGCACGCCTGGACCCGATCGACGCGCTGCGCCACGAGTGACGTCCGCCGGCGCGATCAAGCTCCCCCCGGTATCCTTCGGCCCTTCCTCCCAACAACACTCGCGCCATGCCCGCCCACACACCCCCCACCCCCACCCCCGCCGCCCGCCGCCGCCCGCCGCCGCGTGCCCTCCTCGCCGCGTGCGGGTTCGCCGCGTCGATCCTCCTGCCCGCGTGCTCGAACCCGCTCGCGTCGCGCGAGTCGGACTACGGCGAGCGCGTGCCCGTCGAGCGCGTCCGGCGTGTCGGGTCCGCGTCCATGGAGAGGTTCGCGAGCACCGAGCCACCGCCGCAGCTTCCGGTACCGACCGACCGCGCCATCGCCGCCATCGAGGAGGTCCGCCGGCGTTACGCCGACGCGGAGAGCGTCGAGCTCTCGCTGGAGCAGTGCCGCGCCTCGGCGCTCGAGCACAACCTCGACCTGCGCGTCGCCCTCGTGGACCCGACGATCGCGGCGACCCGCCTCAGCGAGGAGGAGGCCGCCTTCGAGGCGACCTTCACCACGCGCGCCCTGTGGAGCCAGACCGACTCCCCCACCTCGTCGACGCTCAACGACGCCCAGGCCGAGTTCGGCACGCTCGAGCCCGCGGTGACGATCCCGCTCCGCACGGGCGGCTCGGCCTCGATCTCCCTGCCGATGACGCGCAACGAGACGAACAACGCCTTCGCCACGCTCAATCCGTCCTACACGTCCGACCTCGAGCTCTCGATCAGCCACGATCTGCTGCGCAACGCGGGGCGCCGGGTGAACACGGCGTCGATCCGCATCGCTTCCTACGACCGCCAGGTCGCGGAGGCCCAGACCAAGCTCCAGGTCATCCGCCAGCTCTCGTCGGTGGACCGTGCGTATTGGCGGCTCTACGCGTCGCGCCGGGCGATGGATGTCTCGCAGCAGCAGTTCGACCTCGCCCGGGCGCTGCTCGAGAGCGCCGACCGGCGCGTCCGCGCGGGCTCCACCGCCGAGATCGAGGTGACACGGGCCCAGTCGGGTCTGGCCGACCGCCTCGACGACATCCTCACGTCGCAGAGCGCCGTCCGCCAGACCCAGCGCGAGCTGAAGCGCATCGCCAACCTTCCCGGGCTCGACATCGACACGAAGGCCGCCGTCGTTCCGGCGACGCCGCCCGACCCGGTGCAGTACATCCTCGACCCGGCCGCCCTCACCGCCGCCGCGTGGGCCGAGCGGATGGAGATGCTCGAGCTGGAGCTGCGACTGCTCGCCGACGCCGTGAACATCGACGTGAGCAAGGACGGCCTGCTCCCGCGGCTCACCGTCGACGCCACGTACCGCGTCAACGGCCTCGGGGGCTCGTTCGGCGACAGCTACGACGAGTTGGCCGACAACCGATTCGAGGATTGGTCGGTCGGCGCGAACCTCACCGTGCCGATCGGCAATGAGGCGGCCGAGGCTCGCTACCGACGCGCGGTCCTGTCGCGTCTCCAGCGTCTGGGCACGCTCGCGTCGCGCCGCCAGACCATCGCCCAGGAGGTCCACGACGCCGCGGATCGCATCGAGTCGGGGTGGCAACGCATCCTCGCGTCGCGCCAGGCCGCGATCCTCAGCGCCCGCTCGCTCCAGGCCGAGCAGCGCCAGTTCGACGTGGGCACGTCCACGAGCACCAACGTCCTCGACGCGGCGACGCGCCTGGCCGAGGCCCAGCTCGCGGAGATCCGCGCCGTCGTCGACTACCAGGTCGCGCAGATCGACCTGGCCGAGGCGACGGGCACGCTGCTGGGCGCGTCGAAAGTGAGCTGGGAGCCGCGCGACCCGACGAACGAGCCCGCGCCGCCGGAGTCCCGGCCGATCGCGCCCGAACCCGCGCCCGCCGGCGCCAATCCGTAATCACCCGGACGCCCCGCCGGCCTCCGTTACCGCTCGATGAGGTACCACAGCGTCGCGGGCTCGAGCGTGATGGTGGGTCCCCGCGTGACGCGGTCCGTCGCGCGCCCGTCGTGATCCAGCGGGGTCACCCGGAGCGACGGCGCATCGGACCGGGTAAGGCGGACCGCCCCCGCGATGTTCTTCACCACGATCGGCGGGCCGCCGATGCTCTCGATCGTCCGCATGCCCCCCGCGGACTTGGGCGCGATCCGTCCGAAGTTCGACTCCTCGGTCATCACCTGCAGCAGCATCCGGTCCGACGCCTCCAGCGGCTTGCCGTCCAACGACACCAGCAGCACGCTCGCGTAGTCGTTGCCCGGAGCGACCGAGAGCGCGTCGAGTTCAACCGTTCCCGCGGCTTCGAAAAACCCGACGATCCCCGCGGCCGCCGGCGCCTCGATGGTGACCAGGCCGCGGACGTAGTCCCACGCCAGTTCGCCCGTGCCGCTCCGCACGACCTGACGCTTCCGATCGATGAACGGCGAGAGGTCGGCGAACAGCGACGGCTCGGGCGTCTCCACGAACCGCACGCCGACCGGCCCGACGAGGAACGCGAGCGGGTCGAGCCCACCGCCGTTCGCGCCGCCCCCGCCGTCCGCGATGCGCATCGTCCCGCCCGGGGGCACGTCGGCCTTTCGGAAGGCGTCGAGGTTCTGCGGCTGGATTAGGGGACCGCCCTTGAGCGAGCGGAGCTCGCCGAGCGTCAGAGCCGCGTCCGCCACGGGCGCCCCTTCGCGCACGAGCCCGCGCCGGTAGATCAGCGCCGCCGCCGGGGACTGCCCCAGCACCGCCGGCCCGTCGATGCCGAACTTCCGCGGGCCCTGGTCCCACGCCGGGCCCGAGCACGCGAAGAGCATCACGCCGTCGGTTCCCTGTAGCGCACCGTAGGCCGCGGCCAGCACGGGGAACTCCGCGCGCCAGCGGTTGGGCTGCGGCCAGTTGACCTCGGAGTTGATCGCCGGCTTGCCCTCGTGCGTGATCTCCATGATGGGCAGGTGGAACGAGAGCTCGCCGCCCGGTTTCTCCGGATGGAACCGGAGCGCCGACCGGTCCGCGTACGTGTCCCCCCGATCAATCGCGTACGCCGCACGCGGGCCCTGATGCACGCCCCCGTAGTACCCGTGCCGGTCCATCACGTCGCACGCCGCGTTGGACCATTTGTCCAGCGGGCCCAGCACGCGGGCGTCGGCGGTGATCCAGTTCGACCCCACCACCAGCCCCGCGTACCCCAGATCATCCTTGACAAATGCCGTCGTCTCCTCGAAAAATTTCCGCTGCGTCCACGCGAGGAACTCGCCGGTCTCCGCGGCCCGCGCACCGCCGCGGTTGGCGATGTCCCAGAGCGGCATGAACCCGACCCGCCCGGCTCCGGGGTCGTCGCCGCGGACCTTGCCCCCGCGCCAGCGCTTGAGTGCCGCGTCGACCGACCCGTGGCGCGCCGCGAGCCAGTCGCCGAACTGCTTTTCCAGCATCGCCGTCTGCGGCCCCGGCACCAGTTCGTAAGGCTTGAAGGTCCAGAAGAGCAGGGAGTCCTCGTTGACGAACTCGATCATGGCGACGGCCGGGTCGGAGGCGAGCGGCACCCCGTCCTCGTCGCGTACCGTCAGCACCTCGCGCCACCACCCGCGATAGAGATTCTGAAAACCCGGGTTGAAGAAGAGCAGCCCGTAGGGGTGCCCCCCCGTGTACCCCGCGAACCCGTGGCGCTCGTGCAGATCCAGCCACAGCGGGAAGTAGATCGACAGGCTCGTGTAGACGCCCTCGCGCTTCAACGCCGCAACCAGCCGCCGCAGCGCCGCCGCCTTCGCGGGGTCCGGCGCGAGATCGTCGCGCCACATCGCCCCGTGGAACCGCACGAGATTCACGCCCAGCGCCGCGAGCCGCGACGCGAGCAGGTCCATGTCCGCCGGGTCGAGCGCCATCGCGTCGGCCCCGACGTTCACGCCCCAGAACCGGACCGGTTCCCCCCCCTCATCCTCCGCGTGCGCGAACGCCGTGCCGCGAGCGACGATCCGCCCGCGCTCCCCCGCGAATGCTTCGTTCAGCCCGCGCAGGCTGATCGGCGAGCCCGCGGGAGAGGTCGCCCCGGGCTCGAACGCGAACCATCCTTCCGGCGCACGCCCCCACGTCTCCTCCGGCTTCAGCCTGCCGCGGGGCGTGAACAGCGAACCGTCGCGGACGAGCACGAAGCAGTCGAACGCGCCGGCTCCCGCGTCCGGCGCGAGTTCGACCCGGAGGGTGTGTTCACCCGCGCCAAGCTCGACCCGCCCGAGCCGCACCCAGTTCGCGCCGATGAACTTGCGCAGCGACGCCTCGTCGAGCAGCGCCACGTCGCGCCCGCACTCGGCCCACGCCCCCCCGCCGTTATCGAACCGCCAGCGGAACGGCCCGTGCTTCCAGAACTTGCGGGCGTACAGCGAATACCCACCCTCGTCGGGCACGCTGAGCGCGTAGTCGAGGAACGCCGGGCCGTCGATCCCCCCGCGCTCCGCGTCGATCCCGATCCACGCGCCGCCCGAGAGCACGTCGCGCTCCGCGTCGTTGGCGGGCGCGAACGGGTTGCGGCTTGGGAAGTTCGTACGTGCGGGCGTCTCGGCTTCCCACCAGACGTACACGGGCGGCGCGCCGGGCTGCACCCCGCGCGAACCGGCCGCGTGCGTCAGCGCGGGCAGCACCGACACGACCAGCACCGCGATGTGGAACGTCGGGCGCAAACGCGGTGGGGGGGGGATTCGAACCCCCGAGTGAGACAAGCCCACTACCGGATTTCAAGTCCGGCGCATTCGACCGCTCTGCCACCCCACCCGGGGCGGCTCAACGATAGCGCCGCTCTCCGTCCCTTCGCCCCTCCATCCCTTCGTCCCTTTCCTACGGACACCCCAGCACGTACTTCCCCTGGAAGCACCCGAAGTCGGCGACGGTGAGCGCGCCGTCGCTGTTGCAGTCGGCGTACGGGTTCTGGAGCACGTACGCGGTCTGGAAGCAGCCGAAATCCGCGACGCTCAGGACGTGGGCCCCGGTGACCGGGTGGAAGTCGCGGGTGCAGTTGGCGAAGCACTCGGGCGGCAGGGGGCAGCCCCAGCGGGCCAGCCCCTTGGCGGGGATTCCGGTGCCGGTGAAGAAGAAGTACCCGCCGACGTAGAGGCCACCGGGGTTCGGGCCGTTCCCGTCCTCGTCGTAGACCCCGAGCGACTTGACCTCGGACTGCACGGGGAAGCCGGTGACGCCGCCCTGCAACGTGTTCCACGTCCGCCCGTCCCACTTGACCAGCCCTGACGACGGCATCCCCGCAACCTGGTGGATTCCCCCGCCGACGAAGAGCGCGGGTTTGTTCGGCCCCGGCCCGTCGTCGTCGAAGACCGCCATCGCCGTGACCCAGCCCGCGGTCCAGCCGGGAACGGGCGACCATTGCTGCCCGTTCCAGCGCGCCAGGCCGGACATGGGGATGCCGCCCGCGTAGCTGAACGCGCCGCCGACAAAGAGCGTGTCGTGCTGAGGTCCGGGGCCGTCCTCGTCGAAGACGCCGAGGGAGTTGACGGGCGAGCCGGCGAGCCCTGAGCCGAGGCCTTCCCAGTTCACGCCGTCCCAGCGGGCCACGCCGTTGACGACCGTGCCGCCCGCAATCTGCGGGTATCCAACGACATACAAGCCCGGAAGGCGCGGGCCCGGGCCGTCGTCGTCGTACACCGTCGTGGCATTGACTCCGGCCGGATAGATTCCCGTGCCGAGCGCACTCCACGCCGACCCGTTCCACTGGCCGATCCCCGAAACGCCCGGGTTCGACTCCAGGTCGTACACCCCCGCAACGATGAGCTCGGGTGAGGTCCCGCTCTGTCCCGAGCCCGCGTATGGGCGCAGCGAAGTAATGTTCGCGCCGTTCGGCTGCGTCGGCGCCCAGCCGGCCAGGGTGCGCCATTCACGATCGCTCCACCGACCGAGTGATCGGGTCTGCAAAGCGCCGATCGCGAAGAAGTTGCCTCCGAGGTACAAGCCCGGCGGGTATCCCTTCAGAGCGTGCGGCCGCGCGCTCAGCGCGTAGACAAAGGCGAACGGCTCGGGGATGCCGCTGC
>JBJXFE010000027.1:0-29601 GCA_046153875.1 Phycisphaerales bacterium
ACGCCCGGGGACCGAGGTCCCCGGGCTTCGATCCGTGCGCCGAAGCGATCAATGCGGCCTACTTCGTGACATCCACCGGCCGCGGCGTCGCCGCACCGATCGGGGGCTGCTCGGCCGGGGCGGCGGCCTCGGCGCCCATGCTCGCCCGGGTGAGGAATACCTCGACGCGCCGGTTGGCGGGCGTGTTGCCCGACGATGTGTTCGGCACGGCCGGGCGGGCGTCGCCCCAGCCGGCGACCAGTACGCGCTCGCGCGGCAGGCCCAGGCCCGTCAGCGTGTTCTTCACCGCGATCGCCCGGTGGGCGGAGAGGTGGAGGTTGCTCTGGTGCCCGCGGTCGCGGGTGGCGGCCGACACCGGCTGCGAGTCCGTGTGCCCGATGATCATCACCTCGTAACTCGACGCGTTTGATGACGTGAGGATCTTCGCAAGGGCGGTGAGCCCCGCCTTGGCGCCCTCCTTCACCGCGTCCTGACCCGAATCGAACGTCAGGTCGCTGGCGAAGCGCAGCATGCCGAGGTTGGGGTCGAACTTGATGAGGTCGGGGTTCTCCGCGGCGAGGCGGGCCAGGGCGGCCGACGTGTCCGCGTCCAGCGGTCCGAGCTCGAGCGCGCTGAACTTCTTCACGAAATCCTGGTAGGCGGCTTCGCGTGCGGCCAGGTTGCCGCGGGCGTCGGTGATCTGCTTCTGGTACTCGGCGACCGCGGAGTCCAGGGCGGTGTTCTCGCGCTGGAGGAGGGCGATCTCGTTCTGGGCCTCCTGCAGGCCGCGCTGCAGAACCAGGTTGCGGTCGGTGAGGCTGCGGTTGGAGTCGCGAAGATCGTCCATCGCCTGCTGGTTGGCGCACCCGCCGAGGAGCGCGCCGCTCACCGCCAGCACGCCGAGGGCGCGCCACGCCTTTCCATATCCTGTCGTCATCGTCCTACTCCCTTTCTCGATTCCGCCCGCGCCTCCGTGCCGCGACGACGCGGCGGCGGGTTGGGGCGAAGGATATCCGGTGCCGAACCCCTCCGGTCCGCAACCCGCAAACATCGGTCGGCGACGGTCCACCGGATGAAACTCCACGCGAGCGCAAGTCAGGCGAAGATCGTGCGCTATGACGCGGGCGGCGTCGAGGACGCGGCCCGTGTGCAAAGAGTGTCGGTTGCCCCGGGTTCGGTGCTCATCCGCCACGGGCCCGACGGAGCGGCGATCGTCGCCGTCGGAAGCCCGGGCGAGGTTGACCTCCACGAGGCCGCGGCGGCGACTCAGGAACGGGTAAGCCTCCCCGATTCGGTCCTGATCCCGACCCTCGTCAACGCCCATACCCACCTGGACCTGACCCACATCGGACCTCGCCCGCACAACCCCGCGGACGGGTTTCTGGCGTTCATCGGGATAGTCCGCCCGAACCGGCACACCGACCCGGCCCTGATCGCCGAATCGGTGCGGCGGGGGGTCGAACTGTCCCTGGCGGGGGGCACGGCCGCGGTCGGCGACATCGCGGGGGCGGCGGGCGGCTCGGCGTGCGCAGCGGCGTACCACGAGTTGGCGCGGTCCGGCCTGTCGGGGGTGTCGTACCTCGAGTTCTTTGCGATCGGGCGAGGAGAGGATGAGCAGCGGCGGCGGGTGGAACGGGTAGTCGAGGACGCCCCCATGGCTCGCATCCGCCTGGGTCTCCAACCGCACGCCCCGTACAGCGTGTCGCCCGGGTCGTACCGGTGGGCCATGGAACTGGCCCGGCGGCGGTCGCTGCCGATCTGCACACACGTGGGCGAGTCGCCCGAGGAGCGGGAGTTCGTGGCCCATGCGCGTGGTCCGCTGCGGTCGCTGCTGGAACGGCTCGCCGTCTGGGATGACGCGATCCTCGGAGGAATCGGGCGGGGTCGGTCGCCCGTCGCGCACCTGACCGACGCTCTCGCGGAGGCGTCGGACGGGAGCAGGACGCCGCCGATGCTGGCCGTCCACGTGAACGACGCGAGCGACGGCGACATCGAGGCCCTCGCCCGGGTCGGCGCGTCCGTCGTCTACTGCCCCCGGGCGTCGGCCTATTTCGGGGCGGAGCGGCACTACGGCCCGCACCGGTACCGGGACATGCTGGGCGCGGGCATCCCGGTCGGGCTCGGGACCGACTCGATCATCAACCTGCCCGACTCGGCGAGCGATGCGGCGCGGGGCGGGATCAGCGTGCTCGACGAGATGCGGATGCTCTTCGGACGCGACGGGACCGATCCGCGTGTGCTGCTGGCGATGGCGACGACGCACGGCGCGTCGGCCCTGGGGCTCGACCCGGAGCGGTTCGCCCTGGGACCGGGCTCGACCTCGGCCGGAATCCTCGCCATCGATGTGTCGCGCACCGACCCCTCGCGGCCCACGCTGGAACGGGTCATGCGCTCGGTCGGAGCGCCGCGATGGATCGCGGGCGCGGGAGCCGCTGCGGGCGCATGAGTCCGGCAGGAGAAACCCACGCCCGGCCCCCTCCCGCTGGAAAGGAGGGAATCAGCGGGCTGGTTCCGCGTCGATCTGGCGCGGCTCGCGGTGCTTGCCCTCGGCGGCCTCTTCCTCTTCGGTGAGGACCTCGGGGAAGTCGGGATCGACGGCAACGGTGATGGTCTGACGGTGCTCTTTGCCGTCCACGGTGAGGATGACAACGTACGTTGCGGGCTCGACGCGCTGGCCGAAGCGCCCGCCGCCGAAACCACCACCGCCTCCGCCGCCACCGCCCGGACCGCCCGCCGGTCCGCCGCCGGGCGCGCCCTGGAACTGGCCGCCGCCCGGAGCGCCCGTGGGAGCGCCGGTCGTTCGGGGCGGGCGCCCGGCCTGCCCCGCCGCCGGCTCGGCGGCTGACGGCTCGCTCTCGGTCTCGTTGCCGGGGCGAGCCCCGCGCGGGGGTGCTCCCTCGGGCGGGGCCTGGCCGCCGCCGCCGGGGCCCGCTCCACCGCCCCCACCGGGTCCAGCGCCGCCCGGGCCGAACCCGCCGCCGCCGAATCCACCTCCTCCCGGACCGCCGCGGCCGCGGGCCGGCGGATCGCGGCGCAAGTCCCAGGCGACCCGGTGCAGGCCCGCCGCCTTGCCCTCGGTGGTGATGGTGCGGACGGCCTGGCCGTCGAGCGTCTGGACCTTGAGCGAAATCTCCTTCGCGTCAGCGCCGAGCGAGTAGTGCAGGGCGGCGGAGGCCGGGGGATTCTGCCCGATGAAGTGGCGCGCGCCGCTGACGCCGCGCGACGGCTGGGTGCGCCAGAGGGTCGCGGTGTTGGGCTTGTAGAGGTGCGACGACGCGGCGAGCGTCTCGGTGTTCATCTGGCGCAAGGCCGTCACATCCGTGACCCACAGGCTTCGCCCGTGCGTCGCGGCGACGACCTCGCCGGTCTTCGGGTGCTGGGCGAACTCGTGGACGGCCACCGTCGGCAGGTTGCCGTTGAACTTTGTCCAGTCCGTGCCGCGGTTGACGGAGACGTAGGCGGCGAACTCCGTGCCGCAGTAGAGGATCTCCTGGTTGACGATGTCCTCGCGGAGGACGCGGGTGGTGCGGTTGGGCATGTTGGCCGCGATGGGCCGCCAGGTGCGGCCGTAGTCCTCGGAGGCGAAGGCATACGCTGCGTCATCGTCGGACCTGTGCCCATCGAGGCAGAGGTAGACGCGCCCCGCCTCGTAGCGCGAGGCCTCGATGGAGGCGACCCATCGCGGGCCGGGGACGAGGTCCTTGAGCGGTTGGCCCGCGGGGACTTCGGCGCGCTCGGCCCGCCGGCCACCGCGACGCGCCGGGGGCTGGGCTGAACCCTCGGGCGCGGGCTGCGGTTGGGTCGCGGCGGGCGCCGCGGTGGCACCGTCCCGGGTGGCCTCAAATGGCATGGCGAACTCGCCGCCCGCGAACGACATCTGGCCGTTCATCGTGCCGCCGGAAATCGTCGCACTGAAAGAGACGGAACCGCGCTCGGTCGAGAATGAGAACCGCAGGCGGTTGGCGGCGGATTCGAACGAACCCTCGGGGATGGGACCGGTGTAGGCGTCGGAAGCGATGTCGCCCGTGACCTTGGTGCCCTCGGCGAGTTTGAGGGTGAGGTCGAATCCGCCCATGCCCGGGGGCAGGTCGCCCACGAGCCGGGCCTTCCAGCGCCCGCTGACCGGGTCCGCCGCCGGCTGGGTCGCGGGCGGGGGCACGGCCTGGAGTGCGGGTTGGCCTTCGGGTTGGGCGGCCGGCTGATGAGGCTCCATCGGCGGCGACGCGGGCGGCTCGCCCGACGGGGGCTCGGCGGCGCCGCCTCCTGCGGCGCGCCGCCCGGCGCGCGCGATGAAGGCGTCGATCTCGGCCTTGTCGATCCCGCCGGACTTGTCCGCGTCGATCCGGTCGAAGAACGACTTCATCCGGTCGGGCAGTTCCTCGAGCGTGATGATTCCGTCGGCGTTCGCGTCGGCCTGGCGGATCATGTCGGCGAAGCGTGAGCCGCCGGGGGCGCGACGCACCGCGGAGGGCTCCGTGGCGGGCTCCGTGGGTGGCGCGGCCGCCAGCGTCGGTGCGCCGGCCTCAGCGGGCGCGGGGGTTGAACCGTTCGCGCCGGCGGCGGAGGCGATGATCCCCGGCTCGGGCGGCTTCTCGCTCTCGGATTCGGCGGGCGGGTCGAAGAGGTTGGTCCAGGTGTGCCCGCCGTCGCGCGTGCCCCAGAGCGCCCCGTCATCCGTGCCGGCGTAGATCACGCCGGGATCGAGGGGGGACTCGGCCAAAGCCGTGCCGCTGCCGCGGTCCGTGCGCGTGATCTCCGGCGAGATTCGGCGCAGCTCCTGCCCGCCCTTGTACGAACGCATCACGTAGTTCGACGCGACGTAGTACATGCGCGGGTTGTGGGTCGAGAGGATGTACGGCGTGCGCCAGTTGAAGCGGTGGGTGACGCCGGCCTCGCGGACCGGACGGATCGCCCCGCCGCGCCCGCTGAGCAGGTTGCGCCAGCCGGTGGCGCCGTTCTGGCTGGAGTAGTAGACCTGGTTGTGGTCGTTCGGGTCGACGGCGCAGACGAATCCGTCGCCGCTGCCGACGCGGAACCAGTCCACGTTGACCGGCCCGGAGCCGGAGCGGAGGCGCGAGGGGCCGCCCCAGCTTCCGTTGTCCTGGAGGCCGCCGTAGACGTTGAAGGCGTCGCGGGCGTCCACGGCGACGTGGTAGAACTGGCCGATGGCCATGTGGTTGAGGTGGTCCCAGTTTGCGGTCTGGTCGTAGGTGGCGTAGAGCCCGCCGTCGCAGCCGAGGAGGCTGTGCCGCCCGTTGGCGGGATCGACCCACATGGCGTGGTTGTCGGCGTGGACGCCGCGCCCCGCGTCGTTGGTGAAGGTCTTGCCGGCGTCTTTCGACCAGTGCACCTGCACACCGAGGACGTAGATGATCTTGTCGTCACTCGGGTCCACGCGGATGACGGAGAAGTACATGGGGCGCGGGTTGAGGCTGTTGACGCGGGCCCAAGTCTCGCCGCCGTCCTCGGAGCGGTAGACGCCGCCGAACTCGTGGCCCTGTGCTCCCTGCTCGTCCTGGATGTTCTCGCGCTGGCCGCCGAGGTAGGCGGTGTAGGGCTTCTGGTCCGTCTCGGGGCGCCTGCCGATCGTGACGGCGATCTCGACGAGTTCGCGGTCGCGCGAGGCCTGAACTTTCATCGTGTCGCCGGGCCTGAGCTTGCGGACCTCCGCGAGGAGGGCCGGGTAGGTGACCACAGCGCGGCCCTCGACAGCGACGACGATGTCTCCCACCTTCAGGCCCGCGGCGGCGGCGGGGCCGTCGTCCACGATACGTGTGACGCGCGCGCCGACTTCGGCGTTCTCGCCGGTGACGCCGAAGTACGGCTCGTCGGGCGAGGCGGAGCCGATCTTTTCACAGTCCACAACGGCATAGACGACGTTCGGGTCCTTGCGGTAGTAATCGAGGCCGATGCACCCCAAGGTGTTCGTGGGCAGGCCGGTGGTGATGCGGCGGAACGTCGCGCCGCCGTCCGTGGTTTTGTAGAGCCCCGACCCGGCGCCCCACTTCTTCTCGGGGTCGTTGCCGTCGAAGGCGTCGCGCTGGCGCTCCCAGGTGGCCACGAGCAGCGCGTCGGGATTGGCTGGGTTCATCACGACGTCGATGACGCCGGTCGCATCGTCCACGTACAGGACCTTGTTCCAGGTCTTGCCGCCGTCGGCGGTCTTGTACAGCCCCCGATCCTCGTTCTTCCCCCAGCACCGTCCCATCGCACCGACGTACACAACGTCGGGGTTGGTCGGGTGGATGACGAGCTGGCCGATCTGGTAGGTGCCGCGCAGGCCCATGTTGGCCCAGGTCTTGCCGCCGTCGATGGACTTGTAGACGCCGTCGCCGTACGAGACGGAGTTGCGGGGGTTGCTCTCGCCGGTGCCGACCCAGACGATGCTCGGGTCGCTCGCGGCCACGGCGACGGCGCCGATGGAGACGGTCGCCTCGCGGTCGAACTGGTGCTCGAAGGTGACGCCGTTGTTCACGGTCTTGAGCAGGCCGCCCGAGGCTGTGGCGACCCAATAGTTGGTCGGGTCGGCCTCGTTGACGGCCAGGTCGGTGATGCGACCACCCATGTTCGCCG
Organism: Phycisphaerales bacterium; assembly: GCA_046153875.1. Classification (GTDB taxonomy): domain Bacteria; phylum Planctomycetota; class Phycisphaerae; order Phycisphaerales; family UBA1924; genus JBJXFE01. Next base: position 6,553 of record JBJXFE010000027.1, read on the forward strand.
GGCCGATGCAGCGCCACTCGAAGGCGTTCACCCACGCGGGGTCGAGTGTGGGTGTCGGCGCCGGGGCGTCGGCGGCGGGCTGGACCGCGCGTGCGGGCGCGGCGGAGATGAACCCCCACGCGATGACGAAGACGGACGCGACCGACGCCGCGGCGCGGAGAAGGCGGGGGGTCTTCACGGTGTGCTCCCTTGCAAATCCCTCGAATGCCGGACCTGTTCCACCGGGGCCGGCGGCGCATCAATGTACCACAAACCCGGAAAAAAGCAGTGCGCGGAGTTCGCCCGCCGCGGGCGGGTGAACCCTGCGTGCTTCTTCCCTTGTGCTACCGCGACCCCGTGCTGTCGCTCTTCACATGGCGGTCGAGCCAGTCGATCATCTCGGCGAGCGTGTGGTAGACGGACTCACGGGCCTGGTAGCCGTGGCTCTCGTACGGCAGCATGACGAGCCGGGCGGTCCCGCCGTGGCCCTTCACGGCGTGGTAGAGCCGCTCGGACTGGATGGGGAACGTGCCGGGGTTCGAGTCCAGCACGCCGTGGATCATGAGCAGCGGCTCGTTGATCTTGTGGGCATACGTGAACGGTGAGAGCTTCGTGTAAGTCTCCACGGCCTCCCAGTACGTGCGGCGTTCGCCCTGGAAACCGAAGGGCGTGAGGGTGCGGTTGTACGCGCCGCTGCGCGCGATGCCGGCGCGGAAGAGGTCGCAGTGGGCGAGCAGATTGGCGGTCATGAACGCGCCGTAGCTGTGCCCGCCGACGGCGACGCGGGTCCGGTCGGCGACGCCCATCTCGTCGGCCTTGTCGATCGCGGCCTTGGCCGCGGCGACGATCTGCTCAACAAACGTGTCGTTCATGGTCTCGGGATCGCCGATCACCGGCATCGTCGCGCCGTCGAGGATCGCGTACCCGGCCAGGAGCAGGAAGAGGTGCGAGATGCCACCGACCTGCGTGAAGCGGTGCGGCGATCCGCTGACCTGCCCCGCCGTCCCCGCATCGTTGAACTCTTGCGGGTAGGCCCAGACGAAGAGCGGCAGGCGCGTGCCCTCCTTGTAGCCCGGGGGCAGGTAGAGCGTGGCCGAGAGGTCCACGCCGTCGGGGCGCTTGTACTTGACGAGCTCCTTGCGGGCGTTGCGCAGCTCAGGCGCGGGATCCTTGAAGTCGGTGATGGCGACCCGCGTGTTGTCGGCGAGCGATCGGCGGTAGTAGTTCGGCGGGTCGTTGGGCGTCTCGTAGGAGGTGAGGAAGCTCGACGCGTCGTCGGCGAGCACGTCCACGATGGATTCGAACGCGTCGCCCTCGCATCGCCACAGGCGCGAGGTCTCGAAGTTGCCCAGGGCCATGCGGTCGAGGAACGGGCGGTCGCCGTCGGGCGTCGCGCCCTGACCGGTGAGATAGATGGAGCCCTCGGGCGTGACGCGGACAGCGCTGCGCCCGTTGGGCAGGCGCGTGGTGAGCGGGCGGCCGGGGTCGTTGTAGCGGTCGTTGACGCTCCGGTCCCAGATCAGGCGCGGGCCGCGGTCGGTCGGGGCGCCGATCTCGTAGTGCCACGTGCGGGCCCAGCGCCGGTCGCGGTCGTACTCGGCCACGAGGGCGTACCCGGGCGCCTGGAGCCACATCATTCCGGACGCCCGGTGCTCGAGCTTGAGCACTTCCATGGGTGCGTCGCTGAACGGCGCGGCCCAGGTGAGCATGCGATCGCGGTGCGGGACCTTCTTCTTCGGGTCGCCCTCGTCGAGGGCTTCGGTCCAGATCAGCGAACTCGCCGCGGTGTCGATCCACTCGATGTCGCGCGGTCCCTTCTGCACGCCCTGGATGGGGATCTCCTCGCGGAGCGGAACTTTCGCAACCTCCTTGACCACGCGACCGCTCGCGTCCCAGACCTCGACGATCTCGGGGAAGGAACCGGCGGTCACGAGGTATGAGTACGGCTTCACGGTGCGTGTGACGAGCAGAAGCCGTCCGTCGGGTGACGGATCGGCGTCGCCGTAGATCGCGGGGGGGCCGATGTCCTTGCGCTCGCCGCTCGCGGCGTCGACGTACGCGAGCTGCCCTGTGAAGTAGTGGTCGAAGAGCGCCTCGTCGTGGGCGTCCTGGAGCAGATCCTGGTAGGTGCGGACCGGCGCGGTGCGGCCGCTGGACTCCTGGACCACCGGGCCCGTCGGGGCCGCGGGTCGCTGCGGCGCGGCGGCGCGCTTCTCGGGAACGAAGCGGCAGAGCAGGCGGCGGCCATCGGGCATCCAGCGGAACGTGGGCCCGCCGACGGCGTTGAGCGTGGGGCCGGTGAGCGCGCGGGCCTTGCCCGTGGCCGCGTCGCAGACCCAGAGCTCGATGCCGTCGGCCTTCGTGTTCGTGAAGGCGAAGCGCGACCCGTCCGGGGACCAGTTGGGCATGGAGACGTCGCAGTCGGCGGGGAGTTCAACTGTGACCTCGCGCCGGCTCACGCCGTCGGCGACGCGCTTGATCGACATGCCGATCAGGCGGCGCGGACCGTGCGGGCCGTTGTTCCCCGGGTCGATGCGCGACCCGGCCAGGCGCAGCATCGGGCGGGCGAGGTCGGCGACGGGCGGGAGGTTCTCGCGCGCGACGAGCACCATCGTGGTGCGCGAGGGGTTGAGGGAGACGGCCGGGGTCGGCGGAGTCTCGAGGATCTTGACGATGCCCGCGGGCGGCTTGCGGTACGGCTCCTGGGCCGCGCCAGGGATGCTGGTCAGTCCTGTCGCCATCAGTGCTCCGACGATCGCCGCGACGCCTCGGGTACCCATGATTCCCTCCGAATCCCCGGCCGGAAGGCCACGATCGAGCCGGGCCGCCGGGTCATGCTACCACGAACCGTTCCGTGCGGAACGCCGGAAACGAGGGCAAAAACAGGGTGGACGGGGGTTTCTCTATACTCGCGGCCGCGTCGCCGGGCGGGGTTGGCGGTGGAGGGGGGGGGGGCCGGGCGACGCCGGGAGGCCGAAATGACCCAGTTCCCGACACTGAACCTGCGGAAGTGGATCGCGGCCAACAAGGCGAACCTGAAGCCCCCGGTGAGCAACCGGCAGCTCTACACGGGGGCGGACGACGTGATCCTCTTCGTGTCGGGCGGGCCGAACACGCGCAACGACTTCCACGTGAACCCGACGGAGGAGCTCTTCCATCAGCTGCAGGGGGACATCGCGCTGCGGGTGCGCCCGCTGGACGGGAGCCCGCCGCACGACGTGATCATCAAAGAGGGCGAGCTGTTCCTGTTGCCGCGCTGGGTGCCGCACCGGCCGCAGCGACCGGCGGACACGGTGGGGTTGATCGTCGAGTTCCCGCGCGGCGTTGATTCGCGCGGGCAGCCGCGCCAGGACGCGCTGAGGTGGTACTGCCCCAAGTGCGACGCGCTGGTGTACGAGGCACGCTGGGTGCTCCGGAAGATCGACGAGGACCTGAAGATCATCATGAACGGGTTCTGGGACGGGCCGGTGGCGCGTCGCACGTGTACCCAGTGCGCGACCGTCATCGAGCGGGCGGGCGCGATCGAGCTGAAGGCGGGCAAGGTTCGCGCGGCCGGGCGGCCTGCGGAGAAGCGGGCCGCGCCCAGGCCCGGGCGGGCGCGGGCGCTGCCGAAGAAGAAGGCCAGGGCCCGGGCGCGGCGGCAGTGAATCACCGGCTCGGCGCGCTGGGGTAGACTCCGCCGTGCAGAAGATCGACCTTCATACGCACATCCTGCCGGAGCGCTGGCCGGACTGGACGAAGCGAACCGGGCAGCCGGGATGGGTGTTCCTCGACCATCACGGGCCGGGGTGCGCGCGGATGATGAAGACGGACGCGGGCGGCGCCAAGCCGTTCCGCGACGTGACTGCCAATCTGTGGGACCCGCGCGTGCGGATCGACGCGATGGACCGCACGGGTGTCGACACGCAGGTGCTGTCGACGGTGCCGGTGATGTTCAGCTACTGGGCGCAGCCACGGGACGCCTACGACCTGGCGCGAGTGCTCAACGACCACATCGCGGGGCTGGTCCGCGATTTTCCAGGGCGGTTCGAGGGGCTGGGCACGATCCCCATGCAGGACGCGGAACTCGCGGGGCGCGAACTGGAACGCTGCGTGCGCGAACTGGGGCTCAAGGGCGTCCAGATCGGCAGCCACGTGGAGCGGCCGCCGCCTGGGCCGGGCGGGGACTGGAACCTTGACGAACCGGTCGTGGTCGGGGTGTTCGCCGAGGCCGAGCGGCTCGGAGCGTGCGTGTTCGTCCACCCGTGGGACATGATGGGCTCGGCGCAGATGCCACGGCACTGGTTGCCGTGGCTTGTGGGGATGCCGGCCGAAACGTGCCGGGCGATCTGCTCGGTGATCTTCGGGGGCGTGCTGGATCAGCTGCCGCGGCTGCGGATCGCGTTCGCGCACGGCGGCGGGTCGTTCCCGGGGACGATCGGGCGGATCGCGCACGGGCGGGCGTGCCGGCCGGACCTGTTCCCGCCCGCGTCGCGCGACCCGCGGGAGTATCTGGCGCGGGGCGGGGCGCCCGCGCGGTTCTTCGTCGATTCACTCGTCCATGACGCGGATGCGCTGCGGGGGGTCCTGCGGCTGTTCGGCGCTGAGCGCGTCGCGCTGGGGAGCGACTATCCGTTCCCGCTCGGCGAGGAGGTGCCCGGCGCGCTGGTCGCGTCGATGGCCGACGTGAACCCGACCGCCCGGGCACGGGTGCTCCGCGAGACGGCGCTGGAGTTCCTCGGTTCACCATCGGATCGAGGATCGCGCCGGTAGGATGCACACGCGATGCCCGCGACCCCCTTCACAGTCGATCCTACATGCGCCGCGAGACTCGACGCCGAGGACCCGCTCCAGGCGTTCCGCGACTTGTTCCACATCCCGCCGGCGGCGGATGACGCGAGGCGCCCGTGCGTCTACCTGACGGGCAACTCGCTGGGGTTGTTGCCGAGAGCCACGCCCGCGGCCGTGCAGTCGGAGCTTGAGGATTGGGCGCGATTCGGTGTGGACGCCCACCTGCACGGGCGGCACCCATGGCTGCCATACCACGAATCCGTCCGCGAGCCGCTGGCTCGGCTGGTCGGTGCGCTGCCGCACGAAGTCGTGGCGATGAACAGCCTGACGGTGAACCTGCACCTCCTGATGGTGTCGTTCTATCGGCCGACGCCGGAACGGCATCGCATCGTCATCGAGGACGCGGCGTTCCCGTCGGATTCCTACGCGGTGGCGAGCCAGGCGGAGTTCCACGGGTACGACCCGCGCGAGGCGATCGTGCGGCTGCGGCCGCGGGAGGGCGAGCAGGCGCTGCGGACCGAGGATGTCGAGGCGTACTTCGAGCGCGAGGGGCGGTCGGTGGCGCTCGTCCTGCTCGGGGCGGTGAACTACCTGAGCGGGCAGTGGTTCGACATGGCGCGGATCACGGCCGCGGCGAAGCGGGTGGGGTGCATGGTCGGCTGGGACCTGGCGCACGCGGCGGGAAACGTGCCGGTGCGGCTGCACGATTGCGGCGGGGGGGGCGTCGATTTCGCCGCGTGGTGTTCGTACAAGTACGTCAACTCCGGGCCCGGCGCGGTGGCGGGCGCGTTCGTGCATGAGCGTTGGGTAGGTCGGCTCTCCGAGCCGACCGCGGGAGCCGAAGAGTCGGCTCGGAGAGCCGACGTACCCAGGTTCGCCGGCTGGTGGGGGAACGATCCCGCGACGCGGTTCGAGATGCGGCCGGAGTTCACACCCGTAGCCTCGGCGGACGCGTGGCAGCTCTCCAACCCGCCGGTGCTGGCCCTTGCGCCGGTGCGCGTCTCGCTGGAGCTCTTCGATCGCGCGGGGATGGAGGCGCTGCGGACCAAATCGCTCCAGCTCACCCGGTACATGGAGTTCCTGCTCGAGCGGCTGTGCGGCGATCGCGTGCGGGTCCTGACGCCGCGGGACCCGGAGGAGCGCGGCTGCCAGCTCTCGCTGGCGGTGCCGGGGCGCGGGCGCGACCTGGAGCGGACCCTGCACACGGCCGGTGTCGTCACGGACTTCCGCGAGCCGGACGTGATCCGTGCGGCGCCCGTGCCGCTGTACAACTCGTTCGGGGATGTGTTCCGGTTTGTGCAGGTCTTGAGTCGGTGTGTATCGGGTTGAAACACAGAGGGCCATCGTCACGCGGGCCCGCGCAGTCCAAGGTGAGGGTTGAGCGTGCGAACGGCGGTCATCTCCGACATTCACGGTGACCACGGCGCGCTCGTCGCTGTCCTGAAGGACATCGAGGCGTGCGCGTGCGACCGGATCGTCTGCCTGGGCGATATCGTCAACGGAGGCGACGCCAACGCGGCGTGCATCCGGGAACTGCAATCACGCCGGATCCTCACGATCCGGGAGAACCACGATGAGCTGTTCTGTCAAACGCGCCAGGGTCCGGATGCGGAGTGGCTCGGAGCCCTTCCCGAATCGCTGCTGGAAGTCGACGTGCTGTTCATCCACATCTCCCCGCGACGCGACGACCGCGCGATCACAGACCGGTTCATCGCTTGGAACGTGATTGACGACATGCGAGAGCGAATCGCATTCGTCGGACATCTGCACGTGCCGGTTCTGTACAGCGTGAGCAGAGTCATGGTCGGTGCGGCCCGATCGGGTCCGGTCGACTACGGGCGGCCGATCCCGCTGCCACGCGAGGAGCGGCACCTCGTGTGCCCAGGTTCGGTCGGGGCGTCGAGGGACGGGGACCCCGCAGCCCGGTATGCCGTTTACGACGACCGCGGCCTGGTCGAGTTTCGGCGCGTCGCAGCACGATGAGCACTTCCGCTACGATCGATGCGGGATGGCCCCCACCTCTGACCAGCGCGTGATCATCATCGGCGCCGGCCTGGCCGGGTCGCTGATGGCGTGTTATCTCGCCCGCGCGGGTTGGACGGTGCGCGTCTATGAGCGCCGGCCGGATCCGCGGGCGAAGGGGTACCTCGGCGGGCGGTCGATCAACCTGGCGCTCTCCGTGCGCGGGCTGTGGGGGCTGGCGGGCGTCGGGCTTGACAGGCACGTGCTGGATCACGACGCGATCAGGATGCCGGGGCGGATGATCCACCCGATCAAGGGCGAACCGATCTTCCAGCCGTATTCCTCGAACCCGGCCGACGCGATCAACTCGGTTTCACGCGGCGGGTTGAACCTGACGCTCATCAACGCCGCGGCCGCGATCCCGGGGGTGGAGTTTTTCTTCGACCACACGTGCGTGGACGTGGACCTGAACGCGCCCGCGGCGATTCTGCAGACGCCGGGCGGCGGCACAACCCGCGTCGAGGCGGAACTGCTGCTGGGGGCGGACGGGGCGTTCTCGCCGGTGCGCGGGGCGATGCAGAAGACCGACCGGTTCGAGCACGCGCAGTCGTACCTCGGGCATGGGTACAAGGAACTGCACATACCGGAAGGGACGGACGGACGGAGAGACGGAGGGACGAAGGGCGGCGCGGCGTTCGCGATGGACCCGCACGCCCTGCACATCTGGCCGCGGGGCGGGGCGATGATGATCGCCCTACCCAACCGCGGCGGATCGTTCACCTGCACGCTCTTCTGGCCGTTCACGGGTGAGCACTCGTTCGAAGCGCTGGAGGGGCCAATCGATCGTCGCGTGGCATCGCCGTCGCCCGCCGACCGTGAACGCGTTCTGTCCTTCTTCCGCGAGCAGTACCCGGACGCGGTGCCGCTGATGCCGACGCTCGCGGAGGACTTCGTTCGCAACCCGACGTCGTCGCTGGTGACCATCCGCTGCTTCCCGTGGCGGCACGAGGACAAGGTGGTGCTCCTGGGCGACGCGGCCCACGCGATCGTGCCGTTCTACGGGCAGGGGATGAACGCGGCGTTCGAGGATTGCCGGATTCTGGCCGACCTGCTCGCGGACGGACGGGATCGGCACGCGGCCTTGGTGGAGTTCGAGCGCCGCCGAAAGCCCGACGCCGACGCGATCGCCGACATGGCCATCGAGAACTTCATCGAGATGCGCGACAAGACCGGGCAGCCCGAGTTCCGGTACAAGAAGCGCGGCGAACAGGCGGTGCACGCGGCGTTCGGCGCGGCGGCCGAGCCGCAGTACAACCTCGTGAGTTTCTCGACGGTTCCTTACGCCGAGGCGCGCCGGCGCGGAAGGGCGCTCGACGCGGTGCTCGAGCAGGTCATCGCGCGAGTGCCGATGGACCGCGCGGCGAGCATGACCGATGAGTCATGGAGGAACGAGGTGACGCGGGCCGCAGGTGTGTTGTCAGGCTGGTCCGCTGACGCACCGGACGCCGAGGCTGAGTCTTCGAAGCCTCGGATTCAACCGCAACAACCGTTCGTCATAGCCGAGGCTTCGTCGAAGACTCCTCAGCCTCGGCGTCCGGGGACCCGGGACCCAGGACCCAGGACTCAGGACTCAGAACGAAGGACCCAGACCATTTTCGACATCACGCCGCCGGTCACGGCGCGCCTCGCGGTGTGGCCCGGCGACACACCGCTCTCACGCGAAGTGCTCTGCGACATCGAGAAAGGCGCCAACATCACACTGAGCTCGCTGCGTGCGACGGTGCATCTGGGGGCGCACGCCGACGGCCCCAACCACTACGGCAAGGGCGCGCCGGGCATCGGCGAGCGCCCGTTGCACCACTACCTCGGCCCGTGCCGCGTAGTGGACGCGCCCGTGGACCGTGCCTCGCGCGTCCGCCCAGGGGACATCGTCGGCGGTCTGGATCAGATCACGGAGCCGCGCGTCCTGATCCGGACGGGGACGTTCCCCGACCCGGAGAAGTGGAACAGCGATTTCGCGGGGTTGTCGGTCGAACTCATCGAGTCGCTTGCGTCGCGCGGCGTCGTCACCATCGGCCTCGACACGCCGAGCGTGGACCTTCAGGACTCCAGGGACCTGCCCGCGCATCACGCGATGCTGCGCCACGACATGGCGATCCTCGAAGGGTTGGTGCTTGCCGACGTACCGCCGGGCCCGTACGAGCTGATCGCGTTGCCGCTGAAGCTGATGGGCTTCGACGCCAGCCCGATCCGGGCGATTCTCCGGCCCCGCGCGTCACCGTGACCGGGTCATGGCGCGCTGCCCACCAGCAGCGTCCGGATCTCGCGCAACACTTCCACGTGTTCGCTCGTGAGCGCGAGGCCGCCCCGCAGCGCGGTCTCCGCACGCTCATCGCCCAACCCGGTCGTTCTGGACGCCCGCACGCGGTCCATGATCAGGTCGCGGATGCGCGGGGCGTCGGCGATGCCCTCGATCACGCCGACGTTCAAGGGCGATTTCTCGCCGTGGGGGCCGTGCGCGACCCCGCTGCCCGCCGTCTCGATGACCACGCTCGCGATGCCGAACCAGCGCTGCACGGGCCCGCTGTGCACCTTGACGTTCTGGACGTTCTCGAAGGTGATGGTGACCTCGTGGATCACCCACACGCCGCGCCGGAGGCGGATGCTGCGGCCGGTCATCAGGTACCACGTGGTGTCGTAGCGGAGGTGGATGGCGACGTAGGCGACGATGTCCGGGAGGACGGCGACGAGAAAGGCCGGGACGGCGAGGATCGCGCCGGCGAGGGGGCTGGCGGTGGTGATGATGATCCACGCGATCAGGATGGCCCCGTCGATCGCGAAGAGGACGATCCAGAACCAGAACTTCAGGTAGGCGAGGAACGCCGGCGCGGGGTGGAACTGCTCCAGCGCGTCGCCCGGGGCGGTCGGGAGCGTCGGCGGCTCCCGCGGCACGCGGAACAGGCCCGCCAGGACGCCCCAGACGCCGCGGTACACCCACGCGGAGGCACGTTCGGTCGCCCTGGCCATGGGGCCGGTCATGCGCGGCGCTCCCGGACGAGTTCCCCGAGCCTGTCGCGGATGTCACGGAGCAGGGTGAGCGCCTCGTCGCCGTCCGGCGCGCCGTGCGCGGAGGGCCCGTGGGCGGGGGCGCCCGCGGGGGCCTCGCCCCGTGCCCCGCGCATCCTCGTGTACAGGTAGTCGCGCAGGAGTTCCGGCTCGCGGATGCCGACGAGCGTCATCTCCGTGCCCGACGCGCCCGAGGCGGTCTGGATCGAGATGCTCGCCAGGCCGAGCCAGCGCTCGAAGAGGTTCCGGCTGACGTGGATGTCCTGGATCCGCCGGTACGTCAGCAGGATCTCCTTCTTGAAGAGGAGGCCGACGGACATCGAGACGCCCTCGTCGTCGAACCTGTAGCGCAGCGTCCGGTAGCGGATGTAGGAGGCGAGGAGGACGATCGGGAATCCGACCAGCGTCAGCAGGGAGACCAGCACGTAGTAGGTCATCAGCGCCGGGTCGGGGCGCTCGATGGTGCGCGGGTCGAAGGTGTCAAGCGGCGCGGGATTCACGGTAGGTCCCTCCGGGCCGGGCGCGCGGGGCTGTCGCCGGTTGTTGGGGATTGTGGGACCGGCGTTCCCGCGTGGGACGAGTCTACCCGAGCGCGTCGCGAGCGGATGTGCCGCCCGGGCCGTATGAGTTGATAGCGATGCCGCTGAAACTGATGGACTTCGATGCGAGTCCTGTGCGGGCGGTGCTCCGACATCCTGCCTGACGCGCGGTCGCGCGCTACGATCTTCCGAATGTCGCTGCCATCCGACGAGTCCGAGGCACTGACCGATGAGCGAATTGCGTCGTCGCTTCAATCAGGTCGCGCGGCGCAGCGATCGGAGTCGCGCTGGTTCTGGGCGACCATCATCTGCCGCGTCGTGATCGCAGTCGGCGCCATTCTGATCGCGGGTGCGCTGGTCCAGATCGGGATCGCAGGCGTCCAAGGCGAGGGATTAGCCCGTACCTGCGTCGCGGCGCTGGTCTGGGCGGCGCTCGGCACCGGAATCGTGTTGGTGGGCGGATGGGGACATCGCTATGCGTGGGCCCACGCATTCCCTTCGAGCACCCGGCGCTGACCTCAAACCGCTGCCACCACCTTGATCTCAAAGTGAATCGGCGTGTTCCCGCCGGTCGGCAGGGCGGAGACTTCGACGGTCGTGCGCGTCGGCTGGTGCGGGCCGGGCGGGAAGAACTCACCGTACACGCGGTTGTACACCGCCCAGTCGCGCTTCATGTCGGTCAGGAAGCACGCGCAGTCGACGATGTTCTCCCAACGTGAGCCCGCCTCCTCCAGGATCACCCGGATGTTCTCGAAGCACGATCGCATCTCGGCTTCCATGTCATAGTCGGTAAGCCGCCCGGCCGCGTCCACCTTCGCGCCCGGGATGTCCTTGGTGCCTCGTTTCCGCGGGCCGATGCCGGAGAGGAAGAGCAGGTTGCCGGCGCGGCGGGCGTGCGGGTAGGGGCCGACGGGCTCGGCGGCACGCTGCGAACGGATCGAGTCGGACTGGGTCATTCATGCTCCCCGGACGCCGAGGCCGAGCGACTCCGCGAGCGAAGCCTCACGCCCACGCGCTCCACGTCTCACAACCTCACGGATCGTCGTCGCCTCGTTCTCGGCGCCGGTTTCACCTCAACGACTTCGCCGCTGCCGCCCCGCTCTGCCGCCACCGCCTTGACCCCCAGCCGCTTCTCCATTACCCGGATCGCCTCGGGATTGTTGTCCACCAGGATGCACTCCCGCCCGAGCCGCGCGGCCGCGTCGCCGGTGGTGCCGCTGCCGGCGAAGAAGTCGAGGACGGTGTCACCGGGGTCGGAGTGGACGCGGATGATGCGTTCGAGAATCTTCACGGGTTTCTGCGTCGGGTAACCGGTTTTCTCGCGCCCGTTCGTCGGCACGATCGTCTGCCACCACACATCGGTCGGCGTCTTTCCCCGCGCGGCCTTCTCGGGTCCCACCAGGCGCGGGGCCATGTAGGGGATGCGATCGATGTCGGCGTGGCGGAAGACGAAGCGCCGCGGGTCCTTGGCGTACCACAGGATCGTGTCGTGCTTCGCGGGCCAGCGGTCGTGGCCGCGCCCCCCGAAGTCGTAGGCCCAGATGATCTCGTTCCTGAACGATGCCCGCCCGAAGATCGAGTCGAGCAGCACCTTGACGTAGTGGACTTCCCGCGAGTCCATGTGAACGAAGAGCGACCCGTCAACGGTCAGCACGCGGTGGGCCTCGCGCAGCCGCGGCTCAAGAAACGCGGGGTAGTCGGCGAACGCGTCCGCGTACCCCGAGCGGCGGCGCGAGACCGTGCGGTAGCGCGCCCCATGGAAGCCCGTGCGATCGCCGTTCACACCGTCCCGCACGACGTTGATCCGTGTCCGCGCCTGCAGCTTCCCGGTGTTGAATGGCGGGTCGATGTAGATCAGGCGCACGGCCGCGTCGGGCATGGTGTGCAGGTAGTCCAGGTTGTCAGCCAGCACGATCTGCGGCACCGAGGGTCTCCGGTTACACCCTGACGCACACGTTCTTCGGCTCGGTGAAGAACCGGAGCGCCTCCAGACCGCCCTCGCGTCCGACGCCGCTCTGCTTCACGCCGCCGAACGGCGTGCGGAGGTCGCGGAGCAGCCAGCAGTTCACCCACACGACGCCCGCGTGCAGCCGCTCCGCGACGCGGTGGGCACGCGAGACGTCGCCTGTGAAGAGCGTGGCCGCGAGTCCGTAGGGAGTGCCGTTGGCCAGGGCCACCGCATGATCTTCGTCGCGGAACGGCTGGAGCGTGACGACCGGGCCGAAGACCTCTTCCTGCTCGACGCGGCACGCGGGGTCGAGCCCCTCGATCACGGTGGGCTGGTAGAAGAACCCGCCGCGGCAGCGCTCCGGCAGCGCTGACGCCGGCACGGGACCGCCGCCGCAGAGCACCCGGCCGCCGAGCTCGCCAGCCAGCCGCACATAACTGTCCACCTTCTCCAGGTGCGCCCGGCTCACGAGCGCGCCCTGCTGCGTCGCGGGGTCCGACGGGTCGCCTAGCTTGAGCGCCTTCGCCCGGGCGACAAACTCATCACGGAACTGCGGGAAGACTCGCTCGTGAACGAGGATCCGTGACCCGCAGAGGCAGATCTGACCTTGATTGCTGAATCCCGCCCGCAGGGCCGTCTCGACCGCCCCCCCACCACCCGTCATCTCCGCATCATCGAACACGACGAGCGGGTTCTTCCCGCCCAGCTCCAGCGACACGCGCTTGAGCATCGCGCCGCACGTCTGGCCGATCCACCGCCCCACTGCCGTCGAGCCCGTGAAGGAGATCGTCGGCACGTCCGGGTGCTTCACGATGGCCGCGCCCGCCGGTTCGCCGCGTCCCTGGACGATGTTCAGCACGCCCGGCGGCAGGCCCGCCTCGTTCGCAAGTTCGCCGAGCATCGACGCGGTCCGCGGCGTCAGCTCGCTGGGCTTGGCGACCGCGGTATTCCCCGTGGCGAGGGCCGGGGCGAGCTTCCACGTGAGCAGGTACAGCGGCAGGTTCCACGGCGAGATGAGCCCCGCGACGCCGCGAGGGCGGCGGAGCGTGTAGTTCAGGGCTCGATGCGACGCGAGCGGCCCACCCGTGCCGGTCGGCCCCGGAGCGGGTGCGTCGGTCTCGAACATCTCCCCCGCGCCGCCCGCGCCGGGTCCATGCAGGATCGCCGTGGCGAAGTACCGGAAGTTTGTGGCGCTCCGCGGGATGTCCATCGATCGCGCCAAGGCGATCGGCTTCCCGCTGTCGGCGCTCTCGGCCTGCGCCAGCCGCTCCAGGTTTGCGTCGATGAGGTCCGCCAGGCGCAGCAGAATGCGTGAGCGCTCCCCCGCGGGCAGCCCGGCCCACGCCGGGAACGCCGCGGTCGCGGCCGCGACGGCCTCATTCACGTCCTGCTCTTCGGAGTCCGCCACGCGCCCGAGGACGCGCGCCGTCGCGGGCTCGATGTTGTCGAGCCATCGCGCCGCGCGCGCCGGGACCAGCCGACCGCCGATGAGGTTCAAGGCGTCACTCACGCGGGCATGATACTGCCGCGTGCGCCCGGCGAATCCGTCGGCCCATCCGGTCTGTATCGACCGGTCGCGGCCCGCGGACAATCCCCCGTAGGCCGCTTCACTTCCGCGGAGCCCTCTTCAGTTCCACGCGCGCCCGCAGCCCGTCGTCCTCGAACGTGAGCCCGAAGTCCGCGCCCGAGATCCCCTTGAGCACCTCCGCCCGTGCGGGCTTTTCCGGCGGCTCGCCGGGGTGGCCGCAGACGGCCGAGGCCATGGTGCCGAACCGCTCGTTCCACGCGTACGCGCCCCCGGCCGGGCAGGCGAGCGTGGTGCCCCAGACCTTGCGGTGGAGCGCGACGGGGTCCTGACTCGGGTACCGCCGTTTCCACTCGTTGAGGATCGGCAGGTTTGCCCACGATCGACGGCGCAGCGCGCCCTCCTCATCGCCGCTCAGGTAGCGATCCGCCAGCGCGATCCCGGCGCTCTCGAGCCGCAGGCACAGACTCGAGCCAAGCCACGGCTTGGCCGATGGGGCGCCCGCGGGCTTGCCGCCGGTTGCGCGAATCTGTTCGCGCTCGATCGCCCGCTTGAGCACGTCCTCGTTGATCGACACGATCAGCGCCCGCGGCATCGCGGCGTAGTACACCCCCAGTTGGTCCATCGGGTCCCCCCGCGCCTGCTGGCGGGCCTGCTCGCTCATCCCCACCTTCACATACCCCTGCCCCGCGTGCTCGCGCGGCTCCCACGCCGCCATGCCGGGCGCCGATTGATCCAGGAACGCCCGGGCCGCGGCGACGAACGCCGTCAGTTTCAACGGGCTGGAGGCCTCGGCGTAGAGCGCCACGGGCAGCCGCCACATGTTCTCACGCATGAACGCGTCGTCGTCCGTCGCGGCGGCGAGTTCCGCCCAGAACGCGTCGGCGTCGGCGTAAACCGCGACCGAGGAGCCGAGCCAGCTCAAGGGGTCGATCTCGATCTGCGGGGCCATCGCGCGGGCGAACCCGCCCCACTGCTGCACCGTGGGCGACCGGGCGTTGAACGCCATCGCCCCGTGCATGATCGAATCATGCGGGTCGCCCGCGTCCGGGGCGATGACCACACCCTGGGCGATGCTCATCCACGTGCGGTACCGGCTCGAGGCGATGAGCGGCATGATGGTCATGTCCGCGCCGGCCCGCTGCGAGCTGAGCCGGATGCTCACGCCGATGGGGTCGAACGCCCAGCTCCAGTTGCGCTGATAGCCGGTCCGCCAGCGCTCGTACGCGCTCGCCTCGTCCTTGGTCACCTCGTCAAGGTCGAGCTCGGCGGTGGGCGTGATGAACCCGAGCGAGCCGTACACCGACGACGAGACGCCCGAGGGCCCGAGGGTCAGCGTCCCGATCGTCCGCATCGACACGTCCGCCTTCACCTCGCGCGCCGATCCGCCCCCCGCGACCAGCTCATCCATATGTGCGGCCGTGACATCCGCCATCAGCGCCGCGGCGCGCAGGCGGCGCGACGTGCCGATCCGCCAGCGCGGTCCGCACCAGCGACGGATCGTCGCGTCGCTCAGGAAGACGAACGCCGTTTCGCTCTCCGCGCCCAGCGGGTAGCGCCCGCGGAAGTAGCGGTATTCGGGCAGGTCTGCGAGACGCGTCGACCCCGCCGTGCCGACGCCCCCGAACTTTTCCAGCTGCGCCAGCGAGTTCGTCACGACGACAGCCTTCGGCAACGCGGCCACGTACACACTGATCACACGGTCGCCCGTCGCGACACCTTCATACGCAAGCCCGCCGGCCTGGCCCGCTACTGCCTTACCGGCGCCCGCGGCAGCGGCCTTCACCTGCGCCCGCAGCGCCGCGGCGAGCCCCGCGGGGTTCGCCGACTCCAGGATGACGGCTACGTCCGTGCCCGTGGGGAAGTACGGATCCGACCCGGTCAGCGCGACCGATTTCACCGCCAGCGGGCCCAGCAGGCGCGCCAGCCCGCGCGTCGAGAGGCACAGCTGGAGCTCGTAACGCGCCAGCAGCCCCGCATCTTCCGAGCGCGGCATCGCCGACCGGAAGATCGGCAGCCCCTCGCCGTTCATTTCGTCGGCCAGCGTCGCGAGCGCCTCGAAGTTCGGGAAGAACACGGCGTGCTGATCCGCCGGGACGAGCGACGCGAGCGGGTCGAGCGCGGGGGAGGCGCCCGCGAGCCGACCGGTCCAATCCATCTCGCGGACGGTGATGCCCTCGATGGAATCGATGGGCACCGGCTGCTCGGGCGGCTCCGCGCCGGCGGGCACGGGCAGGTCGCGGTGGAGCTGCAGGTTCTCGGCGACCGCACGCCCGCCGGTGAAGAGGTTGTACGTGTCGTCCAGGTCCGCCTGCGCCGGCCCGCCCCGCGGGGGCACGACGGTCCCCACGCCCAGCTCGCGCCGGGCTTCCTCCGCCTGACGCCTGAACCACGCCGTGCCCGGCGACTGAGAGACCTGCAGCCGCTCGTAGTGGAGCGCCTTGCCCCGATGGAAAGCCAGTCCCGCCTCGGGCATTGCCTTCGCCGCGGGAATCGAGAAGCGCAGCGGCATCAGGCGGGACCGCTGCGCGTCGGGAACAAAGATCCGTCCCGTTACGTCGCCACCCCGCGGCGACCGTACCACCACCACCGCGTCGCGGCGTCCCTGATCCGGCTCCCACGCGTTGATCGCCCGCGCGGTTTCCTCACCGGCGCGCATGACATACGCCTCGCCGCCATCCACCACGGCGTACGCGCGCAGCGCGTCGAGGTTCACAAACCCGGACCCGTGCGCCTCCGGCCACACGTCACCCTCGATCAGCCGGAGGTCCGGACCGCTGACGCGGTAGAACACATCGTCCGCCCGCACCGCCGCGGCCAGCACCACGACAACAAGCAGCGCCAATCGACTGATGAACATGAGCGTCCTCCTCAAAGGCACCTACGCCGCGCGCCGCAATCCCCGTTACCACCACGAAGCCTGAACGCGCCGAATCGCGCTGCTCTTCAGGTCAAAGACTCAGCGTCCGCCCGCCATCCACCGGCAGGTTGATCCCGTTGATGTACGCCGCGGCGGGCGTGGCGAGGAACGCAACGGCCGCGGCGATCTCGTCCGCGCGCCCGAGCCGCCCCGCGGGGATCGACGCGACGGTCTCCGCGCGGATCGCGTCCATGCTCTTGCCGGTCTTGGCCGATCGACCCTTGAACAGTTCGGTGAGCCGCTCCGTGTCGGTGTAGCCCGGCAGCACGTTGTTGACGGTGATGCCGAACGGCCCGAGTTCCTGGCTGAGGGTCTTGGCCCAGTTGGCAACGCCGGCGCGGACCGCGTTGGACAGGCCAAGATTGGGGATCGGCTGCTTCACGCTGGTGGACGTGATGTTGATGATGCGGCCGTACTTCGCGTCCTTCATGCCGGGCACCACGGCCTGCACGAGCCGGTGGGCGGTGACGAGGAGCGACTTGAACGCTGCGAGCAACTGGTCCGCGGTCGCGTCGAGCATCGCGCCGCCGGGCGGCCCACCGGTGTTGTTCACGAGGATGTGGAACGGCCGGACGCCCGCGCCGTTTGCGAGCGCTCCCGCGACGGCCCGGGTCGCCGACTCGGGGTCGGCCAGGTCCGCGACGAGCCCGGCGTGCCTCTGCCCGTGGTTCGCGGGCAGGGCCGCGGCCGTCGAACGCAGCTTCGCGTCGTCGCGGGCGACCAGTGTGACCTCCGCGCCCAGCGCAGCCAATTCCACCGCCGCCGCCCGACCGATCCCGGCCGTGGAGCCGCAGACCAGCGCCCGCTTGCCGACCAGTGAGGTGTCCATGCGACCGACGATAGCACGGCGCGCTTCGGGCCGGCGCTACGCGATCAGCCCCTCCACCGGCCGCCCCTTCCCGTCCTTCGTCACGTAGAACGGCCGTCCCTCGGTCACGTACGAGTGGTCGGGTGGGATGCCCAGCAGCCCGTAGATCGTCGCGTGTGCATCGATGAGCTTCACCGGGTTCTCGACGGCCACCATCGGGTGCCGGTCGGCTGTGCGCCCGTAGGCGGTGCCGCGCTTGATGCCGCCCCCGAAGAACACCATGTTGTTCAGGCTGCTGAAGTGCCCGTGGAAGCCGTACATCCCCTCGTGCTCGACGACGAGCTTCTCGCCGGTGTGCGTCTCGCTCGCGCCGTCGGGTTCGGTCCCCGCGGCCGGCTGGGACGCGATGGTCCGCCCGAACTCCGTGGCGATCACCACGAGCGTGCGGTCGAGCAGGCCGCGCTCGTCGAGGTCGCGGATGAGCCGCGCGATCGGGCGGTCGATCTGCTTCTTCATCTCGACCATGCGGCCCGCCCCGAACTCGTGCATGTCGAAGCCCTTGAACGGGCCGTACTGGTACTCGACCTGGATGAACCGCGCCCCCGCCTCGACGAGCCGCCGGGCCAGCAGCAACCCGTGCCCGAAGCGTTGGCCATGGAAGTATGACGTGTCCCGCAGCTCGCTCCCGCCGATCCGCGGCTCATACTCCGCGATCAACTCGGGCTTCTCCTCTTCGCGGTACGCGAACGCCCGCTTGACCGGCGAATCCATCATCGCCCGCGCGTCGTCGATGGACTTGAGGTACTCCTGCGCCCGCGGCGAGTCGCGCAGCCCCGGATCCGACAGCGCCGCGAGGCCGCGCAGCAGGCCTTGGCGTCGATCGAGCCGCGCGCGTGTCACCCCCGCCGCGGCCTCCAACGTCGCCATCCCGGCCGCCGCGTCCGGGATCATGAACGGCCCGTGGTTCACGCCGTAGAACCCCGGCCCGATGTATTCGCTGATGAACAGCCGCTCCTCGTCGCTCGTGTCGATGTCGCGCCCGATGTAGATGTACGGCGGGATGTTCGGATCGCGCCGGCCGAGCGAGCGGCCCACGATCGCGCCCATGCCCGGCGCCTTCACACCCGCCGGGAAGAGGTACCCGGTCATCGCGTAGTACTGGGCCTTGAGGTGGATCGCCCCGAACATCACGTCGTTGGCGAGGCTCCGCAGGATGCACCCTTTGTCCATCACCGACGCGATGGACTCGAGACCTTCGCCGATCATCACGCCGTCGGCCGCGGTCGGGATCGGGCGGCACGTGCCGCGGAGGTCGCTGCCCTTCATGCCCGGCGTGAACGGCGTGAACTCCTTGGGGTCCCACACGTCGGTCTGAGCGACACCGCCGGGCAGCCAGATGAGGATGCAGGCATCGGCCCGCGCATCAACCGGCGCGATCGGGCCCTCGGGGCGCGGCCGCGCGAGCGCACGCGGCCCGAGGACCGTGACCGCGGCCGCCGTTGATGCCTTGACGAAGTCACGTCTGTTCATGACCCGCTCCAACTTCAGCGAGCACCGATCCTGATCGCCCGGGGCAGCCAGTGCGGCAACGCACGCATTTCTACGTACTTATCCAGATAATCAACGTCCGCACCTCCGAAGACTGGATCATCCGGATTATCAGGGAGATAGGGCCTCGACCTCAACGAGCGTTCCCCAAGAACGAGAAAGGGTTTTTCGGGAGCACTGGACGGGTCCAGCAGCCAATCGGCGAGATCGGGATTGACAAGGTAAGGACCACATTCCCAGAACCAGTATTCGTCGGAAAAGCCTCCGCGCCGCAGGACATCCTCGACCGCACGCCGAATGTCCTGCGCGTCGCCGCGCGCTTTCTGTTGTTCGAGTTCCTGATGGAGAACGACCACGACCTCGAGACAAAAGACCGGTACACGTCGCGTCCGACGGTTCTGTTCGAGCTCGTACAGGTCCATGGTGATCCATGACGACAGCCAAGCCGAAAGCGCAGCCACGAGCACGATGACGAGGACGGCGAGCACCCAACGACAGCCCCTCTTGCGTGCCGAAATCTTCGGTGCTTCTTCCACGGCAACTACCTGACGTACTGAAACTCCGGGCTCGTGAACAGCGCCCACAGCAGGTCGCCCAGCGCCGTCGCGGCCGGGTTCTCGGGCGCGTTCAGCACGCCGCTGCAATCCCACCAGACCGTTCCGCCCACCTGGTCGAAGGACATGCCCGTGATGCGCCCGGTCGAGCCCGCGAACCCGACCTCGGCCGCGGGAATCTCCAGCCGCACCCATTCGCCGACCTTCGGCAGCGGCCCCATGGGGCGACGGCTCGGCGAGCCCGCGACGCCGAACCGGATCACGTCCTCGCCCCAGTACGCCCGGTGCGCCCAGCCGCCGTCCATGCCGCCGCCGTCGTTCCACTGGACCATGATCTGCCGCGGCGGATCGACCGGATCGAGGTACACATGCACGAACAGCGTGTCGGCGGCGCCCACGGGCATCGGCGCGGCCGCGCCGAGCGCGAAGTGCTGCACCTGCTTGCCCCCGCTCATCTGCCGGTGCGACCGCCCGCTGCGGAACGCCCGGTCGGTCGCCCAGGGCCACTCACCGATGGACAGATACGCGCCCGACGGGATCTCATCGTCGATAAAGATCAGCTCCTGCGGCTCGGGCGGAGCGCCGGGCGACGCTTCGCGCTCCGCGGCGCTGCGGACATACTCCGCGGCGAGGTGCATCTCGTCCGGCGTCGGCGGGCGCGCGAGCGCGGCCCGATACAGCTCGTCGATCGCCCGCTCCGGCGCATCGTCGCTCAGCCCGTTCAGCAGCGCGCCCGCGTACACGAGTCCGTGGAACTCGGAGCCGTTGAGAAGCTCCAGCGCCTGCACCACAGCCACGTCATCGGGCCGCCCCGTCGAAATCTCGTTGCGCGACGCGGGCTTACCGAGAGACCGAGTGAGCGCGGTGCTGGTCGTGTCCAGATACAGCCTGCTCCGCGGGTCGAGCTTCTGCGTCGCCGCGACCCGCACGCTGTCCACGAGCTGCTCCGCCGTCAGCCGTCGCAGCGCCGGCGAGCGGAAGTAACGCGCCTGGTCGGGCCTCTGCACGTCGAAGGTGTCCGCCAGCGCCGCGTCGTACCGCGTCTGGTACGTGCGGCTCGTCAGGATCAGCCGCGTCGTGTGCTTCAGGTCGTAGCCGTGCGCGACGAAGTCGTGCGCCAGCCAATCCAGCAGCGCAGGGTGGCTCGGCGGGCGGTCGAGCCGGAAGTCGTCCACAGGCTCGAAGAACCCCAGTCCCACGTACCGCTTCCACAGCCGGTTCACGATCGACCGTGCAAACCGCGGGTTCAGCGGGTCCGTCAGCAGCTGCGCCACTCTCCGCAGCCGTCCCGCCTCATCCGCGGGAACGTCCGACGGCATCCCCGGAATCTCAAAGGGGAACGCGGCCGCGACGATCTGGCCCGTCTTCGCCTCGCAGCGGATCACCTCCAGGTCGTTGCCCGCGAACATCCCCGCGAACGCGAGGAACCGCTGCTGGGGCCACTCCTCGTTCTCGAAGTGGCTGTGGCACGAGGCGCACTTCATCCCCGTGCCGAGGAAGACCTGCGCCACGTTCGCCGCGGACTGCATCGTGTCCACGTGCGTTTCGCTCTTGATGTACGCGACGCGGCTCACCTTGCCGTTGGCGTTCGCCCCCACCGCCGCACGATGCCCGGGCATGGAGGGGTCGATCAGCTCCGCGGCCATCACGTCGAACGGCGTGTTCCTTCGGAACGAGTCGTTGATCCACTGGCGGTAGTTCCCCCGCGTCGGCACGCCGCCCTGCAGCTCCGTGTTCGCGCTGCCCAGCGCGTCCTCCCAGAACGGCGTCCAGTGGTCGGCCCGGTCGCCGTCGCGGGCGAGAAGCTCGTCGATGAGCCGCTCGCGCTTGTCCGGTCGCGTGTCGGCGAAGAATCGCGCGGCCTCCTCCGTCGTCGGAATCACGCCGATGACGTCGAGGTGCACGCGGCGCACGAACGCCGCGTCATCGCACTGCGGCGGCGGGTTCGCGGCCTCGGCCAGCCCCGCTTCCTTCCATCGGGCTCGGATGAAGCGGTCGATCGGGTGCTCGATCTCCCCGCTCTCGGGCACCGCCGGTGGCGGCTCGACTCGCGCCAACCGCACGTTCCGCCGGGCGATGAACGCCTCCTCGTTGTTGGAGGCGAAGAGCAGGCGATCGAGCGCGGCCGCGTCCGCTGCGGGAAGAACGCCCGGCGATACAGCCCGGATTTCATCGGCCGCCGCGCGGCTCGTGGACGGTGGCTGCACCGGCCACCGACGCGCAAGGTCATCGATGCCGGGCTCGACCCCGCGCCTTCCATCATCGAGCAATCCGGCGAACAAGTGATTCGGCCCGCGCACGATCTCACCGCCGAAGTAGCCGGTCACTCCCACCAGCGCGGCGCAGCCGAAGAGCGCGATGCGGAACGCCAGCTTCGCCCGTTCGCCCGCGAGCATGAGCACCACGCACAGCACGGACGCCGATGCCGCGCTGATCCCCAGCCAGCGGTGCAGCCAGAGCGTGTCCGCGAGCTCGCCCGTGATGGGGTTGAAGTCCGCGCTGATCCACCCGAGCCCGGCGGACGAGGCAGCACCGATCGCGCCGATCAGCAGGCAGACCCGCGCCACTTCTCGCGGGCGTGCCGCGCGGAAGATCATCGCGATCAGTTCGAGCAGCGCCGCCGTGACCAGCAGCGCGATCGGGAAGTGGACCGAGATCGGGTGCAGCCGCCCGAGGAAGTCGCCGAACTTGTCCTTCGCGGATCGACCGCTTGTCGGCGGCATCGGCACAGCGGGCGTAGCCGCCGCGGGGGGACCGGCGGATCCCGGCGATGACCGGGACGATGCCGGACCCGCGCCCCCTGCACCGGGCTCACGCACGTCACCGGGTTGCTCGTCGCCTTCTTCCCCACTCTCCCTGGCCGCGACGAGGTTGACCGCGTACTTCTCGGGGTCGCGTTCCCAGCGCGCCTTGCACTTCGTGCAGCACAGCCAGACCCGCCTCCCCTGGTACTCGACGAAGATGGCCGGATCAACAGGCTCGCCCGGCATCACCGGACAGGTGTCGTTGGTCGGCGTGACCGCGGGCTGATTCTGCCTCGCGGCCGCGCACGCGCACGCCACCAGCACCACGCCGGCGAAGAGTCTGGAATGACACGGTCTCACAGTGCCAGTGTACCGCGCGGCAGTCGCAAACCAAACGTTCAAACCCGGTCAGATCGGGTCGTCGAAACGCCGCGATCGGAGGCCCATTGACCCAGGTCACGCTTCTGGACCGCCGCGGCCATCAGGTCGGGGAACAGGTCGGGTGTGCACGCAAAGCTCGGAATGCCCATCGACGCGAGCGCGGCGGGGTGGAGCACGTCCCTGAAGAGCTTGTGAACGTTTCGGGCGTTGCCTCACGGGTGCTTCGTTGTCGGAGCGGCGTCCTCGGGCTCCTGTGTCTTCGGGGTCCTACAGCGGCGGCATCGGCCGGCCCACCAGGGCTCCGG
>JBJXFE010000031.1:0-244242 GCA_046153875.1 Phycisphaerales bacterium
GTCGGCGCCGGCGCCGACGCCCGCCACGCGAATCGTCCTGCCCGTCGGGCCCGACCGGCGCGAGAGGCGGGGCTCCATCCGCGGTTTCAACGCCCGGGCGATCGCCCCGCGGCGGGGCGCGATCCGGCTGAACCACGACCACCTGCGCGGGCTCAAGGTCCCAGGAATCGCCCCGCGGGCCCTCGTCCAGCGGCGGCGGAGGTTGATCCATGATCGGCGTACCGTCCGGCGTTTCACCGTGCACGGGCGGCGCGCCCTCCCCGGCGGTAGGCGGTTGACCACCGCTGTCCTCGCCGCCCTGTCCGCCGCGCCCGCGCCCCCGACGCCGGCGGCGCCGACGGCGGCGACGACCGCCCTCGCCCGGTTCGCCCGGCGGCCCCTGCGCCGGCTGACCTTGGCCATGCTGGCCGTCGCCGCCCGGACTCATCGGAGCCGAACCGCCTCCTTCGTCCGTGACAGGTCCGTCGAACGCGTGCCCCTGATCGGTCGCATCCGTGGGGCCGCGCGGCCCGCCGTGATCCACCGGCGGCGCGTCACCCATCGGTGGCGGACCCGCGCCCTCGCGCGCTCCGCCGGCACCGGTCGTCTGCGGATCACCGGACCGCCCATCGCCCCCACGCCCGCGCCCGCGACCGCCGCGCCGCCGCCGCCGCCTGCGACGACCCCCCTGCCCTTCCTCGCCGCCCGGACCGTCGGGCCCCGGAGGACCCCCCGCCGCCGACGCGGCCCCGGCATCGACGGGTGTGATCGGACCCTCGTCGTCGAACTCGATCGGGTGCGACGCGACCTCCGGCTCAACCTCTTCAACCTCGGGCTCCGGCGTCACGGGCGTCTCGTCGAGCATGTCCGCCGCCCATCCCGCCTGGTCGTCCTTGTCCGCGAAGTCCCATGGCACGAGCCCGCCGGGCGTGCGCGGTTCGGGCAGCTTGTCGATCTCGATGTCCGCGCCCGTCGCCTCGTACGCGTAGAAACTCACGCGATCCACGGGCACCGTCTCGCTGACCCTCACGTCCACGTGCTTGCCCGCTCGGCGCTCGAGCCGCCCGAGTGTCTGGCGCCGACCGCTGAGCAGCTCGCTCGCCACCCGCGGGCTCACGACCATCTCGACGCGCGACACCCGGTCGTGGTCCAGCAGCGCCGCCAGGTTCCGCATCGCGTCGGCCGCGACCGAGTCGGGACGCTGCACCAGCCCCCGCCCGTGGCACGTCGGGCATTCGGTGAAGTGGACGCTCTCGTGGCTCCCGCGCATCCGCTGGCGCGTCATCTCCAGGATGCCGAACTCGCTGATCGCCAGCGTCGTCGTCCGCGAACGGTCCCTCTTGAGCCGGTCGCGGAACCGCTGCTCGATGTCCTTGCGGTGCGACGCGTGGCGCATGTCGATCAGGTCGTTGATGATGATCCCGCCCACGTCGCGCAGCTTCAGTTGCCGGCAGATCTCCTCGACCGCCTCCACGTTCGTCCGGTAGGCGTTGGTTTCCGCGTCGCGCGCGTCGCGCATCTTCCCGCTGTTCACGTCGATCGCGACCAGCGCCTCGGCCTCGTCGAAGACCAGCCTCCCTCCCGAGGGCAGCGGAACTTCACGCGAGTGGATCCGCGCGATCTGCGGTTCCACCCCGAAGGCGTGGAAGAGCGGCGTGTTCCCCGTGTACTGCAGCAGCTTCACCCGCGACCGCGGCGCGACGATCTTCAGGAACCGCGCCGCTCGCTTGAGCGCCTGCTCGTTGTCGATCACGACCTCGCCGATCTCCGGGCCCACCATGTCCCGCAGCGCCCGCACCAGCAGGTCGCTCTCGCTGTACAGCAGCCGCGTCTTCTCACCCCCCGCCAGCCGGGACTCCATGTCCTTCCACAGCCGCATCAGGTACGCCAGGTCCCGCTTGAGCTCGAGCTTCGTCCGCTCCATCCCCGCCGTGCGCAGGATGAACCCGAACCCCTCGGGCAGGTCGAGCTGGTCGAGGATCGCCCGCATCTTGCGGCGCAGCTCCTCGTCCTCCACCTTCCGCGACACCCCCACCCGGTCCATCTGCGGCATCATCACCAGGAACCGCCCCGGGATGGAGAGGTAGCTCGTCAGCGTCGGGCCTTTCGTCCCCACGCCTTCCTTCAGCACCTGCACCGTCACCTCGTCGCCGCGCCGGAAGCACTTCTGGATCGGCGGGCGCTCGCGCCGCGGCGTCTTCTTCCCCACGCGCTCCGTCGTGTCGTCGTCCTCGCCCGGGAAGTACCGCGGGTGGACGTCGGTGACGTGCAGGAACCCGTGCGCCTCGACGCCGAACTCGATGAACGCGGCCTGGATCGCCGGCTCGACGTTCGTCACAACCCCGGTGTAGATGTTCCCGACGCGCGAGATGCTCCCCGCGCGTTCACCGTGCAACTCCTCGAGATTCCCGTTCTCGACCACGGCGACCCGGCACTCCTCGCCCGGGACGTAGTTGATGAGCATCCGCGATGTGGACTCGGACATGAAAAAGCGCCCTCGAAAGGCGCGCGCCATCAGCCGTCGAACGCGGAACCCCGCGCCGCGCGGACGCGCGGCCACCGACCGTCAGCGTCGGAAGGGGGAACACCCGCGAGAAGGACCAAGGCGCACACCTTGTGCGGCGCGGCGCTGACGACGGACCCAAAGGCCACGGGCTTCTCGCGAGGCCCGTCCACCGCGCCCCGGCGCACGCGCCTGGAGGCGGGACGAATCGCCATGCAAGCCGCGGGGAGGCCCGCGGGGGCGAATCGGGCGGTTCGGGCGGCCGCCGATCGGCGCCGGCACCGCGAAACTCTTTCCCGCGCGTCGGGGCGGGCCGGTCGCGGGTACACCCCGCTCGGCCCCTACGCCCGCTCTTCGACGTTCCGGTCGTCGAACGCGTCGGGGATGATCTTTCTCGTGCGGTCGCGCAAAAACGACGCCACCGCCACGTCGGAATCGAACGAGAGCGCCTCGCGGGCGATCCGCTCGCACTCGCGGACCGTCACGCTCCGCACCAGCCGTTTGAGCTGGGGGATCGCCGCCGCCGTCACGCTAAGGGTACGCATCCCCATCCCGATCAGCAACACCGCGAAGTCCAGCTCGCCCGCCGACTCCCCGCAGCACGACACCGGCACGTCGCGCCGGCGCGATACCCGGATCACGTCGCGGATCAGCTTGAGCACCGCCGGGTGGCACGGGTTGAACAGCGACGCCACCCGCTCGTTGGTCCGGTCCACCGCCAGCGTGTACTGCACCAGGTCGTTCGTCCCGATCGAGAAGAAGTCCACCTCTCGCGCGAACGCGTCCGCCGTCAGCGCCGCCGAAGGCACCTCGACCATCATCCCCACCTTCAGCCGCTTGTCGTGCTTCACCCCTTCGTCGTCCAGGTCCTCCATCACCTCGCGCAGCAGCCACTTCGCCTGCCGAAGCTCCGAGAGGTTCGTCACCAGCGGGAACATGATCCGGATCGGGCCCAGCGCCGACGCCCGCAGCAGTGCCCGGAGCTGTGTCCTGAACATCGCCTGGTTCTGCAGGCAGTAGCGGATCGACCTCAGCCCGAGGAACGGGTTGCGCTCCGGCTGCTCGGCGCGCAACTGCGTGTACTTGTCCGCGCCAAGGTCCACCGTCCGGATGATCAGCGGGCGACCCCCGCTCGCCTCCACGCAGCGCTTGTACGCCGCGAAGTGGTCCTCCTCCGTCGGTTCCGTGTTGCGGGTCAGGTACAGGAACTCCGTGCGGTAGAGCCCGACGCCCTCGCCGCCCATCCGCACGACCCCCTCGATCTCCTCGGGGAACTCGATGTTCCCCAGGATGTGGATGCGCGTCCCGTCGCGCGTCACACCCGGCAGCTTCGACGTGTCCTCCAGCGAGAGCTGGAAAACGCGGCGCTGCTCCAGCCGCCGGCGGTACTCCTCCAGCGCCGCCTCGTCCGGGTCGAGCACCACCACGCCCCGGTCGGCGTCGAGGATCACCGGCGTTCCGTCGTTCACACGCGACATCAGGTCCGGGCACCCCACCACCGCGGGGATGCCCAGCGCCCGCGCCACGATCGACGTGTGCCCCGTCCGACCGCCCAGCTCCGTCGCGAACGCCACCACGCGCGACCGGTCGAACCCGGCCGCCTGCGACGGCGTCAGGTCCGACGCCACCACCACCGCCTCGTGGTCCAGGTCCGCCAGGCGCGACCGGTGCTCGCCGATCAGGTGCCGCAGCACGCGCTGCGAAAGATCCTCGACGTCGTTCGCCTTCGTCGTGAATGCGGTGTCCTTCATGTGCCGGAAGCGCTCGGCCAGGTCGGCGAACGCCTTCTGCACGGCGCACTCCGCCGCGAGCTTCTGATCCGTGATGAGCACCCTCATCGCGCCCGTCAGCGCCTTGTCGCCGAGCATTCCCATGTGGAACGTGAAGATCTGGGCCGTCTCCTTGCCCATCTGCCGCTCGGCGTCCTCGCGCACGGCCGCCAGCTCCGCGATCGACGCCGCGAGCGCCGCGTCGAGGCGCTCCTGCTCCCGTCCCGTCTGCGCCGCGGGCACCGTCCGGCGCGCGATCCGCCGCCCCTGGTCGTCCAGGACGAATACCCGTCCTATAACAACGCCGGGCGAAACCGGGATTCCCTTGATCGTCAGCATGCGCGGACCGATATTTCGGGTCTCGGCGGGTCCCAGTTTGGCCCGCGGAGCGGATACCGCCCGCCGAACCCGACGGAACCGGCGGCGCGCCGGCATCGTAGCGGAGAGTGTCACGGTTGGTGCGGGGCGTGCGAGACGGATCGCGCGAGAACCCGCCGACCGCTCCCACAAGCGTCCAGTGCCCGCGTTTTCCCGGCCGGCGGACGCCGCTTGACTTCACGATGGAGTTCTGGTGATATTGGTCATCCCTCGCGGGGCTTCGCGGCCTTCTTCGACCCTTGCTTTCCACGCCGCGACGCCGCCGAGAGAGATTGACCTGACGACAGAGCGGAGTGGATGAGGTCGCAGACCGGCAACCCGCGTGGCCGCGCAGCCGCGTGGATCAGCCGTGGTCGGCGGAGCCGGGCCTGAATCTGGCCCGGAGTCGCGCCCCTGATGGATGACGGGCTTCGTCGTGGGGCCCCGGGGGAGAGCCGCCGAACGCACGCGCCGGGTCATGTCTGGAGGTATTCGTGGAAGTTGGATCGCACAGGAGCCGACGCAGGAAGCGTCGCGGGGGTGGTTGGTACGGCCCCACTCCGCCGGGACAGCAGGGCCCGAACCCGCAGGGCGGCAACCACCAGGGCGGGCACGCGCAAGGCGGCTTCAACAACGGGCAGCGCGGACCCTCGAACAACGGCCCGCAGGCGCCCGGCGTCGGCAACCTGCCCGCCGCGCCGCCGCCCCTCCACCCGCAGAAGACCTTCGAAGACCACACCTCGATCGACCCGCAGCCGAGGCTCACCCTGGAGTACCCCGGGTGCCCCGCCTCGTGCCGGCTGATCGACCTCTTCTGCCCCATCGGCCGCGGGCAGCGGGGGCTCATCGTCAGCCCCCCCAAGGCCGGCAAGACCACCCTCCTCAAGGACATCGCCACCTCGATGGTCCGCAACCACCCGGACGTCGAGGTGGTCGTGCTGCTCGTCGACGAGCGGCCCGAGGAAGTCACGGACTTCAAACGAACCTTCGCCCAGTTCACCGGCGGGGACGCGGCACGCTGCACCGTCGTCGCCTCCAGCAACGACCACGACACGGACCGCCACATCGCCGTGGCCACGCAGACCATCGACCGCTGCAAGCAGCTCGTGCTCGCCGGTCGTCACGTCGTGGTGGTCATGGACTCGCTCACGCGCATGGGCCGGGCCTTCAACCGCTCGCGCCGGCACGCCAGCTCGGGCCGCACCATGACCGGCGGCATCGACTCCCGCGCCCTCGAAGTCCCCAAGATGCTCTTCGGCTCGGCCCGCTGCACCGAAGAGGCCGGCAGCCTCACCATCATCGCCTCGTGCCTGGTGGACACCGGCAGCCAGGGCGACCAGGTCATCTTCGAGGAGTTCAAGGGCACCGGCAACATGGAGCTCATCCTCGAACGCAAGATCTCCGAGCGCCGCCTCTTCCCCGCCATCAACCTCGCCGCCAGCGGCACCCGCAAGGAGCACCTGCTCATGAACGAGCAGGAGCTCAAGACCATGACCGCCCTGCGCCGCCGCCTCATGCAGATGCCCCCGCACCAGCAGGTCGAGCAGCTCCTCGCCGCCCTGCAGCGCTTCCCCACCAACGCCGCGCTGGTCGGCTCGGCGTCGGCCTGATCGCGTGCTTCTTCACCGTCGTCTCACGCACTCTTGCCCCGCGCTGAACCACCGCCGCCCCGTCCGCGGTAACACTCTCCCGACTCCGAGGAGAGAACCCATGAGACGGATCGGCGCGATGTGTTCAAGCGTCACGGTTCCGGCGGCCATGCTGGCCCTCGCCGCGGCGGCCCAGGCTCAGGTCCTTCAGTCCATCCAGTACATCGGGCAGGACCTGATCCCCACGGGCACGCAGTTCCAGGGCACGACTCTCGGCGGCCTCTCAGGCATCGCCTACGACCCCGCGGGGCAGCGCTACTTCTCGATCAGCGACGATCGCAGCCAGTTCAACCCCGCCCGCTGGTACACCCTCAACATCAACCTCGCCGGCAACCAGCTTCAGCCCGGCGGCGTTGCTTTCACCGGCTTCACCACCCTCCTCAACAGCGGCGGCCAGCCCTTTCCCGCGTTCTCCCTCGATCCCGAGGGGATCGCGCTCTCGCCCACCGGCGATCTCTGGGTCGCCTCCGAGGGCGACGTGAACGCCAATCCGCAGGTCAACCCATTCGTCAACCGCTTCTCCCCCTCGGGACAGCAGGGCCAGGCCCTGAGCGTCCCCTCCAAGTTCCTCCCCACAACCGGCAACCTGGGCATCCGCAACAACCTCGCCTTCGAGACCCTGACGCTCGCGCCCAACGGCCAGTCCCTCTTCACCGCGACGGAGAACGCCCTGAAGCAGGACGGCCCCGCGGCCGCGCTCGGCGTCGGCAGCCCGTCGCGGATCCTGCGGTTCGACTTGCAGAGCAACCAGCCGGCGCAGGAATTCGTCTACGAGACCGACCCCGTGGTCGCCGCGCCCAACCCACCCGGTTCGTTCGTCACCAACGGGCTGGTCGAGATGCTCGCCCTCGACGACACGACCTTCCTCGCCCTGGAGCGTTCCTTCTCGACCGGAGTCGGCAACTCCATCAAGCTCTACGAGGTCTCGCTCACCGGCGCGACGGAAGTGAGCAGCTTCGAGACGCTCCCCGGGCTGTACACGCCGGTGCAGAAAACCCTGATCCTCGACCTGGGCACGCTCGGCATCACGCTCGACAACGTCGAGGGCATGGCTTTCGGCCCGACGCTCGGCAACGGGCAGCAGTCGCTCATCCTCGTCGCCGACAATAACTTCAGCGCCACCCAGGTCACGCAGTTCCTCGCCTTCGGCGTGACGCTCGTCCCGACACCGGGGACGCTGGCTTTGCTGGGGCTCGCGGGCATGATCGCGGCCCGCCGCCGCCGCTGAATCACCGTTCGCGTCGATTCAGGTCCATGGTCAACACAGGCAGGCCCGCCGCACGGAGGAGCGCGGCGGGCTTTGCCGCGCGCACCAGCCACGTCGAGCCGGGCCCGTCGTTCCCGCCCCGCCGCACTCTGACCCACTGCATGCAATCGGGCTCAGAACCCGCGCGTTC
Source organism: Phycisphaerales bacterium (assembly GCA_046153875.1). Lineage (GTDB taxonomy): Bacteria > Planctomycetota > Phycisphaerae > Phycisphaerales > UBA1924 > JBJXFE01. Next base: position 7,655 of record JBJXFE010000031.1, read on the forward strand.
CGGCCGACCCTCCGTGGAACTCACCCTGGCGGCCAACGCTGCCGCCGGCCCCGCTCGCCCCGCGCGCGGATTGCGGCACCGACGGGATTGACAAAGCGTGCGACGCTAGACGAGATTCCAGTCCTTCCAGGTTCGACCATCAAAACACCGCGATCACGATCGCCAAGCTCCATTCACCAAGCCCGAGACCGACGCTGAGCGCGATGAGCGTCATCCGCAGTGGGAAGTTGTGCGGCACTTCCTTCGTCAGCCCCCACAACATCCATCCGGCGACGAGCAACGCCCCGACCAGCCCGGAGCAGGCAAACGGAACTGGGTACCCGAACGCGGCGAATGGGTCCACCTGGGTCGCGTGTCTTACGCCCAGCCAAAGAGCGGTGCAGCCCGACAGCGAGAGCACCGAAGCGCCCGCGAAGAGCCAGGTCATGAGCTTCCGACGCGCGTCGTACGCCGCCAGATCGGTGGACGACCATTCACGCCCGCATTCGGGACATCGCAATATTCCAAGCTCGCCCGTGTCTAGACCATCAAGGTCGTAGGAACAGGCGGGGCATCGCACTCCCGACCACGGGCGATCAGGTTCTACTCGGGGGCACACGATTCGATGCTACGGTCCCGTTCCGTGCCATACGCCCGCGCGACGCCTATTGAGATTCAGTCTCAACACCGCTATAACCCTCGCGCGAACGGGCTCCACACCAAGCCCCCGCGGAGTGCGCCGGTGAACTCAGCCGACCCCTGCCCCGCCTGCCCCACCCCCGGCGAACCCGCGCCCCGCAAGACCGGCCGCACGGTCCCGCTCACCGCGCTCCGCGCCGACGAACACGGCGTCATCGAGCGCCACACCCTGGCCGAGGCGGACGCGAAGCTCCTCGCGGCCATGGGGCTCTGCTGCAACGCGCGCGTGCGCCTCTGCCGCGTCGGGCAGCCGTGCATCGTCGCCGTGATGTCCGGGCGCGGCGCCGAGTGTCGCATCGGCCTGGCCCGCCCCCTCGCCGAGCGCATCCTGGTGGACGTGGTGCAGAACTGAACGCCGCGGCGGACCGGGTGACGCGAGCCGCCGCACCGACGGGTCCTCCCGCATCATGCCGACGGTTCCCGCACCAACCCCCGGCACCGGCGATTCGCCCGCGACGCCGGGCGTGTCGGGCCGGCGCGTCGCGCTCCTGGGCAACCCCAACACCGGCAAGACCACGCTCTTCAACCGCCTCTGCGGCCTGCGCCACAAGACCTCGAACTTCCCGGGGACGACGCTCGAAGCCCGCGTCGGGCGCGTCCGCGTAGGTCGGCTCTCCGAGCCGACAGATGACATCGCCGAGAGTCGGCTGGGAGAGCCGGCCTACACCGAACTCATCGATCTGCCCGGCGTCTACTCACTCGAACTCGACCAGATCGAGGCGGAGATCTGCCGCGCCGTGCTCGCGGGCCGCACGGCGCCGCGCGGCGAGCGCGTTGCCGAACCCGACGCCGTCTGCGTCGTCGCGGACGCCACCAACCTCCCGCGCAACCTGATGTTCGCGGGCGAGGCTCTGCGCCGCCGGCTCCCCACCGTCGTCGCCGTCAACATGATCGACCTTTCGCGCACCCGCGGCCTGCACATCGAGGCGGCCACGCTCGCCGAGGACCTCGGGTGCGCGGTCGTCTGCGTCAGCGCCCGTTCCGGCGAGGGGCTCGACGATCTCGCGCGGGCGCTCGCCGCGGCACGCATCCCGACGCATACGCCGCCCGGTGGGGTGGGCGACGAGCGCGCGCTGAAGGAATGGGCCGATGCGATCTACGAGCGCTGCGCCTCCGGCGAGCCGCGGGGGAGCGGCTCCATGCGCGCGACCATCGCCGACCACGCCGATCGCGCCTTCACCCACCCCATCCTCGGCCTGTTCATCTTCGCCGCCGTCATGGCGGGGCTGTTCTGGACCCTCTTCACCCTCGCGGCCTACCCGATGGACGGGATCGACGCCTTGTTCGGCGGCTTCGGCGACGCGCCGAAGTGGCTCCCGAGCGTTCTGCACACCGCGTGGGAAGGCGGCCTGACCGGACTTGTCCGCACCACACTTCCCGACGGTCTTGTGCAAGACTTCGTCGCCAACGGCGTGGTCGGCGGCATCGGCGCCACGGTCGTCTTCCTCCCCCAGATCTGCCTGCTCTTCTTCGTCATCGCGCTCCTGGAGGACACCGGGTACCTCGCCCGCGCGGCGTTCGTCGTCGATCGCGCCCTCCGCCCCTTCGGCCTGCCCGGGCACGCCTTCGTCCCGCTCCTCTCATCGCACGCCTGCGCCCTGCCCGGCATCATGGCCACCCGCGCCATCCCCGACCGCCGCGAACGTCTCGCGGCCATCCTCGTCGCGCCCTTCATGTCCTGTTCGGCGCGCCTGCCCGTCTATGCCCTGCTCACCGGCATCCTCTTCCCGACTTCGCCCGCGCTGGCCGCGCTCGCGTTCGTCGGGTGCTACGCCCTGGGGATCGCCGCCGGCGTCCTCAGTTCCCTCATCGCCCGCCGCACCATCCTCCGCGGCGAGAGCCGCCCGATGGTCATGGAGTTGCCCAGCTACAAGCGCCCCAGCCTGCGGACGGCTCTCCTCACCACCTGGGACCGCGGCATGGTCTTCGTGAAGAACGCCGGCACCAACATCCTCTGCATCTGCATCGTGCTCTGGTGGCTCAGCAGTTATCCAAAGGTCGATCCGCCGTACGCAGCCGTCGAGCTTCGATCGACCGCGGCCTCGCTCGAGCCCGTTGACAAGGGCCTGGGCAGTGAGGCCGCCGGACCCGCGTACCTGGGTGAAGAGGCCGCCCGGGCCGCCGCCGAGTATCGCGCCGAGGCCGACGCGGTCTGGCGCGGGCCCGATCCCGATCCGGCCCTCATCGCGAAACTGCACCGCCTCGCGGAACTCAACGAGGCGCGCAGCATGCCGCCGGCCGAGCGAGCGGCCCGGCTTGAGCAGTGGCGCCGCGACGCCGATCGCCTCGAAGCCTCCCACGCCGCCGCCCACAGCTTCGCCGGCCGCATCGGCCGCTTCATCCAGCCCGTCTTCGATCCGCTCGGCTACGACTGGAAGCTCTCCGTCGGCGTCATCACGTCCTTCGCCGCCCGCGAGGTCTTCGCCTCCACCATGGCCGTCGTCGTCACCGGCGAGGAAAATGCCGAGGGCGAGGGCGTGCTCGATCGGATCGCCGCCGGCACGCGCGACGACGGCACGCCGATCTTCACCGCGGCCGTCGCCTGGTCGCTGCTCGTCTACTACGTTCTGGCGATGCAGTGCCTGCCCACCCTCGCCGTCACCGCCCGCGAAAGCGGCTCGTGGAAGTGGGCGGCGCTCCAGCAGGTCTGGATGAGCGGCTTGGCCTATCTGGCCGCGCTCCTCGTCTTCCAGGTGCTGCGATGAGCTTCCCGTGGCGCGACTGGCAGTTCTGGGTTACCACCGCCGCCTTCTTCCTCGCGGCCGCGTGGCTGCTCCGCGGCGTGCTGCCGATCCCCATCCTCAGCGCCCGCCGCAAACGAGCCAGGACCCGCCGCCGCGTCCGCCTCACCATCGGCGGCAAGCCGCCGGAAAAATAGAAGCTATCCCAGAACCGTTTCACCACAGAGACACTGAGTTCACAGAGACAGCGATCAAAGGGGATTCCACTCTGTGACCTCTGTGTCTCCGTGGTGAATCTTGGTTTTCGGGATAGGGTCGAGGCTTACGGCCCATCGTCCCCCGGGGCACGCCGCACGATCGTCGGCCGCTCCTGCACCGTCGTGTTGAAGTTCACGCCCTCCGGCGTCGGCACCGGCACCTCGACCGTGCGCCCGATCGGCCCGGCCGTGCGCGTCAGCGAATCCACCGCGACGAAGCTCGTGAACGCGGACATCAGCCCGTGGTCGAGCGCCGTGCGCGTGATCTGCCCGTCGAACCAGTCGTCGCGCTCGCCGTCGCCGATCGCCCGCCGGCCCAGGTGCGCGATCTTCTGCCGCGCCCACACGGCCGCGAGCGCCCGCCGGGCCCCCGCCTCGCCCAGCCCCTCATCCTCGCCGACCACCACCGGCACGAGGATCGGCACGCGCTCCCCGCCCGCGCCCGCGCGCCCCGAGACCGTGACCGTCGTCGCCCCCGCCCCGCGGAACCGCCCCGTCACCATCACCGGCCTGCCCACGAACACGTCCGGCGTGCGCGCCGGGAAGACCTCGTCCACCTCCAGCCCGCCCCAGTCGATCCGCACGTCGGTCAGCGCCGCGTGCGTTGCACGGTCCATGAACATCCCCATCACCGACGCCGCGTCGTCCTGGAGGCCCACGTGCGCCGCCGCCCCGCGCCCGAGCCGCGCCATCTCTTCGAGCAGGTGGCGGTTGGGCGCCGAGCCCATGCCCATGCTGAACACCCGCGACTCGCCCAGGTGTTTCTTCAGCTCGCCCAGCACCTCGGCCTCGTTGCCGATGAACCCGTCGGTGAGGAAGCAGACGAACCGCGTGCGGCGCGGGTCGTGCGGGAAGCCCAGCGCCGCCCGCAGCCCGTTGACCATGTACGTTCCGCCGCCGGCGCGAAGCGACTCGACGTAGTCGATCCCTCGCTTCACGTTGTCCCACGTCGCCGGCAACCCACGATCGCCGAGCAGCGAAGCCGTCTCGCCGAAGTTGACCACCTGGAAGCTGTCCTCGGGCCGCAGGCTGCGGATCGCGTGGACCACCGCACGCCGGGCCTGCGCCAGCGGCTCGCCGTCCATGCTCCCGGAGCAGTCGATCACGAACACCATCTCGGTCGGCGCCCGCTCGACGTACTTCAGGTCCGACGGCGGCACGATCATCAGCGTAAAGAACCCGCCCTTCTCCGTCACCTGCGTGAGCATCGCGGTCTTGAGCCGCTCTCCCGCGACACGCCACCGCAGCACGAAGTCCTTGTTCGGCACGGAGTCCAGCGGGCTCAGCGCAACGTTCGCCCGGTGCCCGCCCTGCGACGAGGCCAGCACGTTCACCTGGTGCGACCGGCACTCGAGCGACTCGATCGGCACGCCCGCGTCGATCGCCACCTTCACCGCGATGTCGTGCCCGCTCCGCTCGGCGGGCCGCAGGTACTGCACCTCCGTCACCTGGCGCGACGCCCCGTCCGCCCCGCGTTCGACCGATCCCACGCCGTCGCGGAACGGCTTGTGCCGCAGGTCGCGCGGCGGGTTGAACCGCGGGCCGACCACCATCGGGAAGACGAACTCGAACCACCCGTCGTGGTACGCCAGCGTGTTGAAGTACGTCATCGTCACGTCGATGCCCTTGCCGGGCTCGATGTTCGCGACGTGCTGCGTGAAGACGTTGGGCCGCTCCTGCGTGAGCAGCGACGCCGTGTGCCCCTGCCGCCGGGCTTCCTCGTAGACCTGCCGGGCCTGCTCGCGCTCGCGGATCACCCCGCGGATGCGCCGCTCGCCGATCGTCATCACGAAGTCGCTGACGGCCGCGTCCTCCGGCAGCGGGAAGACGTACAGCGCCTCGATCGTCTCGCTGAACGGGTTCTCGAACCGTTGCGTGACCCGCACGCCCGAGACGTACCCGTCGATCCGCGCGTCCACGTCCGTGTGCGTCAGCGGCACCGGCACGTCGCACGTCACCTCCGGCCCGTCCTGGAAGTACGGCCCCACGTACGCCCGCCGGTTCACCCGCGTCATCAGCGACCCGCACCCGGGCAGGTCGTCGGTCGGCGGCGGCACGTTCACCTTCCGCCGCTCGATCACCAGGAGTTCGTCGCCGGGCCGCAGCACAAACTCCGGCGGCTTCGCGGCCGCTTCGGCCTCCGCCGCGGCGACGGCGCGCTGGTGGGCTTCGAGCAGTGCCTGATAGTCATGATGGTGTGGAGAGGCCCCCCTGAAATACATGGCTCTGAGTTCTTCCAGAGTTGCGTTGGGGGAGTCTCCGCCTGCTGCGAACGGCGACTGTCCGGTTGCAGGGGGCTCGCTCGGAATGCCCTGCGAGCGGACGGAGTTGAGCTGAATGAATGCCTGGGTGTTCTGCGAAGGCACTCCCGTTCGTGCCTCGCTGACCTGTGGCTTCACCGCGTATGAGATTCCCGGCCACCCATTGGGATAGTTGACGATCCAGTCCGGTGGGATCTGGGCTCTTGTGGGATCGAAGGTAGCGGAAGCGTCACCGACGACGGGCTGCCCGCCTCCAACTCCGAAGGAGTTCCAGCCATCGACGGTCCCCACCCAGTTCCCCGGCAACTGCAGACCGAGCGAGTCCGACTGCGTCCCGATCACGTTCCACGTCGGAGGCGGCGACAGCGATGCGGCCCCAGGCGGAGCCAACTGTCGGTCGCGCTTACTGCGATCGCTGTCGCGCATGTCGCCCATGCGTCCGTGAGACCCGGCCGCGCACCCCCCGGGCATAGCCGCCAGCACCAGCGCCACCACGAACAGAACCACCGCCGCGATCAACGCGCTGATCTTCACTTGTCCTCTCCCGTGCGGAGCGTGACCGTCGCTTCGATCCTCTCGCCCGCGGGATTCGCCGCGGCCGCGATCTTCGTCTCAAACTCGGGCGCCCCTCCACCCACCACGCGCACGTGAATCCGCGCGACACGAGTCGAGCCGGACGGCGCTTCGCCGCCGGCGTGCAGGGCCGCGAGAATGACCCGCCCCCGGCTCGACTCGTTCAACGCCGCGGGGTCGTAGTACGGCGGTTCGGCGAACGCCGCCATCGCCGGGTCCCCCCCCTCGACGCCCACGAGGGTCACGCGGTTGTCCGACGGCTTGAGCTCGACCTGGTACGCCCCCAGCGCCGCGCCGGCGGAGTCGATGAACACATCCACGTGCGTGAACCGCACCGCGGGCGGCGCAACCTGCGATGCGCCAAGGACGAGGCCGGTGACGAGCAGGGCCAGCATCGCGCTGAGGGCCTTGGCTGACGGACGCCGAGGTCGTTTCGTCTTCACGACGCACCCCCGAGCCGCACGGCCCGCATCGCGATCGCGTCCACGTCCCCCCCGTCCGTCCGCCCGTCTCCCGTCACGTCCCACGGCGACGTCGCTGCGCCCGGCGAGCCCGCATTCAGCAGCGCCCGCAGCCGCAGCGCATCGACGATGTCCACGACGCGGTCGCCGTTGACGTCGAACTCCGCGGCATACGCCACCGGAGCGCCGCTCTTCGGCGCGCCCGGCGGCGCTCCACCGGACCCCGGCAGGCCGCCCGTCCTGTTGGAGACCAGCCGCGCCACGAGCACGAACAGCACCACCATCGCCGCCAGCGCCCCGAGCCGCTGGAGCCGGAACACGTTCCGCCGGCGCAGCTCCAGCGCGTCGAACTCCCGCTGCGCCTGCACGAGGATCGCCCGGCTCAGCAGCTCGCTCGGCCCGGCCCCCGCGTGCAGCGCCCTGAGGTCATCCGCCAGCGACGGCGGGACCATCGGGATCGGTTCGGGGGCTGAACCGCCGCCGGAGATCGAGTTGGGCCCGTTCAGGATCATGCGTGTCTCCCCGTGAAGCGCGCTCGGGCGCTCTTGGTTCACCGTTTTCTTACATCTGCTTGTGGCACCCGCCGCCGCGGGTGCCTATCTGCCTTCCTACCCACTCCCACGGTCCGCCCCGGATTGTGCCGATAACAACGCCATGACGCCACAGGCGGTCGGGTGTTGCTGCGCGCTGTTGACAGGCCTCCTGGCCGCCGGGCTCGTCCGCGCCCAGCCCATCGCAGCTGCCGAGGCGGCGAATGACCCCACCGACCCCGCCGACCTCCTCGATCCGTCGACCTCGATCGAGCGCCCCCGCTCGGCCGGGCGCGTCGTCCGTCTCTTCGACTTTGAGGAATCACGGACCAACCCCTTCCCTGTCCCGCGGTTCTGGCGCCGCGCCCAGGGCGACGCCGCCGGCGTCACGGGCGCGCCCCGCCCCGGCTTCCCGCTCTGGAACCAGGCCGCACTCGACTACCGCGTCGCCGCGCGGGGCCAGGGCTCGCTCCGCCTCGCCGTGAACGGCGGCAGCGCGTGCCTGCGCCTCGAGCCCGGCGTCCTCCCGATCTTCCCCAGCGCCGACTACACCGTCAGCGCGATGATCCGCACCGACGGCGTCGACCATTCCCGCGCCCGCCTCGTCGTCCGCGTCCTCGACAACGCCAACCGCCCGATCCCCGGCAGCGAGGCCGCCGGCGACTTCGTGGGCCGAACCGACGGCTGGACGCCCGTCACGGTCCAGGCGCCGGGCGATTTCGAGCACGCCGCGTACCTGCAGGTCGACCTCGAGCTCCTCCAGCCGGCGCTGTTCCGCGAGCCGACGCTCGGCGCGCACCAGGTCTTCCCCGAGGACTTCGCCGCGGCCGCGTGGTTCGACGACGTGACGGTCGCCCAGCTTCCCCGGATCACGCTCTCGACGCAGACGCCGGCGAACGTGGTCGTCCGCCCGCTCGAGCCGGAGCTGCGGCTGGGCGTGCGCGACCTCGCCGGCGAGTCGCTCCGCACCCGCACCACCGTCTACGACCTCGACGGGCGCGTGGTGGACGCCGACGAGCGCGCCGTCGGCATGGGGCTGGCGGCGTGGACCTGGACGCCGCGCGTCGGGGCGCTCGGCTGGTACCGCGCGTCGCTCGAAGTCCTCAGCGGCCCGACCCGCGTCGGGACCGCCTCCGTGGACTTCGTCTGGCTCCCCCCCGAGCCGCGCGCCGGGCGCGCGCTCACCGCCGATCGCGCCCGGTTCGGCCTCGTCCTCGAACGCCCGCCGCAAGGCCGCCAGGCCGACACCATCGCCCTCGCCGACCGCAGCGGCGTGGGGGCGATGACCCTTCCCGTCTGGCACGCCGATCTCACCGCCCGAACCGCCGCCGCCGAGGTCCAGCACCTGCTCCCGCTCGTCGAGCACGCGATGCGCCGCGGCACGCGTATGGGGTTCACGCTCTCCCGCGTGCCGTCAACGCTGGTCGCCGAGCTGCACGTCGCGCCGGACGACCCGCTCGCGGTCTTTACCCACCCCGAGAGCGCGTGGGGCCCGTACCTGCTCGCGTTCCTCGACAAGTACGGGCAGAGCGTTCAGCACTGGCAGATCGGGCTGCCCGGCGGACCCGCCACGCCACGCTGGTCCGCCGTTGCCGTCAACCTCGACCGCGCCGAGAAGGTCCTGGCGAGCCTCGTGCCCGGGCCGGTGGTCTCCGTGCCGTGGCCCGCCGAAGCCGCGATCGATCGCGCCGCCCTGGCCGCGCCCGGCGCGCCGGACGCGATCGCCGCCGCGATCGGCCCCTGGGTGCCCGCCGACTCGGTCGGCGCTCTGACCGCCGCCTGGCACGAGCCGCCTTCCCCGGCCGACCTGCGGGTCGTGTTCGGCACGCTGCCCATCGACCAGTTCTCGCGCCGCGATGCCGCCATTGACCTGGTCCGGCGAACCATCGAGTTCTGGCGATACGCCGGGGCGCCCGCGGGCCGGCCCATGCCCGAGCTCGCGATCGCCCAACCCTGGTCCTGGGTCGGCGGGCCGCGCGGGCAGGCCGCCCCGCGCGCGGAGTACGCCGTGTGGCGCTCCCTCATCGACCGTCTTTCGGGCCGCCGCGTCGTGGGCGACGTTCCTATCGCCCCGGGCGTCCGCTGCGTCATCCTCGCCCCGACCGTGATCGGGCGCGAAGCGCCGTCGGGCGGATCGGCCGCGGCGGGCGCGAGCGGCGGCCTCCTCATTGCCTGGCGCGAATGGGCCGACCCCGAGGCCGCCGAGATCCGCTCGTTCCTCGGTGACGGGACGATCACCGCCTACGACCTCTTCGGCAACGCCACCGTGATCGAGCCCGCGACGATCCCCGCGCCGGGCGGCGGCCCGGGCACCCGCGCCCACGTGATTCCGCTCGGCGACGCGCCGGTGTTCATCGAGGGCGTGGACGCCCCGCTCGCCCGCTTCACCGCGTCGCTGCGCCTGGAGCCCGGCTTCGCCGCGTCCTCCTCCGCCGAGCACGAACACGAAATCCTCCTCGACAACCCGTGGCCCGAGCCGATCTCCGGGCGCCTGCGGATCGTCGAGCCCGGCGGGTTCTCGTCGGGGGTCGAGCGCGACCGCTCCTGGAAGATCTCGCCGCGACAGATTCCGTTCGCGCTCGCGGCCGGGCAGACCGCCCGCCTGCCGATCGTCATGTCCTTCAGCCCGGTCGAAGAGGCCGGGCCCAAGCCCTTCATCGTGGACGTCGACCTCGACGGGCGACCCGAGTACGGACGCATCCGACTGCGTTCGTCCTTCGAGGTCGGGCTCAACGCCCTGCGCGTGGACCTGACGTACCGCTTCACGCCCACGCCCGCCGGCCCCAACGTCGTCGTCGAGGCCCAGGTCGCCAACAACGGGAACAGCCCCGTGACCCTGGAGCTCACGGCGTTCGCCCCGCCGGAGGCCGGCTTCCCCAGGGCCCGCGCGTCGGTCAGCGACCTCGCCGCCGGCGAGTCGATCGTCCGCCGGTTCTCGTTCGCCAACGGGGCGGCCACGCTCCGCGGGCGATCGGTGCTCGTCGCCGTTCAGGACACAGTGAGCAACGCCCGGGTGAATCGCTCAGTCCTGATCGAGTGATCGTCGTCCCCTCGTCCCTCAGTCCCTCCGCCCCTTCTTCCCCAACACCCATACCCCGTATCCGCTCGGGCTCAGTGTCAGCTCCGCGCCCTTCTCGTCCACAACGGCTTTCACCTTGAGCGGCGCGCGCGCCAGGAGCCCCTCCCACTGCCGTCGGCTGTAGGTCCGCAGCACGAACCGGCTGTCGCGGTGCTCGGTCGTCTCCGAACCGCGCCCCCGCGTGATCATCAGGTGGCAGATCGCCTGCTCCGCCCGCGCCCGCTCCGCCTTCTCGCCGATCGGCGGGATGTACCCCACCACCTGCTTCACGCGGCACGCGCCCCGCCGCCCCTCCCACACGTCCTCGCTCGGGAACTCCATCCCGTAGCTCGTCAGCGTGAGGCCGACGCAGTACACGCCGCCGGGCCGGAGCGACGACGCCACCGACCTCAGGTGCGCCAGCACCGCGGCGTCCGTGGGCAGGTGACGGATCGTGTTGATGAGGTTGAACGCGAAGTCCGCGCGCCCGCGCCAGTCCCGCGGCAGCGTTGTCATGTCCGCCACGCGCAGGTCGGCGCGCCCGGCGACCCCGAGCCGCGCCACCCGCGCGCGCGCGTACGCGATCATCGCCGGCGCGCGATCCACGCCGAGAACGCGGTACCCGCGTCGCGCCGCGAGCCTCAGGTACCGCCCCGTCCCGCACGCGGGCTCGAACCAGGTGCCACGTGTGCCACGGGTTCGCGGCGCTCCGCCGCGCACCCGTGCCGATCCACCCCCCGCCCACACGTGAAACATCCGCTCCAGTCCGTCCACTTCTTCGGCGGTCCCTCGCTCGTGCAGGATGTCGTAGACCGACGGATCGTCGTAGAGGCCGACCTCGGGCATGGAGCAAGCGTACGGAAGGTCGGACGGCCGTCGGGTCCCGACGCCCTCGTACACTTCCATCATGCTCGCCGCGACATGCCTTTCCCTCGCGTCACTCGCCGCGCCGCCCGCCGTCACAATCTCGTTCGACGCCGCCACGCGCGCCGAGCCCGCCACCGGACGACTGGTCCTCTACCTCATCGCCGACAGCGCGCGGATGGGCGCCGACCCCGCCGACGCGCCGTTCTTCGACAACCCGCAGCCCATGTTCGGCATCGACGTGACCGCGCTCCCCCCGGGTGCGTCGGCGACCATCGACGACACCGCGACGTCATTCCCCGTGCGCTGGTCGGCACTGCCGCCCGGCCGCTACAAGGCCCAGGCCGTGCTCGATCTTCACCGCGAGAACAGCAGTTGGAAGCGCGAGCCGGGGAACCTCTGGTCCGAAACCGTCGCGTTTGAAGTGACCGCGAAGGACGCGCCCCCGCCTGTGGCGATCAAGCTCACGAGGGTCGTCGGGCCGCAGCGCGTCCCCGAGCCGCACATCGCGGAAGTCTTCGAGGTCCGCTCCGCGCTCCTCTCCGACTTCCACGGCCGCGACGTGACGCTCCGCGCCGGCGTCCTGCTACCCACCAGCTACAACGACGCGGCCAACGCCGCCAGAACCTATGCCGCCGTCTACGAAGTCCCTGGCTTCGGGGGCGACCACACCGGCATCCACCCGTTCCACCCGTTCCGGGCCCGCCTTCCCGCGGGCTCACCCTGGCTGCCGATGCGCGAGAACGCGTTCTGGATCGTGCTCGACCCCGAGTCCGCCAACGGCCACACTCTCTTCGCCGACTCGGCCAACAACGGCCCGTGCGGGCGGGCGCTCGTCGAAGAGCTCATCCCCGCGATCGAGAAGAAGTACCGCCTCACGCCGGACCCGAAGGCCCGCCTGCTCCGCGGCCACTCCTCCGGCGGCTGGTCGACGCTCTGGCTGGCGGTCACATACCCCGAGACGTTCGGCGCATGCTGGTCGAGTTCGCCCGATCCCGTCGACTTTCGCCGCATGCAGCTCTGCAACATCTACGACGAGGGCATGTACCTGCTCCCTCCACAGGTCGGCTACAGCACTATCGAGCAGGTCGTCGAGTACGAGCGCCTCCGAGAGCGCGGGGGGGCGCCGAGCTACCGCAGCAACGGCACGTTCAAGATGACGGTCCGCGAGGAGAACCTCATGGAGGAGGTCATCGGCCCGGACAACACGTCGGGCCAGCAGTGGGACTCGTGGTTCGCCGTCTGGGGCCCGCGGAATGAGCGGGGCAACCCGGCGGCGCTCTTCGATCCCGTCACGGGGCTCATCGACAAGGCCATCGCCGAGAAGTACCGCGCGTACGACATCGCGGACCTCGTCCGCCGTGATGCGGGGCGCGTCGCGCTCCTCTTTCAGGAGCGCATCCGCCTCGTCGTCGGCGACCAGGACAACTACTACCTCAACGAGGCCGTGGCGATGCTCAAGGCCGAGGTGGAGAAGGTCAACTTCCTCCACCTGCCCGAAGGCGGCCACGGCCGCATCACCATCGTCCCCGGCCGCGACCACGGCACGATCTTCGGGGTGCCCGAGATCCAGAACATCCCGGCGGAAATGGTGGACCACCTGCAACGCGCGGGGTTCATCCGGAAGTAGTCAAGCGCACCGGCTCGTGCCCATGCCCATTGCCAGTTGCCAGTTGCCAGTTGCCAGTTGCCAGTTGCCAGTTGCCAGTTGCCAGTTGCCAGTTGCCAGTTGCCAGTTGCCAGTTGCCAGTTGCCAGTTGCCGGAGAATCCATGTCCCGTTCCGCCGCCATCGCCGAAGGCATCCTCTCCTGCAAGGTCATGACCGCGCGTTATCTCGCGGGGTTTGACGAGGCGAGCCGGGTGAAGCAGGCACCGGGCCTCCCCAACCACGCCGCGTGGAGCCTCGGGCACTGCGCGATGTACATGCACCGCGTCGCCGAGCGGCTCGACGCCAAGCCGATGCCCGCCTCCGACTTCATCATCGGCGACATGACCAAGCCGCCCGCGGACCCGCTCGCGCCCCGCGGCGACTCTGCGCGCTTCCACACCGAATCCGTCTCCTTCGGCAGCGTGCCCACCGCCGACCCCGCCCGCTACCCGCCCCTCGCACGCGCCGTCGAGGTCTTCAACAACGCCTGTGACCGCTTTGCCGCGGCCGTGCGCTCCGCGCCGGATGCGGCCCTCGACCAGCCGACCAAGTGGGGCGCGGCCGAGCTGCCCATCTACCTGGTCTGCTTCCGCATGATCTTCCACAACGGCTTTCACACCGGTCAGATCGCGGACCTGCGGCGGGCGCTGGGGTTCAGGTCGATTCTCGGTTGATCGCGCCGGAGGTAATGCAATCCGCTCGTGACGGGCGAGTTCGTCCTGCGCATCTCCACTGTTCGAACCCCCGCGGCCCCGCCCGCCGTGTTGTTCGGAGTCCGTCTGATGCGCTGGCTTGCTGTTGTTCTCATCGTGCTCGTGGCCTTGGCGTTCCGCGTCGAGGTCAACTCTCAGAACCTGCGGAGCGACGTGGGACGCTGGTTCGCCTCGGCGCGCGACGCCGCGCGGGATCTCCGCTCGTTCGCGTCCGCCACGTGGAGCGCCGCGACGCAGCCGCGCCTCGCCATGAACGCAGCGCTGAGTGACGCAGATCCCACGGACCGTCTTCCGCTCAGCCGTCTCGCCAGCGCTCCGATCGCACCCGAGGCCGGTCAACTCGCGGCGCAGCCTGCGGCCGAACCCGCGAGTTTGCCTGATAAGAGCCTCTGCTTCGAGTTTGATATGGGCTGCCGCCCCGAAGCGCTCGACGAAACCGTCAAGGCCCTGGAGCTCGCGCGCCGATGCGCGGACGCGCCCGGCGCGAAGGCCGAAGCCCGCCGCGTCATGATCCTTCGTCAGGGCGACTTCATCTGTCGGCTCTCCTGCGTCGCCGCCGTCCCCGCCATCGGCAGCGTCGGGTCGCCGAAGAGCATGAACTTCATGCCCTGGAAGAAGATCGATGCCGGGTACCACCCCTCATCGGGCACGATCGTCCCCAGGCCCTCGCGCTCGTAGTAATACGCCACGGCGTGCGCCCAGCAGTCGCCCACCAGCACCGCGCCGGTCTCGCGCTCGGCCTTCGTCATCCCGTCGACGAACCCCTCCGCCAGCGTCAGCCCGCACGGCTGGCTCCCCGTGTTGCACCCGATGTACGCGACCGCTCCGTCCGGCCCGTCGCGCACCAGCCGCTCCCCCAGCCCCGTCTTGTTGAACGTGCCCTTGGCGTAGCACGCCGGCGGCGGCGGCGGTTCGCTGAACACCTCGCCGCGGTCCGTCCCCGTGTGCTCGACGCCGGAGACATCCGCGTACGCCTCATACGGCGGCAGAGTCGCGAACCGCGCCGTCGAGCACCCCGCCGAGATCATCACCGGCGTCCGACCCGCGTTGGACACTTTCGCCAGCGAGCCCGTGCTCAGGCACCCCTCCCACACGTCGTCGCTCCCGTGCCCGGCGTGCAGCACGAGCCCCACGCCCGAGTTCAGCAGGCCGACGACCTCCGCCTCGCTCGGCGTCGGGTGCGGCGGCTCTTCTTTCCCCTCGTGGTAATACCGCTTCTCCGTTGTCCACCCTGCGGGCAGCTTCCCGGCCCACTCGTCCATCCGGGGTCGCGCGTCGATCCACCCGCCCACCATCACCAGCGCCGCTCGCGTCGGCACCCCGCCCGCCTCGACCGCCTTCTCGTATGCCATGCTCTTGACCGCTACCGCCGCCGCCTGCTCCGGCGAACTCACCGGCCACCGCCCCAGGGCCACGTCCGGCCGGTAGTCCACGCCGTCGTAGTTGATCGGGTCCGACTTGTTCTTCTCGCCGCGCACCTCGCCGTAGTACGCGCCGTGAAAGCCGTCCTTCGCGCCGTTCCAGTCGTCGAACGATCCGTCGGCCTCCGCCAGGTCGGCGTAGTACAGGTCGCTGGGGTAGAACGCGTAGTCGAACGCGGGCGCCGTCACGCGGTCGAGCACCATGTACCGCACCGGCATCACGTCCGCGTCGCCGACCAGCAGAACGTACCGCGTGCCGCGCTCCTTCCACGCCGCGTACAGGAACCGTTTGAGCTTCTCGGGGTCGTCCGCCCCGGGGAACTCACCCGTGCCCCACGCCAGCACGTCCCCGAGCGCCACCAGGTCCGTCGGCCGCCGCTGCTGCTTGTACGCGACGAACTCGCCCAGCGCCCCGTGGAACTCGCGCGGCGCGATGATCAGCAGCCGATCACCATCCGCCCGCGCGGCCGCGCACCAGAGCGTGCCCAGGCACCCCGCTGTCCACGCCGAAACCAGCCATCGCACCGTGCGCACGCGACCTCCCCGCCGCCCCCGCGGCCGGTCAGTCTACAGCACAACGGATTCGCAGAAAACCAGCGCGATCAGGCCGCGTCGCGCTCGCGGGCGCGCTGGGCCGACTCGCGCATCGCCGCCCCGAGCACGCCGCTGGCGAGGTTGCTGGTGTCGTCGTCGTCGTCCGCACGTCTCGGCGCCGGCTTGAACTGGCCCGATTTGTCCGACGCCAGTTCCGCCCGCATCCCCGCGCCCAGCGCCGCCAGGGGGTCCACGGGCGCGTCATCGTCCTCCGCTTCCTTCCTCGTCGAGGCGGTGCGCGCCCAGAACGCCGCCGTCGGCTCCTCGGCGCCCGCGGCCCCCGCCGCGCTCCCGTCGCCGCGGGTGCAGCCGATCTTGAACGCCGTCGCCACGCCGAAGCCCACCCACATGAACCCGAAGAGCCCGAAGTCGATCAGGAACGCGATCGCGGTCATCGTCCCGGCGTAGTCCTGCCCCTGCTTGGCGTAGTGGACCGCGAGCGCCGCCGTGTACTGACGCTGCTGGTCGGGCGTGAGCCGGGCCCAGCGCCGGTTCGCCTCGTCCATCACCGCGGGCGGGTACTCCGAGTCGCTCCCGCCCTCCATGCTGTACCCGGACGCCGACCACTCGCTGTAGATGTCCGACGCGACCTCCATCACCGCGATGTCGTCCGTCACCGCGGACCCGTCGCGCAGCATCGCCTGCACCCCGAAGTGGTTGACCGCGTACCGGCTGCCGAGGATGCCGAACGCCGCCGCGATCGCCGCGAGCACGCCCGCGCCCATGCCGCCCCGGGCCTTGGTGCCCATGCCCATCCCGAACCCGGCCAGCCCGCCCACGACGATCGCCAGGAAACCCAGGCGCATATCCGTGGCCAGGCTGATCGCCGCCCACCCCGCCCCGCCCGCGGCGGCCCCCAACAGGCTTCCGAAGAACCCGCGTCCCAGCGACATCGCGCGCCCTCCTCCGACCGCCGCCCGGTGAGACGCCCCCCTGCGGGCTTCCGGCGCGACCAACCCGCCGAGCATCGACCGGCGAGCCCCGCCACTTGCCGCGCGACCCCCTCGACACGAGCGCGTCGGCACGGACGCGACGGTCGCGCGGGCGCGCGAAGTCCGCTAACCCTCACCGGGGTCCGGGGGCTGTGGTTTCGCGTCGGCCGCGGGGCGCGACGCGTGCTCCGATTCGTCCGGCGCCTGCGCCACGGTCCGCGGCATGCGCGTCCAGACCGCCAGCACCGGCAGCAGGGCGAGCACGCAGAGCGCCGCGCCCGTCAGGAACGGCGCCCCGGCCCCGGGGTAGATCGGATCGCCCGATTCCGGCGTGAACGCGTGGAAAACCCCCGTCGCGAGCAAGGGGCCGATCACGCCCGCGATGCTGTTCAGGCTCGCCAGCGCGCCCTGCAGGAGCCCCTGCTCCGTCGGCGGCACCGCCTTCGACGTGATCGCCTGCGCCGCCGGCCCGGCCACGCCGCCGATCGACGCGACCGCGATGATCGCGTAGATCATCCACCCCTGCGGGGCCAGCCCGTACCCGATGAACGCGAGCACGCCGATCGCCATGCCCCCGAGCAGGCACGCCCGTTCGCCCAGCGCCGGGATGATCCGGCGCGCCAGCCCGCCCTGCACGACCGCCGCGGTGATCCCCACGATGAACAGCGACCACCCCACGTCGCTCGCGCTCCAGTGGAAGCGTGCCTTCATCGACAGCACCCACGTGGAGTGCAGCCCGAACTGCGCCACGTTCAGCAGGAACAGCGCCCCCGCGAGCGTCGCCACCACCCGGTGCCCAGCCAGCCACCGCAGCGCGCCCAGCGAGCCCGACTTCGCCCATGAGAACGCCCGCCGACGCTCCGGCGGAAGCGACTCGGGAAAAATGAAGTACCCGTAGAGCCAGTTGATCAGCGTCAGGATGCCGGCCGCGATGTACGGGTACCGGATGTCCCCGTGCCCGATCAGCCACAGGTCATTCTTCTCATCCCCGAGCACGCCTCCAACGAGGGGCCCGATCACGAACCCCAGCCCGAACGCCGCCCCGATCATCCCGTACCCCGCGGCACGCTTCTCCGGCGTCGTCACGTCCGCGATATACGCGCTGCACACCGGGATCGTCGCGCCCGAGATCCCGTTGAGCGCCCGGGTCACGAAGAGCACCGCAAGGTTCGGCGCGGCCGCCGCGACCAGGTAATCGACCCCCGACCCGAACAACGCGACGAGCAACACGGGCCGCCGCCCGAACCGGTCGGAGAGCGACCCGAGGATCGGCGAAAAAATGAACTGCATCGCCGCGTACGTGGCCATCAGCGCGCCGACCGCCAGCGAGGCATTGTGCTCCGACCCTTCCGTCGGCAGCCCCTGCACAAACGCCACAAGCTGCGGCGCCACCGGGATCAGCAGCCCGAACCCGAGCACGTCCAGCAGCAGCGTGACGAAGACAAAGGCGACGCCCGGGCGCCTCATGCCGATCCCTTCGCGATGAGGACGCGGGCGGGCAAGGCCCAAAGAATAGCCCACGCCCGCTGGCGAGCGCCCGCCGGGGAGCGACCCCCGGGGCGACGCCGTAAACCGCGCGAACGCGAGGACCTCTCATGCCGCCGACCTCGTCCGATCCCCTCGACATCCTGCTCGCCCACAACCAGTGGGCGACGCGCGCGCTCCTCGAAAAAACTCGTGCCCTCGCGCGCGAACAGTTCCACAAGCCTTTCCCCATCGGCCCCGCCGAACGCGGCGGGCTCCACGCGATCCTCACGCACGTCGTCTCCGCCATGCGCCGCTGGGCCGACCGCATCGCCGCACGCCCCGTCCGCCCCACCATCGAGCGTCCGCCCCCCGGCTGGACGCAGCCGACCGAAGCGAAGGACCGCACCCCGGACGAACTCCTCGCGCTCCTCGACGACGCCACCGCGGACCTGAGGGCCGTCCTCGCCGACGCCCGCCGCCGCGGCCTCGGCTCCATCGTCAAGGTCGAGCTCTGGTCGCCGCAGGGCATGAAGTCCTACACCTTCACCGCCGGCGGAGCCCTCACGCACGTCCTGACCCACGGCCACTACCACCGCGCCCAGTGCATGAACATCCTGCGACACCTCAACGTCCCGGGCCTCTCCGACAAGCTGACCGACATCGATGTGTGCGACTGGCAGCACGAAGTAGAGGGCGGGTGACGCAACGGACCGGCGGCACTCCCGGACGCCGAGGCTGAGCGAGTCCGCGAGCGAAGCCTCGGATTCGCTCGTCGTTGTTCCCGCAATGGCCCGGTACCATGCCTTCCGGTGTGACACGTGCGCCCGCCAACCCGCCCCGTCTCTGGTGCATCCAAGCCAAGGACGCTCCCATCGTCGCCGTGCTCGCCCGTGTTACCGGCCCGCCGCGCTGGTCGTGCGTGCTCAAGTGGGACGTGGCACGCGGTCGCGTGCAGGAAGGCGCATGGACGAAACTGCGGTTCAAGGACCGGTCCTGCGCGATCTCGCCCGACGGCCGGTTCCTCATGTATGTCGCGAAAGGCCCGCTCAAGGGTCTGTTCAATGCGTACCTCGGCGGCGGCATCGCGGTCTCTCGATTGCCGTGGCTTGCGGCATTGACCGATATCCTGCCCGGTTCGGTCATGGGCGGCGGGCCCAGCCGGCACGCGCTCACGAAGGCCGATCAGGAAAAGCTCTGGGCCCTCTTCGAGGACCAGCCGGGGTACTACCGCGATGGCAAGTGGCCTGCGCACTTCGGGTCGGCATGGGTGCGCGACGACGCGGAGCGCTACAGCCCGGAGGAGCGCGCCCGCCGGCGGGGAACGCGTCCTGTTCGGCTATCGGCGCACGCCGCGCTCGCCGGCCGGGGTCTGAGGCTCGTGCTCACTTCGACCCGATCACGACGAGACAGCGATTCGGGCGAACGGGTGCGTTTCTCTCTCGAAGCCGCGAAACCGCTCACCGCGGCCGGCACCTTGCGGCATCTCGCCGGCGTGCGCTGGGCCGCGCCGACTCGGGACGGTCGAATCCTCGTAGCCACCGACGACGGGCATCTTCAATGTCTCGTACCTACGGCCAAGGGCGATCCGCAGACGCCTCTGCGCGTTGACCAGGATCACGATCTCACCCGCCTCAAGCCCGACCCCAGGCCGGCCCCGAAGGGCGCCACTGAACCATTGTGACCGGGCCGGGCCGCCACGGCGCACTCATCACGCCCGCGGGTCGTCCATCGGCGTCCGTGCCGCGCGACCGCCGCACGTCCCACCCGGTCGATATGCACTGCTGCACCTCGCGGGTCAAGGTGCTTCAACGCGCCAGCATTGCCGGGTACGCTGGTGGCCCGGCCGCAATGGCCGCCGTCCACCGGGAGCCGAAACGTTGCCAACCCGCAGGCCAATTGCCGACCAGAGCGACCTCATGCCCGCCATCGATCGTGCAATCGACGCTGCTCTGTACGCACGCTGCGATGTAGCGCCCGGCATGCGCGCGATCCTGGC
Source organism: Phycisphaerales bacterium (assembly GCA_046153875.1). Lineage (GTDB taxonomy): Bacteria > Planctomycetota > Phycisphaerae > Phycisphaerales > UBA1924 > JBJXFE01. The sequence goes on from JBJXFE010000031.1 coordinate 27,790, forward strand.
GGTCGGAAAGGAAGTGCACCCCGGTCCGGCGTGGGGACGGCTGGCGCGCATACGTTGGTCAGCCCAGGACGCGAACGTGGCCGCTTGGTTCAAGAGTTTTCTGCATAAGAACCCGGTTCCGGCGCGCGTCAAGGGCTTCTGGTTCGGCGCGCCCGAGATCTACATGAATGCTCCGTGGCTCGATTGGTGCGGGACGAGCGACTTCAAGCTCGATGATATCGAGTGTGGCTGGGCGACCGGGGTATACCCCGACGAGCCACGCAATGACAAAGTACCGCCTCAGTCAATCTGCCCGCTCGTATGTCTCTTCCACGCAGCCAAGGCGCTCGGCGTGGACGTCAAGCGGTACCGCACGCACGAGGAATACGACGCTCGACTCGCCGAACGCCATTCCCTTGCGTTCTTTGCCGTGTCGCTCGGGTACACCTGCCTCATCGTCAGCCATCTGTTTCAGACGATCGATCCCATTCTCTGGCTCGGCAGGGCATCAGTTTGCGGTGTCGCAGTGGGGTTCGCTGGTGGTGGCCACCATCAGCTCGGTGTTCTGTCGCGCCAAGGATGGAAGTCGCGCCCCTTGTCATGGAACGGGTTTGATGACGAGTGACCCGAGAAATACCGTCGAGTCCTTCGCCGCCGAGTTCCGCCGCCACCGCGCCCTCGCCGAGGGTGCGGCCGCTCAACTCACCTGGGAGCAACTCCGCGCCGCGCTCGATCCCGAGGTCAACTCGATCGCCGTGGTCATGAAGCACGTCGGCGGCAACCTCCGCTCGCGCTGGACCGACCCGTTCACCACCGACGGCGAGAAACCATGGCGCCACCGCGACACCGAGTTCGTCGACGACTTCCCCGATCGCACCGCCATGACCGCCGCATGGAACGCGGGGTGGCACGCCCTCGACGCCGCGCTCGCCTCGTTCACCGACGCCGATCTCTCCCGCGTGCTCACGATCCGCGCCGAGCCCCACCCCCTCGCCCTGGCGCTCACCCGATCCCTCGCGCACACCGCCTACCACTGCGGGCAGATCGTCCAGACCGCGCGCACGCTCGCCTCCCGCGCCGGCACGCCCTGGAAGACCCTCACCATCCCCCGCGGCGGTTCGGCCGCGTTCAATCGCTCGATGCGATACCCTGTCTCACTCCAGCACAAGCCAACCCAGTGATCTCGGGTGCCATGATGTCCTTGTTTGGTGATGATCCCGTTGGCGGCGACGTTCGCCGAAGCAAGCCGTCGCCGCAGGAAGCCAGGCGTTCCGCCGATTTTCATGCCGCCGAGCGGCTCCTGGCACCCCTCGTCCGCACGTGCTGGATGCCGCGGATAAACGCCGGAGAGGGTGCGCCGACCTCCTCCCGCTTCGGCGGTCGCCCGGCCCTCCAGCCTGGTGAGGTGTTCCCCATCTGCGGTGCGTGTCATACATCCATGCCGCTGCTCGTACAACTGAACCTTGCTGAGATTCCGGAGGCGGCGCGGGCCGCCATCCCCGCACCGCTGCGCACCGGCCTGCTACAACTCTTCTACTGCACTAACGGAGACTGCAACAACGATGACTTCGGTGCGTTCACGCACAACGCGCTCGCGCGTGTGCTCGCGGCGTCCACTCTCCCGGCTTTGGTGTTCAAAGACGGCCCCGCGCTGTCCGCCGCGCGAGTGACCGGATGGTGGCCGCTCCAGGACCTTCCGGACGGCGACGAGGCCGACATCCAGGGCGTGAAGCTCACCGACAAGCAGTGCCATGAGTACTACGAAACTCGCTATGCCGAGGGCAAAGATGTGCCGATCCAGGGCGACAAGCTGCTCGGCTGGCCCGACTGGATTCAGGGTGTCTTCTACCCGAGTTGCCCGGTGTGCAGCGGCCCGATGACCTACGTCCTGCAGGTCGCGAGCGAGGACCACATCCCCTTCATGTTCGGCGACGCCGGCGTTGGCCACGTGTGCGTGTGCCCGTCACATCCGGGTCGCGCTTCGTTCTATTGGTCGTGCTGCTGAACTCCCCGAAGCTGTTTCACCGAAGCCCCGAGCTCCTCGGCCATCCCCAGCATCTTCGTCACCGTGTTCCAGTTCCGGGTCGTGCCCGACGCTTTGAGCGCCCGCTCCACGGCCGACAGCTGCAGCTTCGACTTCCCGATCCCAACGGGGAAATACAGGAACGCCTCGCGCCCCGACAGCTCGATCCGCTCCGGGTTCGTCTTCAGCGCAGCGATCGCCTCCTCTGCGTCCGATCCCGCCTCGCCGGTGAGGAACATCACGAGCAGCTTCCCCGGGTCGAGATCGCCGCGCCCCCCGAACGGCCGCGCCGACGCCACACGCCGCAGATCCGCCAGCGTCCGCACCGCGACACTCGCCCGGAACCCGTGTTTCGCCTCGACCGCATCCGCCAGGGCCGCCGCCGCTCGTGACATCTCGCGCTTCCCCGCGCGGAACACCACGTTCCCGCTCGCGATGTACGTCCGCGCATCCGCCAGCCCGACCCCGGCGCACAGCCCGCGCAGCACCTCCATCGGGATCAGGTGCTTCCCGCCCACGTTGATCCCGCGGATGAACGCCACCCCCACACCCATGCTGACGCCCATGCCCCAGCCTAACCGGATCTCCGGCGCCATACACTCCGTCACGCTCGGGGCGCGGCCGGTACTTCAGGCCTCTGGCCTGTCCGGCCGCTGAGATGAACCCGTAGAACCTGATCCGGTTCGCACCGGCGGAGGGAAGCGACCCATGACGACACTCTCACCGTCCCACCGCCTGGGCCCGCCTCTCCACGGCGCCAGCAATCCCGGCCGTGCCCCCGCCACCACACCCGGCTCCTTCGCCAACGCCCACGACCTCGGCGGCCCGCTCATGTTCTCATCGCCCGACACCCCGGGCATGCCGCAGCCCAGCGACAAGACCGCCTGGGACTTCCTCCCCGACGGTTGGAAGGTCGAACACATCGGTGCCACGCTGCCCGATGCCTCGCCGCCTTCTTCCTCACCGTCTCACCGTCTCACCGTCTCACCGTCTCAGACTGTCTTCACCACCGCACGCGGCGACACCATCCGTGTCACCCACCCCCGCGGCTTCACCCCCATCACCCAGCTCGAGCACGCCCGCCTCGGCATCATCACCCCGCAGATGCGCCGCGTCGCCGAGCGCGAGCCCCACTTCGCCGAACTCTCCGGCGGTTGTGGCCCAGAGGCCGTCCGCGACGAGGTCGCCGCCGGCCGCCTCGTCATCCCCGCCAACATCAACCATCTCAAGCACCGCCTCGACCCTATGGCCATCGGCCGCGCCAGCCTCACCAAGATCAACGCCAACATGGGCGCCTCCCCTGTCTCTTCAAGCATCGAAGAAGAACTCGAGAAACTCGACTGGGCGATCCGGTGGAAAAGTGACACAGTGATGGATCTCAGCACGGGGGGGGACCTGGATGGGTGTCGGGCGGCGTTTATCGCGCACAGCAGCGTGCCGATCGGCACGGTGCCGATTTATTCGATGATCGTGGGGAGGAAGATTGAAGAGTTGACCTGGGAGGTCATACGGGAAGGGCTGCACCACCAGGGTGAACAGGGAGTCGACTACTTCACGATCCACGCGGGCGTGCGGCGGGGGCATCTGAAGTACGTGAAGAACCGCTTGATCGGGATCGTGTCGAGGGGCGGGTCGCTGCTGGCCAAGTGGATGCTCGTCCACAACGACGAAAACCCCATGTACGTCCACTGGGACGAGATCTGCGACATCCTCCGCCAATACGACGTGACGTTCAGCATCGGCGACGGACTGCGCCCGGGCGGCCTGGCGGACGCGACGGACGAGGCGCAACTGGCGGAGCTGGAGACGCTGGGCGAACTGACGGAGCGGGCGTGGCGGCGGGGCGTGCAGGTGATGATCGAGGGGCCGGGGCACGTCCCGCTCGACCAGATCGAGTGGAACATGAAGCTCCAGCGCCGCCTGTGCCACGGGGCGCCGTTTTATGTGCTGGGGCCGCTGGTGACGGACATCTTCCCCGGGTACGACCACATCACGAGCTGCATCGGGGCGACGAACGCCGCGTACCACGGCGCGGCCATGCTCTGCTACGTGACGCCGAAGGAGCATCTGGGGCTGCCGAAGAAGGACGACGTGAAGCAGGGGTGCATCGCGTACAAGATCGCGGCGCACGCCGCGGACGTGGCGCTGGGGATCCCGGGAACGAGGGACCGGGATGATGAACTGACGAAGGCCCGGGCGGCGCTGAACTGGGAGAAGCACTTCGAGCTCTCCTTCGACCCCGACACGGCCCGGGCGTACCACGACGAGGACCTCGACGTGGACACGGACTTCTGCGCCATGTGCGGGCACGACTGGTGCAGCGTCCGCATCAGCAAGGAGATCCAGGAGTTCGCCTCCGGCAAGGCCGACGGGTTCGAGCGGCTGGGCGGGGCGGACCACGACAAGCCGGGTGCGCCGCGCAAGTCCGACGCCCTCACGCCCGAGCAGCAGGAAGTCCTCGCGAAACGCGGCGTGCTCTCGCCCGAGGAGATCCATCGGCTGGCGACGAAGACCCGGCGCGCGATGACGGAGCGTGGCACCGCCCTTCCGGGCGGTGAGGACATCGCCCCGAAGGGCGATGCCACGAAGCTCTCGTGCCACTCGGATTACGTGGACCCGGACACGGCGAAAGACCTGCAGCGCGAGCGTGCGGGCGGGGAGGTGCTGGTCGCGCTCGATGTGCGGCCGGCGCTGGGGATCGGGAAGGAAGACCGGGTGATCTGATGCCCGACGCTTTCCCCCGTTTCGTGGAGACACGCCTCTTCGGGCGGTTGCTCCTGAATGAAGTGGACTGCGGCGACTTTGTGGCCCGTTGTTATTCGCCCGGGACCAGTCTGTCGGTGGCGGGGCGCGGCCCCGTTAAACTCGTCGCCTGGCCCCCGAAAGACGGCGTGCCCGATCCCGCGAAGCTCGCGGCGTTCGTCGAGGACAGGTGGGAGGCGATCGTTTCCAGCCTTGATCGGATTCTCGCGGCGGCCGAACCTGTGGTTGCCGAGTCGCTGCGGCATTTCTGCGATCCGGAGTTAGTCCCGGACACAAGGGCTTTGCTCGCCAGCGTCCGGCTCGACATGATCAAGATCAACGCGGACGGCGACCACGAGGTGCAGTTCCACGACGTGGCGGATCTCGTGGGGAGTCACGATCTCCTGCTCGGACTCGGTGCGCGGCTCCAGCCGAGCTACGCGCATTTCGATGGGTAGCGCGCCGCGTGACCAATGCCGGACGCGGCCAAGCGCATCCAGCAGGATCGGCTGATCCCGCTCAACACGGCCCCGGCGCACAACATCCCCACGCACGACTCGGTGATCTGATCGCCCCGGAGGGGCATGCGGTGGTTGCCAGGGGCGCAGCCGCCGCCAGCCCCTGGAACGCGAGCCTCACTCGCCGTTTTCTCGCCCCGGCAGGGGCACGCGAATCTGCACGGCCACGCCGCCCTGGGCTCCACAGCCGCGGAAGCGCCGACGCCGGCAGTCACGGACCCCGCAGCCCCGAATGGGGCGACCGGAATGTAGCTACCGCCTGCCCGCCGCGGCGGGGGTGGAGCCCGCGCTTCGCGAGCGCAACCCGTGGAAACCGTGATCGAATCCGGCAGAGCCCCGGAGGGGGCGAAGGAATATCAGGCCGCCCGTCGCGCCGCGAGCGTGATCAATCCGATGGTGCTTACCAACCCCAAGAGCTGTGCCTGCCGACTTTCAGCGACCCCGGTTACGCACCAGGTGGCGAAGTGCTCACAGTTGTTTGTCATCAGGTTGTAGCGATTCTCATCGAGGCGACTCATCGCTTGCTGGACGATGACGTGCGGCGGAAACGCCCAGTTGTGTTCAACGACACAGACTGTGGCACCCCCGGCAAACTCCGCGAGGGTCACCCATCGGATTGTTCCGGGTCCGAACGGCGTTCCGGCCTCAATGAGCCACGCGATACCTGACGCGTCGACGCAGATCGTGATCGCGTGGTGCCAGTACAAACCGCGCCACACTCGCACGTGCAGTCCAGGTCGAAACGGGATGTTCTGCATCCGGAGTCTCCTTCAAGATCGTCCGTCGGCTCGTCGATGGCTATGCTTTGCACAATCGTTGCATATGCGAGTTTACCCCTATGGCGATCCCGATTCAAGGACGGCAAATTTCCGCTCTCCGCAAGGCGTTGCGCTTGGATGTCGCCCAGTTTGCGGGGGTCCTGGGCGTCCACCCGAGCACCGTCCATCGCTGGGAGGCCGCGAAGGCGCGCGAAGTGCCGGTGGACGGCGTTGCGGCGAATGTGCTGCGGACGCTGGCGCACAAGGTCAAGGCGGACGGCCAAGCCCGCCGACAGGCGGCCGAGGTTGGCGATCAGGTGGCGGAAGCGCTCTTGGTGGGCGGGGCGCTGGTGGGCTTGCTTGTCCTTGTGGCGTGGCTCACCGATGGCAGGAAGTGACGCGTTCCGACCCTGCTGCAGCACCGCTGCACCCGGGATCTTGCGGTGTCAGGCTCCGCTTTGGAGGAGAGTAAGGAGTTCGTCCTTCCACTCGCGTCCTTGGGGTTGCTGCTCGTCGAGGACTTGGAAGCGGAAGATGGCTGCGCACGGCGCAGTGCGTCATCCCCAGCCGCGCCGCGATCGCCCGCGCCGTCAGCCCGCGGGCGAACAGGTTCAGCACCCGCTCACGCTGCGGCGCCTTGCGGCGTTTGTGGGCGAAGCGGTACCGGCGCTCGACGGCGAACGCGTCGGGGCGTTTCACCTCGTGCCCGTAGAGCAGCCCGGCGGAAAGGTCCGCGACGAACTGGTTCCAGCCGTGTCTGCCCAGGCGCGTGCGGGTGTGGACGCGGTGGCAACGGTGGCAGGCGAGTTGGGGGGCCGAAGCGGTGGGCAGGCGAGCCGGTGAAGACGTAGGGAGGTGAGGAGCGGAAGCGGCCAGACGTGCTGCTCTTTGCTGCTTCTCACCTTGCTGCTTTGAGTTTGAGCCTTGGCCCCGTGCCACCGAGAACGACGCTCTTCCCCCCTCTACTCGATCTCCCACCCCTACCGCGGCGTTCTCGGTGCTGCTCTTTGCCCCGTGCCACCGAAAACGACGCTCTTCCCTCCTCTACTCGATCTCCCACCCCTACCGCGTCGTTCTCGGTGCTGCTCTTTGCTGCTTCTCACCTTGCTGCTTTGCTCATCCGCCGATCTGCCAATCTGCTGATCTGCTGCTCTGCTGCTCTGACCCCCCGCCCCACCCTACCCTGCGGCCGCGCCGCGACCAGCGCGCGAGCGCGCATCACCACGAAACGGCGCACAAGCAGCGTCGATACACCTGTTTTTTTGGGGGGCGGGTGCGCCCGCACGCGGAACGTGGCATCGGGCTTCCGCCCGATGCACACCGCCCGGAAGGGCGGTGCCACGCCGCGGTACGCGGCACCGGTACTTTTCCGTGCCGCGTCCTTTCGTGGAACCGGGCGCGGCTGTACGATGATCCTGTAGACAGGCCCGCGGTCATGGGGCTGCGTTGCAGCCTCCCACGATCGGGAGGCTCCCGCGTCGGAGCGGCGCTCGATGGCACCACGGAGGGTGCGGCCCCGATCCCTCGTGTCACCCGTCGGGATCAGGAGCGACCGCTCTTCATGTCAACCGCCCCCCACGCCCCCGCCGCCGCGGCGCCGCACCAACGCCCGGCCCCGCACCACACCCCACCGCTCCGCATCGCAGTCTCGGTCCCCGTGCTATCGCAGGAGCCCCTGCGGGAGGTCGACTCGCCTCTCGCGGCGTGCGAGATGTCCGCAGTTCCCGCTACCGCCCATGAACCTGACGCCCCCGGCGCACACGATCGTCCGCCGATGCTCTCGCCGGTCGAGCGCCGCCTCAGGATCGTGAACCTCGCCGCCGTGGTCCTGCCATTCGCGGGGCTTGCGGCCGCGATCGTCCTGACGTGGGGCGCGGCGTTCGACTGGACTCAGTTGTCGATCTTTCTCGTGATGGCGTACTCCACCGCGCTGGGGATCACGGTCGGCTACCACCGCCTGTTCACGCACAAGTCGTTCTCCGCGGGGCCGCTCGTCCGCGGCGTGTTGGCCGCGCTGGGCTCGATGGCCGTGCAGGGCTCGGTGATCGAGTGGGCCGCGACCCACCGCCGCCATCACCAGCATTCCGACGAGGAGGAAGACCCCCACTCGCCGCATGTCCACGCCGGGGGCTCCTGGGGCACGGGGATCCTGGCCACGCTGCGCGGCCTGTATCACGCGCACGTCGGGTGGCTGCTGAATGGTCGCCGCAAGGGGATGGGGCGGTACACCCTCGACCTGCGCAGCGACCCCGTCGTCTGCGCCGTCAACCGGCAGTTCTACGGGTGGGCGCTCGCGGGCCTGCTGATCCCCGCGGTAGCGGGGGGCCTGATCACGCTTTCGTTCTGGGGCGCGTTCCTGGGCTTCCTCTGGGGCGGGCTGGTCCGCATCCTCTTCGTGCACCACGTCACGTGGAGCGTCAACTCCATCTGCCACCTGTGGGGCACCAGCCCGTTTCGCTGCGGCGACCACAGCCGCAACAACGCCCTCGTCGGCCTCCTCGCCATGGGCGAGGGTTGGCACAACAATCACCACGCCTTCCCGGCGTCGGCGCGACACGGCTTGCGGTGGTGGGAGCTCGACCTGAGCTATCTGTGCATCCGGGCGCTGGCGGTTGCCGGGCTGGCGAGCGATGTCAGGACGCCGCCGCGCGATCGTGTGGAGATGAAGCGGCGCGGGTGAGCGGCGGGTGGTTACTTCGCCGGCGGGTGTTCCGCTGCCGCGCTCTTCTTCACGTACTCCGCCTCGTGGTGCGTGCGCCAGGTGCGGCCGTCCTCGGAGACCTCGGTGGTCTCGGCGACGCGTCCGTCCGGGCGCGCCGTGAAGGTGAGCCGCACGTGCGCGCCGGGGCCCGCGGGCGAGACCTGGCGGCCGCTGAACCGCATCGACCAAGGGGCATCGGCGGGCGCGCCGGCGCGCACGCGCTCGCCGCGCAGCTCCACGCGCGTACCGAGGTTGTCGGTGTAGACCCAGAGCCAGGCGCGGATGGTTGCGTCGGGGTAGAGGCTGCCCGCCCAGTGCGGCGCGCTGGGCGCGGGTTGGCCGGGGCGCGCGGCCTGCACGGACGCGGTGGTGAGCGTGTGACTGCTCTCGAGCGGGCGGGCGATCGAGAGCGTGAGGACCTCTTCGGGGGGCTGGCCGGGGCCCATCGCGCTCATGCACGTCCACTCGCCGATGAAGAAGTCCATCCACTGGTGGAGGCGCGGGGCCTTGCCGATGCCGTCCACGATCGCGGTGAAGCGCGGGTCGGGGCGCAGGGAGTCGAGGTCGGTGTCCTTGGCGAGCTGGTCGCGGTCTTGGAAGCCGGCGTCCACGGCGCGCTCGAGCCAGGCGATGGCGTCGTCGGGCCGCCCCAGCAGGGCGCAGGCGCACGCGGCGTTGTAGAGGCAGTCGATGCGGATGGCGCGGTGGGCAATGTGCGCGCCCTGGAGGTGGTGCGGGAGGGCGTCGGCGGGCTTGCCCGTGACGTGCAGGGCGTAGCCGAGGCGGAAGTGAAGCATGCCGTGGTCCATCCCCGCGGCGTGGGCGCGCGTGTAGGCCTCGACGGCGGCGGGCCAGTCCTGGCGGTCGAAGGCCGCGTTGCCCGCGGCGAGGTCGGCCTGACCCGGCGGGGGTCCACCCGATTGCCCGCCCTGCTGGCGCGCGGAAACACCAGCGGTGAGCATCATCACCGCCACGACCACCATCCACGGTTTACGCGGTTGCACCATCATCGCAGAAGCCTCTCGGCGAGCCCGTGCTTCCGCGACGACGGGTACACGATTCTAGCGACACACGCCGTCTACAGCCCGCCGTCATCCTCCGTCGGCGGCGGCCCTTCCATCCCTTCCATCCCCTCCTCCATCATCCGCCGCATGTTGTCCATGTGCTCGCGCTGCATCTCGCGGGCTTCGCGGGCCATCTGCATGGCTTCACGCATCATCTGGGTCTGCTCGCTGACGTGGCTCGGCGCGCGGGGCGCGGGCTGGGCGGGGGCCTTGGCGGGGCCGAAGATGTTCCAGGCGAGACCGAGGGCCATGATGGCCACGCCCGCGCCGGCGATGCACAGGAGTGCCTTGCTTGGGCCCGCGGGCGGCGCCTCGGGCGTGTAGTACTCGGGCTGAAGACTCGGCGGACGGCCCTGCTCGGCCGAACCCGCGGCCCCGACCGGCGCGGATGGCGCCCCGTGCGAACCTGTGTGCGAATCCATGGATCCCCCCCCCTCGTGTGCCGTGCCCGCGTGTGCGCGGGCGGGTTGCGGTGCGGGGAGGGGCATCGGGGTTTTTGCAGCGCGGGCTGTGCACCGGGGGCGCGGGTGGCGGGTGCGCGCCGCCGCCTGTAACGCGCCGGTTGAGTTGCGGGCGTGATTCCCGGACGTTCCGGGTTCAGAACCGAAGGAAGTACCCGCGGCCGCGGTCCGCGAATGGATTGGCGGAGCCGGGGTCTTCGTGCGGTGCGCCGATGAAGATGTCGGCGCGGCCGTTGGTGTTGGTATCGGGCAGGCCCGTGACGGCGATGCCGAAAGCCCCGCCGAGCTCCGCGTTGGGCGAGTTGAGGACCTTTACGGCGGCGCCGGTGGCGCCGCTATAGACGTACACGCGTCCGGGGCCGTAGCCGGTGCCGCGGAAGGCGTCGGGGTTGATCGGCGCCCCGATGATGACGTCGCCGCGGCCGTCGCCGGTGAGGTCGGGCGCGCCGGCGACGGACCAGCCGAAGCGGTTGCCGGCGACGGTCGGTCCCTTCCACGAGCGCAGGAGCGCACCGGTGGCGCCGGAGTAGAGGTACGCGCGCCCGCACTCGGCGACCTGGCCGCGGACGGGGGGAGTCGCGTCGAGGGCGGAGAGGGGGGCGCCGATGATGACGTCGGCGATGCTGTCGCCGTCGGCGTCCGGGCACCAGGCGATGGCGCGGCCGAAGCCCGCGGCGTTCGGGAAGCTCTTGAAGTCACGGAGAATGTTGCCGGTGGTGCCGGAGATGAGCGAGACGCGGTAGGCCCCGGCGATGAGGGCGTCGGGGAGCGAGTCGCCGTCGAGGTCGGGCGTGCCGGTGACGAGCGAGCCGAAGTGCGGATCGCCGTTGATGATCGGGGCGCCGATCGGGGGCGAGACGATGGTGCGGAGGACGGCGCCGGTGGCGCCGGAGAAGATGTAGGCCGCGCCGTTGTCGAGGAAGGTGAGCGCGGCGATGGGTGCGCCGACGATGAAGTCGCCGCGGCCGTCGCCGTCGAGGTCGTCGATGGCGCCGACGCTGGTGCCGAAGGCGCGCTCGGGCTCTCCGGCCGGGAGTGTGATCAGGTGGAGCCGCTCGCCCGTCGCGCCGGAGAACACGAGCACCCGCCGGTTCTCCGCGTCCGCGACCGCGATGTCGCCGCGGCCGTCGCCGTTCACGTCCTTGAGCCCAGCGAGCCCGGCGACGGAGAAGTGCTGGGGCTGGAAGTGCGGGAATGGCGCGATCGTGCCGACGCTGATGATGCTGCGCAGGAAGGCGCCGGTCCGGCCGGAGTAGAGGAAGACGCGCTGGGAGTCGAGACCCGGCCACGGGTCATCGGTGCCGACGGCCACGTCGCCGACACCGTCGCCGTCGATGTCCGGCACGGTCGCGACGTATCGACCGAAAGCCTCGTGTTCGACGCTCACGGGCCCGGCGATGCCCTGGAACTGGGCGAGGGCGCCCGCGGCGAGGAGCGCGGGCGCGCCGAGCGCGGTACAAACGAGGGTGGTGCGCGGGCGACGGTTCATGAGCTTCTCCTTCTTGGCGCGTGATACGCCTGTGTGAGCGGCGCGAGGGGGGGGCGGGGCGCTCGCTCGGTGCGGCCGGCGTGGTTCGTCGGCCTCTCACCTGCCAGCATACATCGGATTCAGCCCGGCGGCGGCGATTCTCGCACGGTGTCGGACTCTTGCTCGGAAGCGTGGAGGGTGGGGCGACGACCATGAAAAAAACCGCCCGTTGCCGGGCGGTTGAGCGTGGGCGTGATTGAAGTACGCGGAAGGCCGGGAGCGGGGCGGCTCAGCGCGCGGTGTTCGTGGGCTTGGCGGCCTGGCGCGTGAACGCCGTCTCCATCATCTTGTATTCCTTGCCGGAGTGCGGCTCGGCCGCGAAGATCTGGAGCGTCATGGTGTCGGCGCCGGTGTAGGTCTCGACGTGCCGCATATTGGCGGGCTTCTTGGTGATGGGGCAGTTGAAGGCGTAGTTCCAGGTCATGGACTTGCCGTCGGCGGCGAGCTTGCCGGTGCCGGTCATGATGCCGGTGCCGCAGTTGTCGATCCAGGTGGACTGGAATTTCTGCGCGACATTGTCGTAGCCGTTGATGCCGAAGCCGTTGAAGGGGCCCATGCCGGGGATTTCGCCGGCGACCTCGACCTTGGTGAAGCGGCCGTCCATGAACGAGGTGACGGTGGAGGTGCACTCGCTGGGCACGGCCGGCGCGTCCGGAGTCATCCACATCTGGCTCTTGCCGTGCCAGATGCCGACGCCCTTGGCCAGGTGCGTGTGCTGCTCGCCGGGGGTGGCCGCGGCCATGCACGCCTGCATGTCCGCCTCGCTCATGCCGGGCGGGAGCTGGGCGGCGTCCGCCGGGGGCTTGCCCGCGGGTTGGACGGCCGGCTGGGTCGCGGGCTTGGCGGGCGCGGCGGGCTTCGGGTCCTTGGCGGGCTGGCTGGAGACCTGGGCGACGGCGAGCGCGCCGACCAAGGCCATACCGGCGACCGCAACGACGGAAACAACAGAACGCTTCATAACCATCCTCCTTTTCGAATGTTCAGTGGCGGCGTGCCCCGCACTTCCAATCCGGCACCGGCATCGGCCGGTGCACCTCGCGGGGGCGAACGCCTACCGACCAGTATAGACCCTGTCGACGGCCTCTGTCGAACTCGCGCGGCGGCATCACCTGGTGAAACAGACATCCGGGTCGGTCCGCGCCTCGGCACGCCGCTACCGCCATCCCTTGCCGACCCATCGCGTATCCACGCTGACGCGCCGCAGGAACGCGCTCAACTGGCCCGTGTGGTGCTGCACGTGGCGCGTGCTGTAGACGTGCATCTCCGCCCGCGAGAAGTCACGGCGCGTGTGCCCGGAGGGACCGGCCAGAACCTCGGGAGTCTCCGCGCAAGGCCCATCACCCAGTGCCGCGTCGAGCTTCGCCCGGCACGCGGCGACGTACGCGAGCAGCTCACTCTTCGTGAATTGCCGGCTGGGGTACTCGTCGTCGAGCTCCGCCATGCCGCGGGGGTGGAACTGCTCACGCGTGCGGAACTCCCGCTCGTCGCGTTCGAGGTAGAGGTCGACGAAGCAGAGGGTGTGGTAGACGACCTGCCAAAAAGGGTATTTCGCGATCAGCCCGTCCCAGTGGTCCTCGGGGCACTTCTCGATGCACTCGTTGAGCATGGACAGAGCGGCCTGGAACTGGCCGAAGATCGTGCGGCGTAGAAGGGTCGGGTCGCTCATGCTGGCGGGCTCCGTGTCGTCGATCAGGTGAGGGGCTTCACGAGGGCGTTGAGGTCCAGTGCGTGCGAGTACATCGCGAGGCCGCCCGCGGCATCGCGCGGCCAGGATTCACGGGGGCGGTCCCAGTAGAGCTCCACGCCGTTGTCATCCGGGTCGCGCAGGTAGATCGCCTCGCTGACGCCGTGGTCCGCGGCGCCGTCGATCGGGATGCCCGCGGCGAGGACGCGGCGCAGCGCGTCGGCCAAGGCCGCGCGGGTGGGGTAGACGATCGCGACGTGGTAGAGGCCGGTGGCTCCCGGTGGCGGCGGGCGGCCGCCGCTGCTCTCCCATGTGTTGAGGCCGATGTGGTGGTGGTACCCGCCGGCGGAGAGGAACGCGGCCTGGCCGCCCATGCGCTGGGTCACCTCGAAGCCCAGCACATCGCGGTAGAAAGCCAGGGCACGTTCGAGGTCGGCGACCTTGAGGTGGACGTGGCCGATGCGGACGCCGGGGTCGATGGGTGGCGGCCGTGGTGTCGGTCCGGTGGCGTGTTCGGCGCGAGAGTCGGCGGGCATGGTCGTCTCCGCGTCATCGACGACGGAAGCACACGAGGTAGAGGATGGCTGCGGCGATGATCCAGGCAACGCCGAGGTAGGCGGCCGCGCGATACTTGGGTTCCATGTAGGCCCCGATGACGACGCCCAGTTCTCCGACGACGAAGAGCGCGGGGACGATGGGGTACCCGATCGTCCGCAGGGCGGGGCGGCCGTCGCTTTCTGTGGGACTCTCGGCCCGCGGTGAACGGAGCTTGCGCTTCAGCACGAAGACCGCGGCTCCGGTGAGGACGAAGAAGATGCCGTCCACGAAGACCGCGCCGATGGTGAGGAAGTCGGCGCCGTCCCCGCCCACGGTGGCGAGCAGGAGCAGTGCCATTCCGCCGATGAGCACGATCGCGGCTGTAGGCGTGCCGAAGCGGCTGAGCCGGGCGAACACGCTGAAGAACCGCCCGTCGCGGGCCATGCCGTAGACGAGGCGCGGGCCGGAGAGGAGTTGGGCGTTGAGCACGCCGAAGGCGGACACCGCGACCGCGGCCGCGATGATCCGCCGCCCGACATCCCCCCAGACCACTCCTACGGCGTCGGCGGCGATGGCCTGGGACGAGGCGACGCGCTCGAGGCCGAGCAGGCGGAGGTAGGCCCAGTTGGCGAGCAGGTAGACGATGATGACGAGGATGACGCCGCCGACGATCGCCCGCGGGAGGTTGCGCTCGGGGTTCTTCACTTCGCCGGAGATCCACAGGCTGTGCTGCCACCCGCCGTAGGCGAAGAGGCACGGCACGAGTGCTGCGAGCACGGCCGCGAAGGGGCCGAGGCCGGCGGTGTTGGCGACCGCCGGGTCCGGCGCGCCGGTCTGGGAGGGCGTGGCCACGACGGCCAGGACGGTGACGACCAGGAGCGTCAGCACTTTGAGGAGGACGGTGAGGTTCTGGATCCACGAGCCCCACCGCACGCCGAGGATATTGGCCCCGATGAGTCCGACGATGACAAGGGCGCCCGAAGCGACGAGGCGGTAGCCCTGCGGCGCCGCCGCCCCCGCAGCCACGGCGAGGTTCTGGACGCAGAGGATCGCGATGACGGCGACGGCGCCGGCCTGGATCGCGGTCGCGTTGCAGAAGACGAAGAGGAAGGCGGGCATCGGGCCGTAGGAATCGCGCAGGGCTTCGTATTGGGCACCGTTGCGGTTGTAGCGCGAGCCGAGAGAGGCGAAGGTGAGCGCACCGCAGAGGGCGATGCCACCCGCGGCGGTCCAGGCGGTGAGGGCGAGCGTGCCGTCGTTGGTGAGTCGGGCGACCTGCCCGGGGTTGAGGAAGATGCCGACGCCGATGATGGCGCCGACGACGATGCAGGTGGCGTCGATGCCGCCCAGGACGCGTGCGGGCTGGTCGGACGGGGCGTTCGACTGGGGTTCGGACATCGGGCGTCAGCGTATCCTGACCCGCTGCGGTTCACCGGGGCGTATTCGTGCGGGAGCCGGGTTCGTGGTCGAACCTGTATTGGCGCGGGGAGTAAATGGGGTAGGCACGGTCCCGCCGCGGCGGGTAAGCCGGGACGCCTGTGCCGCAAGGGGCGGCAGGGGTCAAGCCGGCCCGTCCGTCGCACAGGAGCGCTGCAGCTCGGAGTGACATCCGGCCGACGTCCGGCATCGAATACCCTTACCGGGAACCCGCGCACCGGGCACCTCCGAAGGAGCACCCATGCGACTCCACGTCTCCTGCCTGTTGCTCGCCGCGGCCGTGTCCGCGGGGGCAGCGTACTCGCTGGCCACCCGCCAGCCCTCGAGCGAACCACCCATGAAGACCACAACGCGCACACCGTCTCACGCGGATGTTCCCGCGCTCTCCGCCGGCCCGACCTATTCGAAGTCGGCGTACGACGTCACGCCGCTGACGCGGGATCGGATCGACGAGCTCGCCAAGGCTCTCGCGCCCGAGGAGGCGACCGTCATCCTGAAAAAGGGCACGGAGGCCGCGTTCTGCGGCAACCTGCTCGACAACAAGAAGGACGGCACGTATCTCTGCCGGCTCTGCGGGCTGCCGTTGTTCTCGTCGGACGCGAAGTTCGACTCCGGCACCGGCTGGCCGAGTTTCTTCAAGCCTTTCGACCCCGCGCACGTCCGCCAGGAGGGCGACGTGTCGCACGGCATGGCCCGCGTCGAGATTCTCTGCGCGCGGTGCGACGCTCACCTCGGGCACGTCTTCGAGGACGGCCCGCGCCCCACCGGCCTGCGCTTCTGCCTCAACTCCGTCTCGCTCACGTTTCACGACAAGGGCACGGCGCTGCCGCCGCTCTCCCGGCCTGTCGCCACACAGACCGCGTACTTCGCGGGTGGGTGCTTCTGGGGCGTCGAGGATCGGTTGCAGCAGATTCCGGGCGTGATCGACGCGGTCAGCGGGTACCAGGGGGGCAAGACCGACACGCCGACGTACAAGCAGGTCTGCTACGAGGAGACGGGGCACGCCGAGACGGTGCGCGTGACGTTCGACCCCGCGCACGTGTCGTACCGCGACCTGCTCGCGTGGTTCTTCAAGCTCCACGACCCCACGCAGCTCGACCGGCAGGGGCCCGACGTGGGCGACCAGTACCGCTCGGCGATCTTCGCCGCCGACGCGACCCAGTTGAAGGCGGCCCAGGCGTTCATCGCCGAGCAGCAGGCCGAGGCCCGCTTCAAGGGCCGGAAGATCGCCACGAAGCTCGCTCTGGCCGCCGACGCGGGGCCGTTCTACGAGGCTGAGGACTATCACCAGGACTACCACCTCAAGCACGGGGGCTCGTGCCCGCTGCCCGACGGACCGTAAGGAGAGCGGCGACGGTCTGGTGTGCTCATCGGGAGCTGGGCCCGTTGTGGTGCGCCGACCGGGGCTTTCGAGGGGCCTCAGGTCCGGCGTCCTGGGCGGCGGGACAGCCGGCGCGTTCGTTTCATCTTCACGGTGATTGGTACCGGCGGCGCACCCCGGGGGGGTGGCGCAGTTCGCGGTGCGGTCCTCCATGGGTCCCAGGTTCGCCGTTCCACCATCCGGATGCGACCGTTGAGTGGCGGACGGGCGAGGGGTGGGGGCGAGGGGAGAGCCGCCGTGGTGACCAGGACCGCCGAGACCGAACCTGTCGATGACGGCGCCGAGTCGCCCGATGGCCCGCGCGATTCGCCGCCCGCGCGCAGGTCGCTGACGACGGAAGACGTGCGGGCGATGGCCGACGAGGCGCTGCGTGAGCTGTGCGGCGAACTGCCGACGGTTTCGCGGGCGCACCCGTTCACGCCGGAGCCGGTCGCGTCGGCGGGGGTAATCGACGCCGAGACGGCCGCGGCGGGCATGCCGCGGCTGACGGCGGGGATCGGTCGCACGCTGGTGGCGGCGTTCACGGTGGGGCTCACGGCGCAGTTCGGGGCGGGGCTTGTCGCGGCGGCGGGCGGCGCGGGCGTGGTGTTCGTTGCGGCGCGGGCGGCGTTGCACAACGGGATGGACGCGGCCGCCGCGGTGATGGCCTTCGCCGCCTTTGTCGTGGTCGCCGGCGTATGGTGCCCCGCGGGCCTTCAACTCGCGTCCCGCGCGGCGTGGCGTGCGGCCCTCCGGGATCACAGCGTCGCGCGGGCGATGGCCGAGGGCATCGCGGCCGCGCTGCTGCCGGGGCGGGGCGACGCGGCCCGCCCCGACGATCCGCCCGACTCGTCCGTCCATCGTGCCGACGATGCTTCCGGGCTCGGGCTCTACCCGCTGGCCGATCGCGTCCGCGGCGCGCTGGAGCAGGCGCTCACCGACACGATCCGTGTCCGCTGGATCCGCCGGTTCGTCGCGGGTGTTGCGGCCCGGAACACCGACCGTGTCCTGGCCCGTCACCTGGCCTCGGTCGCGGGGCCGACCGGCGACGAAGCCCTGCCGCAACGCGACGACGTGCGACTCGCCCTGGCCAATGCCGTCGAGAGCGCGCTCGTCGGGCGGGAGTGACGCGGTCCGCGCGGCACGCACCGCTACGATGCCTCCGTA
Source organism: Phycisphaerales bacterium (assembly GCA_046153875.1). Lineage (GTDB taxonomy): Bacteria > Planctomycetota > Phycisphaerae > Phycisphaerales > UBA1924 > JBJXFE01. The sequence goes on from JBJXFE010000031.1 coordinate 45,749, forward strand.
GACAGGAGGCAGTCCATGCCACGTGCACTCGCGCTGTTCTGGTTCATTGCCGTCGGTTTCGCCGCGCTGCTCGGGGGCTGCGCTTCCTCGCAGGGCAACACGCCCGAGGAGAAGCGTCGGTACTCGCTGAAGATGCGCGACGACACGGTCGCCGAGCTGATCCGCCAGCGGCCGGAGGTCAAGGAGCGGCTGGACAAGGCCGCGGGCTACGGGGCGTTCAGCAACATCGGGACGAACATCATCCTCGTGTCCACCGGGGGCGGGTTCGGCGTCGTAACGGACAAGGGGACGGGGCGCGACACCTACATGCGCATGGGTGAGCTGGGCGTCGGGCTGGGGCTCGGCGTCAAGGACTTCCGCGCCGTCTTCGTCTTCTACGACGCGGAGTCGCTGCGGACCTTCGTGACCAGCGGGTGGGAGTTCGGCGCCGAGGCCGACGCCGCGGCCAAGGCCGGCGACCAGGGCGGCGCCGCCTCGGCGGCGGGCAACGTCCTCAAGGGCGTCGAGGTGTACCAGTTCACCGAGAACGGGATCGCGCTCTCCGCGACGGTGAGCGGCACGAAGTACTGGAAGGACTCGGCGATCAACCCGTAGCGAGCGGCGCGGAGAACGATTCGTGTTCTCGGATCGGGGGGTCGGCGCTCCGTTCTCGGACGGGTGGATCGGGCGGCCCGCGCACGCGGCGCGGGCGGCGGGTTCGCCCCTTTCCCGCATCCGGCGAACCCGCGCAGGCGGCGCGGCGGACAGCATCGCGACCACCGCGCGCCCGACGGGCTTCACCGTCGTCCGCGCGCCGCCGATGGTGTGAGCGGGCGGCCGCCACGGAGGGAGAGGCGGACGCGCTCGAGAGAACCCGGGGGTCACGCCCCGGCGACCGACGCGAGAGGGAGAGGGAAGCCGCATGACGCTCCGCCTGGGGGACCTGCTGGTCCAACGAGGAGTCTTGACAGTTGCGCAGCGCGACGAGGTTCTGCGTCTTCAGCGGACCGACCCGCGCCCGTTCGGCGCGATCGCCGAGCGGATGTTCGGTGTGGTCCCGGCACGCGTCGAGGAGGCGTGGGCCGAGCAGTTCTCGGGCCTCACGTCGCACGTGGACCCGCGCCGCGAGCCCGTGGACCCGCGGGTGCTGCCGGCGATCGATCGGCGGCAGGCGTGGCAGTTCCGCGTGCTGCCGCTGCGCGAGGAGGGCGGGGACCTGGTGCTCTGCACGACGCGCGAGCACCTGGTGCGGGCGCTGAAGTTCACGGGGTGGCGGATCGCGCGGTCGTGCCACTTCGTGCTGGCCGAGCCGTTGGCGCTGGGCGAGGCGCTGATGCGGCACTACCGGCTCGACGGGATGACGCCGGAGATGGTGGCCGGGCGCGGGCTTGCGGTGCCGTGACGGGGCGTTGATCCCGCCACCCTAGACTTGCCCGCTTGACGAAACGCACGGCACAACGCGACGCGCACGAGGTCCGCACGGTGTCCTTCGTCAGCCTCGGCTGCCCGAAGAATCTCGTGGATTCGGAGAAGATGCTCGGGCTGCTCGCCGAGAGCGGGCTGGTGCCGGTGTCGTATACGGGCCGGGAGATGGATGAGCATGGTGTGGAGAGAGTGAGAGACGAAGAGACGGAGAGACGGAGAGACGTAGGGGGAGACGATTTCGGCGGGGCGGATGCCGTCGTCATCAACACGTGCGGGTTCCTCGAGGCGTCGAAAGATGAATCGCTGTCGGTGATCCGCGAGGCCGTGAAGGCCAAGCGCGCGGGGACGGTGAAGCGGGTGGTTGTGGCCGGGTGCCTGGTGCAGCGGCACCGCGCCAAGATGCTCGAGTGGGAACCCGGCATCGACGCGATGGTCGGGGTTTTCGACCGCGACCGGATCGTGGAGGCGGTGAGCGGCGGATCGGCGGTTCGGAGCAACGGAGGAACGCCGGGCGCCGCCGGCGCGCCGCGCTACTGGATCGCGGGCAACGCGCTGAACGCCGCGAAGGAACGCGGGCGCGACACCGTCGGTCTTACCGTCCACGGCAAGGACGGCAAGGGGATCGGGTACTTCGAGGACGACTCGGCGCGCCTGCGCCTCACACCCCGGCACTACGCGTACCTGCGGATCAGCGAGGGGTGCAACCAGAACTGCACGTTCTGCACGATCCCGGGGATCCGAGGGAAGATGCGGAGCAAGCCGGCGGATCGCGTGGGGGCCGAAGCCCGCGAGCTGATGCTGGACGGCGCGTTCGAGCTGAACCTGATCGGGCAGGACACGACGAGCTGGGGGGACGACATCGGCGCGGGGCTGGGGGGAGGAAGAGACGGAGAGACGCAGAGACGGAGAGACGGAGAGACGGGCGGGCTGCCGATGCTGCTGCGGACGGTGACGGACGCGGTGAAGTCCACGACCGGCGCGGGCTGGGTCCGCCTCATGTACGCCTACCCGTCGAACTTCTCCGATCCGATCATCGACGCGTTCGCGGCCCAGTGCGCCCGCGGGCATCTGCTGCCGTACATCGACATGCCGCTGCAGCACGCCTCCGACCGCATCCTCGCGTCGATGCGGCGCAACGTCACGTCGGAGCATCAGCGCGGCCTGATCCGCAAGCTGCGCGAGCGTGTGCCGGGCATCGCCGTCCGCACGACGTTCATCAGCGGGTTCCCGGGTGAGAACGAGGACGACCACAAACGGCTCCTGGAGTTCGTCGAGGAGTCGGCGTTCGAGGCGATGGGCGTCTTTGAGTACTCGCGCGAGGACAACACCCCCGCCGGGACCATGGAGGGCGACCCGGCCCTGGTGGTGCCCGCCGGGGTGAAGGCCCGGCGGCGCGCCGAGCTCATGGAACTCCAGCAACGGATCGCGTTCCGGCGGGCGGCGGACCTGGCCGGGAAGTTCGACGCCGCCCGGCCGACGAAGTCCGGTGAGCGGTTCGACGTGCTGATCGACGCGCCAACCCGGACCGCGGGCAAGGCGACGACCGGCGTGGGCCGCGGCGGGACACTCTACGCGGGGCGGACGTACTTCCAGGCGCCGATGATCGACGCGGTGACCTACGTCCAGTCGCGCGAGAAGCTCGCGCCGGGCGAACTCGTCCGGTGCGTGATCGTCGGCAGCGACGGGTACGATCTGACGGCCAAGCCCGTCAGCGAGGTCGAGAGCAAGGTCACACTGAAGGTGCTCTGAGCCGCGGGCGCGCCCGGGATTCACGGCCTCCCGCGGTGTTGGTGTTCCGACACCGTCGAAACCGATAAACACCGCATGCTCCGCCCCGGACAGGTGGTCATTCTGTGCGTGGTCGCCCTGCTCGGGCTCGGCGTCGTCATGGTCAACTCGGCCGTCATGGCCGTCGAGCCCGTCGAGGTCACGCCCTTCGGCCCGCTCGCCCCGGACGACTCCGAGGGGTTCTGGACGATCCTGCGTTCGATCATCCTCTCCCGCTGGACGGCCTACGCGGGGCTGGCGGTCGTGACGATGGTCGGCGCGGCGATGCTTCCGGTGGGGCGGTTGGCGCAGCGCTTCGCCGCGCCGCGTTGCGAAGGGCGCACCGCCAGCGCGGCACCGCTCGGGTGGCGTGCGGCGGCACCCGCGAGGGTCCTGGCGATTGGCGCGGGCGTCCTCCTCGTCATCCTGTCGATGACCTACTGGCCGGGACTCGGGCGCGAGGTGAACGGGGCGCGGCGCTGGTTCTTCGTCCCTGTCCCCGGTGTCGGGCACGTCTCCGTCCAGCCCAGCGAGATCGCCAAGTGGGGGCTCATCGGGCTCCTCGCGTGGTACGCGGCCTCGCGCGGGGCCGCCGCCATGTCGTCGTTGACCCGCGGGCTCGCCCCGGCCCTGATCGCCGCCGCGCTCGTCGCGGGGGTCGTCGCCAAAGAGGACCTGGGCACGGGCGTGCTCGTCGGGCTGGTCGCGTGCGCGGTGCTGGTGGCGGCCGGCGCCAGGCTCATCCACTTCCTCATGCTCACGCCGGTGGCCGTGGCCGGGTTCATCGCGCTGGTCATCACGAGTCCGTACCGCGTGAGGCGACTGGCCACGTTTCTCGACCCCTACCAGGACCCTCAGGGCGACGGGTACCACATGATCCAGTCGATGGCCGCCGTCGCGGGTGGTGAAGGGGCCGGCCGCGGGCTCGGGCACGGGCTCCAGAAGTTCGGGTACCTCGTCGAGGACCACACGGACTTCCTGTTCGCGGTGATCTGCGAGGAGCTCGGCGTGGCGGGCGCGGCCGCGGTCGTGGGGCTCTACGCCCTGCTGATCTGGGCCGGGGCGTCGATCGTGGCGCGGCAGACCCAACCCGTGCTCAAGCTCATCGGCTTGGGTGTGCTGGCGACGATCGGGCTCCAGGCCGTCATCAACCTCGCGGTCGTCACCGGGCTCGCCCCGACGAAGGGCATCGCGCTGCCGCTGCTCAGCGCGGGCGGCACCGGCTGGATCCTCACCGCGGCGTCGCTCGGGCTGCTGGTGGCGATGGATCGTGAGGCCGAGCGTGCGCCCGAAGTCTCCGCGGACGATGCGGCGCTCGCGCCCGCAGCGGCGTGAGGCGGCGACACGGGGATAGGGTGAGGGCATGAACGGCGTCGGTCCTCCTCCCGCAGCTCCGTCGGCACTCACCCGGGTCTACCTCTTCGCGGGCGGCGGAACCGGCGGGCACATCTTCCCGGGGCTCGCGATCGCCGAGCAGCTCGCGGAGCTCGATCGATCGTCGCGCTGCGTCTTTCTTTGTTCGGATCGTCCGCTGGACTCTGAGATTCTTCGCAGGGAAGGCGTTCCCTTTGCCGTCATTCCCGCGAAGCCGCTGTCGCTGCGGCCGGCGGCGCTGGCGCGGTTCGTGTGGTCGTGGGGCGGCGCGGTGCGTGCGGCGCGCGCGGCGATCCGCGACGCTCGACGCGGCGGCGCGAGCGTTGTCGTTATCGCCATGGGCGGGTTCGTGTCGGCGCCCGCGGTCCGGGCCGCGAGCGCGGAGCGCGTCCCGGTGACGCTGGTGAATCTCGACGCGCTGCCGGGCATGGCGAACCGGTGGATCGCACGCCGCGCCGACCGCGTGTTCACGTCCGCGTCGGTCACAGGCCGCGACTGGACCGCCGTGCCCCCGATCGTGCGTCGGGCCGCACGGACCGCGATGACACCCGGTGAATGCCGCCGATCCTTCGGGCTCCAACCTGATTGGCCCACGCTGCTGGTCACGGGTGCGAGCCAGGGCGCGGCGTCGATCAATGGTCTGCTTCATTTCCTCGTCTCGAACCACCCGGAGGCGTTCCGCGGGTGGCAGGTGATCCACCAGACGGGGCCGGGCGGGGAAGATGTGATGGACGCGGCGTATGAGCGGGCACGGGTGCCCGCCGCCGTCCACGCGTTCATCGACGCGATGGGCCCGGCGTGGGGCTCGGCGGAACTGGCCGTGAGTCGCTCGGGCGCGGGCAGCGTCGCCGAGGCCTGGGCCAACGCGATCCCGACGGTGTTCATGCCGTACCCCTATCACCGCGATGAACACCAGCGCGTGAACGCGCGCCCGCTGGAAGAAGCCGGTGCGGCGGTCGTGGCACGCGACCTCATCGAGCCCGCGGCGAACGCCGGCGCCGCGGGCGCCGCGATTCTCCGCCTGATGGGTGACGCGGCGCGTCGGGCCGCGATGAGGGCCGCGTTCGCGAGCCTCGACCCCGCCGATGGGGCCGAACGCATCGCCCGGGCGCTCGCCGCGAAGCACCCAGTTTGACCCGGACTTCAGGCGGAAGCGCGGTACACTCCCGTCATGGAGGGATCGCGGCCAGGGGATGGAAGCCCCGCGGCGCGTTGCGTGCTGTGGCACGCGGCGGGCGCGGCCGGTGCCGCCGCGGACCTGGAGGCTCGGCTCGTGGGCCGCGGCGTCGAAGTCCTGCACGCGACGGACCCCTATGGCGCCATGGCCGAGCTGTGCGTGGCCGCGCGAAACGGCGAGCGTTCCGGCGGGACCGACAGGGCGCACGATTGCGTTCCGCTCAGCCTCGTGCTCATCAGCCCGGGGGCGCTCCCGCTTGCGGGGGAACTCGTTGTCGCGGCGCGGCATCATGTGCCCGCCGCGGTGGTGTGGGCGTATGACCCGACCCCTTCACCCACGCTGCGGCCGGTCGCCGAATCCGACATTGACGCGTGGCTGCGGGCGTCCGGCGCTGCGAGCCCGACGCGGGCCGACGTGACGTCCGATATCTCAACGGTCCCCGCAGCAAGGGTCGGCCTGCCGAGGGCGCACCCGCCCCGGCTCCGGTTGACCGACGACGGGGCCGTTGAGGCCTCGCGTCAGCGATCCGATGACATGATCGGACCCGCGCCGAACGCGGCGCATGACGAGGACCCAGCCCCGCCGCAACTGCTCACGCAGGAAGAACTGGCGATGCTGCTCGCGGATGACGAACCCGATCCCCCGGCGCGCGCGTAAGTCCGATAGGCACGTCCGATCCACACGGACCCGCAGACTGTTCCACACACCGTCCCGCAATCCACCCCGCACCATGGCGATCATCGAACCCAAGAACGGAACCGGAGGCGAACACACGGCGCGTGGGGCGGTGGCGACCCCCGAATCGCCGCTGCGGGTCATCCTGGTGGGTCGCACGGGGCTGGACGCGGGCCTCCGCGCGGATCCGGGGATTGAACTGGTGCGTGTGCGCTCCCGGCTGGAAGCGATCGGCGAGCTGGCCGACCGTCCCACAGCCACGCGAGGCCCGAGCGGGGCGTCGGTCGTGGTCGTGGGCCCGGACGGACCGGAACGGGTGAACGGCTCCACCGACGCGGGCACGCCCGGAGAGTTCATCGAGGCGCTGCGCCGCGTGGACCCGCGTGTGCGGCTGGTGGCGGCGGGGCCCGAGGCCGCGCGGTCGATCGGCGCGTGCGACGCGGTGGTCCGCTCCGACGCGGCGGCCGAGACGATCCGGCGGGTGGTGCGCGGGATCGAGGGCGTGTCGCGCGCGGCGGCCGAGGTCGCGACCCCCGAGGTCGTGCCCGCGACCGCTGACGAACCACGCCGCAATGACCCGGCCGGACGCGCCCGGGACGCCCACGTCGAATCCGCCGTGACCGAGGTCGTGGCCGATCCGGGCGCGGGGACGGAGCGTGCGGTGGTGGCGGCCCTGCTCCGCGGGAACGACCCGCTGCCGGCGGTCCTCACCGTGCTGCGGCGCCGCCTCGGCGGGCGGGCCGCGGAGTTCGTTGCCGCCGCGACGGATCGCGATGCCGAGGCGCCCGGGGATGCCCCGCCCGACGCCGCCCCCGTCATCTGGAACGGTCGCGTGCTGGGGTTGCTGCGGTGCCCCGGCGTGACGCGCGAAGCGCTGGAGCCCCACGCCGACGCGCTCGCCGCGTGGATCGCGCTGCGCGACCAGCACGCGCAGCTGCGGGCGGCCGCGTTCACCGACCCGCTCACGGGCGCGTCGAACCGGCGCTACTTCGACCGCTTTCTGGCGACGGCGATCGAGGAGGCCCGCCGGTTGCGGCGCTCCGTCACGGTGCTGGTATTCGACGTGGACGATTTCAAGACCTTCAACGACCGGCACGGGCACGCCGCGGGCGACGACATCCTGCGCGAGACGGTGCGTCTGATCCGCAGCGTGATCCGCCCTTCGGACAAGGTCTGCCGCATCGGCGGGGACGAGTTCGCCGTGATCTTCCACGAGCCGGACGGCCCGCGCACGCCGACTAGCAAGCCGCCTGCGGATATCTTCGGGATCGCGCAGCGGTTCCAGCGCGAGGTGTGCTCGGCGCGGTTCCCGAAGCTCGGGGAGTCGGCGCCGGGGGCGCTGACGATCTCCGGCGGGCTGGCGACGTACCCGTGGGACGGGCGCACGCCGGAGGAACTGCTGCACCGGGCCGACGAGTTGGCCCTCGAGAGCAAGCGGCAGGGGAAGAACGCGATCCGGTTCGGGCCTGACTCCGAGCGCGTCTGCCCGGAAATCCCGCCGCGCTGAGACGCGCGGGCTACTTGCCGACGCAGAACGTCGCGAAGATGCGCCCGATGATGTCGTCGGGGCTGATCCGCCCGACGAGTTCGCCGATCGCGTCGAGCGCGCCCCGGAGCGAATCCGCGACCGCGGCCGGGTCGGCGATCCGTACTCCGTCGACAGGGGTCGCCGCCGCGGTGATGCGCACGATGGTCGCGCTCAGCGCCCGCCGGTGCCGCGGCAGGATCGCGCCGAGGTCGGCTTCACCGGGCGTCCACGCGGCGTCGGCGATCGCGCGGCGCAGCACGCCCAGGTTCCATCCGTCCAGCGCGCAGACGGCGATCGCTTCCTCGGACGCGATCGCCGAACGGCCGGCGGCGGGCAGGTCCGCCTTCGTCTTCACACGGATCACGGGGACATTCCGGGCGACGCGCAGCGGCGCAAATCGCCCGGTGGGGTCGCAGTACACCAGCGCGTCGGCGCGGCGCACCATGTCCGCCGCCCGCCGCCGGGCGTCCGCGTCCACTCCCCCTCCCGGAGGGAGGAGGCCGGGGGGCGGGCTCGGTCCGTTGCCGCGCACCATCCCCGCGACATCCACGAGCCGCACCGCGCCGGCGCCGGGCAGCACCCCCGCGAGGTCGAGCGTCTCCTCCAGTGCGTCGCGCGTCGTGCCCGCGATCGGCGACACGACCGCACGCCGCCGATCCAGCAGCGCGTTGAACAGGGTGGACTTGCCCGCGTTCGGTTCCCCCGCAAGCACGACTCTCGGCAGCTCCGATCGCGCCTCGCCCCCGTGTGCGGAGCCGAGGAATGCGCCGATCGCGGTCGACAGCGCGTCCAGCCGCTCGCGCAGCGCTCCCGCCGCGATCGGCGTCACGTCCTCCTGGTCCGTGAAGTCGATCCCCGCCTCGACCAGGGCCAGCAGCGTGGCCAGCTCCTCGGCCCACGCCCGGTACGCCGCCCCCGTCGATCCCTCCAGAAGCGATCGGGCCGCGGCGAGCTGCGCGTCCGTGGCCGCGGCGATCGTGGCGGCCACGCCCTCCGCGCGATCCAGCGAGAGCTTGCCGTTGAGGTACGCGCGAGCCGTGAACTCACCGGGCTCCGCGGCCCGCGCTCCGGGGAACTCGAGGAGCCGGGCCACCACGCGCTCCACGAGCAACGGATTCCCGGGAAGGAGCACCTCGGCCGAGTCCTCGCCGGTGTACGACCGCGGCGCGGCGTAGATCGCCAGCAGCACCGGCAGCGGGCCCGGCCCCAGGCGCAGCCGCCCGACGCCCGCGCCGGGCATACGCACCGGGTCGGTCATTACCGCCGCGAGCAGCCCGCTCGTCCCCGAGCCCGACACGCGGATCATCGCCCGCGCCGATCGACCCGGCGGCGAGGCGAGCGCCACGATCGTGTCCCCGAAGCGCACGCGACACTCCTGCGACCGCTCAGCCCGGCGACACCGCGAGCCGGCACATCAACTCGACGCCGATCGGCAGCGCGTCGTCGTTGAAATCGAACTCCGGCGTGTGCAGCAAGGGGTACGACGCGGCCGCCGGGGGCTTGAGGCCCAGGAAGAAGAAGCACGCCGGCGCGTGCCGCCCGTAGTAGCTGAAGTCCTCCGCTCCCATGATCGGCGCGTCGAGCACGCGGACCGCGCCCGCCCCGAGCGCCTCGCGGGCTGCGGCGAAGAACCGCTCGGTCTCGCCCGCGTCGTTGTGCGTCACGGGGTACCCGTCGTGCCAGACCACTCGCGCCCGGCACCCGAACGCCTCGGCCGTGCGCTCGCTGATCGAGAACAGGTTCGCCTTCGCCAGCTCGCGCACCGCGGGGCTCAGCGACCGAACGGTGCCCGTGAGTTTCGCGGAGTCGGGGATGATGTTCGTGGCCGTGCCGGCTTGGAACGTGCCGACGGTGCAGACGACCGCGTCCACGGGGTTCACCACGCGCGACGCGATGGTCTGGAGGGCCGCCACGACGTGCGACGCCGCGACGATCGGGTCGCGGGCCAGGTGCGGGATGGCCGCGTGCCCGCCGCGACCGATGACCTCGATCTCCCACTCGTCGGTGGCGGCCAGCAGTGGCCCGGGTCGCGAGCCGACGACACCCAGCTCCATGTACGGCCAGCCGTGGAGCCCGAAGACGCGGCCCACGGGCGTGCCGATGCCGCCGCCGGCCGCGCCCTTGAGCGCGCCCTGGGTGCACATCTTCTCCGCGCCGGCGCCGCCCTCTTCGGCGGGTTGAAAGAGCAGCGTGACGGGGCGGGGCCGATCGAGCTTCGAGAGCACCCGTGCCGCGCCGATCAGGATCGTCGTGTGCCCGTCGTGCCCGCAGGCGTGCATGAGGCCGGGCGTCGCGGAGGCGTACGGCCGTCCCGTCGCCTCGGCGATCGGGAGTGCGTCCATGTCCGCCCGCAGGGCCACGGCCGGTGCGTCGCGCCCGCCGGGAGTCGTCGCGGGGAGGTGCGCCACCACGCCGGTGCCCGCGACCCCCGCCTTGAACGGCACGCCGAGGGCGGTGAGCTCCCGCCGCACCACGCCCGAGGTCCGTTCCTCTTTGAAGCCCAGCTCGGGGTGGCGGTGCAGGTCGTGCCGGAGCTCCTTGAGGCCCGGAAGCTCGGCCCGGATCAGCGTGCGCAGTCGGTCCGCGTCCATGGGCGGATCGTAGGGGATGACGATGCGTTCGCGGTCAACCCAGCACTTCGTCGCAGGTCTTCATCGCCCGCTCGACCGCCGCCTCGACGGCCGCGAAATCGAACACCGGGCCGGGCCGCAGGGCGAGGCCCGGGAAGTCCTTTTTCACCGCCTCGCGGATCGGTGCGTTGCGCGAGTCGCTGGCCGCGAGCAGCCGCTCGACGCGCTCGGAGAGGATGAAGTCGATGAGGGCCGCGGCCGCGTCGGTGTTCGGGCCGCCCTTCACGCGTGCCACGGTGTTGGGGATGGACATCGGACCGGCGCTGCCCATCGCTCCCGCGGCCGGTGCCGCCGCGGCTCCACGGCCTTCGTCATCGCCCTCGTCCACGACCTCGAACGCCAGGTCCACCGGCCACGCCTCGCGCTGCGCGGCGTACACGTCGTCGGTGTCCGTGAGGCCGGCGTCGCGTTCGCCGAACGCGACGGCGCGGACGACCGAGGAGTTCCCGTCGTAGAGCTTGAGGCCGTTGGACTTCATGGCGGTGAGCCACGCCCGCAGCGCGTCGCCGCCGTAGAGGTGCGCGAGCAGGGCCATCTGCCCCCGCGTGGTGCCGAACTGCGGGCGCGCCATCGCGACGCGGTCCTTCCACGCCGGGAGCGCCAGGTCGCGCAAGGCCCGCGGCGCGTCGGCCGGTTTCACCCGCTTCGTGTTGAAGACGATCACCCGTGCCCGCGGCGCGAACCCGTACCACATCCGGTCCACGGGGCGCAGGCCCGCGGGCCACCCCCCCACTCCCGCGTTGCCCGGGCGCTCGCCGTCGGCGCCGGGCGGCGCGAAGTCGGCTTCGGCCCGGCTCGTGTACGGTTCCAGCACGCCTTCACGCGCCAGCTTCACGGTCCCGAAGGGCTCGCTCGACCACCACACGTCGGCGCGGGGGTTGGCCCGCTCGGAGAGCAGCCGCAGCACGAGCCCGGTGGTCTTGGTCGCCTCGGTGTCGCCGACGAGCCGGATGTCGAGCGCCGCCTCGTCGCGTGCCGCCTTCACGACGTCGCGCAGGAGGTAGTCATCGACACTGCTGTACAAGACGACTTCGCGGGCGCGGGTCGTGCCGAGCGCGACGCGGGGAGCAAGAAAGGCGGCGGCGGCGGCGAGAAACTCCCGGCGCGACGCGGGCATTATTTGTTGCCGTCCGGCGCGGGCGTCGGTGCGGGGGGAGCCGGCTGGAGCGCGTTGGCCTTCGTCTTGGCCGCGAGCCGCCCGAAGTAGGTCTTCACCGCGTCGTGGTACTCGCGCGGGATGGTCTTGCCGCTGACCTCATCGGCGGCCTCCTTCGCCGCGGCCTCGACCGCCTCGGCGAACTCGGCCACCGCCTCGCCTTTCACCGTGTCGCCGTAGACCAGGCGGCTGCCGATGATCGGCCCGTTCTGCTGCTTGACGTTGGCCTTGGCCTTCGCGCTGTTCGTGGCGGCTTCTTCGGGCGTCTGCCCGCCGCCGAAGCCGCGGCCCGGGCCGCCCTGGCCCATGCCCTGGTCGCGGCTCTCGCCGGCCTGCCACGGCTTGACCATGGCCATGCCCATCTTGCCGCCCGGCCCGTCGCCCCGGCACATTCCCTCGCCGATCCGCGCCAAGGCCCCCTGGCACTCCTTCATCGCCGCATCGAGCGAGTCGAGCTCCGCGGCCGTCATCTCCATCTCGCTGAGCATCCCCGCCATGGCCTCCATGCTCTCGGAGCCCTTGGAGTCCATGCCCTGCTGGCTCATCCCCTCGGCCATCTTGCCCATCTGCGAGCTCATCCCGGAGCACTGCTTGCACGCCTCGCTCGCGGCCTTGGCGGCCTTCATCAACTGCTGCTTCTGCTCCTCGGAGAGGCTCTGCATCTTCTCCAGGGCCTGCCGCAGCGCCTCGGGGTCCATCGCCAGCTTCTTCGCGTCTTCCTTGCTCAGCCCGGCCTGCTCGAGCTTCTTCTCCATCTCCTTGCGCTCTTCGCCGAGCTTCGCGAGCTGCTCTTTGAGCTTGGCCATCTGCTCTTTGAGCTTGGCCTTGTCTTCGGGAGACATCGAGTCCTCGGCGAGTTTTTTCGAAAGCTCGTCGAGGTCGGCCTGCGCCTGCTTGAAGTTGCCCTGCTGGAGGCTCTTGGTCATCTGGTCGAGCGGTCCCGGGCCCGGCTGCTTCACCTGCTTCATCGCCTGGCGCAGCGCGTCCATCTTCTGCGCCTTCTCGCCGCTCTTCATCGAGGCCAGCTTGTCCTGCACGCTCGTGAGCTGCTTGAGCGCGGCGCGGCGGATGTCTTCGGGCGTCTTCGCGGAATCCGGTGTGCCCTCGGGCGTCAGCGGCGCATCCTCCTTGCCGAGATCGACCTTCGCCTGACGCAGCGCGTCCTCGAACGGCTTGATCGCGGCCGTCACCTCGATGTTCGCCTGGTGCTTCGCGCGTTCCAGTTCGTCGGCCTGCGCCCGATCCTTGAACAGCCCGAGCACGTCGAGCGGCGGGAAGGCGATCCAGACCACCACCATCGCGATCGCCAGCGCCAGCGGCACGGGCCAGAACCGCGGCGATTCGTACGGGATCGCGTCGCGCACGACGACCCTTGTCGCGCGGTCGCGCGCCGTCTCGATCACCGCGCGGCACCACGGGTCGTCCTCGCGCTCCACGCACAACGCGGTCGAGAGCGACTCGCGCAGATTGGCCCGCTCGTCCAGCTCGCGCGCCACGCCCGACGCCGAGTGCCGCGCGAAGATCGCCCACACGACCGCCCCGAGCACCGCCGCCGCGGCCGCGATGCCCCCGGCTGTCCACCACGCCGAAGCGTCCAGCGGCAGGCCGAACGTCTGCTGCACGATCCGCAGCACGATCAGCCCGGCCAGCCCGGCCGACGCAGCCACGACCAGCGCCCGGCTCAGACCCTGGAGGAACAACCGACGCCCCGCCTGGCGAAGAACGCGCCTGACTTCCTGCATCGCCCACCTCCGGTCCTGAACCACGCCGGCCGCAAGCCCCGCCGCTCTCATTCTACGTTACAACACTGTCCGGGTTGCGGCCCGATTTGCCCTTGTGTTACACGCCCGTGATGATGCCGGTTCGCCCGGCCTTCCCCTGCCCGACCCGCCCGGACCCCGCACCCATGCCGTTCCTGAACCGACTCGCCACCGGAAACCACGAACGCCTCGCCGAGGCTTTCGACTACCAATATCGGCACGACGCCATCGGGCACAAGCTTCATGTGGGTGCGGGCCTCTTTCTCTGCTTCTTCGCCGGGTGGCCGATCACGTGGTTGGAGGTCCTCGCCGGGCCGGTGTATTTCTACGGGCTGATCCGGGTGCTCAACACATGGCGGGTGTGGGCGGTGTTCTGGACGCGGGCCCTGATCCTGCTGATCGTCCTCTGGGCTGCGTGGCAGGCCCTGACGCTCGCGTGGTCGCCCAACCCAAGCGAGGGCCTGAACGACCTGGGCAAGCTCCGGTTTCTCGCGGCTGCCTGGCTGCTCTGGCCTGTCATGGACCGCCGCCCGTGGCTGATCGCGGCCCTCGCGGCGGGGTTCCTCTGCGGCAACGCGGCGCAGCTCGCCGACGCGCTGGCCGCGAACCTCGGCGTGACCTGGTTCGACTGGCGGCGGCCGGCCGATCGCCACTCGGGGTGGTGGGACCCCGCCGTCGCCGGCTCGCTGCTCGTGGGGGCGCTGGGGCTGCATCTTCCGGCTGCGTTCATGGGGGGCGGCCGGACGCGCGTCATGGCGATCGCCGCCGCCTGCGTCACGGCCGCCGGTCTCCTCGCCACGGGGACGCGCAGCGGGTGGGTTGCGGCCGCGGCGCTCACCGCGATCACCGCGGGCGTTGCCGGCGTCCGCGCCGTGCGCGGCGGAGCGCACCGCGGACTCACGCGGCGGGCGTGGATCGTCGCTCCTTGTGCGCTGGGCGCGATCGTGGGCGCCGCCGCCCTCGTTTGGCCGTTCGTCGGCGCGGGGGTCTCGCGGCGGATCGACGAGGCCCGCGGCGAGGTCTCCCGCGCGTGGTCAGGCGGCGACTATTCAACGTTCACTGGCCAGCGCATCCTGATGGCGAAGCTCGCCATCGCGGCGACCGCGGAGAACCCGGTTCGGGGCGTCGGCGCGGGCGGGTATCGTGTCTGGACGACGCAGCGCCGGCGTGCGGCCCCGGTCGGTGAATCGCCGCAGGCCCTGGCGCGCCCGTTCCCCCATGCGCACAACTCCCTGCTCCACGCGGCCGCCACGTCGGGCATTGCCGGGGCGATCCTCTCCGCGCTCGTCATGCTTGTCGCGCTCCGCGGCGCGCTCGCCCGCGAGCAACTCGCGCCCGCCGGCCTCGGGTCATACGCCGCGGGACCGGGGTTCGCGCTGCTGGGTCTGGCTCTCGTCAGCGCGTTCGACACGCTCTACGTCAACGCGCAGACGGCGGCCCTGCTCGGCATTCTGTTCTCGATGAGCCTGCTGCCGCCGCCGAGGCTGCCGGGAACCGCGCCGGCCTCACCGCCCCGTTGATCCGAACCCACCCGCGCCGCGATCGGTCGCGTCCAGCTCCCCCACTTCCTCGACCGCCGCATGCGCCACCGGCGCGATCACCATCTGCGCGATCCGCATCCCGTGCGTCACCGTGAACGCCTCGCGCCCGAGGTTGATCACCGGCACGATCACCTCGCCGCGGTAGTCCGCGTCGATCGTCCCCGGCGTGTTGGGCATGGAGATGCCGTGCTTCGTCGAGAGGCCCGAGCGCGGGCGGACCTGCGCCTCGTAGCCGGGCGGCACGGCGATGGCCAGCCCCGTGCGGATCAGCGCGATCCGACCCGGATCGATGGTGATCGCCTCGCCCAGGCACGCGGCCAGGTCCATCCCGGCCGCGAGCGCGGACTGGTACGCGGGCAGAGTCGCACGCGGGTCGAGCCTCTTCACACGCAGCCGGGGTCGATCGCTCATGCCCGGAGCGTACCGCGCGTGAAGCCACGCCATGAGGTACGCTCGCCCCACGGAATGCCGCCGAACGATCCGAGTTCACCCGAGCGATCCGGCCCGTCCGCGGACGACGACCGTCGGCCGGACATGCTGGTCGTCGCGTCGATCCGGGCCGGGCGGCGCGACGACTTCGACGTGCTGTACCGGCGGTACGCGGCGTGGGTGCTGCGGCTCGCCCGGCGCTTCACGGACGATGAGGACGCGGCGCTCGACGTCCTCCAGGAAACGTTCATGTACCTGGTCCGCAAGCTGCCGACGCTGGCTCTCACCGCGCGGCTCACGACGTTTCTGTACCCCGCGGTCCGCAACCTCTCGATCACCGTGTCCCAGCGGCGCCGGCGCGACCGCGGCTCGGGCGAACCGGGCGACGCGCCCGCGCCGCGCGAGACGCCCGCCGATCCGTTGGGCGAGGCCCGTTCAACGCTCGCGGCGGCGGTCGCTGCGCTCCCGGACGCGCAGCGCGAGGTCCTGCTCATGCGGATCGTGGACGGGATGGGGACGAACGAGATCGCCGGAGCGTTGGGCATCCCCGCGGGCACGGTCAAGTCGCGCCTGCACCACGCCATCGCCGCGCTGCGTGACGACCCGCGCACACGGTCCTACTTCGGAGCATGAAACGTCGCGTGGGTTCGGACCGTTCCACCGCGCGCGCCGTCAGTCTTCGTCGTCCTCGCGGTCCGCCACCGCGGCGGTCATGAAGTCGTCCAGGTAGCGCTCGATGAACGCGTCCACGGCCGACACCGTGCTCGCGTGGTCCATCCCCCACACGCACGCGAGGCGATCCTCGAAGTCGAGGTCGAGCTGCACGAGGAGCACGCCCTCGATCGAGAACGCACTGGGCAGCTTGTCCGCGAGGAACGCCGAGAACGCGTTGACGCCCGGCCCGCCGACGCTGATCGCGGGGCGTGACCGCAGCTCCTCGCGGTTCAGGTACCACACATCCGAGCAGACCACCACCGACCCGCCGTACTGACCGTCGCCCTCGCCCTCGCCGAGCCACTCGAGCATCCGCTGGCGCAGCAGGTACGCGAGCGGCCGGTCCCCGGTCTCCGCGCGGAGGTGAGCGCCGACAACGATCAGGATGAGTTGGTCGGTGGACGTGGACACGCGGGGGAGAGGATAAGCGACCCGTCGGCCACACGCCGCTCGGGTCGCTGGAGGAAGAAACAATGCAACAGGTTCGTGGACGCGCCCGCGCCGATCCGTCTCGATTCGCTCCGGTGCGCGCGCCGGAGTCGTACGCGCCCGCGACCCGATACGGGGAGCGCACCGGGCGGGTTGCAGAGTCTTTGCCCGGTTTTCACAGTGGGAAGACTCGATTTCCCGCGTCCGCCGGGCAACGATCGTCTCCGGGCACGACCCGCCGTCCGCCCGTGATGTGAGGGAGCGCGATGAGCCGCACCACCAACGATCCGATCCCGGCGCTGTCACCGCCGTCCGTGTCCGCGCCCAACGGCGTGCCCCTGGCGCCCGCGACCGATGCGCCGGCGGCGACCCCGGCCTCAACACCGGCGGGCGCGGCGGGCGTGAAACGATCGACCGAGCCTTCGCGCGTCGATGCCTTGCCCCCGTTCCGCGTGCTGCTCCACAACAGCGATACGCCCGACCAGGTGTACGTGGTCGAGACGCTCATGGAGCTGACGCCGCTGGACGTTCACCGCGCGACCGACGTGATGCTCGAGGCCCACCACACGGGCGTCGCGCTCGTGCTCGTGACGCACCGGGAGCGGGCCGAGCTGTACGCGGAACAGTTCCGGTCGCGCCGCCTCATCGTCACGTTCGAGCCGGCGGAGTGATCGTTGGTGGCGCGGGCGGCCCGCCCGTGCTTCGAAACTCCCCGCACGACGCGGGCGCACAGGGCGACCTGCTACGCTCCCGCCCATGTCCCTGGCGATCGCTGTCCGCGACGTGTCGAAGCACTACCCCGCGCCCGGCGGCGGGACGATCGCCGCCGTGGACGGCGTCAACCTCGATATCGCGCCGGGCGAGCTCTTTTTTCTTCTCGGTCCCTCGGGCTGCGGCAAGACCACGCTCCTGCGCATGATCGCGGGGTTCACGGAGCCGACCGCCGGGGCCATCGCGTTCGGCGGGCGCGACGTGACGCGCACGCCGCCCGAGAAACGCAACACGGGCATGGTGTTCCAGTCCTACGCCCTCTGGCCGCACATGACGGTGGAGGCCAACGTCGCGTTCGGGCTCTCCGTGCGGCGGGTCTCGAAGGCCGAGCGTGCGGCCCGCGTCGCCGAGGCCCTGGCGGCTGTGCGCATGGAGGGGTACGCGGCCCGCGCGCCGAATCAGCTCTCGGGCGGGCAGCAGCAGCGCGTCGCGCTCGCGCGGGCCCTGGTCGTCCGCCCGGATGTCCTGCTGCTCGATGAGCCGCTCTCGAACCTCGACGCGAAGCTGCGGTCCGAGCTGCGCGTGGAGATCCGGCGCATCTGCAAGGACAGCGGGATCACGACGGTGTACGTCACGCACGATCAGAAGGAAGCGCTGAGCATGGCCGACCGTGTCGCGATCCTCGATCGCGGCAGCGTCGTCCAGGTCGGCCCGCCGCGCACGCTCTACCGCCGCCCCGCGACGCGGTTCGCCGCGGAGTTCCTGGGGGACACCAACTTTCTTGCCGCGACCGTCGCCGAGCGCGCGCCGGGGCGGACCCTGCTCGACACGCCGGCCGGGCGGCTGCGGTCCACCGCCGCCCCCCCCCCGCTCGCGGGCGGCGAGCAGGCCGTCTGCTCGATCCGCCCCGAATCGCTGCGGATCGTGAGCGAGGCCGCGGCCCGCGACGCGGCCAACGTCATCCGTGGGCGCGTCGTCTCGTGCGTTTACCTCGGCGAGACCGCGCAGCTCGAAGTCGAGGCGCCCGGCGGGGCGCGCCTGCGCGTCGCGCAGCTCAATCCGCAGGCCCCCCCCACGCTCGCCGCCGATCCCGCGTCGGACCTGGTGCTCGCGATCGACCCGGACGACGTCGTGATCCTGCCGGCGAGCTGACGCGCGGCTGTTCAACGAGCCTTGAGATTCGGACTATCGCCTCGCCGCCGCGGGTTCCGCGAGGTTAATCGTCGAGCGCACGGCGGGGAGTACGATCGTAAAGCAAGTGCCGACAGATACTTGTGATCGCACCGCAATGCTGCCGCCAGCGGATTCGACGATATGTTTACAAACTGTAAGGCCGAGCCCGGTGCCGGCTGAGCCGTCTTTGGGAGCGTTGGTCCAGCGGTGGCCGACAAACGGCTCAAAGACCAGAGCCTGCCGCTCGGGCTCGATGCCGCAGCCCGTGTCTTCGACTTCGATCACAACCTCCCCACTCGCGGCGTCGCCGCTGTTCCACGTGGAACGATCCTCGGCCTGGCTCGGGCGACTCCACCCGCGAATCGAGAGCCGGCCGCCCGAAGTCCGCATCGCCTTGAGGGCGTTCAGCACAAGGTTCAGGATGACCTGCTGGAGCTCCACCGGATCGATGACCGCGGAGCAACCGGGTTCAATCGACGTGACGACCTGAACTCCCTGTCGCACCGGGTCGGCGGCCAGGCACGCCCAGGTCTCGGCGACCACCGCCGCGACGCCGGCCGCGCCGGGTGAAGCGGCTCGCGGGCGATCTGCGGCGAACGAAAGGATCGCCGAAGCGACGCGCGAGGCACGATCGGCGCCGTGATAGGCGCGCTCGAGCGCCTTGCGCGTGAGAGCGGCATCGCCCGGCGCGTCGATCGCCATCTCCGCGTAGCTCATCACCGGGGTGAGGATGTTGTTGACTTCGTGGCAGATGCCGCCGGCCAGAGTGCCGAGCGTCGCCAGTTTCTGGGCGCGGGCGAGTTCGTGCCGCAACCGCCGCAGCTCGGCCTGGAGCGCCGCGACGGTCCCGGGCTCATCGTGCTGAGACCGGTTCCGCTTCCCGGCCGACGTAGCAGCGGGGGACTCCGATCGCGGGGAGCTCGTGCGGGCGTGGGCCATCCGTGGCGCAACCCGGCCCGTGGTCCGTGGGCGCTGGGTCGAGCGCATGGCTATCGGTCGCGGCGGATTGCGGCTTGGGTCGGACCAGTCAGCCACCCCGATGAATGCCGCGTTCGCACCAACTGGGCGCTCTGGGGAAGCAGTCCTCGATGCCGACGCAGCGGGTCGGAGGCCGGTGCGCGGACCTCCGCCGTCACGCTTCGGACACCCATTCCGGGCCGCCCCGTGCCACTGCGCGGTCAGCGTTCAAGAGCCACGCCCTCGCGGACTCGGGGCGAATGTCCAGGTCCACCACCGCCGCCAAGTCAATCCAGTCGAACGCGATGCCGGCCTCGCGGCTCTGGACGCGGTCAAGGGATTCCGGGTCGTGGGGGTGCTGTTCCACGTGGAACACCAGGTTGATTTCGTGGTGCGATCGGCCGCCAGCCTCGAACCTGTTCTCGTTCACCAGCGCGCACGACCCGACCCGCACGTGCAGGTTCGCTTCCTCGACGAACTCGCGTGCCAGCGCGGCCGCGGCGGCCTCACCGAACTCAACGTGACCGCCCGGGAGGTAGTGATACCCCCCGCTCACGTTGCGGCACAGCAGGACCCGGCCGTCGTGGAGCAGCACGGCGCGGGCGATGACTTCGATGTTCCTGGCTGTGCTCGAGGCCATGCCGTCGTCCCAGGTGTTGATCCCGGCGCGAGTTATAGCGGCGTTCCGACCGGCTTGCCGACGTTTGGAGGTGACGGTTGTGCACGAGCCGTAGGCGGTCAGTAGGGTGAGGCTGTTCCGCTGGATGAAGGACCGAGCAGAGGAAGGGATTCCATGAGCATCGAAGGCACGATGGACCGCGCGCGTCGCCGACTGGGTCGCGGGTTGAGCAGCCTGATCGGAGACCCGGTCGCGGTGCCGGTCAGGCCGCCGGCGGAAGCAGCGAAGGGCGGCAATGTTAGTGTAGACTTACATGTGCCCGCCGAGGCCGCTTCGAAGGCGGCGCCCGCGATCGCGTCGCCGACGCCGCGGGGCGCGAACGAGGGGGGGGGCGTGGAGTTCGTCGACGTCGGCGCGATCACGCCGAGCCGGTTCCAGCCGCGCCGCGAGATGGACCCGGCGGCGCTGCAGCGGCTCACGGACTCGATCCGTCGGTCGGGGCTGATGCAGCCGATCATCGTGCGCCCCGCGAGCGGGGGTGTACGCCCGGCGAACGGATCGCCCGCGGCCGGCGCGAGCGGGGGGGGACAACAGTACGAACTGGTCGCGGGGGAGCGGCGGTGGCGCGCGGCGCAGCGCGCCGGGCTGGCGCGCGTGCCCGCGATCGTCCGCCCGCTTTCGGACGAGGAATCGGCCGAGTGGGGGCTGGTCGAGAACCTCCAGCGCGAGGACCTGAACGCGATGGACCGGGCCTATTCACTGCGCACGCTGTGCGACCGATTCGGGCTGTCGCAGGCGCAGGCCGCGGAGCGCGTCGGGCTCGACCGGTCGAGCGTGGCGAACCTGATCCGCCTGTTGGAGCTTGAGGCGCCGATCGCGGCGCTCATCGCGGGGGGCAAGCTCGACGCCGGGCATGGGAAGGCGCTGCTGGGCGTTGCGCCCGGCGCGCCGCGGTCGGCGATGGCGGCGCGTGCGGCGTCGCAGGAGTGGAGCGTGAGACAGCTGGAGCGCGAGGCGGCGAAGGCGGCGTCGCCCGCGCGGGCCGGCGTCGCGGCGCCGGCCCTCGACGCGCGCCGCGCGGCGCGGAACGACATGGAGCGGCGCCTGGGCGAGCACCTGGGAACGAAGGTGGGGATCTCCACGGACCGCTCCGGTCGCAAGGGCCGGATCACGATCGAGTTCTTCGACCTTGATCACTTCGACGGGCTGATGTCGAAGTTAGGCATCCAGTTGAGTTGACGAATCGCTCCCGGCGTCGAGCGGCCCGGCAACCGGCGTTCGTTCGTCCGAACATCACGCTTCGTCGTCCCGCGGAACGCCCGGTCGTTCACCGCGTCGGAGTGTTCGTCCCCCGTTCTCCCGCGGTGCGCCGCGTTTTCGCGTCACATTCGGCGCGGCGCGTGGTTCCTAAGAACGAGAGCGCGTTTGAAGGTTGCATCGCGATCGACTATGGTTGGCCCCTTCCTTCCGCCGCGTTCGGCGGATGCATCGGTGTTGCCTTCGTGGTTGCGTGGCCGCGGCGCGGCGCCGGTGGGACCCAGTTCAACAGAGGATCGAACCGTGGCGAAACGAATGAGAGCTCGTCGGGGACTCGCGAACGTCAGCACGAGCAGCCTGGAGACGGAGTTGCGTCGTCGGCGCTCGGGGGTACGCGTGCTCGAGCGGCGGCGCGACCGCGTGCTGGCGAAGCTGGCGGCTCTCGAGCGGAAGATCGAGGAGCATGGTGGTTCCGCGGCGGCCGGCGGGGGCGGGCGTCGCGGGGGGGCTCGGCCGAAGAACTCGATGAATCTGGCGCAGGCGCTCGCCGGCGTGCTCAAGGGCCGGACGATGTCCGTGACCGATGTGGCGCAGGCTGTGCAGCGCGCCGGGTACAAAACCAGCTCGGCGAACTTTCGCACGATTGTGAACCAGACGCTGATCAAGAGCGACAAGTTCAAAAAGGTGTCGCGCGGGCAGTACACCGCGAAGTGATGAATCGGCTCGGCGTAAGGAACGCCCGTGGGCGTCGCGGCAGCGCGGCGTCACGCGGGCGTGTCTTTGTTCCTCGGGGCGATCGTGGTTGTCGGCCAGGATGCGGAACGAAAAAACCGCCGATGATCGGCGGTTTGGCGGCATGCTTGTTGAAGACATCGCGGGCGGGGCGCCCGTGTCACGGGTGTGGGGCTTACGGGTGCGGGATCGGCTCGCGCGTCAGGCGGCTGGGCCGGTCGGTGTAGAACGCGCGCCCGAGATCCTGGTTGAACATGCGCCAGTTCTCGTTGTCCATGATCGCCCAGGCGTTCGCCGCGTCGACGGGCCGCTGATAGAGCGTGTTGAGCTCGGGCGTCGGGTTGTAGCGGATCATCGCGTCGCGGGAGAAGGGGTTGGTCCCGCACCCGCCCAGGGCCGACACGAGCAGAGCAACGCCCAGCGCTCCCGCGCGGGCAAGGTTCCGCGGCTGACTGATCGTCGGACGAGGCATGGTGGAACTCCTGTCTTGGGCGGCCCTTGTAGCCGAAGGCGACCCGGGCGTCAACCCCGCGTGACACGGTTCGCGTGCGGTTTCATCGGGGTTGCCCGAAGTCTGGTCCTTCGTGGACGCGGTGTGGACAAGGCCGTCACGCGGCCGTGCGCGTCGTGGAATCGTGCGGTGCCACCCTAAAGAAGTGGGATCGGACGCGCCGGCTGTGCGGGTGTTGTCGGGGGTCGCGTCGGAGGCCGTGCGAACCGCCCAGGCGCTTGCGGCGTGCGCGGTTCGCTTCGTCGTTGCAGACGGTGCTCACGGTCCACCCCGGGGTTCCCGATCTGTTCGTGCATGCCGATCGACCCGGCCCAACGGCCGACCGGCCCCAGCGGGATCATTCCCGCGCCGACGCCCTTCCAGTTCACGCGGGGCGAGGGTGTCCGGCTGCGCGCTGCGATCGATCGATCGCTGGCGTTCGCCGAGCGGGTGAACCGCTCCATCGCGGCGAACGCCAATCCCATGCGATTCTGGGGTCAGGAACAGGTCCGCCTCAGACGCGCGATCCGGGAAGCCCTGGCCTTTGTTGAGAAGGTGCACGCTCCGCCACGATCGCCCAGCCCCCGCGACCTGATCCCCGACAAGATCAAGGCCAAGGGCAGGTTGATCGACCTGTTCGCGTAGGGACTCGGCTCGACTGCCGGAACGGCAGTGCGGATGACCGCGGACCGACCGATTGCGGTCGCACGCGTGATTCGCGCGGGTTCATGCCCTCCCGGACGGGCGCGCCGGTTGCAAGACATCCCGGCGCATGAAACCCGACCGTTTGACGACGACGGCGCAGCAGGTGCTGGCCGAGGCGCAGAGCGATGCTGCATCCCGCTCCAACCCCGAGGTGACCGGGTTGCACGTTCTGGACGCGCTCGTGTCCGAGCGGGCTGGTGACGCGGGCCCCGGGCGGGGGGTCATCGAGCGGGCAGGGGCCGATGCGCGCCGGATCGCGTCGATCGTGAGCACGGAGCTGGGGCGCCTGCCGACCGCGAGCAGCGGGGCGGGCATGCCGGGCCGCCAGCTGATGGAAATCCTGAATAAGGCGGAGGCGGAGGCGAAGCGGCTGAGCGACGAGTACGTGTCGAGCGAGCACCTGCTGCTGGCCCTGACGGACGTCGCGGGCCCGGCGAAGGACGTGCTGAGCGTCAACGCCGTGGATCGCAAGCACGTGGAGCAGGCGGTCAGGTCCATCCGCGCCGCGTCGGGCGTGCAGAACGTGACGGACCCGAACGCGGAGACGAACTACGAGGCGCTGAAGAAGTACGGGATCGACCTGACGGCCCGGGCCCAGGCGGGCAAGCTCGACCCGGTGATCGGGCGCGACGAGGAAATCCGGCGCTGCACGCAGGTGCTCAGCCGGCGGACGAAGAACAACCCGGTGCTGATCGGCGAGCCGGGCGTGGGGAAGACGGCCATCGCCGAGGGGCTGGCGCTGCGGATCGTGAACGGGGACTGCCCCGAGTCGATGCGCGACAAGCGGATCATCGCGCTGGACGTGGGCTCGCTGCTGGCGGGGACGAAGTTCCGCGGCGAGTTCGAGGAGCGGCTCAAGGCGGTGCTGCGCGAGGTCACGGCCAGCAACGGCGGGATCATCCTGTTCATCGACGAGCTGCACACGATCATCGGGGCGGGCGCGGCCGAGGGCGCCGTGAGCGCGGGGAACATGCTCAAGCCGGCGCTGGCCCGCGGCGAGCTGCGGTGCATCGGGGCGACCACGCTCGACGAGTACCGCAAGCACGTCGAGAAGGACCCGGCGTTCGAGCGGCGGTTCCAGCCGATCCACGTCGACCAGCCGAGCGTCGAGGAGACGGTGGCGATCCTGCGCGGGCTCAAGCCCCGCTATGAGGCGCACCATGGGGTGCGCATCCAGGACGCGGCGATCCTCGCGGCCGCCACGCTCAGCCAGCGCTACATCACCGAACGGTTCCTGCCGGACAAGGCGATCGACCTGATCGACGAGGCGGCCAGCCGCCTGCGGATCGAGAACGACTCGATGCCCGCCGAGATGGACGAGCTGCGCCGGCGGATCATGCAGCTGGAGATCGAGCGCGAGGCGATCAGGCTGGAAGTGGGGGAGGGCGGCAAGGGAGTGCGCGAGCGGGCCGAGGGGCGCGACGCCGCCCGACGCGAACTGGACCGCATCGAGCGCGAGCTGTCCGAGCTCCAGGAGAAGAACCGGGCGCTGACCGCGCGCTGGGCGGCGGAGAAGCAGGAGCTCGACGCGGTCAAGGCGATCAAGCGCGAGATGGACGCGAAGCAGACCGAGCTGGAGCAGGCCCAGCGCCGCGGTGAGCTGGAGCGGGCGGCCCGAATCCGCTACGGCGAGCTGCGCGAGCTGCAGCGCAAGCTCGAAGAGGCGGAGAAGTCCCTCGCGGAACGCCAGTCGCGCGGGGACGCGATGGTCAAGGAAGAAGTGGACGCCGAGCAGGTGGCGCAGGTCGTGGCGCAGTGGACGGGCATCCCGGTCGCGCGGCTCGTCGAGGGGGAGCGGCAGAAGCTGACGCGGATGGAGGAGGGGCTGGCGGAGCGCGTCATCGGGCAGGAGCACGCGCTCAAGGCCGTCGCGGATGCAGTGCGCCGCTCGCGCGCGGGGCTGGGCGACCCGGACCGGCCGATCGGCTCGTTCCTGTTCCTCGGGCCGACGGGCGTGGGCAAGACCGAGACGTGCAAGGCCCTGGCGGAGTTCCTCTTCGACACCGAGGAGGCCGTCGTCCGCATCGACATGAGCGAGTACGGCGAGAAGCACTCGGTGGCGCGGATGATCGGCGCGCCGCCGGGGTACGTGGGCTATGAGGAGGGCGGCGCGCTGACGGAGTCGGTCCGCCGCCGTCCGTACGGCGTCGTGCTGCTCGACGAGATCGAGAAGGCGCACCCCGACGTGTTCAATGTGCTGCTCCAGGTGCTCGACGACGGGCGGCTGACCGACGGCCAGGGCCGCACCGTGGACTTCAAGAACTGCATCGTGGTGATGACGAGCAACATCGGCAGCCAGCAGATCCAGCACCTGGCGGAGCAGGGTGCCGAGGACTGGGAGATCGAGGCGGCGGTGCGCGAGATCCTGCGGCGCGGGCCCGCGGGCCTGGCGATGGAGGAGGTCGGCAAGGCCGCGGGCATGTCCCCGCAGCTGCGCGACGCGATGGCGAGCGCGGCCGGGACGCTCTTCCGCCCCGAGCTGCTCAACCGAATCGACGAGATCGTGGTCTTCCACCAGCTCAAGCGCGACGAGATCGCGCGGATCGTGGGCATCCAGCTCGGACGGCTCTCGGCGCGCCTGCGCGAGCGCGACATGTCCATCGAGCTGACCGAAGCGGCGAAGGCCCAGATCGCCGAGGAGGGGTGGGACCCGGCCTACGGGGCGCGCCCGCTCAAGCGGGCGATCCAGCAGCGGATCGAGAACCCGCTGGCGTCGCGGATCCTGGCGGGGGAGTTCGGGGCGGGGGACAAGCTGCGGGCGGATTATCAGGGGAAAAGCTTTACGTTTGAGAACGCGAAAGGCACCGGCCGCTAGACGGGCGCTCGGATCGCCGAGCACGAAACCGGCTTGAGTCGGCGCGGCCTGTCGTGGTAGGCTTGCCGCTGGTCGATCGGAGCGGGGCGTTACGTGCCCTGACCGGCGACCGGAGGGCTGCCGCCATGCGATCCACTCGTCGAGCTTCCCTGATCGTCCGCGCCGCGGGTCTGGCCGCGGCGGTTTCGTGCGCGTCGCTGGCCCTGGCCGGTCCCGGCGCGATCGTGGACGCGGTCGAGCACAACGGGGTGCTCTACCCGGTGCGCAAGCTCGCGGACGGTTCGAAGCTCTACCGGGCGGGCGAGGCGTGGCTGACCATCGAGCAGTTGCGGGCCCATGTCGCTGCGCAGCCCGCGCGGATTGTGACGCGGGCGCTGGCGGAGAGGCTCAGCGGAATGGCCCCGGGGGCGCCGATCGAAGTGACCATCGTGCTGCGGAACCAGCCGTCGGGTCCGATCGGGCGCGAGGTCTGGGCGGGCGTGACGCCGCGTGTCGAGGAGATCGCGGCGCGGATGCGTGAGCTGGGCTCGGGCGGGGCGGCGCGGCTGTCGATGCCGCGGGCGGTGGAGGGGCTGGTGCCCGTGCCGCCGCTGGGCGCCGCTGACGCGGCCGAGATGCGGGCGCTGGCCGAGGAGCGCGACGACGTGGAGCGCGACGCGCGCATCCTGATCGCGCAGCAGATCGCCGGCGCGGTGGCGCCGCAGCAGGACGCGCTGGCGGGGTTCGTCGGCGGGCTGGGTGGCGCGGTCACGGCGCGCGTGAGCGTGGCGAACATCATCGGGGCGAGCCTGCCAGCGGGCCGGATCGCGGAGTTGGCGGCCCACCCCCTGGTCGCGGTAGTCGACTTCAATCACCCCGGCGAGCCCGAGCTGGACATCTCGGCGCTGGCCCTGGGCGTGAACACCGGGTTCTGGGCCGCGGGGATCACGGGGGGCACGTTCGACGCGGGGATCCTCGACACGGGCGTGCAGCAGAACCACCCGGCGCTCTCGTCGCACACGTACCTGAGCAACCTGGGCGTGAGCGACACGCAGACTCACGGCACCCTGATGGCCGGGATCATGGCCTCGACGGACGCGGTGAACCGCGGGATGGCGTTCGGGCTGGACAAGATCGCGGTGGCGCTCGCGGGGGACATCAACACGTCGATGCCGGGGATGGCGTACATCGCGTCCACGGGCGAGCCCGAGGCGTGCAACTACTCGTTCGGCAACGGCACGGCGAACGTGACGGATTATGGAACGACGGACCAGTTCTTCGACGGCGTGATCGACACGTTCGGGTACATGGTGGCCAAGTCCACGGGCAACGGCGGGTTCGGGAGCGGGGCGCCGACGATCACGCACCCGGCGCCGGCGTTCAACCTGATGGCGGCCGCGAACATCAACGACCTGAACACGGCCGCGCGGCTCGACGACCGGATCAGCAGCTCGAGCAGCCGCGGGCCGACGGCGGGGGGGCGCAAGAAGCCGGACATCGGGGCGCCGGGGACGAACATCCAGTCGTGCAACGTGAGTTGGGCGACGAACCCCTGGGCGGGGTGCACCGGGACGAGCTGCGCGGCGCCGCACGTGGGCGCGGCGGTCATCCTGCTGTTTGATGCGGGCGTGCAGAACATCGCGGCGGCCAAGGCGATCCTGATCAACACGTCGGACGCGATGGACGACCTGGGCACGAGCGCGACGGGGGACGACGTGTGGGTGCCCGGTTCGCTGTGGAACCGGCGGTACGGGTGGGGGCACATGAACCTGGCGTCGGCGTACACGCACCGGGCGGACGCGTTCACGGACAGTGTCGCGGACGAGCCGGAGAACGCGGACTTCCGGCTCTACGCGGGGACGATGTTCCAGCACGAGAAGGCGACGCTGACGTGGCAGCGGAAGGTGGCGTACAACGGCGCGACCTTCCCCACGCAGATCGAGTCGCACAGCGATCTGGACCTGACCGGCTGGCGCGAGGACACAAACGCAAGCGTCGCGTCGTCCGTGTCCGCCATCGACAACGTGGAGCAGATCGGGGCGCCCTCGGACGGTTTCGTCGTGCTCAAGGTGGAGGCCGCTGGGCTCTTTGACCCGGACGTGCCGACGCAGGCGTTCGCGCTGGCGACGCAGGAGAACTTCACGGCGCGGTCGGGCCCGGCGTTCGCGCCGCAGTTCGGGGCGCTCGCGCCGGTCGCGCCCGGGGCCACGTTCCAGGTGACGGCCACCATCAACAACACGGGCGACCTCGACGGGCACGGCGTTCAGGCGTCGCTCTCGGGCGCGGCCGTCGTTTCGGGCGCGAACCCGGCGATCCTCGGGACGATCGGTGACGGGCAGGGAGCGCAGGTGCAGTGGACGGTGCAGGCGCCGGTGGTCGCGGGGCCGTTCCAGCTCACTATCAATGTGAGCAGCAGCTCGTACGGCGAGACGTTCACCGGCCAGGGCGGCGCGACGGTGCAGGTCGGCGGGTGCTACCCCGACTGCACGGGCGACGGCGCGCTCTCCGTCGCCGACTTCGGGTGCTTCCAGGGCAAGTACGTCCTGGGCGACCTGTACGCGGACTGCAACGGGAGCGGGGGCCTGACCGTGGCGGACTTCGGGTGCTTCCAGGGCAAGTACGTGCTGGGGTGCCCGTGACGGGGGAAGGGACGAAGGGACGAAGGGACGGAGTCGCTTGAGGACCGGCCGGATCAGTACCGCGCCGGGGGGTCGGCGTCGGTGGATGAGCCGCTGAACTTCGCGTTCGTCGGCGAGTCGGGCGTGGTCTTGGCGCCGAGCTCCATGAACGAGCCGTCGGGGTTCAGGCGGTAGCCCAGGTCGATGAGCGATCGGCTCGTGCCGTGCCCGTCGACGAAGAGGACGTTCACCTTTGACGAGTGGCGCGGGTCGGCGGCCGTGCGGGTCGTGCCCGCGTCGCTCGTGCCTTTATCGCTGACGTCGGTGAGGCGCGGCGGGTCGAGCGTGTAGGCGTGATTGCCGATCGCGGCCATGCTGGTGCCGTTGTTCTCGTACGGGAGGCGGGCTTCGCGAGCGAACCCCGCGGCGGTGCCCACCGAGTCGGCGCAGAGCACGGTGTCGGCGGGCATGGCGACGTTGGAGCGCTTCCGCGGGTAGGAGGTGAACCCGCCGGCGGTCTTCAGGCGGGCGTTGGCGAGGAACTGGTAGTTGTAGCCGTAGCCGTGGTTGCGCTCGTCCACCCATTCGCGCTCGGAAGGGCAGATGTAGACGCCGTGGGTGTAGTCCTGGCGCTGGTCGGTGGTGCTCGGCTCGCCGAAGGCGTCCACGCCGACGAACTGCCCGACCATGACGATCCAGTTGGGGCGGAACTTGAGCCCGTTGCCGACCTCGTACTGGTTGGCGGGGTTGCCCGTGCCGCCCGGGAGGTTCGGCGGCTTGTGGGCGACCATGATGTCCTTGTAGGTGTCGGCGTAGGCGTGCCAGCCGGTAGCGACCTGGCGGAAGTTTGACAGGCACATGACGCCGCGGGACGCGTTGCGGGCCTGGCCCAGCGCGGGCAGGATGATCCCGATGAGCAAGGCGATGATGGCGATGACGACGAGCAGCTCGATGAGGGTGAACCCGCGGCGGGGCGGTGTGAAGGCGGCACGCATGGCGGAACTCCTGTTCGCCCCCCGGGCGCGGCAATGTAGCGAGGCCGGGTCGGGGTCGCGCGCCGGCGGGCGCGAAGACTCGTGCAAGAACCTGTGATCGGCGTGCCGCTACGCTGATCGCATGGCGACGGTCTTCTTGGACGGGCGGTTCGTGTCGGCCGACGAGGCACGGGTGTCGGCGTTCGACGCCGGGTTCCAGCATGGCGTCGGTGTGTTCGAGACCATGCTCGGCGGCGTGACGCGGGGCGACGGCGCGCCGGACACGCCCGACGACGATGCGCCGGAGTTGGGTGATGGCGAGGCGTGGATTCACCGGCTCGATGACCATCTCGACCGTCTCATCGACTCGGCGGCGGCGCTCGGGCTGACCGACGCGCTGCGCAAGCCCGCGCTCGCCGAGACTGTGCGGCGGACGGTCGCGCGGTCCGGGCTCGCGCGGGCGCGTGTCCGGCTTACGGTCACCGGCGGTGACATGAGCCTGCTGGGCGGAAGGGACGGAGGGACCGAGGGACGCAGGGACGGCAATGGGGGAGTTGAGACTGGTCGCCCCGCGGCGCGCCGTCCGCATGACCCGACCATTCTGATCGTCGCCCAGCCCGCGACCGAGTATCCCGAGTCGATGTTCGACGAGGGCGTGACGGCCGTGATCGGCGACACGCGGGCCAACCCGCTCGACCCGCTCGCGGGGCACAAGACGCTGAGCTACTGGGGTCGGCTGCGGGAGCTCTCCGTGGCGGCGCGGAAGCGGGCGGGAGAGGCGATTGTCCTCCAAGTGACGAACCACCTCGCCGGCGGGTGCGTGAGCAACATCTTCCTCGCGAAGGACGGCCTGCTGCTGACGCCGATCGCGCGCGGTGAGGAAGCGGAGGGCGGGGCGAAGGGTCCGTCGCTGCCGAGCCCCGTGCTGCCGGGCGTGACGCGCAGGGCCGTGATCGCGCTCGCGGGGGAGCGCGGCGTCGAGTGCCTCCGCCGGATGCTGTCGATCGAGGACCTGCTCGGGGCCGACGAGGTGTTCCTGACCAACTCGAGCTGGGGCGTGATGCCGGTGGTCGGCGTGGAGCGATCGGTAATCGGCGCGGGGGCGGTGGGGGAGCTGAGCCGGGAGTTGCTGGCGGCGTGGCGGGGCGAGGTGGAGGGCATGACCTGATCGAGCGCCTGGGCGAGGTCAGGACTTCACGCGGAACACCAGCGCACAGGCCGCCATCACCAGCACGACGGCGGGGATGAAGACGGACATCTGCGGCGGGACGCCGGGGATGGCCGCGGTGGACCCGATCGCGCCGCCGACGAGCGCGGCGAGGGTGACGGGAGCCGCCTTGAGGGCCTGTCCCGTGAGTTCGCTCGGGTCCCGGCGGAGAAAGAACGAGAGGGCGATGCAGAGCGTGGAGAGGTTCGCGACGACGCCCGCGACGCGGGCCCAGCGGAGCCGCTCGAGGCGATCGCGGTTGCGCTTGGACCGTTCCGCGCCCGCGTCGCCCTTCATGCGCTCGACGAGCCGGCCGATCTGGACCCAGCCTAGATTCTGGCTGAACCCCTTGTAGCGCTCGATCTTCAGGCCCAGCGGGTCGAGGTCGGTCTCGATGCGACGGACGTCCTGCGGCGGCGTGCCGCTCGCGGGGAGGGTGCGTCCGTTGGCCAGGTCCCACCCGCCGTCGCGCCAGCGGGCGGAGTCGGCGACGACGCGGCGCACGGCGGCCCCGCTGTCATCGCGCTCGATGATGTACACCCCGTCGAGGGTGCCGCGGTTCGCGCCGCCGGGGTCGGGGACGAAGGCCCGGGCGTGGAAGAGCCGCCCCGCCGAGTCGCGGGCGAGGGGCACCGCGGTGGCGTCGAGGGCGCGCTTGCCCGCGTCGCCGTGGTCGCGGACGACGTCGCCGGCGACACCCGGGACGATGAGCTCCTGGTTGACGACCTGCACGGCGAGCATGACGCCCGCGACGATGAGGATCGGGCGGGCGACGCGGAAGACGCTCCACCCGCCGCTGATCATCGCGCAAAGCTCGCGGTGGCGGACGAGCGACCGGAGCGTGAAGCCCATCGCCCCCACGAGGACGAGCCCGTTGAGGTAGTTGAAGAGCTGCAGGAGCCGCGGCCACCAGAGGTCCCAGATGAGGAAGACGGCGACGAGCCCGCGCCGTGCGGCCGAGGCATCGGCCCCGGCGACCTCGGCGGCGCGCTTCCAGAATCGGTCCATGTTGAACGAGACGTCGATGGTGATGACGAAGACGACGATGACGGCGAACAGAGCGGCAATGTTCGTCGCGTAGAGCCGCGTGATGTAGCGGTCGAGGCGCTTCATGGGCGGGCGCGGGGCGCCGGGGCTCCGGGTCGGCGGGGAATCGGATCAGGACGCGGCGGGGGCGACCAGCGCGCCGGACCAGCCGCCGGGGCGCACGAGCCTCGCGCCCGCGTACCCGAAGGCCGCCCCGACGAACGTGTCGGTGACGAAGTGAGCGCCGCTGAGGACGCGCGACAGGCAGCATCCCGCGGCCGCGGCGATGAGGATCCCCGTCGCACGGGGGACGTAGACCGCGAGGGTGAGCATGGAGCCGAAGGCGACGGCGGCGTGGCTGCTGGGCATGCCGTTGGCGGGCTTGAGGAAACCCGCCACGAGCCCGGAATAGACGTAGTACCCGTCGGTGTCGATGGGGCGCCAGCGCCCGACGACGACCTTGGCGAGTTCGGCGAGGAGCCCGGCGACCACCGCGGCGGCGAAGATGCGCACGCCACGCTCCCACGCGGGTCCGCGGCCCTCGCGGCGCGCGCCGGCGTCGAGGGCCCGCCCCGTGTCGTGCGCGATGAAAACGAGCGCGATGAGCGACCACGTCCAGAGCGATCCGAGGACGCGCAGCAGCTTGTACCACTCGGCGTCTTCGAGCCAGTTCAGGTTCGCGTGCCCGACGAAGAGGGCCTTGTATGCGGCGCGGTCGAGGAGGGACAGCAGCAAGTATCCGGCGAGCGCGCCGAGCACGGTCAGACCGTCGCGGACCCGCGACGAGGGTCGAATGGCCGCTCCCGCCGGGAGAGGCTTGTCGTCGGTCGCGTCCGCGGGGTCGTCCGGCGCGGCGACGGGCGGGGCCGACGCCCGCTCGATCCGCTCCAGCACTTCGCCGCGGGCCATGATCATCGCCGGTCCTCTTGGTCGCCCGCCGGCGATTCCGGCGGCCCGAACCCACGATAGCCGAACCCCACGAACGTCATCCGGTCTTTCTTGGTCTCGTGCGGGAGCCTGCCGACGGGCGTCACGCGCTCGAAGGCGGTGCTCCAGCGTTCAAGGGTGGACCCGATCAGCACCGCGGGCCGCTCGCCGAGCCGCCCGAGGTCGTCCAAGTCGGTCTCGGGCCAGAAATCGTACTGCGTTCTACGGCCCTTGCCGCTCTGGTGGCTGGAACAATACGCGATCGGCCGCCCGGGCAGGTAGAACGCGAGGAGGCTGGCCCGCCCGTAGTGCTCGGCGACATAGAACGGCTCCCGTCCGGTCTCTTCGCGGAGTCGCTCGCCGAGTTCCGCGGCATCGGCGGCCATCGCCCTCGCGCCGGCGAGTCGGCCCATGGGCACGAGCGTTCGCCCCTCGCCCAGCCACCCCATCCACCGCAGACCGGCTTCAACGCGACGCATCGCCCACGCGCCGTCCACCCAGTCGAGCTTCAGAGGGCCGAAGCCGAGCACAACGCCGAAAACCAGGGACACGCGCCACGCGGTCCATAGCGGATGGCGGCGCGATCGGGGCGCTGCACGCCGACGTGTCCCCGCCTCCGCGACGCCCCAGCCCGCCAGCGCCAGCAGGGGGGCGTGCCCCGCGACAGCCCAGTTGCCCTCGGACTGGGTCCACAGGCTCAGCACCATGTACCCGATCAGGATCGGCGCGGCCGCGCAGATGAGCAGGAGGCGTCCGGACCATGCTTCTCCCCCGTCGCGTGTTCGCACGGCGGGTGCGGACGCGCGGGCGATCGCGAACGCGATCACGGCGAGCACCGGTCCGATGAGGGCGGCCTGGGCGGCGAGGTACTCGCCCAGCCATTCGAACGAGTGAATCGCGCGACCGTTCTGCGCCGGCATGTCGCCGCCGGGCAGGGCCGCGTGCCCGAGAAGGTGGTGGAGCGTCGGCCAGCCATGGCGGGCGTTCCAGATGACGACGGGGAGCGTGCAGAGCCCGAAGAGCGCGGCGGCCGCGGTGATCCAGAGCGAGGCGCGCGGAGCGAGCCGGAGGTCCCGGCGCCGGAGGATCCCGAAGAGGACGAGGCCCGGGAGGAGCGCGAGGATCGTGTACTTGAAGAGGAACCCGATCCCCAGGCACAGGCCCAGCGCGATCCAGGCGCGCCCCGACGCGCGCGTGAGCGCGTGCCACGCCGCAAGGCACGCGAAGGCCCAGCACGCGACGTACGGCATGTCCACCGTGAGCAGGATGCCGCCGAGCTGGAACGCGGGCGTGAGCAGCGTGCAGGCCGCGGCGAAGAACCCGGCCCGGGTGTCGCCCGTTGCGGATCGGGCCAGCGCGGCGATCCCGAGCGCGCCGACGGCGGCGAAGAGCACGGCCGGGAGGCGCACGCCGAACTCCGTGTCGCCGGCGAGGGCGGTGGAGGCCGCGACGCTCCAGGCCAGGCCCGGGCCCTTGGAGTAGTACGACAACCCCGGGCGGCGCGACCACTCCCAGTAGTGGGCCTCGTCCTCGATGAGGGTGTACGGGCAGAGCCAGGCGATGTAGACCAGGCGCAGCAGCGTCGCGGCGAGGATGAGGAGAAGGGTCGAGCGCCACGGCACGGCCCAGGGGGCGAAGGCGCGTGCCGCGCCGCCCGTGTGCGCGGGAGCGACGGCTTGCGGGGGCTGGGCTGCGGCGGGCGCGGGGATCGTGGTCATGGCGTGCGGCCGGGGCGAGACGGGGCATTGTTGGCGGGTTTCGTCGCGACGCGCGAACGACCAGCGCGACGGGTGCAGGACGCGACTCGAGTGGACCGAGTTGGGAGCGCTCGTCGTGCTGAAGAGAATCAGCCCCGACTCGCGCGGGCGCGTCGGCGCGGGGCGAGCGCGAGGACACCCGCAGCGCCGAGCAGGGCCAGCGCTCCCGGCGACGGGATGGCGATGGCAACGCCGTAGTACGTCGCGGCGGTGATCGCCGAGAACTGTCCGGCGGGAGGAATTAGGAGGCCGGGGACAGCGCTTCCCCACGCAACCAACGTTCGGTCCGTTCTCAGGCCGAGGCCCGTGAATCCGTGAGCAGCGATCGCCAGGAACTCCCCGGGCGGCACATTGAGCTGGCCGTAGTCGTTGGTCCCCCAGGCCGAGAGCGTGCCGTCGGTACGTAGCGCGACCCCGAAGTTCACTCCCAGCGCCACATCCGTGAAGGTGCCTGGGGGGACGTGGGGGAGGCCGAACGCGTCGAGTCCCCAAAAGGCGAGGCTCCCGTCTGTGCGCACGCCTGCGCTGTACCAGTACGCCGCGTCGATGGAGATGAAGGCGCCCGGCGGCGGCGTGGCCTGCCCCGCCCAGATATTGAGCCCGAAGTAGTTGGAGCCCCATCCGGCGACGGTGCCGTCGGCGCGGAGGCCGAGACTGTGGTTCTCTCCAGCGGCGATCGCCACGAACGGCTCCTGCGGCGGTGTCGTCTGTCCCCACGAGTTGTCGCCCCAACCGACCACGGTCCCGTTCGACCGCAGCGCGAGGTTGTGTCCCGTCCCGGCCGCGATCGTCGAGAACGTGCCCGTGGGAACCCCTGTTGGTCCGTTGGCACCGAACTGCACCAGCGTGCCGTTGTCCCGGATCGCCAGGGCGTGGTCGCCGCCGCCCGCGGAGACTGCGGTGAACAGCCCGGTCGGCGGGGGCGGTGAGGAGAAACCGCCCAATCCCCACGTGACGATGGGGCCGGGTTGACCGAACGCGCCGGTGACGAAGACCGCCGGGGCGAGTGCGGCCCAGAGACGCCACAGACCGGCGCGTGAATGGCGGTTCGTGCGGCGCGCCCCGCTTTGTCCGGTCATGGGCCACCCCCGGCGTAGGCGCTCATGAACGCCGAGATGTCGGCCGCGGTGACCGCCCCGCTGCGGTTCAGGTCGGCCAGCGGATCGCCCGTCGGGAAGAGAACACCCTGGAACAATGAGGCGTCCGCTGCGTTCACCGCGCTGTTGCCGTCCATGTCCGCGTCGCACGAACTGGTGATGTGGTGCATGAAGTAGTGACGCGTGGCGGTCTGGAGGCTCATGTAGTTGGGGTAGATGTGGCACCCCGCCGCGTCGATCATCTGGTAGTCGCCGATGAACTGGTCGAAATCCACGTTGTTCACCGGGTCCAGCAGGAACGCCTCGTACTGCACGCTGGTGTCGAATGTCGTGGGCGTCAACCGGGTGTTGACGACCTGCCAGTTGCCCGCGCCCCACCCCTTGATGCGGGCGTGGTAGGCGTCGAGGTACCCGACCGTGGCGGAGTCCACCACGTAGTGGTGGCGCGTGTCGTAGAACAGGATGTTCATCGCCGCGACGCCGTCGGCGCGGTCGATCGCGATCCACGGCATGATCTGGTCCGGCGCGAACTCGAGGTCGTACTGGTCCAGCGGCAGACGCTCGGGCGCGGTGAACGTGGCGCCGCCGTCCGTGCTGCGCGTGACCCAGACGTCCAGATTGGCTGATTCGACGGACTTGCGTGCGGAAACCACAACGTAGACGTCATTATTCACCGGGTCGACCGCGACGCTGGGCAGCGAGGGCAACCGAAACTTGCCCGCTACATCGGTGGGGAGCGCCTTGCGCACGGGTGGATCGGGGAACAGGTTCGAGGGTTGCGAACTCCATGTGTCTCCCTCATCTGGATCGGAGTACGCCGCGAGGTAGTCCCCGGCGTATGGGCTGAATCCGTCGCGCCACACAACCACCAAGCGTCCCGAGGCCAGCACGACGGGCGCCGCGCCAAGGCCGTTGTACTGACATTGAAACGTCGTCGGCGGGACGGGGTGGGGCGTCGGCGCCACGTTGCGAATGTCCCATGTCTGGCCTGCATCCCGCGATCGCGCGAGGACCAGATGCACGCTCGAACAAACCTGGCCTGAAACAGCCAAGTGAGGATCAAAGATCCTCGAGAACACGATGTACTGATTCGTTTGGGGTGGAGAACCAGGTCGAGGTCCCACGGCCATCAGCGGCTTGTCGTCCACGATTCCGTTGCCGGGGTTGGATGTGACGACAATTGTCGGCTCCAGACTTCCTGCGCCCAAGGGTCTCCGGGCGACGAAAACCCCGTTGGGCAGCGTCGTGTTTCTGATGACGACTCCGCCGACCCAGATGTGGCCTGTTACGGGATCGGCCGCCGCGAACGGGTCCACTTCCCATTTCACCGCGGCCAGCGGATGGCCGACCGGCAGGCGGATGTAGTCCTCCGACACGAACGACGCGCCGCCGTTGCGCGTGATCGCGTACCCGATCCTCGGCCCCTCGTTGATCCCGAGCCTCCAGTCGATGGCCGCGGCGACGACTTCGAGGTTGTTGATCCGGCTGACGGCGATGGCTGTTTCGACGCCGGAGTTGGGGTTGAGCGTGTCCACCCTGACCTGGGGCCCGACCTGCGCGTCAGCCCCCCCCCCCCGAGCGTGGCAAAAATGGTCGTAGACACGACGGTCCTCAACGTCGTTCGACCGATCGGCCTGTTCATGTTCGTGCCTCCCGGCTGACCCCGTTTCTCCAACTTACCACGGAGGGGAGGGGTGTCAAAAGAAAACCGTCAGAAAAAAAGGATCAATGCCGCCGGATGTGGCGGTACACGACGAGGGTGTAGGCGGCCAGCGCCAGCAGTCCGCCCCAGAGCAGGACCAGCCCCGGCGTGCCCGTGGATTGCACGGCCTCCTTGCCGGCGTTGACGGAGAGGACCGCGCCGATTCCGGGGAAGAAACTCCAGAGGTAGACGGGCATGGGCAGCCGGTCCTTCAAGCGGATCGCCGTCACGCAGCCGGTGAGAACCATGAGGAGGCAGGAGGTGGCCATGGCGGCCAGTTCGTGGACGCGCCCCTCCACTTCACGCCCCAGCCGCTGCAGGCGGCGGTTGAGGCTCCACACGGCGCCGGCGACCTCGGAGTTGCGGGACCGGGCCAGGCGGCGCTGGGCCTCGGCCATCAGTTCGCGGGCGGGCATCGCCAGCAGGTGGTCAAGCGGGTTGACATCCGGCGTGAGCGACCCGTACGTGCGCTCGCGGTCGATGGGCCCCGACCCGCCCTCGCCCGGGGAGTCGAGCACGCGGACCTCGTCGAGGTGCAGCTCCAGCGCGAGCCGTCGGTTGAGCATGTCGTCGGCGGGGCGGGATGTGAACCGGGCGGTGTCGGCCGCGAGGCGTGTGAGCCCGCGGCCCGGGTCCGCGCTCCCGGCATCGGGGCTCCGGGCGTCGGCGCGGATCTCGACCTCGACGCGCCCGCCGGCCGCGCCGGTTGACGCGGGGCGGATGATCCAGCCCTGCTCGCGCCGGGCGAGCCCCGAGCCGTAGACCACGACGTGTCGCCCGTCGTCGCCGGTGAGCTTGGCGCGCCCCTGGGTGCGCAGCTCGGCGTCCAGCGCGGCGATGAACTCCTCGCGGGCCAGGACGTGGGCCAGGGCGCGGCGGAGGGTCTGGATCGTGCCGTGAGCGTCGGGCTCCTTCGGGAGCCGTCGCAACTGATCCCACGTCATGTACTTCACGTCGTCGCGGAAGGCGCTGGGGATCACCTGCGTAAACGTGTAGGCCCCCTCCCGGATGCGAGCGTTCCCCGGCGGCTGGCCCGAGGTCTGCTCCAGACGGATGGTGGCGAGCACGGAGCCGCCGACCGGCCCCGGCGCGCTCCGCGGGGCCGCGCCGGCCGGCGCCTGGGCGCCCTGCTGGAGCCAGACCCACGCGCGCCCGGCCGTTACCTCGCCGTCCACGGCGCCGTCCTTGTCCGTGAAGATCGCGCCGACGCGCGAGAGCACGAGCACCTCGTCGGCGCCGGTGCGTTCGTCGGGGCCGAGGCGGTCCACGCGGTCGGCGAAGATAAGCACGCCGCCGATCTTGAGCGATTCGCCGCGCTCGACGGCGTTCACCAGCGCCCGCGTCACGTCCTGGCGGATGATCTCCTCCATCGAGCGGAGGAATCGCGGGACGATCTCGCCCGACAGCAGGGCCAGGCAGGCGGCCAGGAACAACCCCGCGCCCCACGCCGGCGCGAGGAGCGCGCCGAAGCCGATCCCGCCGACGCGGGACGCGTCGAGCTCGTTGTCCGAGGCCATGCGGTGGAACGCGAGCGTCGCGCCGAAGCACGCGGCGAACGGGAGGACGTACTGGAGCATCGGGGGGACGGCCAGGAGCAGGAAGCGGGCGGCCTCGGCGGGGCCGAGCTTGCCCTCGGCCATGGGCTTGACGGTGGCGGCGAAGGCCGCGACGAGCACGACGACACCACTCGTCAAGAGGACGAGCCGGGCCAGCTCGCCGACGGTGAACCGCCAGATGGTCCAGGGGAATCGCACCGGATCAGAGCGTACGCCATGCCGCCGGGCGGGGGTATGTCCGGGCCGCGTGCGACGGGCTCTTTGCCCGCCCGGCTTGACCGGCGGGGAGGGGCATGCTATATTTTGATATATGTCGAAATATCGAAACCATCAGATTGAGCGGTTTGCGGCCCTGTTCGCCGCCCTCGGCAACCCGCACCGGCTGCGGGTGTTCCTCAAGCTTGCGGCGTGCTGCCCCCCCGGCACGGCGTGCTGCGACGCGCAGGACATGTCGCGGTGCGTGGGGGAGATCGCCCAAGGCCTCAAGATCGCGCCCGCGACGCTCTCGCACCACCTCAAGGAGTTGCAGGCGGCCGGGGCCATCCGGTGCTCGCGCCGGGGGCGGAACATCGACTGCTGCATCGACCTCGAAACTGTGAACCGACTCGCGGCGTTCTTCGGCGGGCCGGTGCCCGCGAAGGCGGCCGCGCCGAACTGTGAAGGGAACTGCTCATGAGCGCGACGACGACCCCGGCCTCGACCCCGCCCCGGCCCCCGCAAGGAGCGCAGGAGGTGTACGACGCGGTGCGGGCGCGCTACGCCGCGGCCGCGCAGGCCGGTGGTAACACCGGTTGTGGGTGCGCCGCGCCGGCGCAGTCGAAGGCGCCGGTGGCGTTATGCTGCGGGGGTCCGGCGGCCACCGCCGAACCCGCCCCGGCTGAGCACGGGTGCTGCGGAGGATCAACGTGCGGGCCGAGCTCCTCGCTGCTGGGCTACGCGGCGGATGACCTGGCGAAGCTCCCCGGCGGTGCCGATCTGGGCCTGGGGTGCGGCAACCCGCTGGCGAGCGCGGAACCGAAGCGAGGCGAGACGGTGCTCGACCTGGGATCCGGCGCGGGGATCGACTGCTTCATGGCGGCGGAGCTGGTGGGCCCGATGGGGCGCGTGATCGGCGTGGACATGACGCCGGAGATGATCGCACGGGCGCGGGTGAACGCGTCGGCGCCGAGCGAGCGCCACGCGGGCGGGTACGCGAACGTTGAGTTCCGGCTCGGGCAGATCGAGGCGCTGCCGGTAGCGGATGCGAGCGTGGACCTGGTGGTCTCCAACTGTGTGGTGAACCTGTCGCCGGACAAGGCGCGCGTGTGGCGCGAGGTGTTCCGCGTGCTGCGGCCTGGCGGGCGGGTGGCGATCTCGGACGTGGTGGCCACGGCGGAGCTTCCGGAGTCAGTCCGCGAAGACTTGGCGCTGCTGGCCGGGTGCATCGGGGGTGCGGCGACCATCGGCGAAGTCGAACGGGATCTTCGCGAGGCCGGGTTCGAGGGCGTGCGGATCACGCCCAAGACCGGCAGCCGGGAGCTGATCCGCACGTGGGCGCCCGGGCGGCGGGTGGAGGAGTACGTGGTGAGCGCGCTGGTCACGGCTCGCCGGCCGGCGCGGAGCCCTTGAATGCCGCGGTGTCGGGAGCCGGACGGAGGTCATGGCCCCCCCGAGGCCGAACCGATACCATGTTGCAGTGAGCCGTTCCCGAGCCCATGCCCGTGCGGCCGCTCTCATGAGCGTGTTCCGCTTCGCGCGATCTCACGCGGCGGCCTTGTGCGCGCTGTGGGTGCTCACGCCGGCGCTGCTTGCGGCGGGCGCGCTGGGTGGCGTCCACGCGCTGGCCCACGCGCACGACGGTCACGGCCTGCACTTCCACGGAGCGGAATCGATTCGGGGTGCGGAGGCTGGCGCGGCCGCTCACCTGACCGCCCACGCCGCGGGAAGATGCTCGCTGGCGGGCGGGGAATCCTGCTCGGATGCCGTCGAGGACGGCGCGCCGGGTCGATCGCCGAACGAGTCGCCGGAGCCGTCGCCCACCGATCGTCGCGAAGGCGTGAAGTTCTCGGTGCCGGACCTGGACTCGTTCCGGGTTCGCGCGGCGGGGCTCGATCCGTTCCGCGTCAGCCACATCGCGCTGCCGCCGATGTTCATCGTCACCGTGTCGGCGTGGGCCGATCGGCCCCGGGGCGATTCCGGCGGCGGAGGTGAAGCGGGTTCGTTGCCGGCCTGCGCGCGACGCGCGGGCGAGCGAATTGTTCGGACCAGCCGCGCCCTGCTCATCTAGGACCGTGAGCGCTCCCGCGTTCGTCGTGCGCCGGGCAATCGATGCCGGGCGTCGCGACGGGGTGTGATCGTTCGCCCACGCTGAAGCCGGCCCGATCCACGGGCGGCTCATCGTCCTCGAAGCAGGAAGCCTCTCGTGAAGACCCTGATGACTCTGGGCCTGCGCCGGCGCGATCATGGCGCACGCGCGTCCTGTCGCACCCGTGTCGGCGCGCGAAGGCTGTTTCTCGCGGGTCTGGCGGGCGTCGCGGCGACGGGCGGGTGCCGGTCGTATGAGCGCAAGCCCCTCGAACTCGCCGCCACACGCGAAGCATGGTTGGCGCGATCGCCCTCCGACGAATCCGCCCGTCGGTTCGCCGGAACGCTGGGCCGCGCCGAGTCCGATGGCGGTGCCGTGCCCGTGTTCGATCCGTCCGACGGGCTTACGCTGGGCGAGGCCGAGCCGGTCGCGCTGGTGTTCAACCGCGAGCTGCGCCTGGCCCGGCTGCGGGCCGGCGTCTTGCGGGCGACCGCGGAGCACGCCGGGCTGTGGGCGGACCCGGTGGTCGGCGTGGACCTTGAGCGGATCGTCTCCGGCGTCGCGGAGCCGTGGGTGATCACCGGCACCGTGGGCCTGACCATCCCGATCTCCGGGCGGCCGGCGGCGGAAAAGGACCGGGCCGGCGCGGAGTACGCCGCGGAGCTGCAGCGGCTCGCCGCCGCGGAGTGGGCAACCCGGGCGGCGCTGCGCGAGCTGTGGGTCGAATGGTCGGCGCAAGCGCACCGGGCCCGCCTGGCCGCGGAGTTGGTCGATCGGCTGCGCGACGTGGCGAAACTTGCGGAACGGCAGGAGCAGGCCGGGGTCCTGTCGCGGGTCGGCGCGCGCGTGTTCGCGGTTGAACTCGCCGGGAGCGAGGCGGATCTCATCGCGGCGCGGGCGCGGGCGAGCGAGCTCGAGCTCCAGCTCCGCGACATCCTCGGGCTCTCGCCGCAGGCGTCCCTCCGGCTTGTCGAGTCGGTCGCCTTCACCCCGCGCGGCGACGAAGGAGCATGGTCGCGGGAGACGATGGAGCAGGGGAACGCCGAACTCGCGGCGGTGCGCGGCGAATACGAGGCGGCCGAGCAGGCCCTGCGTCTGGAGGTCCGCAAGCAGTACCCCGACCTGGCCGTCGGACCCGGGTATGCCAGCGACCAGGGCGACGATCGCGTGCTGCTGGGGCTCGGGCTCCCGATCCCTCTCTGGAATCGCAATCGCCAGGGAGTCGCCGAAGCCGCCGCGAGCCGCGAGGCCGCTCGCGGCCGGTTCGAGAGCACCTACGAGCACCTCGCGTCGAGGCTGACGATCGCCCAGACCCGCTACGAGGCCGCACGCGCGGTGCGTGAAGCCGTGGAGTCGCGCGTTCTGCCGCTCGCGGACGAGCAGGATTCGGATGTCCGGCGCATCGCCGAACTGGGCCGCGTCGACCCGCTGCTCCTGCTGCAGGGGATCAGGTCTCGGCACGACGCCAAAGTGCGGCTCGTGGATGCTCGCGCCGCCGAGTCGATCGGAGCCGTCCGTCTGGACGAGTTGATCGGGCCGCCGACCGGCGGGTCGCCGCGTGGCGGCCCGCCCGCGTCGCCGGAACAGCCGGACTCCAGCGCCAACTCCGCCAAACCCGCCGAACCCGCCGCCCCAGGAGGCCCCCCATGAGCCGCCGAGCCCTCGTTGCCCTTGTTGTTGCCGTCCTGCCCGTCATCGCGGGCTGCGGGCGCGAACCCGAACAGCCCGGTGCGGGGAGCGAGGTCGCCGCCGCCCCGGCGCCGACGAACCGCGTGGACATCAACGCGGCGGTGCGGCAGAACCTCGGCATCACGTTCGCACGGGTCGAGCGCCGCCGCGTCGGCAGGACCCTGCGCGTCCCCGGGCGCTTCGAGCTCGTGCCCACGGCGGAGCGCGAGTACCGCGTCCCCGCGGCCGGCCGGATCGAGCTCCTTGTGCAGCAGTACCAGAAGGTGGAGACGGGAACACCCTTGTACCGGCTGGATTCTGCCCGCTGGCGTGAGCTCCAGCGCGAGATGACCGACGCGGACGCGGGCGTCACGCTGGCGCAGGCGGGGGTCGACAGCATCGGCCCTTTCCTCGAGGCCCACGAGATGCACCACACCGAGATCCAGAACGCGGTGAGCCTCTGGACCGAGCGGGTGGCGACGCTCGAGCAGCTCCAATCCGCGGGGGGCGCGCGGGGTGACGAGGTTTCGCAGGCCAGGGCCGCGCTGGCCGCCGCACGCGCCGAGTTTGCCGAGACCCTGGAGAAAGAAGCCGAGCTCATGGCCCGGCAACGCGAGGTTCACGCGCAGCTCGACGCGGCGCGCTCG
The DNA here is from genome assembly GCA_046153875.1 of Phycisphaerales bacterium. Lineage (GTDB taxonomy): Bacteria > Planctomycetota > Phycisphaerae > Phycisphaerales > UBA1924 > JBJXFE01. Next base: position 89,234 of record JBJXFE010000031.1, read on the forward strand.
CGGGCGGCGATCCTGCTCGGGGCGGCGGCGTCATTCACCGCCCGCAGCGTCGATGACCTCGCGTCGCGCGACGGCGGAATGCCCCGCTGGCGGACCATCGGGCAGATCGAGGTCGTCGCGCTCTCGCCCGGGGTGATCGATTCCCTCCACGCGATCAGCGGCTCGCTGGTGGAGCCGGGGGCCGCCGTGCTGACCACGGTCCAGCCGGACCGGGTCCGCTTCCGCGCGAGCGCGCTGCAGAGCGACCTGGGCCGGCTCGCCGACGGGCTCCCCGCGACGGTCGTCGCGCCCTTGGGCGGCTCCCTGCCGGTCGGCGACGGCGTGGCCGGCACGTTGACCCTGGCGCCCACCGCGGACGCGGAACGCCGCACGATCGACCTGGTGCTGACCCCCGGGCCGGGGGCGCCGCTCGCGCCGTGGGCGCGGGCCGGCGTGTCCGCGTTCCTCGAAGTCGTGGTCAGCGGCAGCGGGGGAGAGGACCTCGCGATCCCGCTCGCCTGCGTGGCCCGCGACGGGACGCAGAGCATCATCTTCCGGCGCGACCCCGCCGACCCCGACAAGGCGATCCGCATGGAGGCGGACCTGGGCGTCGATGACGGACGCTGGGTCGTCGTCCGCAGCGGCGTCGCCGAGGGGAACGAGGTCATCCTCGACGGCGTGTATCAGCTCATGGTCGCCACCAGCGGCAGCCTCACCAGGGGCGGCCACTTCCATCCCGACGGCACCTTCCACGAGGGCGAGGACAAGTAGCGCCATGCTCAAGCACCTGATTGCATTCTCGCTCAAGCACTCCGCGCTCATCCTGCTCGTGGCGGGCGTGCTTCTGGCGTACGCGCTCGCGCGGCTGCCGCGGATGCCCGTGGATGTCTTCCCCGAGCTCAACGCGCCGACGGTCGTCATCCTCACCGAGGCGGGCGGGCTCGCGGCGGACGAGGTCGAGCAGTACGTGACCTTCCCCATCGAGGCGTCGGTCAACGGGCTGCCCGGCGTGCGGCGCGTGCGGAGCGCGTCGGCGATCTCGCTCTCGCTGGTGTGGGTGGAGTTCGATTGGGGCACCGACATCTACCGGGCCCGCCAGCTCGCGGCCGAGCGACTGGCGGGCGCTCGTGAATCGCTGCCGGAGAACGCCCACGCGGAGATCACGCCCATCACCTCGATCACCGGGGAGATCATGCTGCTCGCCGTGTCGAGCCCGGACGGGTCGGTGAGCGACATGGACCTGCGGGCCTTTGCCGAGTTCGACCTGCGGAACAAGCTGCTCGCCGTGCCCGGCGTTGCGCAGGTGTCGGCCATCGGCGGCGAACTGCCCGAGTACCAGGTCAACGTCCGCCAGGACCGCCTCGCTCTCTACGGCCTGACGATCCGGGACGTCGCCGCGGCGGCCCGCGCCGCCCACAGCACCGCGAGCGCCGGCTACCTCGCCGACGTGGACCGGCAGGAGCTGGCCGTCCGTCAGAGCGCCCGCGTGCGGAGCGTCCGCGATATCGCCGCGACCATCGTCGCCACCAGGAACGGCTCGCCCATCACTCTCGGCGAGGTGGCCGATGTCGCGCTCGGCCCGGCGCCGAAACGGGGCACGGCCGCGAACCAGGGCCGGCCGGCCGTGGTGCTCAACATCCAGAAATCCCCCGGCACCAACACCCTGCGCCTCACCGACGCGATCGACGCTTCGCTCGACCAGATCGAGAAGAGCCTCCCCGACGGGATCGCCATCAACCGCGACGTCTTCCGCCAGAGCCGCTTCATCGAGCGGTCGGTCACCAACGTGATGCACGTGCTGCGCGACGCCACGATCATCGTCGCCGTCATCCTGGTGATGTTCCTGCTCAATGTGCGCACGACGGTCATCACGCTCACGGCCCTGCCGCTGTCCCTGGCCGTCGCCCTGCTGACCATGGACTGGATGGGCCTGACGCTGAACGTGATGACGCTGGGCGGCCTGGCCGTGGCCGTCGGCGTGCTGGTGGACGACGCGATCATCGACGTCGAGAACGTCTACCGTCGGATGAACCAGAACGCAACGCTGCCCGAGCGCGAGCGGCGGGCACGGGCCGACGTGGTCTTCGACGCGAGCAACGAGATCCGCCCTTCGATGGTCTTCGCGACCGTCATCATCGTGATCGTCTTCATCCCGCTGCTGTTCCTCGAAGGGATCGAGGGGCGCTTCTTCGCCCCGCTCGGGCTGACCTACATCGTGTCGATCCTCGCGTCGCTGGCCGTGGCGCTCACGGTGACGCCCGCGATGTGCGGGGTGCTGCTCCGGCCCGGCCGGCGCGCCGCGGCGGAGGCGTCGTCCGCGCCCGTCGATCGCCACGACGACGGGTTCCTCGTTCGCTGGCTCAAGCGCCGCTACGAACCGTCGCTCCGTTGGTCCCTGCGCCATCGCGGCCTGGTGCTCGGCGCGGCGCTCGCCGCCACGCTGCTCGCCGGGCTCCTGGGCCGTACGTTCGGAACGTCGTTCCTCCCGGAGTTCAACGAGGGCTCGTTTACCGTGTTCGTGTCGTCGCCGCCGGGCACGTCGCTGGTCGAGAGCAACCGCTCGGCGATGGGGATCGAGAAGCGACTGATCGAGCTCGACGGCGTGCTGACCGTGACGCGCCGCACCGGGCGGGCCGAACGCGACGAGCACGCCGAGCCGGTCTCCAACAGCGAGCTCGACATCGCCCTCCGGCCCGACGCCGACTACGCCGCGGTCCGCGAGGGCATCGCCCGTATCGCCTCCGCCGTCCCCGGCGTCACGGTCCAGGTCGGCCAGCCCATCGAGCACCGCCTCTCGCACATCCTCTCGGGCACGCCCGCGGCGATCGCCGTCAACGTCTACGGCGACGACCTCGGGACGCTCCGCCGACTGGCGCGCGAGGTGGAGGCGGAGCTGCGCGGCATTCCGGGCGTCCGGGACGTTAGCGCCAACCGCGAGGTGCTCATCACGTCGCTCCCGATCCGCTACCGCCACCCGGACCTCGCCGCCGCGGGGCTGACGCCCGCCGACGCCGCGGAGCAGGTCCAGACGGCGCTCTACGGCGAGCGCGTGGCCGAGGTGAACCAGGGCGTTCGGCGGTTCGACGTCGTGGTCCGGCTCGCCCCGGAGGAGCGCCAGCGCATCGACCAGCTCAAGGACCTGATTCTCACAGGCCGCGACGGAGCGCTGGTGCGGCTCTCCGAAGTCGCCGACATCGGCCCGGAGAGGACGAGCAACATCATCGCCCGCGAGAACGCCCGGCGCAAGGCGGTGATCTCGTGCAACGTCGCCGACGGGCACAACCTGGGCGACCTGGTGGATGAGGTGCGGGCCCGAGTGGAGCCGATCGTCCGTCGAGCGGGCTACGTCGTCGAGTTCGGCGGTCAGTTCGAGGCGCAGCAGTCGGCGAGCCGGACCCTGCTCCTGGCTGGCGGCGGCATCGGCCTGGTCATGCTCCTGCTGCTGCAACTCTCCACCGGCTCGATCAGGGTCGCCGCGCTGGTGATGGTGAACCTGCCGCTCGCCGTCATCGGCGGCGTCATCGCGATCTTCATCATGGATTCTGTGCTGCACGTGGGCGGGGGAGGGTTCGGCGGTCTGGCCGGGAACACGCTCGCCTTGTTCGGCCTCGGCTCGACGCCGTTCCAGGCGCCGGTGATCTCGATCGCGAGCCTGGTCGGGTTCATCACGCTCTTCGGGATCGCCGTCCGCAACGGCATCCTGCTGGTCAATCACTACCGCCACCTTGTGGAGATCGACGGCAAACCGATGAGCGAGGCGATCGTCCAAGGGTCCATGGAGCGCCTCGTGCCCATTCTCATGACCGCGCTCTGCGCCGCCCTGGGCCTGCTGCCGCTGGCCCTGGCCGCGGGCAGGCCCGGCAGCGAGCTGCTCGCCCCGCTGGCCGTGGTCGTGCTCGGCGGCCTGTTGACCTCCACGTTCCTGAACCTGATCGTCGTTCCCGCGGGGTACGCGCTCGTCCAGGGCGTACGCATCGGGGGCCGACAGCAAGGTGAACCGGTCCTCCGGCGCGTCGCCCGGGCTCTGGGCCTGTCCCGTTCCGTCACTGTTCCGCACCAAGGAGAACAACCGTGAAGCTGAACCGCCCTCTCGTCCACGCCGTCGTCGCGGTGTCGATCGTGACCCTCGCCGGATGCGAGGAGAAGAAACCCGCTCCCGCCCCCACAGGAACGGGAGCGCCGTCGGGCCACGCGGCGCACGGCGGCGCGGTGATCGACCTGGGGTCGTCCGCCATCGGCGGTTTCGATGTGCAGGCCTCGCGCGACGCGGGCCTCATCGTGGCCGGGAAGGACGCGCCGATCGACGTGACCGTTACGCCCGGGGCCGGCTCCACCGCCAAGGCCGCGGCGGTCAGGTTCTGGATTGGAACCGAGGACGCGAAGGGATCCGTGAAGGCCAGGGCGGACATCGAGAATCCCGCCGAACCGAACCGCTGGCACACGCACGCCGAGATTCCGAACCCGATTCCCGCGGGCAGCAGGCTGTGGGTTGAAATCGAGGCGGAGGGGGGCGCGATCAACGCGGGCTCGTTCGACCTGAAGGTGTGAGTCGGGCGGGGCGGAAGGCGCACGGAGCGCGCGGAGCGTGAACGAGAACAATGGAGCCGGGGGGAATCGAACCCCCGTCCCGTGGCAGTCAGCAGAGCGCTTCTACGCGTGTGTCCGGTGATTTGATCTCGGTCCCGGGTTCTGCCACCGGCAGCATTCCCCAAGACCCAGCCCCCAGTGTCTCCTCGCCGCGTCGCCTGGTGGCGTCACGCCGCGGCCAGCCCGATGCATACGGCCCCCGCCCCATCGGGCGTCGGACGGGGGTCGCGCAGCCGATTAGGCCGCGAGAGCGTAGTTGCTGTTGGCAACTAAATTGGTGCGTGCTTTTTACGAGGCCGGCACGCCCCTCGACGCGCCACGCCAAGCCTTCCCTGCCCGGTCGAATCCGGTTCGGCCCCAGATGTCAAAGAGCACCTGATGGTACGCCCGGCACGGGTGGGATTAGGACAGGATTTGGTGCATTACGGGAATGGCATGGGGTCGCAAAGGTCGATTCGGGTTTTGAGCGGATACGCGACGTCCTTGCGGGACACCCGTGGCTGGTGGGCTCCAAAGAAACTGCTTTGTCAGATTGCCCGCACGAGCAACCTGGACCATACTGCTCAGTGGAGAGGTGTAGTAGCCCGTGCGGTCTGACCGTATGGGTCATGTGTGGAGAGAGAATCCAAGACCGTGGTCCAAGTCGAGTGAGGGTGTGCCATGAAGTTCACGAAGACGTTGTCCATTCTGGGTGTGGTGGGCATGGCTGCGGCCGCGCAGGCGCAGTACTCGTCGACCTTTGAGCCGCCGCTCTACACGGGCAGCGCGGCCGGAACGCTCCTGGCCGGCCAAGACGGGTGGTACAACCCGGTGTTGGGCAGCAACGAAGGGCTCGTCCACACGTATGCCAGCAACGCGTTCGGGTTCGTCACGAATCCGACGGGCGGCACGCAGTTCGCGTCGACCCGCTTCGGCGGAACTCCAGCCGCCCCGGGCCGGGCCCAGCACGCGTTCGACTTCAGCGGCTCTGACGTGTACACGATCGGGTACGACTTCTGCGGCGATCGCTTCGGCGGCGCGCTGCCGGCCTCGAACAACATCGGCAGCTTCTCGCTGCAGAACTCCGCGACGTCCCAGTTCTTCCAGACCCTCATGGTCTGGGACGACCTGAACACCGGCAACGGGATGGACCACAACTACGGCGTGTTCGCGGCCGCGGGCGGCGCGATCGCGTTCCAGACCCCGGCCGACCCCGCATGGAACAATCTGAACCTGAACACGTGGTACCGCAGCACCACGACGTTCAGCTTCGCGACCCACCAGATCCTGTCGATCTCGATCGACAACCTCCACAACGCGGCTCCGGCTACGGTGCTGGACGTGTCGGGTCTCGGCTGGTACCTCGCGGGTGGCGCCGCCTCAACGCTCCCGCGCCCCACCGACATCCGTTTGTTCGGCTCGGGCGCCGGCGCCAACGTCAACCAGATGGGCTGGGACAACGTCAGCGTCATCCCGTCCCCCGCGAGCCTCGCGCTCCTGGGCCTCGGCGGGCTGATCGCCGCCCGTCGCCGCCGAGCCTGATGCCGGCCGATTCTGAAGTGACTCTCGCAGCCGCCCGGGGAATCCCGGGCGGTTGTTTTTTTGCCCCGGTCGTGCTGCGAGGGCGACGCCGCTAGGCTCACTCCATGAGGGTCGCCGTCATCATCCCGGCCGCGGGCTCGTCGCGTCGATACTCCGAGGGAGCCGAGTTCCCACGGTCGAAGCTCGACGAAGACCTCGGCGGTCGGCCCGTGCTCCAGCGGACCGTCGAGCTGTTTACAAAGGTCGATGTTGTGTCGGCCATCATCGTCGCGGGGCCGGCGGACCCCGCGGCGCTCGACGAGTTCAGGGCTCGGCACGCGGACAAGCTCGGGCTGCTCGGCGTGACGATCTGCCCGGGCGGGCGGACGCACCGGTTCGAGACCGTGGCCGCGGCGCTGGCGCATGTGCCGGCGGACGCGACGCACGTCGCCGTGCACGACGCGGCCCGGCCGTGCGCCCCGCTGCTGCTGATCGAGCGGCTCATCGAGGCCGCGGGCAAGTACCCGGCCGTGGTCCCCGCGATCGACGCTTCGGACACGCTCAAGCGCGTCGGCGAGCGCGAGGCGACGGACGCCGATGTGGACCCGCTCGACGCGATCCTCGGGCCTGCCACGAAGGTCAATGTGCGCGTGAGGGTGGTGGAGTCCACGATCGACCGCTCGCGGCTCGTCGCGGTCCAGACGCCGCAGGTCTTCGCGGCGGACCTGCTGCGCCGCGCGTACGCGGCGTTGGCGCAATCCGCGTCGCGGACCGGGTTCCGCGTCCCGACGGACGACGCCGAGGCGGTGGAGCGGCTCGGCGAGCCGGTGACGGTGGTCGAGGGCGACCCCCGGAACATCAAGATCACGCGCCCGATCGACGCGCAGTTGGCCCGGTCGATCCTCGGGCTGCGCGAGAGCGAGCACCGCCCGGTGCACAAGAGGTTCTGAACGGGGCGCCGATCCGGGGCGTATCCGCCGCATGCCCGACGCGACGTACATCCACGGCACGGAGCCGAGCGAGCAGGACCGGCTGGCGAAGCTCAACGCGATGACGAATGGGGCGTTTGTCGCGTGGCTCGGGCCGCGCGAGACGGACGTGGTGCTCGAGGTCGGCAGCGGGTTGGGGTTGCTCGCCCGAGAGGTCGCGGCCCGGACGCCGCGGGGGCGCGTGGTCGGCGTCGAGTATTCGGCCGAGCAGCTCGGCGTCGCGCGGCAGGGGTTGGAGGAGACGGGCCGCGGGATCGCGAACGTCGAGTTCGTGCAGGGCGACGCCCACGCGCTCCCGTTCGGCGACGCGTCGTTCGACCTGGTGTACTGCCGCTACGTCCTGGAGCACGTGGCCGACCCGCTCCGTGTGCTGCGCGAGATGCGCCGCATGCTGAAGCCCGGCGGACGGGCTGCGGCCCAGGAGAACAACATCGAGATCAACCGGTTCGACCCGCCATGCCCGGCGTTCGACGAGGTGTGGCGGAAGTTCGGCGAGCTCCAGGCCCGGCTCGACGGCGATGCCTACGTCGGCCTTCGGCTCTTTCGCCTGCTCCGCGAGGCGGGCTTCGAGGGGGTCGAGCTCTCGATCGCACCGGAGGTGCACTGGTCCGGCTCGCCGGGGTTCGCTCCGTGGGTCACGAACCTGATCGGCAACGTGCGCTCCGGCGAGCGGGCGCTGGTGGACCACGGCCTGGCGACGCCGGCCCAGATCGCGGCGGCGATCGAGGAGGTCGAGTCTCTGATGCGGCGTGATGATGCGAGCGCCGTGTTCTACTGGAACCGGGCGGTGGGGGTCCTGTGACCGGGGGCGGGGCGGTCAGCGGTCGGGCGGGCCGGGCGGCGCGGCGGGCTCCTCGGAAGGGCGGAACTTGGCCGCTTCCTCCGGCCTGCCCCACGCCTCGTAGAGGCGCACCACTTGCGTGGTGACCCGTTCGGCTCGCGCGTTGCGCTCGCCGAGCGACTCGCGGAGCCGGGCGTACGCCCCGAGCAACAGCGGCTCGGCCTCGGGGTAGCTCTCGGCGCTCACGAGACAACGCCCGAGCTCGGCTTCCAGCTCGGCGATGCGCCAGTGCCCGGGCGGGTACGCCGTGCGCCCGGCTTCGAGCGTTTCCCGATGGATGGGCAGCGCGTCGTCGAGCCGCCCCTGCCGCTCGATGGATTCGGCGAGGTTGCTCCGGACGATCAGGAAGTTCGGGTGCGTGGGGCCGAGCGAGACACGCAGCGATTCGGCGGCCCTCCGCAGGAGCGGCTCGGCGTCCGCGGGCTTGTCTCGCGCCAGGAGGAGCATCGCCAGGTTGTTAACGGACGCGAGCGTCTTGCGGTGCTCCGGGCTGAGCACGCGCCCGCGCCGCTCGACGACCGTCCGCAAGATCGATTCCGCGTCGTCCAGCCGGCCCCGGGCCTGCAGCACGATGGCCAGGTTGTGCATCGTGGTCAGCGTGACCGGGTGACTGTCCGTGAGCGCCGCCGTGCCGATCGCCAGCGCGCGCGTGAGCAGCGACTCGGCCTCGTCGAGCGATCCGTGCCGCCGGAGGAAGAGGCCGTAGTTGTTCATCGTGGTGATCGAGCGCGTGTCGGATTCCCCCAGCACACGGACGCGCGCGTCGAGCGCCTCGCGGTAGGCGTCCCCGGCCTCGGCGACGCGCCCGAGCTCCTCGAGGATCGTCGCGCGGTTGTTCAGCAGCGACATGACGGTCCGATGCTCGGGCCCGAGCGCTCCGAGACCGAGCGCCAGGGCGCGGTCGTAGATCGCCGCCGCCTCGTCGCGGCGGTTGAGCGCCTGGCGGAGCATTCCCAGGTCGTTCATCGTGGCGATGGTCTCTTCGTGTTCAGGGCCGAACACCCGAGGGGCGAGCTCGTTGGCCCGCGCGAGCAACGCCTCCGCTTCGTCGAAGCGGTCCTGCATGCGCCGCAGGCCGCCAAGATTGCGCATCGCCACGATGGTGTCCGGGTGCGACTCGCCGAGCTGCGCGCGGCACAGGTCAAGGGCCCGCGTCAGGTGGATGCCGCCCTCCTCGTAGAGCCCCAACTGCTCGTACGTACGCCCGATGGTGAACTGGACCGCCGGCTCGACACCCGGCGTCCCGATCGGGTGGCGGGCCAGGCGCGCCGCCGCGGCGTCGAGCACCTCGCGGACGGTGGTGTCCGGCCCACTCCCCTCCGCCGGGTCCGACGAGATGAGCATGTCGTGGAGGAAGCCGGAGACCGCCCCTGCCTTGTCGGCCTCCAGCCGGGCGCGATCGCGCGCGTTCGCCGCCGCGAGCGCCGACGTGGTGCTGACGGCCGCCGCCGCGGCCAGCGTCGCGGCTGCGGCCGCGGTGAGAGCGACCCCGATGCGGTGGCGGCGCACGAACTTGCCGGCGCGGTAGCGCAGGGTGTCCGGGCGGGCGAGGACGGGCAGGCCGTCGAGGTGCCGCAGGACGTCGTCGCCGAGCTGCTGGGCGGAGTGGTATCGGCGCTCCGGCTCGAGGCGCAGCGCGGCCAGCACGATGGTGTCGAGGTCCCCCCGGAGCCGGCGGCGCAGGCGCGCGGCGGTTGTGGATCGCGAGGCGGCAGTACCGTCCCCTTCAGACGCGCCGGCCGAGGGCGGGCGCGCGACGGCGGCGCTGGGCCGCTCCGGCGTCGCGACGCGCGGATCGACCCCGGGGGGCGATAGCGCGGACGGCGTCTCGGGGAACCGGGGCCGGCCCGTGAGCAACTCGTACAGGATCACACCCAGGGAGTAGACGTCGGACGCCGTGGTGATCGGCCCGCCCGCGACCTGCTCCGGGCTCGCGTAGCGCGGCGTGAGGGGCCGCGAGCCGGGGAGAGAGGCGTCGGTCGCGCCGTCCGCGGCGCCCGCGTGGAGCACCTTGGAGATACCGAAATCCAGGAGCTTGGGGACGCCCTCCGGCGTGACCAGGATGTTGCCCGGCTTGAGGTCGCGGTGCACGACGAGGTTCTGGTGGGCGTACTGGACCGCGCCGCACACGGTCCGGAACAGCTCCAGCCGGCGCGTGACGCCCAGCCGCCGCCGGTCGCAGTACTCGTCGATCCGCTCCCCCTCGATGTGCTCCATCACCAGATAGGGTCGGTCGTCGTCGGTCACACCGCCGTCGAGCAAGCGGCAGATGTTGGGGTGGTTGAGGTTCGCGAGGGTCTGCCGCTCGGCGCGGAACCTGCGGACGATCTCCTCGGTGTCCATGCCGCGCTTGATGAGTTTGATCGCGGCCCGCTGGGTGAACTGGCGGTCGTCGCGCTCGCCGAGGTACACCGAGCCCATGCCGCCCGCGCCGAGGAGTCGGACGAGCCGGTAGCTGCCGATGCGCAGCCCCTCGACACTCTCGGGCTCCGCGGCGCGTTCTGTCGGGCTCGCGAGCGCGCCGATCGCGGGGGTTTCGAGGAATCCGCCCGCCCGCGAGTCGGAGCGAAGCAGCGTCTCGATCTGTCCGCGCAGCGCGCGGTCGTCACCGCAGGCCCGGGCGAGGAACGCGGCACGCGCGGGCTCGGGGATCTCCAGGGCGCGGTGGAACAGGTCGTCCACCATCCGCCATCGGTTATCGCTCATCGGCGCCCCCCCCTCGGTCGATCGGGCGAGCCGGGAACGTCGCCCACGGCCGCGCCCCTCTCGAGCTCGTGGCGCAGCCATGCCTTGGCCAGGCGCCATTCGCGCTTGATGGTCACGCCCGAGACGCTCAGCACGCGAGCCGCCTCGTCCACCTCCAGGCCCCCGAAGTAGCGCAGCTCCACGATCTCGGCCTTTCGCCCGTCCAGCGCCGCGAGCCGCTTGAGCGCCTCGTCGAGCGCGAGCACGTCCCCGGACGGGCTGTCGGTGAAGACCGCACCGTCATCGAGCGGCGACCGCTTCCATCCCCCGCCGCGTTTGTCGGTGCGGCGGGCCCTGGCGTGGTCGATCAGGACGCTGCGCATCGCGCGCGCCGCGACGCGCAGGAAGTGGGCGCGGCTCTCCCACGCGGGCGATGCCGGCTGGACGAGCTTCAGGTAGGCCTCGTGCACCAGCGCGGTCGCCTGGAGCGTGTGCCCGGCGCGCTGACTCTGCATCGCGCGGACCGCCAGCGCGTGCAACCCGTCGTAGATCAGCGGAAACAACCGTTCCGCGGCTGCGTGATCGCCCGACGCCATCGCGTCCAACAGCCGGGTCACGTCCTCGGACGCCTGGGGGCCCACGGCTCTTGAAGCTCCCGAGCGGGGCGCCGCTCACCGTACACCGCCGCGCATTGTCCCGAACGGAGACTTCTGCCGCAAGAGGAAGGCGGGGCGTGATCCCTTGCGGGCGTGAATCTCGTTCTTGTCATGGGTGTGCCCCGTGGGGGGCCGCCCGCAATCAGGAGACAATCATGAACGGCACTTTCTCTCGGATTTGGGCCTGCGGTCGGGGGTCGGGCGTGGCGTCGGCCCTCGTGGCGGCGGCCGCCACCCCGTGGGTCGCCTGCGCCCAGTACGCCGCCACCTTTGAGCCCACGCTCTACACGTCGGGCGCGGCGCTCGTCGGACAGCCGACCAGTGTTCCGTTCTATCTGCCGCCCGAGCCGATGACGTCGAACGCGTTCGTCATCGGTGCGTATGCCGCGAACCCGTGGCAGTTCTCTCCGCAACCCCTCGGCGGGTCTCAGTTCGCCATGGGCAAGGGGCCCGGCGCCGGGATGATCGGCCGTGCCCAGCGCAACCTCCCGCTCGCCAACTGGGGGTGCGGCACGTGGACCATCTGCTACGACATGGCCGTGCTCCCGTTCACCGGCCTCTCTCCGGACATCGGGAGCTTCTCGCTCGAGCCGGCGGCCAGCAAGCGGTTCGCGCAGCTCTTCCAGCCGGTGGGGCCTACCGCGGGCTGGAACGCGCCGATCCAGGCGGCCAACGCCGCGGGTGCCGGCATCGTCGTCACGCCGAGCCCGGACTGGACGGGCCTGCCGTTCCAGGCGTGGCACCGCCTGTGCGTGACCATCAACTTCCCGACCCGGCAGATCACGTCGGCATCGATCACGAACCTTTGGACGGGCGCGAGCGACACCGAGCCGCTGGTCGGCGTCTACCTGCGGGGCGGGGCCGCGGGAACGCTCCCGACGCCATCCGCGTTCCGCCTGACCGTCGGGGGGTCGAGCCCCGGCAACACGATTGGCTTTGACAACGTCAGCTTTACGTCGGTGCTGTGCGCCTGCTACCCGGACTGCACCGAGGATGGCCATCTGACCGTGGCCGATTTCGGGTGCTTCCAGAGCCGGTTTGTAGCGGGTGACCCGTTCGCCGATTGCAACGCCGACGCGGGCCTCACGGTCGCCGACTTCGGCTGCTTCCAGACCCGGTTCGTCGCCGGCTGTCCGTAGGGCATCCCCGCGGTTCGGTTCGCCGAGAAACGGTGATCGGGGACCTCGAAATCAGCCGACAGCAGGGGCGACCAAACGCGCGGCGGTGTCCGCGATCGGTGCGCCGACAACGCCTCCACACCTCTCCCCAAGGCGATGGCCCCGGACCTATCGCCCGTACCGCCTCACCACGCCCTTGACGATGCCCTGAACCTGGCAGAACTTGACGCGGATGGGATCGAAGCCGGGGTTGGCTGGCTGGAGGCGGATGTGGTCGTCCTCCTTGAAGAAGGTCTTGAGGGTGGTCTGGCCGTCCGGCAGGAGGGCGACGACTCGGTCGCCGTTGCGGGCGGTCTCGGTGCGTTCGACGAGGACATAGTCGCCGTCGAGGATGCCCTCGTCCTTCATGGAGTCGCCCTCGACGCGGAGGGCGAAGGTGGACTCCTTGCCCTTGGCCCCGAGGACGTCAACGAGGTCGATCTCGTCCTGGTCGGGGACCTTCTCGATGGGGTAGCCGGCGGCGATCTTGCCCACGAGCGGGAACCGCGTGGGGCGGGACTCGTCGGGGACGGGAACGCCGTCAGCGATCGACAAAGAGCGAGCCTTGTTGGGCTCGCGGACGAGGGCGCCCTTCTTGATGAGCGCCTCGACGTGCTCGAACACGGTGACCTTGCTGACGCCGATCTCGTCGGCGAGCTCCTGCATCGTCGGCGAATAGCCGCGACGGACCCGCCAGTCGCGGATGAGCTGAAGGATCTTGAGCTGCTTGGGCGTGAGGTTGAGATTCATGGCCGGCCTCCTGGATCAGGACGGGGGTGCGGACGGTGGATGACGATGACGCGACGCGGCGGCCGAGCGGGTCGGCCGCGACGGGGATGACGAGATCGGCGAGAACCAGCGATCGGGGGCGACGCCCGGTGAGCGACCATGACGCCTCGGCGAGGACCCGCCCCTGAAACCGCAGGGCACGCTCAGCGACCAGCAGGCGGCCCGCGACGAGCGACACGCGATCGGCCGTCGCCAGGGCGCGGGATTGGTCGCTCGGCATCGTGCCAGGGCGGGTCCTGTGGTCCGGCCCGACGGGCGCGCACCCCGACGAAAGTCCGAGCGCCGGGCTGCGGGCGGCGCCGACGAGCCGGGCGAACCACCCCATCGGGCGGCCGAAGGAGGCCATCCGCCGCGGTGCATCGTCGCGGGCGTGGCTACACCTCGCCGCCGCGTGGCGTGCGGGGTCGTGCCGGGATTGATCGCGCTGAACATAGTCTCTCTGGAAGTCGCCACCGGGGCCCAACCGAAGCAGCGGAGCAGGGTCGAAGCGCATCCGTTCGCTCCTCGCGGCTCGTGGATGTAGGCGCGGCTGCCGCTCGAACATGTCCGCGGCCCGGATTCACTCGGGACTCGGACGCCTCGATCCGGTCAACTCGCCTTCCGGGTCTCCGCCCGTCGGTCTCACCGGTCCCCGGTCGCGGGCCCACCATGGGTCCGACTGTCCTCCGCCCGCGCTGCTTCGCGCGGGCCCGTTCGGTACACGATAGCCAATCAATCGCCACACGGCAAGCGACGATTTCAGAAAATAACGTGCGGGTCCCGAACGCCGAATCACACGATTTCAACGAGCGGGCTGCGATGATTCAGTTTCGGGGCAGCCGGGCGGCACGCTCGAGCCGTGAGCCGCGCCGCGCTACGCGCCGCTGAATCTCCAGGAGCGTCAGTTCGGCCCGGAGTCGGGCGGGTTCAACGCCGCTGGCCTGGGCGAGCTGGTCGAGCGTCATCGGTTCGTCCATTACGGACAAGATTGTCCGTTGAACGTCCGAGAGCGGCGGACCGGTGGTTTCGCCTCGCGAGCCGGTATGTGTTCGCGTAGACCGCCCCTCAAACAGCACTGCGGAGCCCACTTCGGGCTCGGTGCCCGGTCGGGTCGGGTCGGCGTATCGCGACTCGTGCGTGCCCACGAACGAATGCCGGGCGGGAGTTTCCAGCAGGTGGAGCACGTCGCCGGGGTCGGTGATCAGGGCCGCCCCGCCCTGCTTGATGAGTTCAAGCGAGCCGGCGCTCGCCTCGGAGTCGATCCTGCCCGGCACGGCCATGACCTCGCGGTTGTGCTCCTCGGCGGCGAGTCGCGCGGTGATGAGGGCCCCGGACCTCGCGCCGGCCTCGATCACCACGATGCCCAGGCTGATCCCCGAGATCAGCCGATTCCGGGCGGGGAAGTTGTCCGATTCCGGCATGGTCCGCAGGGGCAACTCGGAAACCAGGGCCCCGCCACCCGGCTCCCCTTCGGCGCGGGGGGCGGCGATCCGCTCGAAGAGGTCGGCATTCTCCGGCGGATAGCACTCGCCCAGGCCGCAGCCGAGGACCGCGATGGTCCGGCCGTTGACGCGCATCGCCCCGCGGTGTGCGGCCGAGTCGATCCCACGGGCGCCGCCGGAGACAATGGTCAGCCCCGCACCCGCGAGCACCCCCGCGAAGCGCTCGGCCTGTTCGACGCCGTAGGCCGAGCAGCGGCGGGAGCCGACGATCGCCACCGGGTAGCGGTCGGCCTCGGCCGGGCGGAGCGACCCGCGGACATACAGCAGCGGCGGAGCGTCGGTGATTGTTGCGAGCAGCGGCGGGTACGCCGGGTCGCCTCGGGGCACGAACCGCACGCCGAGCTTCGCGGCGAGGGCGAGTTCGTCGTCCACCAGCCCGGCCGACTCTTTTATGCCCTGGACGGCCTTGGCGGAGATGCCGGCCCCGATGCCGCGGACCTGTTCGAGTTGCTTCGCCGACGCGGCCAGGACGCGGTCGGGCGAGCCGAACTGCGCCAGCAGGCGACCGATGAGGATCGGCCCCAGTCCGGGCGTCAGGGTCAGGCGCAGCAGGTCCCGGAGTGCGTCGTCGACCATGGCGGGCCCCGTCAGCGGATCGGGTCGGCGTAGGGTTGTTCGCCCGCTCTGGCGCCGAAGTCCAGCACGCGAACGCGCACGGCGATAGGCGTGCGGGCGTCCACGCCCGTGCCGACGGAGAGCGGCGTGACGACCTGGGCCTGCATGAATGCCGGGTTGGGGCGCGTGGCCGAGGCGTAGACCTCGGTGACGCCCGGCTTGGGTTGCACGGCGTCCACGGTGAAGGCCCAGCCGGTCGAGGACGCCTGGAAGGTGACGATGTGGTCCGGCCCGGATGAATCCACGCGGACGTCCGGCCCGGCGTAGGGCGTGGCGGCGGCGCGCGGCGGGCGTCGGCCTCCGCCGGAGCAACCGGCGGGGGCGATGATCGCGGCGAGGGTTGCTGCCGCGGCCAGCGCCGAGCCGATCCAGTTGTGCGCGAGGAAGCGGGCCGGGTTGCCGGGCGGACTGAGTGTCGGCCTCGCCACGCCCGACCCGCGCGCGACCGAACCCCGTTGGTGTCTCACCGTCAGGTCCTCCACAATGTTCCGGGGTGCCCCCGCGGAAGCCCGGTATCCTAACGAGCGTGGGGCGGGACGGACACGGCACCTGCAGGACATGGCCGCGAGGGAGACGCGAGAGGGCATGGAACGCTCGGAACCCAGTGCGCGTGCGCTCGGGCGGATGACCGCCGTGGTGGAGCGCGCGCCGACGCTGGCCCTGGTGCTAATCGTGGCGCTGGGCGTGAGCGTGATGTCGTGCCAGTCGTGGCTCGCGGGCCTGGGCCTGGACAAATCGGCCCGGGTCGCGGACGCCGCCCCCGAGCTGCCCACCACCGAGCCCGAGCTGCGCGTGCGGATCCGTACGGGGCTGACCGGCGCGACGCTCGACGGGCCGAGCCGGTTCGTCGTGACCACGGACGTGGACCAGCCGTTGGCGGTGATGGGGCCCCTCGGCGTGGCGTGCGAGGCGGGCAGCATCACGGTGACGGATGGCGACGGGCGCCGCCGGCTGTTCGGCGCGTGGACTCCGGTGTTCGTCTCGCCCGAGGCGGCCCGCGACGGTAAAGACGCGAACATCCTGATCGACGGGGCGCCCTTCCCGGGCCGCTTGCGGCTCCACCCGAGGCCGGGGACGGCGACGACTCAGAGCCCGACCGGCGGAACACCCACTCCTCCGAGCGCGGGCGCGGCGGCGAAACGCGGCTCGCCGGGTGTGTTCGACATCGTCGAGCTCGTGCTCGTCGAGAGCTACCTGCCCGGCGTGGTGTCGGGCGAGCTGTGGCCGAACTGGCCGCTCGCGGCGTACGAGGCGCAGTCGGTGGTCGCGCGGACGTACGCGCTGCATCAGCGGCACGTGGCCATGCGGCGCGGGCGCGACTACGACCTCGAAGCCAACACCCAGGACCAGGTCTACAAGGGCTTCGTCGAGACGCCTGTGGCCGTGCAGGGCGTGCGGAACACGCGGGGCGTAGTAGTTACGTGGCGAGGCAAGCTGCTGCGGACGTACTACGCCAGCACGTGCGGCGGACGGACCGCCTCGGCCGCGGACGTCTGGCCCACAACGGAGGGGTACGAATACAACCTCTACGAGCCGATCCAGGCCGCGTCTCGGGACCACTGGTGTACGCAGTCCACGCTGTACCGCTGGGAGGTGACGCGCGAAACCGACGAACTGACGCGGCGGATCCGCGAGTGGGGCAAAGGGAACGGGCATGATGTCGCCGGGCTCTCGTCGTTGGTGAGCGTGACGGTCGCGCGGGCCAACGCGGACGGACGCCCCGCACGCTACCGGCTGCGCGACGCGAAGGGCACGCCGTTCGAGCTGAGCGCCGAGCAGCTTCGGCTCGCCTGCAACCAATCTGTCGCGGGGGTGCCGGATGTCGCGCTGCGCAAGACGCGGGCGGCCAGCAACGACTTCGAGGTCGAGATCAAGGGCAAGGCCGTGACGATCCGCGGGCGCGGGTTCGGGCACGGCGTCGGGCTTTGCCAGTGGTGCATCAAGGGCATGGCGGATCGCGGGTACCCGTGGCGGCAGATGGTGCCCCGGTTCTATCCGGGGGCGACGCTGGAACGGGCGTACTGACACGCGTTCGCCTGCGGCAACGGCGGCTCGCTACGCGGGAGTTCGCGTCGGCTGGATCATTTCAGACGATCCACACTCCGGGCATCGCACGCCGCCGGACGGTGCGGGCAGGCCGGAGAGCGAGTATCCGCAGGTTGAACATTCAGGATGACTGAGTCGATTCCGTATGGTGGCGCGCACGATAGCGCGGGTGACGGACCAGGTTGCGACAGCCAATACGGTGCTCAAACCGCCGATGACCAGGAAGGCGTACAGGTCGGCCACGCGATCGAATCGCGGGCGAATCGGTAGCGGCTCGACCAGGAAATAGATGCCTGCCGCCATGGCGCCATAGATCACGCCATATCCCAGCACAAATGCGAGTACGAGACGGATCCGGCGCCGACCGATGAAGCAGCTCCGAGCCTGCACGTAGAACGCGTTGCATTCGTCGATACTGAACTGGTCCAACTCGGGGAACGCCCGGTAGACCTTCGGGGGCGGCAGAGTAAGACGGTTACGGGGCCGAAGCCGCATTCCGGCAGCTTACAGCGGCTACCGGAAGGGCTTGCCGCCGGTCAAGGATCCACCTCGATCGTGCGCTCCAACTCGACGCGCTTCGTCCAGACGGCGTCCGCGGGCAGGACGGGCGTGCCGTCATCGTTCCAGACCACCGGGTTCAGGCCGCTGGCCTGCGGATTGACGATGATCCAGACCGCGGCGCGGATGCGGAGCGTACCCTGAACATTCGGAGTGACAGTCAACTGCGGGCTGCGGTCGCCGAGGGCGTCGGGGCGCGATCGCGTCGAGCCGCGCATGCGATCGTTCAGGATCTCCGTCGACATCAGCCGCATTCCGTGGATGCTCGTGACCGCCCGGGCCTGAGGTTCGGGGTCGTCACCGACGCGGAAGCCCTCAAACACGATCCGGGCGACGAGCGCGGCCCCACCCCCCGCGGCGCCGATATTGCCCCGGTAGTCGCCCGCGAGACCGATGGTGACGCTCTCGCCAACGCGGACGCGGGCGGGAGCGACGAGCCAGAGGTCGAGCCACTCGGCGCAGAACCGTTCAAGCAGATCAGCGGGCATTCCGCCGGACTTGGCGTAGGCGTCGAGCCAAGTCTCCGCGGCCGGGTCCATGTAGTGTTGGCGGGCACGCAACTCGATCAAGCCGCGCGCCAGGCGAACCTCGTCGTCGGGCGTGAGCGTGCGGGTGTTGAGCTCGGCCCATTCGTCCCTGGTGAATCCTCGGGGCGCGCCCGTGACCTCGCGGATCAACGAGCCGGTGGGGAGGTACGGCGTGTACCAACCCATCATCGCGCTTGGGGAACGCGCGAGGGTGGCATACCAGACAAACTGCCCCGCAACGAGCACAACACCCATGACGACCAAACCCCGATGCACCCGACGTTCGCCGACGACCGTTCCGCCCGGCACACGAAACTCGGTGCCGCACTCGGGGCACCTATCGCCGGGATCGGCCGGCTGTGGCGCGCCGGAGACGTCATACCCGCACGCGGCGCAACGCGGTTCGCTTCCGGACCGTACGAACGCGGCGCCGATGAGTCCTATGCCGATGAGGGAGCAGACCATGGGTGCGTGCTGCAGAAACGCGGCCAGATAGCTGCCGTGGCCACCCCGAATGACCGGTATTGCCGCAAGAAATAGGGCGGCTGGCACAAAGCTCCAGATGATCTTCCGGCGCGTCGTGCGAAGAAAGCGGGGTTCGGTCCGGAACGGGCCCGCGAGCCCGCGCTTCCGGGCGATGACCGCGACGACGACCACGATGGCCGTCAGCACGAGCAAGAACGCGAACAGGCGCCATGGAACCGGCACACCCACGGGAGATTGCCAGCGCAACAGGGCAAAGACGCCGGCGAACAGGATCACCGGAACCACCAGACCCACAGCCAACGCTCTACTGGTGTGCATCGCCACGGGGGAGTCTACGGATTCCGGTCAGGTGTCCGGCGTCGCGTCGGCATCAATCCAGCGTGAACGCGAACTGCTGGACCGCCTGCAGCATGGAGCGGTCGAACACGGGCGAACGGGAATAATGCCCGGCGCGCCGCGGATCGCGCGAACCCGAAGGGAGCCAGCATGGACCGTGTCGAACTGGTGTCGTGGTGGGACGAGGCGTGGAAGACCGGGCTGTGGGCGGCGGCGTGGGGGAAGGCGGTCGCGGGGCTGACGCCGAAGCAGGCGGCGTGGTCGCCCGGGCCGGGGCGCAAGTCCATCTGGCAGCAGGTGAACCACGTCGTGTTCTGGCGGACGATGGCGCTGCGCAGGCTTCGCGGCGGCCAGGGTCCGAGCGACTTGGAGATGAAACGCGGGAACTGGGCCGGGCCCACGAAGGTCACGCCCGCGGCGTGGCGGGCGACGGTCAAGCGGTTCGCTGACTCGCAGAAGAAGGTGCGGGCGGCGATGGCGAACACGAAGAGCCCGCTGGATCGGCTGCGGTACCTGCTGCCGCATGACAACTACGACGTGGGACAGATCATGCTGCTGCGGGCGTTGCAGGGGTTGGAGCCGCTGGAGTAGACGGTCCAAAAACAATGCCCGGCCTTGGCGTGAACCAAGACCGGGCGGAGGGACAACGAGTTCTTGAACCGCGCTTCCGCGCGGGGTGTTCATGCTGCCGTGCCGACTCTGTCGGGTTTCTCTCGTCCGGGACCTGACCTCTCCCACCCCCCAGCGGGCCGCCGCGGCATGGGCCGCGGTGTCACGGGCGTGTGAACAAAGAACCCTTGTCGATGTCAATGAGCCTTGCTCGCGGGCGTCCTGGGCCTAACGCTCCGCACGACCCATTTCAGGTGCAAGTTGCGTGCCAGCCGTGGCGGCCGCCCACCGGGATGTCGGAAGCGTCCGCGTGCTGGCGTGTGTCCGTGGTTGGCCGAATCGTGGTGGCGCCTGGTGGCCACGGGAAGCCAGCGCGGGCCAATGGGAGGCAGTCGGCGGCATTCGTCCGGGATGCGACTGTCGTCGAGCTCGACCGGTGTGTTGGCCGGTGGCTTCACCAGGTTCGCGCCGTCACCTGAGCCCTCGGAAGCAGGTATGGCGGTCACGGTCGGAGGTGTAACGGTCGAGCGCGAGATACCCTCGCCAGGTCAGGAGCTTGCGCTTGGGTATCCGGGCGGACGTGTGGCGTGTGGTCATCCTCGGCGGCGGATTCGCCGGCGCGTACTGCGCACGGGCCCTGGCGCGGCGGCTGCGCGGCACGGGCGTCGAGGTTCTGCTCCTGGACCGGAACAACTTCTTCGTGTTCTCGCCGCTGCTCGTCGAGGCGGGCACCGGCAGCCTCGAGCCGCGGCACGCTGTGGTCTCGATCCGCGCGATGATCGGGTCGGCGTCGTTCCGCCTGGGGGAGGTGAGCGGACTGGACGTGAAGGCACGCGAGGTGGTCCTGCACGTGCCCGAGCTGGAGCGCGAGGAGCGCATCCGCTACGACCACGCGGTGATCGCCTTGGGCAGCATCACGCGGCTGCCGGATGTGCCGGGGCTCCGCGAGCACGGCCTCGGGATGAAGAGCACGGGCGACGCCGTGGCGATGCGCGACCGCGCGATCCGCATGCTGGAGCTGGCCGACGCCGCGCCGGACGCGGGTGATCGGCGGGCGCTTCTGCACTTCGTCGTTGTAGGCGGGAACTTCACCGGTGCGGAGGTGGCGGGGGAGCTGCACGCGTTTCTGCTCCAGGCGCGCCGGCTGTACCGCAACATCGGGGCGGGCGACATCGCCGTGACGCTCGTCGAGCGGAGCGAACGCATCCTGGCCGCGATCGGGCCGGAGCTGGGGGACTACGCGGCGGCGAAGATGCGCGCTCGCGGCATCGACGTGCTGACGCGCGAGTCGGCGACGCGGATCGACGCGACGCGGGTGGTGCTCGAGAGCGGACGCGTGCTGGACACGCGAACGGTGATCTGGTGCGCGGGCATCGCCCCGCCGCCGGCGATCGCGGCGATGCCCCTGCCCCTCGACGAGCGCGGGTACATCCTGTGCGAGCGGGACCTGCGGGTGAAGGGGTTTGACAACGTCTGGGGGATCGGCGACTGCGCCGTGAACACCGACGCCGCGGGGAAGCCCTACCCCGCGACGGCGCAGCACGGGCTGCGCGAGGGGATCGCGTGCGCTGCCAACATCGCCCGGGTGCTCGCCGGGCGGCCGACAAGGCCGTGCGATCTGGTGGATCAGGGCTCGCTGGCCGCGCTCGGCTGCCGCACGGGCGTGGCGCGGGTCTTCGGGTTCAAGATCGCGGGGTTCTGGGCGTGGTGGCTCTGGCGGACGGTGTACCTGCTCAAGATGCCGGGGATCGGGCGGAAGATGCGGGTGGCGATGGACTGGACGCTCGATCTGCTGTTTCCGCGGGATTACGTGCAGCTTGGGGTCCATCGTGCGGAGGAGTGGCGGTAGCGGACGAAGGGACGAAGGGACGAAGGGACGAAGGGACGAAGGGACAAAGGGACGATGGGATCTGCCGCGGCAGGCAGGCTGCGAGACGGAGCGGCGGGGAACACCGGCCGCGCAAGGCGTGCTACTTCGTCCCGCGCGTATCGATGAACGGCTGGCCCATTCCCGACTCGCCGGCGCCTGCGCCCTTGGGCGGATCTGTCAGCTTGGTGCCGGCGCGCTGCGCCTGGAAGATCAGCAGCACCAGGAGGGCCAGCACGATCAACGGGCTGAGCAGGTAGACCAGCAGCGCGATTCGGCGTCCGGGTGTGAGCGGAGCGCGCCGCGCCGCGGCGGGCGGGGGTGGGGTGCGGGGGTCGGCGTCGCTCACGGGCGCATCGTAGGGATAGCCGTTACGGCGGACGCTGCCGGCTCAGGACGGCGTCTCACCGCGGGATGAGCGGCGATTGGCCATCCGACGGCGTCACTTCGCCCGGGCCTTGGCGTAGAACTCCGCGGCCCTGGCCCAGTTCACGACGTTCCACCACGCGGCGATGTAGTCCGCGCGCTTGTTCTGGTGCTTGAGGTAGTACGCGTGCTCCCAGACGTCGAGGCCCAGGATCGGCACGCCGCCGCAGCCCGCCCCCCCACCGATCGCCTCGCCCATCAGCGGGTTGTCCTGGTTCGCCGTTGAGCAGATCTCGAGCTTGCCGCCCTTCACGCACAACCACGCCCAGCCCGAGCCGAATCGTCCGACACCCGCGGCCGCGAACTTCTCCTTGAACCCGCCGGGTCCGTCGAATGTTCCGAAGGCGCTCTTGATCGCGTCGGCCAGAGGGCCGGTGGGCGCGCCGCCGCCGCCCTTGCCCGCGGGGGCCATGAGCTGCCAGAACATGGAGTGGTTGACGTGCCCGCCCGCGTTGTTGCGGACCGGGCCGCGCTTGTCGTCGGGCAACTCCGCGAGCCTGGCAATGACCTGCTCGGGGGAAAGGTCGGCCCACTTCGTGCCGTCGAGCGCCTTGTTCGCGTTGTCCACATAGGCCTTGTGGTGGCGCCCGTGGTGGATCTCCATCGTGGCCTTGTCGACGTGCGGCTCCAAGGCGTCCGGCGCGTACGGCAGGGTCGGGATCGTGAACGGCATGGAGTTCTCCGTGTACCGATCGTCCTGCGAACTATCGGACGTGATCGGTCTGGGCGCTTGTTTCGGGATAGCCTGCGGAAACGAAGTTTCAACTTGCGATATTCCGCAGGCCGAGTATGCTGTGCTGGACGGTGTTCTGACAAAACCCTGACGGTCACCGATGATGCTCGCTGGAGCCTAGATCGGCGGCTCAAAGGGGTCAAGACGTGGGGTTCGGGCGGCTTGGGTGCGTCGTTCCACCCCGATTTGGAATCGGGCTAGAGGTTGGAATCTGTCTAAATGGGGGAAACAAAGGGGACGGTTCAACGTACCACTAGAGTCCCGGGCCGAGTGCGAACTGCATGTTCGGGCGTGACACCCGGTGCGAAGCTAGGATGCACCAACAAGCGGCGAACCGACGAGATTCTTCGGATACAGGAAAGGGCGCGGCGTCGGGAAGCGTCGCGGGCGGCATCCGAATGAGAACGGCATCAGCTTCCCGGGCTCCCGAACACGTGGGAGCGAGATCGAGTCGGCCGGCACGGTCCGGCGAGCGTGGGCCCGGTGACGGGTTGAACCAGGGAAGGAACGGCGGGGGAGAGATTGACCGAGGATCGAACGTTTCGATGAGCCGAATTCACCGCACATCCCCGAGCCCGCTTGAGCAGGTGCGTCGCCGGCACCGCGCCGGGGTTGGCGCGTCCGCGCCGAAGGTCGAGTCGGGCGCTCGCAAGACGCTGAGCCACGACGACGAGACGCTTCTGACGCAGGTCATGTCCTCGGAGCAGGACTTCATCGACAGCCCGGCCTTCTACGAGAAGGAGGCGGAGCGGAAGATCTACGACGAGGCACCGCCGATCCAGAAGCCCGATACGAGCTGGTACCACCCTGTCATGGACGACCTCTCCACGACGAGCAAGGGGCGGACGGTCAAGAGCAGCCAGCAGGTGATCCTGACCGGGGCCGAGGAGAAGGTCCTGTTCCACCAGTTCAACTACGCGCGCTACCGCGTGTGGAAGCTGCAGCAGGACGTGTGGGGCTCGCCGGCGCGGCTTCCCGACCCGGACCAGGCCCAGCACATCCTCCGGTGGCACCGGCTGGCGGAGCGCGTCCGCGAGCAGATCGCGGAGACGAACCTGGCCCTGGTGCTGGCGATGGCCAAGCGCACCCGCATGAGCGAGGTGGACTTCGCGGACCTCGTGTCCGAGGGGAACATGGCGCTGCTGCGGGCGGTGGACAAGTTCGACGCGGGCCGCGGGTACAAGTTCAGCACGTACGCCTGCCGGGCGATCCTCAAGGCGTTCAGCCGGCAGGGCATGAAGCTGAGCAAGTACCGCCAGCGGTTCCCGACGGACTTCGACCCGAAGCTCGAGCGGTCGAACTTCCTCGAGACCAAGCGCGGCACGTTCGAGAAGGACGCGGCCGAGGAGGTCAAGCGGATCGTCCTGGAGAACCGGGCCGAGCTGACGGACGTCGAGCGGACGGTGATCGAGCACCGCTTCGGGCTCGAGTCCGGCGAGGCCGACAAGCCGATGACCCTCGAGCAGGTCGGGCAGATCATCGGCGTGACGAAGGAGCGGGTGCGTCAGATCCAGAACAAGGCCATGGAGAAGATCCGCCTGTCGCTGGAGACGCAGTTCCTGGGCACGAAGCTCCCCGAGGAGATGCCCAAGCCCGACGCGCCGGAGCTGGCCGGGACGATGAACTGACCCGCCCCTCGAGCCCGTGAGTGAACCCACAAGGCCCGGTCGCAGGACCGGGTTTTTTTCTTGGCGCGCCGGTTCCTTGCGCACGGGTTCCCGGCGGACGGGGCGGACGCGGTGGCCGTCAGAAGCCCGCCTTCGCGAGGCCCACGGCCTTACCGTCGCGGAAGTCCACCGTGACCTCGCGCGAGCCCGAGGAGTTCTTCCAAATGTAGGTGATGGTGGGGCTCTCGCCGGGCGCGAACGTTGCGAGCATGCCGCCCGACGAGTTCTCGTGGCGGGTGCTGAGCATGTCGCCCGGGCCGTCGAGGATCCCCTCGACCTGGAGCTGGGTCATGCCGATCTGCAACTGGGCGAAGGACTCTTCGTCGAGGGTGGGGCCGCACGCGACCAGTGTGAGCGTCAGGGCCGCGGTGCCGGCGAGCAACACGGAACGGACCTTGGTCATGATCGCCTCCCGGGAGTCAGGGCGTTCCAGTGTACCGATCCGTTGGGGTTCAGCCGCGGCGTGCTCGGGTCTGACGCGCCGCACGGCACCGGAACGCCGGCGAGCCGCCGCACCCGCGTCAGAACCCCGCCTTCGCCATGCCGATCACCTTGCCCTCGTTGAACGTGACGGTGACTTCCTGCGCGCCGGACGAGCTCTTCCAGATGTACGTCGTCGTGGTGGCGTTGCGGTTGTCGTTGGAGCCGAGCACACCGCCGGAGGAAATCTCGTACCCGCCGGACTGCTCCTCGCCCGGGCCGCCGAGGATGTCCTCGACCTGCGGCTGGGTCATGCCGACGGCGAGCTTGTCGTAGGTTTCCTGGTCGAGCGTCGGCCCGCAGGCGGCAAGCGCGAGCATGATGACGGCCGCGGCGGCGACCGAGAGGGAGCGGATCGTCGTCATGGGAGCCTCCGGTGGTTCGGGCGGTCGGAGTGTACCGGATCGCTCGATCGGGCCCGCGTCTACACCTGCGCGAAGCGCAGCGCGAGGACTTCCAGGGCTCGCTCGGGGTCGCTCGCCCCCGTTTTTTGACGCACGTCGGACTCGACCGCCTCGCGGAGGAGGGCCGCGGCGTCCGCGGGGCGGACGCGCTGTGCGGCGCCGAGGATGGCCTGCTCGCTCGGGCCCCAGAGGCGTAGCGGCACGCGGAGCTGCCCGGGGTTCATGCCGGCCTCGAGGCCGCGGGCGGCGCCGTGCAGCTTGCGGGCCAGGTCCACGCACGCCCATGAGACGAGCACGGGGTGGTGGCGCGACACGGCGATCGCCTCGCGGACCGATCGCAGCGCGACGTGCGGGTCGCCCGAGAGCAGGGCCGATTGGATGCCCCAGACTTCCTCCTCGCGGGACATACCGACCATCTCGGCGACGGCCTTCGCGGTGATGATCGCGGGCGCTCCGTCGGGCCTGCCCTCCGATCGGTCGGCATTGGTGGCGAGCTTGGCCAGCTCCGAGTCCAGGCGGGCCAGGTCAGGACCGATCCGCTCGATGAGCAGGTCGGCGGCGTCGGGGTTGAGCACGGCCTTGTGCGGGCTCGCGGCGCGGTCGACCGCCCAGCGGCGTGCCTCGACGGGCGAAGGTTCCTTGCACTCGATGACGCCCCCGACCGCGGCGATCGCCGGCCCGAGCTTGCCGAGCGTGAACCCCTTTTCGGATCGCAGCAGGAGCGTGGCGGAGTCGCAGGGTGCGGCGATGTAGCGCTCGAGCATCTCGCGGCGAGTGAAGCCGCTGGCGCTCGCGGCGGGCTCGGGTGCGCCGCCCTCCTCGCCGTCCTCGTCGGCCTTGGCCCGGAGGAAGGCGTAGGTATTGTCCACGATGACAAGCTTGTGAGGCTCCATGAGCCCGAAGGTGCGGCACTCGTCGAGCACCTGGGCGACGGGCGCGGTCGCGCCGTCGAACCGGAATACGCCGACCGGCCCGTGGGCGGCCGTGAGCGTGGCCCGCAGCGCTTCGGTGTGCTCGGCCTGACGGAAGAGCTCCGGCCCCACCAGCAGCGCGACGCGTGTGTGCGCGGAGAGCCCGCCGCCGGACTTCGGCCGGGGCGGTCTGATCGCGCCGTCCGAACTCGCGGGGCGCCTGGTCATGACGACAAGCGTAGCGAGAGCGCGGCGCTTGGGGGAGCGCGCGGGCTCGGCGCGTGCGCCCGGGATGCCGCGGCTTCGCGAGCGGTTGCATCCGCGTCGCCCGGTCGTTACCTTTCCCGCCCGCGCGGCCGGCGGTTCACGTTCCGGCGTGCGCGAGAGCGGGGGGACGCGGGGATGAGCCGATTTGGCCGGCGGGTTCGGCGAGGATGCATGGCGGCGGTCGGGCTGGCGTCGGTGGGCACAGGCCTGCTGATCGCCGCTCAGGTGACGCGGAGCCGGCTGATCGAGGGGCTGCCGACACCGGCGCTGATCGGGCTGCTCGGGCTCCTGGTGCTGCCCGTGCTGACGCTGGCGGCGCTGGAAGTTCACCGGCGCGCTCCGCGGTCAGCGGCCCGGGACGATGTTGAACCCGGGGCCGAACCCGCGTGGCCGGTCGGGCCCGCGACCGGGGACGCCGCGGAGCAACCCACGCACCACGCGATCATCACCGGCGTGCGCCGCGATGCGCCGAGCGTGGAGCACCGGACCGACCGGTGCGACCTTCACCGGCATCGCGCGGCCCGGGCATCGCGGTGACGCGACGCGGCATCAGCGCGGCGGCAGGGTGGCGAACGCGGCGCCGCGCGAGCCGAAGGGGTTGCGCCCGATGGTTGGCGCCGCGGCCACGGTCTTGAGTGCGGCGGCCACGCGCGGGTCGCGCGACGGTGACGCGGCCGCGCTCCCGGTCGCGGCGGACACGGTGGTGGACGGTCGGGCGCGGGCGGCGTCGGCCTTGAGCGACGCCTGGAGATGAACGCTCACGTCCACCCGCCGTGCCTGCTCGGCGGCCCGCTCGCGATCAACCGAGACGGTGACGGCGGGCTTGCGACCGGCGGGCGGAGCGCTGGCCAGCACGGTGCTCTTGCGCGGGGATGCGGACGTGCTCGTGTGCATCCGGGGCGATACCGTGCGTATGGATCGGGCCGGGCCCGAGCCGCGTGCGCTCGCGACGCCCGTGAACGTGGCGACACCGCCGGACCCGCTGCCGCCGCCCCTGGCGTTCGTGAAAGAAGCGACGGTGCTCGTCCCGACGCCGGACCAGCCGCCGCCGCGCCCGGGTTTGGACGTGCCCCGCCCCGCCGGTGCCGCGGTGCCCCGGTAGGACGTTACGCCCGAGGCACCACCGCCCCTGGCGTCGGTCCCGCCCTTGGCCACCGCCGCGTGCCCGCAGGCCAGGCAGAGCCCGACCACGGCCAAACGAAATGTCCGCCACGTCAACCTGCTGTCGGTGCGCATGGAACGCCCCTTCCGTGGGCGAACGCTGCCAAACGGGGCGGCGGTGTGCCGGACCGGGGTGCTCCGCGGGCGTTCCCGGACTTCGGCGAGCGCAGGGCGTGTGGGTCGGGTGGTCGGGGGGAGTGGTTTTCGGGCGGCCACGGTCCCATCACGGCAGCGGGAACTCCGCGCACAGCCGTCGGACCTCGTCCCGCACGCCCGCGGTGGTCTTCTCCAGGGCCGCCGGGGATTCGAGCCCTGCCGAGAGCACCCGGTCGATCCACGCGGCGACCTGCCCCATCTGCGTCTCCCTGAACCCGCGGGTGGTGGCGGCCGGTGAGCCCAGGCGCAGGCCGCTGGTCACGCGGGGCGGGCGCGGGTCGTCGGGGATGCCGTTCTTGTTGGTGATGATGCCCGCGGTCTCGAGCTGGCGCTCGGCGTCGGCGCCGGTCAGGTTCTCGTGGCGGGCCCGCAGGTCCACGAGCATCAGGTGGTTCTCGGTGCCGCCGGTGGTGACGCGGTACTTCAGGTCGATCAGCGCGTCGGCCAGAGCACGGGCGTTGCTGACGACCTGGCGGGCGTAGGCCTTGAACTCCGGGCGGAGGGCCTCGCCGAATGAGATCGCCTTGGCCGCGATCACGTGCATGAGCGGCCCGCCCTGGGCCCCGGGGAAGACCGCCTTGTCGATCTTCTTCGCCAGCTCCTCGTCGTCGGTGAGGATCAGCCCGCCGCGCGGCCCGCGGAGCGTCTTGTGCGTGGTCGTCGTGACGACGTGGGCATACGGGAAGGGCGAGGGATGGACCCCCGCCGCCACGAGCCCGGCGATGTGCGCGATGTCCGCGACGAGGATCGCCCCGACCTCGTCGGCGGCCTCGCGGAACCGGGCGAAGTCGATGACGCGCGGGTAGGCGGAGTAGCCGCACATGAGCACCTTGGGCTTGCGCTCGTGGCAGAGCTGCTTGACGGCGTGGTAGTCGATGCGCTCGTACTCGGGGTGGCCCTTGTCGTAGTGCAGCGGGTAGTGGACGGGCTTGAAGAAGCGCCCGGAGAAGTTGATCTTCATCCCGTGCGAGAGGTGCCCGCCGTCTTTGAGCACGAGCGATGCGAAGGTGTCGCCGGGCTCCATGAGGGCCATCATCGCGGCCTGGTTGGCCTGGGCCCCGGAATGGGGCTGGACGTTGGCGAACTTGCACCCGAAGAGCGTCTTGGCGCGCTCGCGGGCGATGGTCTCGATCTCGTCGTGCCAGACGCACCCGCCGTAGTAGCGCGCCCCGGGGTACCCCTCGGCGTACTTGTTCGTCAGGCACGTGCCCATCGCGTGCATGACGGCGGGCGAAACGTGGTTCTCGCTGGCGATCAGCTCGATCGTGGTGGCCTGGCGGTCGCCCTCCTTGCGGACCAGCTCGGCGATCTCGGGGTCCCGGCCGCGGATGAGATCGAGGACGGAGGCGGTGATGGGGTCGGAGGGCATGTCGTGGATGATAGTGCCCGAGGTCGCGTTTCACGGTGCCGCGCGGGCGTGGGCGTCTACATCGCCAGCGTCATCTCGGCGATCCGCCACAGCACGACGAGGATGCCCGCCGCGAGACCGGCGATGACCGTCATGGCGACGGTTACGGCCTCGGCGTGCGGGACTCGCAGATATCGGCGGACGAACCACCAGCAGGAGACGACGTGCGACGCAACAGCCGCGAAAAACAGTGTATGGGCGGATCGGTCGAAGGCGTCATCGAAAAACCGCCCGGAGTTTGCGCCATACTCGTAAAGGCTGATGAGCGTGACCCAGAGCACGGTCCAGATCGGCAGCGGTGTCAGCGAATACGCGAACCCGCGGAGCAGATGAGCAACCCGCAGTCGCTTTCGTCGAAAGGTCTCGGTCAATACGACGAACGCGAACGGCGTCAACAGCACCCACATCGCAAACCAAGCCGCATGGTCCGGCAACGAGGGCGGGCGGCCCATAGGGATGGGGCTGGAGAGTATCGACACCGGGTGGTAAGGCCAGAGAAACGCATCGATCGCGAGCCAGCGCGTGTCCAGCAGGCGTGGGGGTAACCCGGCGGCCACCCAGAGTGCGTAGACAAGGCCGGGGCTCCAGCACTGATACGCGGCGGCCACAGCAAACGCGAGATGACACGCGAGCAGCATGGCGGCAGCGTGTCGGAGCAGGCGCGATCGGACGATCGGGAAGTGCAGGTTCATCCGCGTCCAGAAGGACCACGGGCGCAACGCGGCCCAGCACGTGCGCAGGTGTGCACCCACCTGCCACCACCCGGCGCGGTGCTCGAACGACCAGCGCGGCACGGTCCATTGCGGGTTCAGCAGATCGCGCCAGAGAATCGAAAGCCCGCACTCGCTGCACGTGCCTTCGAGAGGGCAGGCTGTCGCGTTCCCCCACGTGGCGATCACACCCGACTGGTCGTAGCCGCACCGCGGGCATGTGGGGCTGGCGGGCATGCGCGGCGTCAGTATCCCATCCGCACCGGACTGCGGTTCGTTCCCCTACACGGTGTACCGCAGCCAGGACTGAAGGACCACAGGCACCAGCAGCGCGTTGAGCATGACCAGGATCGACGCGACCAGAAAGACCACCCAGACAACCGGCCCGTGCCGCAGACGGAACCCCCGGTTGATCGCGAACCACCACCAGAGCGGCACCCAGAGAACAGACATCAGCAGGGTCAGGAAGGCCAGTCCATCACGCCACTCCCACCACTCGAACACCGTGCCAGCGCGTGCGCCGGAAAGGACCTCGGCGAGGATGAACATCAGCCCTGCGATCTCTCCAAAGGCGATCACGCCGAGCGTCACGGGCAGCCACGCGAGCGAGTAGCCGAAGGCGCGCATCACGTGGGATTGTCTGGCCCGGCAACGTTTCATCGTCTGGCCGAGCGCCAGGAACATGAGCGGCCAGGTGAGACAGCCCGCCGTCAGCACGAGTCCGGCCCTGACGTAGCCGCGGGGATCCCACTGCCACAGCCACATCACGCCGCCGGTCCCCCAGGACCAGATTTCGGTCCGCCCCATGGGCTGGGTCCACGCGTTGAGGAGTTGCGGTAACGCAACTTCCCAGGTGGACAGCCCGGGAACGCCGCCCAGCGCCGAGGGAAGCCTCGGTCCGGAGAATGCGGGATCAACCAGCACGAGCACCGTCCGAGGAATCGCGCTCGCGAGGTGGATGAGCAGAGCCAGTAGCGCCACCCACAGCAGCGCCCGCCACGGCCGCGGCGGAACAAAGAGTGTGATCCGCCGCCAGAAGACCCACGGCCGCACGACCCACCAGAGCGTCCTGAACGCCCACATCACCTGACGCCGCGCCGTATTTGCGTGCTCGAAGAAGCCGCGGATCCGCTCCCGGTCCGGGCGGAACACATCGGCCCAGGCGAACCCCAGTCCGCACTCGCTGCACGTGCCTTCGAAGGGGCACGCGCCGGCGGATTCCCAGGTGGCGATGATGCCCGACTGATCGTAGCCGCAACGAGGGCAGGAGGGGGGAGATTGGGTTGGAGCGCTCGGCATGATTCGGACCGGCGCGGATAGATGCTCAGGCATCCGTACTTACGATGATTTCGGCGGCGGCTCGGCGGGGTCGGCGCGCATGAAGAGGGCGTCGCCCTTGACGATCGGTGTGCCGGGTTTAAGGGAGTGCGGTCCGCCCCACTCGGCGAGCTTTTCCAGCGGCGCGACGAAGCCGGAGTTCGGGTCGGCCGGGTCGCGCAGGG
Organism: Phycisphaerales bacterium; assembly: GCA_046153875.1. Classification (GTDB taxonomy): domain Bacteria; phylum Planctomycetota; class Phycisphaerae; order Phycisphaerales; family UBA1924; genus JBJXFE01. The sequence continues at coordinate 120,767 of JBJXFE010000031.1, forward strand.
GCGAGCAGTTCCAGCGACGCCAAAGCTCCGCCATCTTGAAGGGCATCGCCGGGTAGAGCAATAGGGAGGTGATTCGGAGAGCTTCGGCGCAGTTGTGAAGGATGTCGAAGAGTTCGATGCGGATCGCCGGGTCCTCAGCCATTCGCTTCGCTTTCTTGAATGGCTCGTGGATGTTGATGTATCCGTCCACCAACGAGACGAACGTTCGGCCGGTGTGCAACGCGTTGGGAATCAAGAGCTGATCGATCTCACGAGCAGTGTTCAGAAGATGGGCCTTGACCGTCTCGGGCCAGTTCTCTGCCACTGCGGCCACCCCCGAGGGAGTCTGCACTCTCGTCGTGTGCCAGCCACGACCTGAGTGCTCGGGCATTTGGCCTGAGCAGTACTTCTCGATCATGTTCGCCACGCGGCTCGCGCAGTTCCCGATCCCATTCGCCAGGTCCGCGTTGTACACCTCCACGAACTTCGCGTGCGCGAAGTCCGCATCGGCGCTCGCCAGCGGCCCCTGCGTCGCCAGGTACCAGCGCAGCGCGTCGAGGCCGTAGCGGGCCGCGTACGCCTGCAACTGCTCCAGGTCGATGAAGTTGCCCAGGCTCTTGGACATCTTCTTGCCCTCGCTGATCCACCACCCGTGGGCGTAGATCGTGCGGGGCAGTGGTACGTCGAGGGCCATCAACATGCACGGCCAGATCACCGCGTGGAACCAGATGATGTCCTTGCCCATCAGGTGGACGGCCGGCGGCCAGAGGTGCTTGCGCTCCGGCGTGTCCACGGCCGTGTAGTAGTTGAACAGCGCGTCGATCCAGACGTACACGCGGTGGGCGGGGTCGTCGGGCATCCGCACGCCCCACTGCGTCGCCGGGTCGTCGGTGACGGGGCGGCTGATGGGGATGTCGTTGAGGACCGCCGGCGGCCGAACACGAGCCAGGATTTCTGAACGCCGCGAGTCGGGCTGGAGGAACTCCGGGTGGTCCTCGATGTGCTTGTGGAGCGCGGCCTGATACTTCGAGAGCTTGAAGAAGTAGCACGGCTCGGTCCGCTTCACGAGCGGCTTGCCGCTGATCGGGCTCTTGAACTCGTTTTCCTTGGCGACGGTCTCGGTGACGTACTCCTCCTGCCCCGGGTCGTACCAGCCGGTGTACTCGCCCTTGTAGACGTCGCCGTGCTTCATCAGCCGGCGGATGTACCCGGGCACCTTGTCCTTGTGGCGCGGCTCGGTGGTGCGGATGAAGTCGTCGTTCCAGACGCCCATGAACTCGAAGGCCCGTTTAAACTCCGCGGCGTTGCGGTCGGCCCATTCCTGGGGGGATACGCCGTGCTCCCGGGCGGAGACGACGACCTTGTCGGCGTGCTCGTCGGTGCCGGTGAGGAGGAAAACACCCTCGCCGGCCTCGCCCTGAGGGGCTTGGCTGCCTCCCGTAACGGGGGCGGGGGAGGACCCGCGGATGAGCCTCTGGAACCGGGCGGCCACGTCGGCCACGAGGGTGGTGTAGCAGTGCCCGATATGGGGCCGATCGTTGACGTAGTAGATGGGCGTGGTGATGTAGAATGGGGGCATCGCGGGATTCTAAGCGGGCCGGAGGTCGGCCCGGGAACCCCGCGCGAGGGCACGCACACATGGTTCACACCACACGCCGAGGGGCCGCCGGCCGGGCCGTCTTCTGGCTGATCGCGCTGGTCGTGATCGGGGGGCTCGGGTACTTCGTCTGGATGAAGAAACAGCCGCCGGTGTCGGAGAACAGGCCTGTCGCGGCCGAGCTGGCCGCGTACCTGGGCAAGGCGCACAAGGAGGCGTGGGACCCGTCGATGGACGTGTCCTTCGGAGTGGCGAAGGTGATCGCGGACGTCTACCCGGCGTGCGTGAAGTGGTTCGGGCAGGACGTGACGTTCGACGAGTTGAAGGACTCCGGGTACGAGTTCAAGGGTGGTGGGGACGCGAGCGTGCCCGGGGCGCCGGACCCGAACCTGACGCCCGGGCAGAGCGCGCAGTTCCGGCTCGTGACCGACGGGACCAAGGGGGCCGCGGGCGCGAGGGTCAGCCTGTTCCTCCAGAAATACCGGCTGCCGCCGAACGACGACGGATCGGACATTCTGGGGAAGAAGACGGCGTACTCACTCAAGGCGGGCGGGGAACTGGGCAAGGACGCGCCGCCGATCCTGGTGTACCGGGACGGCGGGATCGTGTATTTCGCCGTGACCGAGACGCCCGGGGGGTACGACGCACTCAAGCAGGCGTTCGGGTGGCCCGAACCGAGCGGGGCGTATTGAGCCGATATCCGTTGGGCGGGGCGGCCCGGTGAGCCGGCTGGAAGGCGGATTGGGCATCCGCGGGGTAACCATCGCCGAAGGATCGGCGTAGAAGAGCCCGGCGGCGGGCGTGGGTGCGCGGGGGATCCGATGGAGCGATCGAACCGTTCAGTTCGCGGGTCGGGGCGGGGTGGGCGGGGCTTCACGCTCATCGAGCTGCTGGTGGTCATCGCCATCATCGCGGTGCTGATCAGCATCGTGATGCCCGCGCTGGGGTCGGCGCGTGAGACGTCGCGGCGGGTGAAGTGCCTTGCGAACCTGCGCGGGATCGGTGTGGGGCTCGCGGTGTACCTGAACGATTCGAAGGGCTTGCTGCCGCTGGTCAGGCCTCTACACGCGAGCACCGGTCCCTCGACGCCGAACGAGCCGACGAACGACCTCTCCCTGCTCGAGTTGCTGGCGGACTATGTCGATGCCCCGACGCCTCGTCGCGGCCCGGACGGGTTCTTCGAGGTCCATGATCCGTACCGCTGCCCTTCGGACGTGTCGTCGAACGGTGAGGCCCAGGGGTTTGAGCCGGTGTGGCGGACGGACGGTTCGAGCTACGAGTACTTCCCCGGCGAGCTGATGCTGGTGTCGGAGATGATCTTCTTCGTGCGCAAGCCGCAGGTCCCTGTGTCTCGCGGGTATGAGCGTGATCGGCGCTGGCCGATCCTGATGGACTTCGGCGACTGGCACAAGCTCCGCCGGGTGGGCGACCCGCGCAACGCGCTGTACTACCCCGACATGCGTTCGGACTGGCGTGTGATGCCGACGCTCCCGGAGGTGACGCTGTTCTTCGACGAGGTTCGCCGGAGCGGGGGCGTGGGGCCATGAGTGCGGGGACCGGCGTGGACGAGCGTGCGGCGATGACGGCGACGATCGCGCGGATCAGCGCCCGGACGCGCCGCGCGAAGAGCGTGAGCGAGGTCTTCGCCGACGTGCGTGACCGCTACGCGGGCACGCCCGAGCAGCGGGCGACGCTGAGGAGACGGGCGACCATCGTCGGGCCGATCGCGGCGGTCGTGCTGGGCGTCGGTGTGTGGCTGGTGGTCCGCCCGATGCCGCAGCCCGACTATGAGCGCGGCAACCTGCGCCGCGTCTTCACGTTCACGCTGCTCAGCGACGAGTTCAACAAGCTCTCGGTTCAGGAGAGGCTCGCTCTCGTCAAGGTGCTGGTGGACCGGGTGAAGAACATGAGCGCGTCCGAGTCGGCGCTCATGGCGGCGTTCGCGGCCGGGGTCTCGGGGGCCGCCCGCGAGCAGATCGAGGAGAACATCTCGAAGCTGGGGATCGACATGTGGTACGAGTATTCCGCGGGGTACGCGGACGTGCCGCTGGAGGACCGCGACGCGTACCTCGACCGGGTGTTCCTCGAGATGTCGCGGAACATGGAGGCGGTGGGCGGCGTCAGCAACGAAGATTCGGACGCCGAGCGGCTGGCGGAGGCGCGCGAACAGGCCCAGCGCGACATGAAGATGGTGCGCGAGGGGCGTGGCCCCTCGACCGGCGCGCTGACGCGGGTCTACACGTTCCTGCGCGACGACGTGGCCAGTCACGCCAGTGCGGCCCAGAAGAGCCGCGGACAGCTCATGATGCGCGACATGGTGCGGCGGATGCGCGGCGAGAGCGTGAGGAAGCCCGGCGGGGGCTGATCGCGCGCCGCCGTCGGCGGGTTACTGCAGGTTGACCGGCATCACGACGTACACGAAGTCGTTCCCGCTCTTGACGAGCCCGGGCTTGTTCGCGGCCTTGAGCTCGACGATCACCTGCGGGTCGCTGATCACCTTGAGCGCGTCGGTGAGGAACGACGGGTTGAACCCGATCTCGATCCCCTCGCCCTCGTAGCTGGTGACGTCCACCTGGACCTCGGCCTCGCCCATTTCCGGGGCGCGGCTGGAAAACTCGACGCGTTTGTCGGCGGCGACGAACTTCATCCGCACGCCGCGGGACTCCTCGTTCGTGAGGAGGGCGGCCCGGCGGACGGCGCTGGAGAGCACGTCGCGGTCGAAGACGACGCGCTTGTCCTGGTCCTTGGGGATGACCTCTTCGTAGGGGGGGAAGGCGCCCTCGACGAGGTTGCTGGCGAGGACCGCGCGGCCGCCGCCGCTCCCCTTGCCGATGCCGAAGAGCACCTGGTTCTCGGTGAGGGCGAGCTGGACCGGCTCGTCCGGATCGGCGAGGAGGCGCTGCAGGAGCGTCATCGCCTTGGTGGGGATGATGCAGGAGAACGCCGCGGCGTCCTTCTCGGCGGGGATGGTGTGGCGCGAGAGCGCGAGCCTGCGCCCGTCGGTCGCGACCATCTCCAGCCGCTTGCCCTCGCGGTTGAGCAGCACGCCGTTGATCGCGTAGCGGGAGGTCTCCCGAGCGACCGCGAAGAGCGTGCGCGCGATCATCTGCGTGAAGATCGACGCGGGCTGGGTGAGCAGGGCCTTGAGCTTGCCCTCCTTGCCCTGGGCGACTTTCTCGAACTCGGGGAGTGCGGGGAACTCCGACGGCGGGTACCCGAGCACCTTGAACTTGGCGTCGGCGCCGCGGATCCAGCAGGCGTCCTGGTCGGACTCGAGCGTGAGGGTCGGTTCGTGCTCCTCGGCCGAGACGATCGCGCGGAGCTTGTCGGCCGGGACGAGCGCCTCGCCGGGCTGGCTGACGTCCACCTGGGACAGGGTGAGGCGCAGCGAGACCTCGGCGTCGGTGGCGGAGAGCACGAGTTCACCGACTTTGCCGGCCTTGCGGGCGGTGAGCCGGACGCACTGGAGCTGGGGCTTGGGCGTGCGCAGCGCGACGACGCCGGAGACGAGGTTCACGGCGTCGAGAAGGCTGGCGCGGTCGGCGATGACTTTCATGGAGGCAAACTCCCTTTTCCTCTGACCCGGGAGTGTACCGCCGACGCGGGCGGCATACGGTACGGGGTCCGCGGCGGGACGCCCCACGACCCACGATGGTGGGACGGAGTTGCCCGTCGGCGGGCGATCCGGGATACTCGACCGCGCGCGATCCGGCGTCGGTCCCGGATGGGCTCTGTGTGGGAACGGGTGCGGAACCGGATGTCGTGGGAGTCCGCGCCGTGCGGACGCTGAAGGCTCCCCGCCCGAGGGACACCGAACCAAAGGGAACGCACGCATGTCATTCGAGGCCGCTGTTCACGCCCAGGCGATCGAGCTCGACAAGCTGTCCCTGGAGATGACCGCCGCCGCCGGCAGCGGGCACCCCAGCACGGCCCTGTCGCTCGGGCACATCGTCACGGTCCTGATGTTCCACACCATGCGGTGGAGCCCGGACTACCCGTCGTATCCGACGAGCGACCGGCTGGTGCTCTCCGAGGGGCACGCGGTGCCGATCGTGTACGCCGCGGCGTGCAAGCTGGGCGTCGTCGTCGGGCGCGATCCCGAGAAGCGCCGCAAGCTGACGACCGCCGACGCGAAGACGCTCCGCGAGGCCGGGTCGGAGCTCGACGGGCACCCGAACCCGATCGAGGGCTTCCCGTTCTTCGACGCCGCCACGGGCTCGCTGGGCCAGGGGTTGAGCGTGGCCGCGGGGCTGGGGATCGCGGCGCGGCGCGACGGCGTGGACAAGCGGATTTTCTGCATCATCGGCGACGGGGAGAGCCGCGAGGGTCAGATCGCCGAGGCCCTGGACTTCATCGCCGACCACAAGCTGACGAACGTTCTTCCCATTTTCAACTGCAACGAGTACGGGCAGGCCGACCGGGTCAGCGCCCAGCAATCCGCGGACACCATCGCCGCCAAGCTGTCGGCCGCCGGGTACACGGTCAAGACGATCGACGGGCATCACCCGGTGCAGATCAAGGCGGCGTTCGACGCGTTCATCGCGGCTTCGGGGAACCCCGCGGGCGCACCGATGGCCGTGGTGGCCCGCACGGTGAAGGGGTGGGGCGCCGGGACGCTGCACGGCGGCGGGTGGCACGGCAAGCCCGCGACGGGCGACGCCCTCAAGAAGGCGCTGACGGAGCTCGACGAGAAGCGCGTCCAGCTCACGTCGAGCCTGACGAGCACCGACGCCTTTGAGATCCAGCCCCCGCCGCAGGCGGCCCCGAAGGAAATCGTCGCGGGCGAGATGCCCACGCTGGCCCAGGCGATGAAGTCGTTCGACATGGAGTCGCTGCTCCACACGGGCAAGCTGGCGACGCGCCGGGCGTACGGGATCGCGCTGCGGGCCCTGGGCAAGGTCAACGACCGGGTTTTCGTCTTGGACGCAGATGTCAGCAATTCCACATTCGCCGACATGGTCTCGAAGGACCCGGAGCTGGCCGAGCGGTTCGTCGAGTGCAAGATCGCCGAGCAGAACATGGTCTCGGTGGCGGCGGGGCTCTCCGCCGCCGGCAAGGTCCCGTTCTGCAGCACGTTCGCCAAGTTTTTCACCCGGGCGTACGACCAGATCGAGATGGCGATCAACTCCGGCGCGAACATCAAGCTCGTCGGGTCGCACGCGGGGATCACGCTCGCCTCCGACGGCCCGAGCCAGATGTCGCTGCCCGACGTCGCCTGGTTCCGCGCGTGGACGACCATGCGCGATCACCGCGGCAACCCGGGTGCGTACGTCCTGCAGCCGGCGGACGCGTACGCCGCGTATGCGTTGACGGCCGCCATGGCCGAGTACGAGGGCCCGTGCTACATGCGGACGCTCCGGGCGGACACGGAGTTCCTCTACAGCGACCAGCAGGTGTTCAACCTGGGCGGGTTCGAGGTGCTCCAGGAGGGACGGGACGTGGTGCTGTGCGCCTGCGGGTACATGGTCCACGAGGCGAACAAGGCGCTCGACCTGCTCGACAAGGCGGGCATCTCCGCGACGCTGGTGGACATGTACTCCCTGCCCTTCGACGCCGACAAGCTCCTGGACCTCATCAACGCGAACAACGGGTACGTCATCAGCCTCGAGGACAACTACGGCGGCGGGCTGGGCTCGGCGATCGCGGATGCCCTGACGGAGTCCGGCGACGCGTTCACGCTCCGTCAGATGCACGTGCGCCGCATCCCCAAGAGCGCCAAGACGCCCGACGAGATGCTCCAGATGTGCGGGCTCACCGCGGCGGACATCGTCAAGACGGCGATGCAGCTCCTGCAGGTGGCGTAAGGCCGGGGCGGCGCGATCAGAAGCAGCACGGGTCGCCGAATGTTCGCGGGCGGCGGCCCGGCGGCGGGGCGATCAGCGCCTCGCGGCACGCCTCTTCCAGGCGCTGATGCAGCTTTTCATGGTCGGGGAACGCGTCGAGCAGCGCGGCCAGTTCGTCCACGCGCCACGCGGGGTGGAGCGAGCCGGGGACCGACGCGATCGCCGCGTCGCCGAGCGCCTCGCCCGCGGCCTCGAACCACGCGGCGGGCGGTGTAACGGCGCGCGGGGCGGATCGCGTGGCTCCCCGGGAGCGCGGCGGCGGGACGCGCGTCCGGATCACCAGCGGGAGAGCACGGCCCGGCGTCGGCCCGGCGGCCACGATCGGCCACAGACCGCCTTTCGTCATCGGCTCGCGGCAGAGGACGAACACCGGCGTGCCGGACTCGTCCGCGCGTTCGCGCAGGTCGCGGGCGTCGATCCCGACCAGAGGCGGCTGCACCAGGTGGAACCCGGCGCGGATGGAGCCGCCCATCCGGCGTGAGACGAGGGCTCGCCGGTCGGCGTCGGCGGCGAGCTGTCGTTTCTGGCGGCGGGTTTCCTGGAGCGGCATGAGGATGCGTGCCATGCGCCCGAAATCGCGCCGGCGGCGGGCACGCTCCAGCGCGCGTCGGCAGAGCCGCTCGGCTTCGAAGTACCGCGTTGCCAGGAGCGCCCGCTCGGCGCGCTCCATGAGCCGGTCGATCTGGTGGTCGTTGGCCCCATCGTCGCGCCGACGGCGCGGGGGTGGTGTTCCGATCGTGCGTGCGGGCCTCAACGCGGCGTTCCCGTCGTCCCTCGCCGCTCTCCACGGACACTGTATCAGGTCGGGCGCAGGCTGTCGGCGTACGCCCGGAGCGTGGTTTTCCACTGCTCCACCTGGTCGCTCATGTCATAGCTGAGCGCGTCGGCGAGGGCGGACCAGTCCTGGGCCGAGAGGCTCCGGCGGACCTCCTCGAGGCGCGTCCACAGCGACTGGACGAGGTCGGCCAGGGCCTGGGGCCCCGGGTTGCCGGGCGCATCGCCCGTCGCGGGGCTCGCCGCGGGCACGCCCAGAAGGTCGATGCTCCGTTCCAGCGCATCGCGGACGGCCCGCCAGGTTTCGATGGCTTTGCCGAGGGGTTCGAGCGAGGCCTCGACCTCGCCGCGCTGGATCATGCGGGCGCACTCGACCTGCCGGGTCTTGGCCTGGTCGAGGGCGTCGGCGGCGTCCATGAGCGTGACCCGCACAAGAGAGCGGGGCTCGACCGAGACGAAATGCAGGTCGCCGGCCGGTTCCTCCTCCGGCGGCGACTCCAGCGTGTCATCCGGGATGCGGGCGCCCGCGGCCGAGGCCTCGACGACGATCCGACCCTTGATCCCCGCCTGCTCAACGGCGGCGGCGAGGGCGGCGGCGAGCGTCGGTCGCGCCACGTCGAGCGGTTGGTCGTCCAGGTACGCCCGCATGGGTGCAGTGTGCCCCGGGGGCACGGAGATTGCAAATCGGGGGAGATGGCGGTGGACGACGCGGCGTCAGCCGGGAGGCGTGGCGGCGGCGGCATTCCGCTCGCGCGCCTCGCGGCGTCGCTGCTTGAAGATGAGCCGGATGTTGCGGGCGTAGATGACGATTCCCGTGGACTGACCCATGACCCCGACGAGGTCCTGCCGCCAGGCGAAGTAGGCGAAGAGCATGAGCCCGCCGACGAGACTCAGCCACCAGAAGAGCGCCGGGACAACGCTCCGGCGGCTCTTCTCCGAGATCATCCACTGGATGAGCATCCGCCCGGAGAACGCGAGCTGACCGCCCAAGCCGACCGCCACCCAGATCAGGCTCGTCCACGTCGTGATGTTCAGTGCCTTGAAGAGCCAGTTCTCGCCGCGACCGATCGCCGAGGCATGGACCGTGTCGCCGTAGACCCGTCGGAACTCGTCGGCCGAGAGGACGGGGGAAGCCCAGCCGTCACGGAAGATGACGCGGAAGGTGTGCTCGCCCGTCGTGGGGTCGCGGAGGGTTTCGAGCACGCCGCGCGACCCCGCGATGAGCAGGCGTCGCGTTGTCGCGCCCTCGCGCGTCTCCATGTGGTAGATCGCGTCCACCGGCCCGAGGACGAGCCAGAGCCCGAGCAGGAAGACGGCCGCCATCGCCGCGACGGGCTCCCACTTCACGGGCGGACCTCCTGCGACGTGACGGGTCGGCGGCGCTGGCGCATGTACCGCACGGCCAGGCAGTCGATCAGCCCCGGGATCGCCCGGGAGAGCCCGGCACCGTACTTGGTCGTGCCGGCGGCGCGCGGGCGGTGGTTCACGGGCACTTCGATGACGGCGTACCCCATGTGCCGGGCGGTCGCGGGGATGAACCGGTGCATCCCGCGGAACTCCAGGGGCAGGGCGAGCGCGATCTCGCGGCGCATCACGCGGAGCGAGCACCCGGTGTCCCGGATGGTGTCGCCCAGGAGCATCCGTCGGAAGAGCCGCCCGACGACGGAGCCGAAGCGGCGAACGGCGCCGTCGCGCCGGGCGTGCGAGCGGTCGCCCTGCACCATGTCCGCGTTCGCGGCGCGCATGCGGTCGAGCAGTTTCGGGATGTCGGCGGGGTCGTTCTGCAAGTCGGCGTCGAGTGTGGCGATGATCCGCCCGCGGCAGGCGCGGAACCCGGCGTGGAACGCCGCGGACTGCCCGTGCCCGCGGCCCGGGGGCGTGCGGGTCATGGCGACGCAGCGCAGCCATGGTCGGCTGGTCATCAGGCCGACGATGGTTGGTCGAGTGCGGTCGGTCGAGCCGTCGTCCACGATGACGACCTCGAAACGAATACCGGTGGGCGCGAGCACCCGCTCGGTCTGCTCCACGAGCGCGGCGACGTTGCCCTCCTCGTTGTGCGCGGGCGCGACGACGGAGAGGTCGGGTTCACCGTCCGTGGGGGTGGCCGGGTGCATCGCGACCGAAGGTTAGCGATCCGGCGCTCGCCGGGGCGCGTCGTCGACGTGCCCGGCATCGGCGGGCGTCCCCTATAGTCGCCCGCCATGCATCTGAAGCGATCCGGCGAACCACACGGGCCCGACACGGTGCCGATCACGTTCATCCTCGAGGACCCCGAAGGGCTGACCGCCGCCGGCGAACGCGAGCGGAAGATGCTGGCCGCCAAGGGCGAGCACCTGCTCGAGGTCGCCATGGACCACGGGATCAACATCGAGCACGCGTGCGGCGGTGTGTGCGCCTGCTCGACATGCCACATCTACGTCGAGAAGGGGATGGAGAACCTGAGCGAATCCACGGAGGCGGAGGACGACCGCGTGGAGGAGGCGCCGGGGCTCCAGCGGAACAGCCGCCTCTCGTGCCAGTGCGAGATCATCGGCGAGGGACCGATCGAGGTGCGGGTCCCGGCGTGGAACCGCAACGCGGTGAAGGAAGTGCCGCACTAGTGCGTGCACGTTTCGCGGGTCCAACCCATGTCTGAGGAGCCCAAGTGTGCGCACTGCGGCGGGACGCTGGAGGTCGGGTTTGCACTACCCGATTGGGCCTCCGCGGTTCCGGTTACGCTTCCACTCGTGTGGGGTCGCGGTCAACCGCAGAAGTCCTTCTGGACTGGAGTGCGTCGGCCCGAGGTTCTGCCGATTGAGGCCTGGCGGTGCACCGGGTGCGGGCGTGTGGAGTTGATCGCACGCGCACGTTCGGAGTAGGCCAGCAGCGGATATCGGCCATGGCGGACTCTTTCGGGTGGCTCGAGGTGCGGTTGATTGGGGAGCTGCTGGCGGAGCGCCACCCCGGGCTGGACCCCTACGCCGTGCGGTTCACGGAGCTCAAGAGCCTCGTCGCCGGGCTGCCGGGGTTCGAGGAAGAGCCGGGGCACCCGGTGAACGAACGGATCCTCGAGGAAATCCAGCGTCACTGGATCGAGGAGCGCGAGGACGCCGCGACCGACGACGAGTAGAGCCCCGCGCCGCACACCGCCATGCCCCGCCGCGTCCTCCACGACCCGTTCTTCAAGCAGGCCAAGGCCGAGGGGTACCTGGCGCGGTCCGCGTACAAGCTCAAGGAGATCCAGGAGCGGTTCAAGCTCATGCCGCGCGGCGGGCGCGTGCTCGACCTCGGGTGCGCTCCGGGTTCGTGGCTCCAGGTCGCGGCCGAGACGGTCGGGCCGAAGGGCACGGTCGTCGGGATCGACCTGACCGAAGTGCGGCACGACTTCGGCCCGAACGTCCGCGCGGTCAAGGGTGATGTGAACGCGATCGACCCCGGGGCGCTCACCGCGGCGGCGGGCGGCTTGTTTGATGCGGTGCTCAGCGACATGGCCCCGAACACGTCGGGCGCGGGGGATGACTTCCTCTCGGCCCGGCTCTGCCGGCGCGTGCTGGAGCTGACGCCGTCGCTGCTGCGTCATGGCGGGGCCTCGGTGATGAAGATCCTCGAGGGCACGGACTACCCCGACGTGCTGCGCGAAACCCGGGCGATGTTCGCGGCGGCCCGCGGGTTCAAGCCCAAGGCGTCGCGAGAGGTCTCGCGCGAGATGTACGTCGTGGCGACGGGGTTCAAGGCCCCGGCCGACGCTCAGTTGCGGAACAGGTAGGCGCGTCCGGCGAAGTTCGGGTGCCCGATCGCGCTCTCGCCCGGGGCTCCCGCGGCCACCTCACCTCTGGCGTTGGCGTTGGCGTCCGGGACGCCCGCGACGGCGATGCCGAAACTGCCGTCCACCTCGGCGTTGGGCGTGCCGAAGGTCTTGAGGCGCAGGCCGGTCGCGCCGGAGTAGACATGGACGCGCCCGCTGCTGGTCGGGAGCGCGCCCGGGTCTTCCTTCCACGCGCCGACGATGATGTCGCCGCGGGCGTCGCCGTTAATGTCCGCCACGCCGGCGACGGACACGCCGAAGTTCCCGTCCAGCTCGGGCGCGGGCGGGAGGAGCTTGAAGAGCAGCGCCCCGTTCGCGCCGGAATAGACGTGGGCACGCCCGCAGCCCAGCGGGCTCGCGCCGGGGTCCTCGTCGGGCGCGCCGACCACTACGTCGCCCCGTCCGTCGGCGTTCACATCGGGGACGCCGCCGACAGCCTCGCCGAATCGGCCGCCCGCTTCCTGTCCCGGGGACGCGAGCGTGCGGAGGCGCAGGCCGGTCGCGCCGGAGTAGATGTACGCCCGGCCGCAGTCCGTCGGGGCCGCGCCGGGGTCCTCGCCCGGAGCACCGACGATCACGTCGCCACGCCCGTCCCCGTTCACGTCGGCCACGCCCGCGACGCTGAACCCGAACTCGCCGTCGATCTCCGGCGTGGGCGGGAGGAGCTTGCTGATGAGGGCCCCGGTCGCGCCCGAGTAGGTGTAGGCCCGCCCGCAGTCGTCGGGGCTCGCGCCCGGGTCTTCCTTCGGTGCGCCGATGACCACGTCGCCGCGCCCATCGCCGTTCACGTCGGAGATCCCCGAGACGGCGTCGCCGAACGAGCCGCCCTGCTCGTTCGAGGGCGACGCGAGGACGCGGAGGAGCTGCCCGGTCGCGCCGGAGAAGATGTACGCTCGTCCCGCGCCGACCGGCGTTGTTCCCGGGTCCTCGCCCGGGGCGCCGACGACGATGTCGCCGCGGCCGTCACCGTTGACGTCGGGGATGCCGGCGACCGAGTCGCCGAAGAGTCCGTTGGTCTGGGCGTTGGGGGAGAGGAGCGTGCGGATGAGTGCGCCGGACGAGCCGCTGTAGACGTAGACGCGCCCGCGGAACGTGGCGGTGCCGCTCGGGCCTTCACCCGGCGCTCCGATGACCACGTCACCGCGGCCGTCGCCGTTCAGGTCGGGTACACCCGCGATCGCCCCACCGAAGAACCCCGATGGCGTCGGGTTGTTGGTGACGAACGACGAGACCTGCGCGTGGGCGGCGGCGGCCGCAACGAACGGCAGGGCGCGGACAATCCAACGGCGGACGAACGGCGTGAGCATGGGGCGCTCCGATCGGGTTGAAGGCTGTCGCCAGCGGCGTGCGGGGCCCGGCGTGCGGGCTCCTTGCGGGTTGTGGCTGCGGGCCGCGAGCCGTTGGGTGGCGACGAACCGTAGCGCCGGATGAGGACGCCCGCCAGCGGGTGAACACGCCCCGAATGCCCCGCCTGCCGCACTCATAGACTCCGCCGTGACGTTCCTCTCACCATTCCCGGCGATCGTGGCGGCGGCGATCTGCGTGCCGGCGCTGCTGGTGCTGTACCTGCTCAAGCTCCGTCGGCGGCCGGTGCGGGTCAGCTCGACGATGTTCTGGGCGGCCCGGACGCGCGACCTTCAGGTGAACGTTCCGCTCCGGTGGCTCAAGCCGTCGTGGCTGCTGTTCCTGCAGATGCTGATCCTGGCGCTGTTCCTGCTGGCGCTGGCGCGCCCCGCGCTCGACATGGAGGGCGCGCCGCCGTCGCGCATCGTGTTGCTCATCGACCGCTCCGCGTCGATGTCGGCGCGGGGCGGCGCGACGGAACCGACGAGGCTGGACGCGGCGAAGGCGGCGGCGGTCCGCGTGATCGATGACCTTGTCGGCGGCGGGGGAGAGGCGTGCGTGGTCGCGTTTGCGCACGAGGCGCGGGCGGCGACGGCGTTCCTGCGCGACCGTGGCGCGCTGCGGGCGGCGGTGAACGGCGTCGCGCCGACGGACCAGCCGGGAGACCTCGCCGGGGCGCTGCGGCTCGCCGGGGCGCTGCTCGCATCGGGCGCTCCGGAAAGCGGGAACGGCGAAGGCGCCGCGAGCCCGCGCGGGCTCGTCGCGCTCTTCAGCGACGGGTGGTTTGGTGGTGTCGGCGCCGGTGCGCCCGGCGGCGGGTTCGCGCTGAGCGGGGCCGAGTTCCGGTACTTCCGAGCCGGGCCCCCGGACACCGACGCACCCCCGGCGGACAACCTCGGCATCGTCGCGGTCGCGGCCCGACGCGACCTTGACGACCCGGGCACGGTGCGGGTCTTTGCCCGGGTGCAGAACGCGGGGGCCGCGGCGGCGTCGGTGCCGGTGGCGCTGATCCTGGAGGGCGAGGTCGTTGACCGGCGAGCGCTGACCGTGCCCGGCGCCACCACGGGGAGCCCGGCCGCGAGCGTGGGGGTCACGCTCGAAGCACGGACGACGGGCGGCGGGGTGCTGGCCGTCCGGCTGGAGCGCGACGATGCGCTGGCGTCGGACAACGAGGCCGCAGTGGTGCTGGCCCCCGCGGCGCGCCCGCGAATTCTGCTGATCATCCCCGACCTACCGGCGGGGGCGCCCCCGGGAACGGAGGGCCCCGAATGGCTGATCGCCGACCCGCTGCGCGAGCTGCGGGCCCGGTCGTTCCGCGTCATCACCGAGTCGGTGTACCGCCAGCTCGCGGCGTCGGAGTCGGGGCTGGGCGCGGACCTGGTCCTGTTCGATCGCGTGAGACCGGACCGCGTGCCGCCCGTGCCGACGCTGAGCTTCGGCGCGGGGGTGCCGATCCCGGGGGCGGACCTCGCCGCTTCGAACCTCGGCGGCACGTACGTCCTCGCGTGGGAGCGCGCCCACCCCGTGTTGAGGTCGGTGTCGATGGATGCGGTGTATGTCGCCCGACCGATGCGGGTCGTCGAGCCGGGGCCGGCCGGCGCGTCGCCCGGCGTGGAGATCACCGAGCTCGCTCGCGGGCGCGACGGTCCGCTGCTCCTGCTCGTGGAGGAGGGACCCACACGTCGGCTCGTCGCGGCGTTTGAGGCCGCCCAGTCCAACTGGCCGGTGGACCCCGGGTTCGCGGTGTTCCTGGCTGAGGCCGCGGACTACCTGACGCTCCGCGGCGAGGACCAGGTCGGCGGAGGCGCCGGTGCGACGTTCACGACCACAACACCCGTTGAGGTGACGGTCGAGGGTTCGCCCGAGCGCCTCGTGCTGCGTGGGCCGACGGAGATCGCGGTGCGCGTCCCGGAGGGGGGCGGCCCGGGCGTGCGCCGTCGGCTCGGCGTCGGAGTGATCGAACGGGTGGGCGTGTACCAGGCGGAGGGAGCGGTCTCCCCCGTGGCCGTGAATCTGCTCGATGAGACGGAGAGCGCGATCCGGACGCGCGACGTGCTCACGGTGTCGGGCGAGGAATCGAGGGCCGCCGAGGGCGGGCGCGGCCCGCGCGAGGTCTGGCCCTGGTTCGTGCTCGCGGCGCTCGTGCTGCTGGGCCTGGAGTGGTTCCTGCACGCGTGGCAGATGCGGGCGTAGTCGCTGCGGCCGCGCGGATCACGGCGCGCCGCGATCGGCCCGATCCGAGCCGAGTCCGTCCCAGGCGGACGTGTCGAGCGCCATCCGCCCGGGCTCGAACTGCCAGGGGAGCATCGGGCGCGGCCAGGCCGAGTGGACACCCCGCGCGTCGGTGCGCTCCAGCCCGATCCGGAGGATTCCACCGGGCTCGATCGCGCCGTCCGGGAGAGGAACCCGCGCGATCCAGCGGTCGCCCAGGCGCGTGACGGCGACGTCCGCGATCGTGGTGCGCGCCGGATCCCGCCCCGCACCGGGAGGTCCCTCGTCTACGGCTTCGCCCGACCGCGACACCCGCAGCACGTGCCCCGCGCGTTCGAAGGGCCCGATCCACACCCGCACGACGTCGTCGCGCGCCGGGTCCGGTCGCCCTGTGTCGGGTGTGCGGCACTCGACGTGGGCCACCCACCGATCGGCCGAGAGGGTGGGGCCGACGGGCGCGACCGGCTCACGCAGCAGCAGGACCGACGTGATCCACGCGGCGTCATCCCCCCTTCCCGCGCCCGCGGGCGTCGGCGCTGCCAGGGCGTCCGAGGCCCCGGCGGACCACTCCCCCAGGCGCCAGTCCGTGGAGAAGGGCTCGAAGCGGAACCCGGGCGGGCGGGTCGGCATGTTCTCGCTCTCGGCGGCGCGTACGGCGGACCAGCGGCCCACGTGGAGCCGAACCGTGGGGCGCACGTGGCCCGGGCGCGTCCCGCGCTCCGCCGCTGACGGGACCATGACGCGCGCCACCGCCCCCGGCTCCACCGGCGCAAGGTCCGGCGGACCGGACGGCGGATCGGTCTCGGCCCACGCCAGCGTGCGGCGATCGGAGAGGTTCGCCACGCCCGCCGTGGCCATGGAGCGACCGGTGAGGCCGTCGCGCGTCCCCGCGTCGTCGATGATCCACGCGGCGGCGGCGGGCTGATCGTCGAGCCACGCGCGGGCGCGGTCCGCGACCTCCCCCTCCGCGAGTCGGGGGTTGAGCAGGTCGGCCAGCAGCGTGTCGAGCGCGTCGGGCTCGCACGCCCAGACCGGCGCGACGACGCCGGCGCCAAAGCTGGCCGTCAGGACGAGGCGCCGGCGCACCCGTTCCGCCGCGTCGGCGTCCGCGCGGTGAAGCCGCGTCAGTCCGGCCCGCCACCGCGCCTCGGCCTGCAGCGCGAGTGATTCCAGCATCGGTTCGGCGAAGGCATCGGGCTCCGCGGGGGCGGACACGTTCTCGTCCGTGGTGTTCTCGGGCAGCGGGATCGCCTCTCGCGCGCCCGGCGGTGCGAACCCGCGCGTCAGAAGGCGGACGCGCCAGCGCCGCAGAGGGTTGGTGCGCTCCGGTTCGAGCCAGCGCTCGACGGCGGCGAGCCGCGCCGTGTCGGATTCCGGCGGCCAGGACGGAGAGGCCGCCGGGGGAACAAGCCGCGGGTCCGCCAGCCAGTTCAGCGCGACGCGCCTCCCGCCCAGCCACACGCCCTGACCGATCGCGTCGCCCGGCACGTCCAGCCGGACGCACCACGACCCGACGCCCGCCGGCAGCACGTCCGCGGCGGCGGGCGTCGCGGACCATCGCCCGGGCGACGGCAGCCATCGTGGCCGCCCGTCCGGCGCGACGCTGACCCACCAGAGCTCGGCTCCGACGGATCGCCCGTCGTCCATGAGGGCGCGGATCGGGCGCGCGGGGTTGATCGGCCCGCGGACATTAACCGGCAGCACGAGGACCAGGCCCGGCGCGGCGTCCACGCGGCGCTCCAGCGGCTCGAAGGTCGCATCGCGCGGGCGGCGCAGCGTGCGACAGCCGGACGCGAGCAGGACCGCCGCCGACAGCAGCATCAGTGCCGCGACCGCCCGGAAGCCGGGAGGACCGCCGGGGTTGTCGGGTCGGGTCGCCATCGGCACGGGATTATCCGCGATCCGAGCCGGGCGAGTTGCGGGCGGATCGGCGGGGTGTCAGACTACGGGCTCAACTCACGGGGAACGGCATCATGAGCAAGCTCGCGCAAGGCTGCGTCGCCGAGTTCCTGGGCACGTTCGCCCTGGTGTTTTTCGGCGTGGGCTCGATCATCCTGACGCAGCCGGCCACCGGTGGGGCGGGGTCGCTCGTGACCGTCGCGCTCGCCCACGGGCTGATCCTGAGCATCTTCGTGACGGCGTGCATGTATGTATCCGGGGCGCAGTTCAACCCGGCGGTGTCGATCGCGCTGGCGGTGATCGGCAAGCAATCCGGCAAGCAGGCCGCGGCGTTCATCCTCGCCCAGTTGCTCGCGGCGGCGTGCGGCGCGGGGCTGTGGCAACTCGTGCTGGGCCCCGGCACTGCGAATGCCGACGCGGTGAAGCTCGGGGCCACCATCGGGTCGCTCACGGTCGCGGGCGACACGCCCGCGGTGCTCGGCATCGAGGTCGTCCTGACGTTCGCGCTGATGGTGTCGATCCTGATGGGCACGGTGGACGAGCGGGCCCACAAGCTCGGCGGGTTCACTATCGGGCTGACGGTCGCGGCGTGCATCCTGGCGGCCGGCCCGCTGACCGGAGCGTCGATGAACCCGGCGCGGACGTTCGGCCCGGCGCTGTGCGGGCGTCACTGGGACATGCACTGGGTGTACTGGGCCGCGCCGCTCCTCGGGGCGACGGCCGCGGCGCTGGTGTACCGGAGCGTGTGGGCAGCGCCACGGGCTCGGTGAAACTCCGGGGCGAATGGGTGCCGGGGTCCACGTGGGACGGTCGTTGGGGGCCTGACGCGCCGGGCAACTCGGGGGCGCCGGCGTGGGCGAGGAGGCGCGGGAGAAGTCGCACCGCCACAGCGGGCAGGCACGGCGACTGTTCGTGGCACTTCGGATCGTTAACCGTGATCGGGCGGCCCACCGAGCAACCTGTGCCACCCGCCATCACGCTCAACCACCATCATCGCTCTTCACTTGACGTAGCGCAACGGACCGCAAGCAACTCCCCCAGGCCACCCAGAGGCGTCCCGGTCGATCCTTCCCCTGCGACGCCACAACGCCACGATCCAAACTTGGATATCGGAGACGGCTGCGTTCGAGGATCATCTCATGAACGACCTTGCCGCGATCGTCCGCCACTTCCAACACCTTCTCCCCCCGGGGGCCTCGGCCGTCCTCATCGTTCACGGGCTTTACATTGAGCCTCGCTACATAGGCGTTGCTATCGAGTGTTACGCGCACTCCGACCCTGCGGCCAAACAGGCTCCGCCACTCGTCCGAGTCCTTGAGTACGGCACGTTGAGTGATGACCGGCGCCTTGTCTTGCTCATGAAGCACGTTCAGAACCGTCCACTCCTGAGCGCGACGACCGTGCGTGTAGCTGGCCAAGAGCTCAAAGGCACCAGACTCTGCAACGCCGTCGATCGCCACGATGTAGTTGACGAAGCGCGCCCGGGGAACGGGCTCGCTGCACAGCAGCTCTCCACTGCGATCGTACATCACCACGTTACCGCGACTTCCGATCGCCACGGCGATGCCTGGAGCCTGATCCGGCTGCAGGCGACACATGGCTTCATCCGTATTGATGCGAGCCCACGGCCGTTCCTCGAGCGTAGCGCCGTCGGTCGAGAGCACCATGGCTTGAGCGGCCCATGCCAGTCTCACGACGAAGGCGCTCTGGCCGTTGTCAAGCGTCACGGGCAGCACGAGTTCTACGTTACCGACGTTCTGATCGAGCGTGATCCCCCATGCGCGCTGTCCGCGTTCCTCGAACATGGACATCGTCGATCTGCCGTTTTCCTCGAAGGTGACGATGCTCGGGGTCGAGCGCCCGTGGAGCTGCACGAATCGGTGGTTCCCGCGGGGACCGCCGGAGTCCTGCATGGGCGGATCCATTCGGCTTTTCCAGAGAACCTCGCCGGCCGGATCCACAGCGACCACGGACCCCCAGAACGCGACCAGTAACCGGGGAGCGTGCTCGGACGTCTCGTCGACGTACAGGTCCGTGATCGCGCCACACTCGGGATAATCCAGGACCAGCTTGGCCTCGCTTCGCACCGAGATCGGAGCATCACGCTCCTCTTGAGCAACGGCGACAGTGGTCGGCAGCGCGACGGCCGCTGCGACGAGAAGCGCGACGGATGGCCCGATCATCGGCTGTCCTCCCCCTTGCGACGATCAGTCACGGGGCTGATCGTGCTTGGCCGCCCGGACCGCCGGGGCGGCGTTGGTCATACGAGAAGTCTACCACGCAGTCGCCGCGCGAAACCCACGCTCAACTCGATCGTCCGAAGGCGGCGGAACGGCCCCCGGTGAATGCACCGGCGTCCGCCCGAGTGGCGGAGCCTCCACCGCGATCAGTCGCTGCGGCATCTGATCATGGCACTTCGAGTCGTCCGCGATGATCGAGACACATGCTTCACCCCGCCTGCACGGGCAGGGTGTCGACGATGTTGCGGACGACGGTGTCGGTGGTGACGCCCTCGGCCTCGCCCTCGAAGTTCAGGATCATGCGGTGGCGCAAGGCCGGAAGGGCGATGGTCTTGAGGTCGGCGATCGATACAGCGGCGCGGCCTTCGAGAAGAGCCCGGCACTTGCCGCCGAGGATGAGCGCCTGGGCCGCCCGGGGCGACGCGCCGACGCGGACGTACTGGTCCACCATCGGCGTGGAGAACCGCTCGCCGGAGTCGCGCGCCGGACCGATCCCGCCGCCCGAAGCCGGGTGGGTGGCCAGCACGAGGCGGACGGCATAGTCCTGCACGTGCGGGGCGACCGCGGCGCGGCGGACGAGCTTCTGGTGGGCGAGCAAGCGTTCGGCGTCGAGCACGGGGCGGACCTCGGCGTCCTCGCCGGCTGTGGTGCGGTCGAGGATGGCCGAGAGTTCCGCCCGCGACGACGCGCCCACGAGCAGCTTGAAGAAAAACCGGTCGAGCTGGGCTTCAGGCAGGGGGTAGGTCCCCTCCTGCTCGATGGGGTTCTGCGTGGCCATGACGAAGAACGGGCGGGGCAGAGCGTGGGTCACGCCCGCAACCGTCACGGTCCGTTCCTGCATGGCTTCGAGCAGGGCCGACTGGGTCTTGGGCGTGGCGCGGTTCACCTCGTCGGCGAGCACGATCTGGGCGAAGACGGGCCCGGGCTGGAAGCGGAAGACGCGCTCGCGCCGCCCGCCCTCGCCGTCGATCTCGGCGACGACGGTGGTGCCCGCGATGTCCGCGGGCATGAGGTCGGGCGTGAACTGGATGCGCGAGAATGAGAGCGAGAGGGCGCGGGAGAGCGTGCGGATGAGCAAGGTCTTGCCGATCCCTGGGACGCCCTCGAGCAGCGCGTGCCCGCCGACGAACAGGCACGTCAGCACGCCCCCCACGATCTCGTGGTGCCCGACGATCACCCGCTCGATCTGCTCGAGGACGGCGGCATGGTCACGCCGGAACGCCTCGACCGCGGCCTGGGCCTCCTCGATCGAGGGTGATGGGCGTGGTCCGTCCGGCATCGGGGCGAATGCTAGCCGACCGGGTGTTGGCGCGGGCGGGTCGGGTACGCGGCGGTCCGATTCAGTCGGGCCGCGTTGTGGCCGATAACCCTCGCGGACCGGAACGCCCCGGAGCGACCCATGCGAAAACTCGTGCGCGCGATCCCGATCGTCGTTGCCCTCGGCACGTTGCTCGTCTCCGCGTCGACCGCCCGCGCGCAGAGCACGCCGCCTGGTCAGAGGCCCTTGCACCATCCTTCGGGTCAGCCGACGAGCCCGACATCCGGCCAGCCCTCCGGCAAGCCCGCGGGCCAACCCGCGGGTCAGGTCGCCCCGCAACCGACCGGCCCGGAGGCGAAGGCCGACCTGAAGCAGGCCGGCAAGAACGGAAAAGCTCCGGCCAAGAAGCGGCGCTCCGTCGCTGAGGACACGGTGGTGCGGGTGCGGGGCGGCGGGTGGGCCACGTCGCTCGACGGGCAGGTCGCGGTGGGGCAGACCTTCCCCGCGACCATCGGCGTCATCGACTTGACGGACGACCTGAACATCGACCCCGATCGCTCGGCGTTCGTCGGCTCGGTGGGGGTGAGCCTGGGCAAGGGCGTCCACCTCGACGCCGGGTACGCCGGCCCGTTCCGCTTCGAGGGCACGAGCGACCCGATCGACATCTCGTTCAACGAGTTCGTGTTCACCGGCGTCCTCGACTCCGAGGCCGACGTGGACATCTACCAGGTGGACCTGGCGTTCGACGTGGTGGAGGCGGGGCCGCTGACGATCTCGTTCGGGCCGGGCATCCGCATCCTGGACTTCGAGGCCGCGGTGACCGGCACCGCGACGGACCCGATCACCAGTATCACGGCGGTGCGGACGGAGACGGCTTCGGGCGTGGCGCCGCTGCCCGGGCCGGGGCTCGGCGTGCGCTTCGAGGTCACCGAGCGGGTGTACGTCAAGGGCGGCATCCGCGGGATGTACCTGGGCGACTACGGCAACTTCTTCGACGCGTCGGCGGAGCTGGGCGTGGACATCACCCGGAACATCGGCGTGTACGCCGGGTACCGGTGGATGCACGCCGAGGCGGACGTGGATGACGTGGAGTTCAACGTCGATCTCGACGGGCTGTACGCGGGGGTCGAGATCCGATTCTGAACCCCGGCGCGACTCCCGTAAGCTAGGCATCCACCCCCAGATGCGGCGCGGGCACGGGTTGGGCGTGCGCTCCGGGCGCCCCGCTGCTTGCTTCCGTGTTCGCGGCGCGCGACACTGTCGCCCACGCTCCCGGGGCCCACGGGCCCGTGGCCCCAGGCCTCTTGGGAGCATGACAGATGTTCCGCGACGGCGACCCCGCGATCGCGGACCACGGGACAAGGAGGTTGATCGATGAAACCGGCGTTGAAAGTCGGCGCGGCGATGTTGGCCGCGGGAACCGTCCTCATGGCGGGCGCTGCCGGCACGGCACGCCCCGGGCCTGACAACGAGGCCACCGCGAACACCCTCGTCACGCAGTGCGCCAACGTGAAGCAGGGCGACCTCGTCCTGATCACCGGGACGCCCTCGGATGCGCCCCTGATCGAGAGCGTGGCCGTCCAGGTCCGCAAGCTCGGCGCGTTCCCGCTCATCAGCGTGGGCTCGGAGCGGCTCGCCCGCCGCTTCTACGACGAGGTGCCCGCGCGCTTCGACGGGCAGACGGACCAGTTCGACCTAAAGCTGGCGTCCATCATCACCGCGCGGATCAGCATCGACGCGTCGGAGAACCCGGCGCTCTTCGCCGATGCCTCGCCGGAGCGGCTGGCCGCGTTCTCCAAGGCCGAGAAGCCGATCGCGGAGGCGCTGCTGAAGCGGAACGTCCGCCAGGTAAGCCTCGGCAACGGCCTGTATCCGACGGCCGCGACGGCCAAGCTCCACGGGCTGTCGCAGGAGGCGCTTTCGACCCTGTTCTGGCAGGGTGTGAACACGGACTACTCGAGCCTCCAGGACACCGGCGAGGCCATCCAGCGGGCGCTCGCGAGCGGCAAGGAAGTCCGGATTACCAATCCCAACGGCACCGACTTGAAGTTCGGCATCCAGGGACGGACCGCATTCGCCTCCGACGGCGTCATCTCGACGGACGACATCGCCAAGGGCGGAGCGGCCTGCCAGGTGTGGCTGCCCGCGGGCGAGGTCTACGGCACGCCGACACCCGGCACCGCCGCGGGCAAGGTCGTCATCGACCGCTACCTCTTCCAGGGCAAGGAGATCACCGGGCTCACGCTGACGTTCAAGGCGGGCAAGTTGACGGACTTCACTGCGCAGGCGGGGCTGGAGCCGCTGCGTGCGGCCTACGCCGCGTCGGACACGGGGCGCGACGCGTTCGCGTTCTTCGACATCGGGATCAACCCGGCGATTAAAATCCCGCAGAGCAGCAAGCTGCTCGCGTGGATGCCCGCGGGCATGGTGACCATCGGCGTCGGCGAGAACACGTGGGCGGGCGGGACCAACACCTCGAACTTCGAGCTCTCGGGCTTCCTGCCGAACAGCACGCTCACCGTCGACGGCAAGCCGCTCGTGCAGAACGGGCAACTGAAACTGACACCGTGAGCGGACGGTCGGATTCCACGCGCACCTGATCGCAGCCCCCGGGGACGAACCGGGGGCTCTTTCGTTCGGTGGGTCCCGGCTCGGGTCGCGCGAACTGACCGGCGGCGCTACGGATCGCGACCCGTGAACCCGGGCATGGCGTGCCCCGCGTCGCGCAGGGTCTTCTCGCGCCGCGCCAGCTCCGTGTCGTGATCCACCATCATCGCCGCGAGCCGCTCGACGCTGGTCCGCGGCGTCCAACCGAGTTTCTCGCGGGCCTTCGAGGGGTCGCCGAGCAGGAAGTCCACTTCGGCGGGGCGGAGGTACTTGGGGTCGAAGGCGGCGTGGTCCTCGAAGCGCAGCCCGGCGTGGCGGAACGCAAGCTCCGCAAACTCGCGGACGGTGATCGTGCGCCCCGTGGCGATGGCGTAGTCGTCGGGGGTTGGCTGCTGGAGGATGAGCCACATGGCTTCGACGTAGTCGCCGGCGAAGCCCCAGTCGCGGCGCGCGTCGAGGTTGCCGAGGTAGACCTTGTCCTGGAGGCCGAGCTTGATGCGTCCCACGGCGCGGGTGATTTTGCGGGTGACGAAGGTCTCGCCGCGGCGCGGGGATTCGTGGTTGAAGAGGATGCCGCAGGAGGCGTGCAGCCCGTAGGACTCGCGGTAGTTGACCGTGGCCCAGTGGGCCATGACCTTGGCGACGGCGTAGGGTGAGCGGGGGTGGAACGGCGTGGACTCGTTCTGGGCGACGCCGGGAGCGGTCTTGCCGAACTGCTCGCTCGACGAGGCCTGGTAGTAGCGGACCTTGTGGCCCGACTCGTGCTCGTATTCGCGGACGGCCTCGAGCAGCTTGAGCGCGCCGAGCCCGACGGACTCGGCGGTGGACAGCGGCAGGTCGAAGCTGACGCGGACGTGGCTCTGGGCGGCGAGGTTGTAGACCTCGTCGGGCTTGATGGTGCGCATCAGGCCCGCAAGGCAGTTGGCGTCGCACACGTCGCCGAAGTGGAGCGTGAGCTTCGGGGCCCCGTTTGCGAGCAGGTGCGGGTCTGTGTAGATGTGATCGATGCGTCCGGTGTTGAACGTGGAGGCGCGCCGGATGATGCCGTGGACTTCGTAGCCCTTGCGGAGCAGGAACTCCGCGAGGTAGCTTCCGTCCTGGCCTGTGATGCCGGTGACGAGGGCGCGACGTGGAGCGGGCGTGGGTGCGACCGAGGGCATGGGAAGGGAGCGGTCGGGCATCCGGTGATTATTGCGGATCGGCGCGGGGTGCGTGCGGACGGGGTCACGGGCCCAGCGGGCCTTCCGTGTACTCGCGGGGCGGGGGCGCGGGTGGGCCGCGATAGTGCGGAGAGGCCAGGGGGTCGCGGGCCTGCGCCGAAGCGTCGTCCCCCGCCCAGATCGACCCTGCGGTGATTCCCGCGAAGAACGTCGCCAGCACGATCGGCCCGACCCCGCGTGCCACGGCGAGCTCGAAGCCGACCGTTCGCTCTCCCCGGCGGGCGCACGCGGCGGCGAGCGCGACCCACATCAGCAGCATCGGCTCGTGGTAGCGCTGCCAGGGCAGGCTGGTGGTCTGGGCGGCCTCGAAGGCCACGAACGCCGCGAGCATGATGAGGCGCGTCCGGATGGGGAGCGCGTCGAGCCAGAGGACCAGGGCCGCGGCCCCGATCGGGGCGAGCACGAGGAAGATGACGCTGGTTCGTCCGCCGATCACCGGGAGCCGGTCGGCGAAGTAGTCCACGAGGTACCAGAGCCCCCCGAATCGCCCGTCGCCGAGGCTGTACGTCGTGACGGGAAGAACAGCGGCGGTCAGGCCGATCGCGGCGGCGGCGAGCAGGGGTGTGCGTCGGCGGCGCAGCGCGTCCATGAGCCCCGGCGCGAGCCACCCGGCGAAGAACGCCGAGTAGCACGCGAGCAGCGAGAGAGCGAAGGCCGGCGTGGCCCCGGACCATCCGCGGTACATGCCCTGGTATCGCGGCACGACCAGCCCGCCCCAGATCGAGACGAACACGCCGACGACGGCGAAGGCGGGGAGGGTCAGCAGGAGCGCGGCGGCTGCGCGGCGCAGACGGGCCGGTGTCGGGCGGAGCAGCGGCCCGACGGGGATCAGCGGTCCGCGATCGCTGCCGACGGCCGTCCGGTCGTCGCTCAGCCACGCCGCGGTCCACACCAGGGCGGCCGACCAGACGTGGATCTGCCGCGTCAACACCAGCATGACGAGTAATCCCGAGGCCAGCGCGAGACGCGGCCACGTCCACGATGGGGAGAGCGCGATCAGCCAGATCGCCAGCACACCGAGCCACCCCGCGTTGTCCGGGAGGAGCCAGACCCCGGGCGGGAAGACGTGGAGCGACGCCGCCAGCGGCAGGCACAACGCCAGGACCAGCCCGGGTTGATGCGGCAGTCGTCGGGCGCACGCCCGGCTGAAGACCGCGAGAAGTCCGACCGTGAAAAGCGCTGACACCAGCCGAAGTCCCGCCGTCGAATCCGCGACGTACCGAGCGAAGCCGGCCAGGGTGAGGTGGTAGAGCGGCGTTGTCGCGGAGAGATAGTTGGAGAGATCGGGGCTCGGCCACTCCTGGGCGAAGCGGCGGATCGCCGGTTCGTGGTAGTTGTAGTGATCCGACCCCGCCCGCCCGGGAACGCCGCCGGCGAGGATGAGCGGAATTGCCGCGGCGGCGAACAGGGCCAGGAGCGCCGCCGTAGGCCACCACGGGGCGTTGCGGGATTGGCGGTCGGGTTCGCCGGGCATGATTCCGCCGGGACTGGCTTGGCCGGACATGACGTGGCCCGACATGGACGGGTACATTAGCGTGTCGCCGCGAGAATCCCGCCCACCCGTCGGCCCCTGCGAAGGCCCGAAGTATCGAGCCGACCGGTGGAATAACCGATCTTGATGCTCACCGTGCCCTACGGCGGCGGCGATCCGCTGGTTCATCGGCCGGACCGGGCCGGGGGTATACCTCTCCGCGGACGTCGATGAAGAACAGCGCTGCAAACCAGGGTTCGGCGGACGCGGGCTTCACGCGGTTCGAGGGGCGTGTTCGCCCGCTCTGGCTCGAGTTCCTGCGGCTCGCGCGCCCCGCCCAGTGGAGCAAGGGCGTTTTCGTCCTCATCGGCCCGCTCTACGGGTTGCAGGACATGACCCGTCCGTGGCCCGACGTGGTGCTGCGGGCGCTGGCGGCCACCGGCGCGTTCTGCCTGGCCGCGAGCAGTTGCTACGTGGTGAACGACATCCTCGACGCGCCGGCCGACCGGCTGCACCCGCGCAAGCGCCGCCGACCGATCGCGTCAGGGGCGATCACGCCCGGGCGGGCCTCGGTGTTCGCGGGCGTGCTCGTCGGCGCGGCGCTGGCGCTGATGTTCGTCCTCGACCCCGCCGCCCGCGGGTGGACCGCGCTCTCGATCGGGGTCTACGTCGGCACGGTCTGGGCGTACTCGCTCTGGCTCAAGCACGTGATCATCGCGGACGTGATCTGCCTGTCGTTGGGGTTCGTCCTGCGCGTGATCGGCGGGTGCGCCGCCGTCGGCATCTGGCCCAGCTCGTGGCTGATGAACTGCACGTTCTTCATCGCGATGTTCCTGTCGTTCGGCAAGCGGCTCGGTGAACGGCGCACGGTCTCGGACGCGGCGGCGGTGCGGGCCGTCCAGGGGTCGTATACCGACGAGCTGCTCCGCATGACGGTGGTGGTGACGGCGGTCGCCACGCTGGTGACGTACTCGGGGTATGTGCAGGACCACGCCGAGAAGTTCGGCGACGGGTTCAACCTGCTCTGGGTCACGATGCTGCCAGCGACGTACGCCCTGCTGCGGTGCATCGTGCTGCTGGAGCGCGGCGACTACGACGATCCGACCGAGTTGGCGATGCACGATCGGCCATTCCAGTTGGCCGCCCTGGTCTTCGCCGCGGTGACCCTGGTCATGATCGGGATCGAGTCGCGGCCCCCGGTGCCTTGACCGGGGCACAGGGCGGCCCATGACGAGCCCATGACAGCCCCATGACGCGGCGGAACCGACCGGGATTCGCCCGGAATCCCCGTTTTTTGGCGGAGACTTGCGGGCGCGGGGTCAGGAACCCTATAGGTAAAGTCCGAAATAATGGCTATTGTGTGCCCCGGAGGTGTGGTCGGCGGCGGGCCGGGCGGAGCGGCCCGAAGGGACATTCGAAAAGGAGTTCCGTGATGAAGCTGCGTAGAGGGGGTATGGCCCTGGCCCTGCTGGCCGGGCCGGCGTGCGGGTGGGCGTTCGCCCAGGACGATCAGGGGCCGAAGAAGCCCGACTTCCCGCCGTTCAAGGATGTCTCGGACGGCTTCGAAAAGGTCGTCACGACCGCCGACGGGGAGCCGTCGTTCTACGGTGTGTGGCAGCGCAAGAAGGACGGGCAGGTTCTCGCGGAGCTGCCGCGGGCCTTCGCGAGCCAGAAGCACTTCATCGCCACGACGGTCGCCGCGGGCGAGCCCTTCGCGGGCCTGCAGGGCAACGACTACTACGTCTACTGGCGTCGCTACGACAAGCGTCTGGCCCTGATCGCGCCGCAGATCGGCGTGCGGTCCACGGGCGACGCCGAGTCGAAGAGCTCGATGAAGAACATCTTCACCGATCAGGTGCTGCTGGACGTGCCGATCGTCTGCATGGGCCCGGACGGCGGGCCGGTGATCGACATGGACGAGCTGCTCGTCGGGCAGGCGGGCAAGTTCTTCGGCGGTTCGGCGGGCGGGATCAACCCGCGGCTGTCGAGCGTCGAGAGCATCAAGGCCTTCCCCGAGAACATCGAGCTGTCGTTCCAGGCCCCGGTGGGGAGCGGGAACTTCAAGACGTTCCACTACTCGATCAGCCTGATCCGCGAGAACCCGGCGTACAAGCCGCGCGTCGCGGACGAGCGGATCGGGTTCTTCACGACGAACTACATCGACCTGGGCAAGGCGAGCAGCCAGGAGAAGTTCGTCCGCTATGTGAACCGCTGGCACCTCGAGAAGCGGGACCCGAGCCTGAAGCTGAGCCCGCCGAAGAAGCCCATCATCTATTATGTGGACACGAACGTGCCGGTGCGCTTCCGGCGCTGGGTCCGCGACGGCATCCTGGCCTGGAACAAGGCCTACGAGAAGTGCGGGATCGTCGATGCGATCGAGGTCTACTACCAGGACGCCGCGACCGGCGCCCACATGGACAAGGACTCCGAGGACGTCCGCTACAACTTCGTGCGCTGGCTGGCGAACGACATCTCGACGGCGATCGGCCCGAGCCGCACCAACCCGCTCACGGGCGAGATCCTCGACGCCGACATCGTGCTGACCGACGGGTGGATCCGTGTCTTCTGGTACGAGTACAAGGAATACCTCCCCCAGCAGGCGATGGAGGGGATGAGCCCCGAGACGTACGCGTGGCTGGACCAGAACCCCATGTGGGACCCGCGCATCCGCCTGGCCGCCCCGGCCGACCGCGAGCTCATGCTCGCGCAGCGCGCCGCCCGCGGCGTGCTGAGGTACGGCGGGCACCCCGCGTTCGTCGTGGACCCGGCCGACATGGACGAGGAGACCGCGGCCCTCGCCGGGCGGACCAGCCTGACCACCGGGCTGTGCATGGCGGCGCGAAGCAAGGCGTACGACGCTTCGGCGATGCGACTGCACATGGAGCTGGCCGGGCTGCTGCGTCCGGACGAAGACCCGCCGACCGGGGACAAGCCCAAGGGTGACAAGCCCAAGGACGACAAGGGCGACCTGCTCGACGGCATCCCCGACTGGTACATCGGGCCGGCCCTGAAAGACCTGACCATGCACGAGGTCGGGCACACGCTCGGCCTGCGTCACAACTTCAAGGCGTCGAGCGTCTACACGATGGAGCAGATGAACTCCGAGGAGTTCAAGGGCAAGAAGACCATCGTCGCGTCCGTGATGGACTACACGCCCGTGAACATCAACATGGGCGACGGGCCGATCCAGGGCGACTACCAGCCCATCGACATCGGGCCGTACGACCTGTGGGCCATCGAGTACGGGTACACGTTCGACAACGACCTCAAGCCGATCCTCGCCCGCGTGGCCGAGCCCGAGCTCGTCTACCAGACCGACGAGGACACCTTCGGGCCCGACCCGTACGCCCGCCGGTACGACATGGCGAAGGACACGGTGAACTTCGCCCGCAACCGGATGAAGCTCGCCAAGGTGGCGCGCGAGAAGATCCTCGAGAAGTTCGTCAAGGACGGCGACAGCTGGGCCAACGCGCGGCGCGGGTACCAGATGACGCTGGGGATGCAGACCAGCGGGCTGTCGATGATGTCCCGCTGGGTGGGCGGCTCGTTCGTCGCCCGTGACCGCAAGGGCGACCCCAACGGGCGTCCGCCGGTGACGCCGGTCGATCCGGCCCGCCAGCGTGAAGCGCTCAAGTGGTGCATCGAGAACTCGTTCCACGACGCGTCGTTCGGGCTCACCAACGACCTGCTCACCCGCATGACCGTTGACAAGTGGTTCGACGGCGGCGGGTCGGCCCAGGACGATCCGACCTGGCCCGTCCACGACCGGATCATGGGCATCCAGGCGTCGGTGCTCACGCAGCTCATGAACCCCACGACGCTCAAGCGCGTCTACGACAACGAGTTCGTCGTTCCGGCGGGACAGGACGCCGTCACCCTGCCCGAGCTGCTCGACACGGTCTCCGCGGCCGTGTGGACCGAGCTGGACAGCGTGCCGGACAAGCGTTTCAGCGCCCGTGAGCCGCTGGTGTCGAGCCTGCGCCGCAACCTGCAGCGCGAGCACATGGAGCGGCTCATCGACCTGACGCTCCAGAAGAGTTTCAACGCGGCCCACAAGCCGATCGCGCAGCTCGCGGCCGCCCGCCTGCGCGACATCCACGGGCGGATCGAGAGCGTCATCAGCAAGGCCAACTCCAACCTCGACCCCTACACGTCGGCCCACCTCGTCGAGGCGAAGAACCGCATCGGCAAGGCGCTCGAGGCCCAGTACCTGGCCAACCCGCCGACCGTCTCGCTCCCCCCGGGGCTCTTCCCGTTCATCCAGGCCCCGGCCGCGCAGCCGGCGATGGGGGACCCCGACCGCTGAACAGGCCTCAGAGTCTGTGATCCTCATGAACCCCCGGCACAGGCCGGGGGTTTTTCGTTGTCCAGGGGCGACTACGCTCCGCACCACTCGCGCCACATGGCGCGGTACACCCGCTCCAGCGCCCGGGCGTGGGCCGCGGCGTCGCAGAGAGGCGAGGCCCGGACGCGCTCGCGGAGGGTAGCGCGGAGCATTTCGAGCCGCGCGCGATCGAGCGCCATAGCCGTGGCGAGCCGCGCGTACTCGTCCGGCGTGGCCGCGACGAACTCGGGCAGGCCGACGGCGTGCAGCAGGCTGATGCCGACGCGCCCCGCGTGGGTCCGGCCCGCAAGGGTGACGATCGGCACGCCCATCCAGAGCGCCTCGCACGTCGTGGTCGTGCCGTGATAGGGGAAGGTGTCGAGCGCGACATCAACGCGACCGTAGAGCGACAGGTGATCGTGCGCCGAGGGCGTGAACGCGACGAGGTCCAGCCGATCGCCCGCGACGCCGCGCCTCTCAAACTCACGGGTCAGTCGCTCGCGCGCCCGGGTCTCGCCCAGCGCTTTGGCCTTGAGCAGCAGCCGCGATCCGGGCGTCGCCCGCAGAACATCCGCCCACAGGTCGAGCGTTTCGGAGCCCACCTTGGCGAGCGTGTTGAACGAGCCGAAGACCGGGGCGACGCCGCCCGGCGCGCGGGTTGGTTCGGGCGCGTCGGCGGGCGGGCGGTAGCACAGGAAGCACCGGTCGAGGCGCGCGAGGCGCTCTGTCGCCAGGGTGTCGGACTCGCCCGGTGGGTCGGTCAGCGCATCGACGATCCGCCATCCCACACCCGGTAGGCCGGTGGTGTTCGGGTAGCCGAGATACGTGGCGATGACGGGAGCGGGTCGCCGGACCGCGACGCCGAGGCGGTTTCCGCCGGTGTGCCCCGCCAGGTCGACGAGCACGTCGATCGCATCGTCGCGGATGCGCCGGCCCAAACCCGCGTCGTCCATCGCGCCGGCGTCGCACCATTGGTCCGCCAGAGCGCGCAGCCGCGCGGTCGTCGCGTCGGCGTCGCGGAGCGTGTGGTAGCAGAACACTTCGACGGCCGAGCGGTCGTGGCGCTCCAGCACCGGCTCGATAAACCACGCCACGGAGTGGGCTCGGAAGTCGGGGGAGAGGTATCCGATGCGGAGACGGCCCTCGGCGTCGCGTGTGTTCGAGAGTGGCGACGCGGAGGGCGCGCCCGCGGCCCGCGCGATCGCCGCCCCCGCGCGCCGGTGCGCATCGCGTACACCGGCGCGCTCGGCCGAGACGTAGTTGAGCGCCACGGCCCGCATGCTCAACAGGGCCGGGTGCTCGCCGATGGCCTCCAGCGCATCGCCCAGGGCGGCGACAGCTTCGGCGCTGCGCCCGCCCTGCACCAGGGCCAAGCCGAGATTGGCACGCGGCGCGACCAGTGCCGGGTCGAGCCGCACGGCCGTCGCCGCGGCGTCCGCAGCCTCGTCGGAGTCGCCGCGCTCCAGGAGCGAACGGGAAAGCGCGGTCCAGGCGAGCGAGTCGGCGGGCGTGAGCTCGATGGCGCCGCGCGCCTGTATGACGGCTTCGTCGTGCCGCCCGAGGTCCCCGAGGTGCGCGGCGTGATTCACGCGGAACTGGCCCCGCTCAGGGGCGAGCTCGACGGAACGGCGCAGATAGAACTCGGCCTGTGCAGATTGCGGCGTGCGGGTCAGCAGGATGCCGAGGAAGTGGACGGCCTCGGCGTCATGGGGCCGGCGCTGCACAAGTCGCCGCAGCGACGCCACGCCCTGCTCGACGCGGCCCGCCTCGGCCTGGGCGATCGCTTCGCGGATGGGGTCGGGGGCGGGGGGCACGCGCAAGAACCGTAGAGCCCCGGGTCAGGCCGAGCGATCGGACAAGCTCACCACCGGTCACGGCCCGCCCGGGGGCGGGGGCGTCGGCCCCATCCCGCCTGCGGGCTGCGGCGGAGTCGGTGCGGGAGCAAATCCGGGATCGAAGGGCTGGATCCCGTCGGGCGGGGTCGAGGGCACCTGCGGCGGAGCGTCGGGCGGCGGCTTGAGCAGCTCTTCGCGGCGCGGCGCGATGTTCCGTACCTGCCAGTCCGCGACCACGAAAGTCCAGGGCGAGAGCCGGCTTTGGAGCTGCTCGGCTTCGAGCTTCGCGGCCGCGATCTCGATCTCGGTCGGTGTGGCCGCGGGGGTGGCTGCGGGTTGGGTCGGCGTCTCACCCGGCGCCGGCGGTGGAGGCGTCGGCTCGGCTGGCGCCGGCGGCGGTTCGTACCGCGCCTCGAACTTCGCCCAGGTCTTGTCGCCGACCTTGGCCGAGCGGACGATGACGACGACGCCGTCCCACGTGCGGTACTCGGCGACCGAAACGGGCGGGGCCGATGCGCCCGGTTCCGGCGCGTCGAAGCTGACTTCGGCGGCGGGCTTCACGTCGTCCATCGTGAGCATGTTCAGGGCTCCCGCGGCGGCGTCGCAGGCCGAGGGGTACCGAAGCTCGCGCCCCTCGGGCATGTCGAGCATGGCGAAGTTCGGGTCTTCCTTCTTCGGCTTGAGGATGTCGATCCGCTCGCCAGTGTCGGCGTGCGTGACGACGAGGGTCTTGACGCGGTCGCGCGGGAGCTGGATCACGGTGCGGTCGATCCATTCCATGGGGTCGGCGCGGACGTCGAGGCGGTCACCGCCGCGGGCCGGGCGGACGACCCAGGACTGGTCCTCGCCGGCGCGCCGGGCGTAGAACAGCGGCGGGGCGTTGAACCCCGTGCTCGTCTTGGGCTTGCCCACGATCACGGAGGCGAGCGTCGCGCCGGCCTGGTCGGCCAGCGTGACGAGCATCCCGGTGGCGCCCGCTTTCGTCGGGTCTTCGACGCCGATCTTGTCGTAGTGTGCCGGGTTTCGCGTCCGCGGTTCGTCGATGGTGAGCCCGGCGATGCCGACGATCGCGGCCTTGATGCTCTCAAACTTCGCGGCGTATCCGCCGCGCTCCGAGAGGCCCCAGGTCCCGTCCGGCTTGAGCGCCACGGAGAAGGTGGTGGCGCCCTTCGTGATGGAGAGCGAGGCGACGGCGTTGACCTTGGCGGCGAGCCCGGGGATGAGCGGGCCGCTATCCCCTTGGGCTGCGGTCGCGGCGTTCTGACGCGAGAGGGTCCACGCGGCGAGCCCCGCGGCCCCGACCGTCAACGCTCCGAGAATGGCGAGTGTTCTGGGTTTCATGACGTTCTCGTTCTGCCGGGCCGTGGCGGGGTCAGCCCGCCGATCGGCTGGCGCGGGCCCGGTCGGCGCGCCGGCGCGAGGCCCGCACGGTGGCCAGGCCCAGGGCCCCGAGGCACACGGCCGCGGGGATCGCCGCGGCGTTGATCGCGTACAGCGTGCTCCGGAGCCCCTCGATGTCGCGGCGCATCTGGAGCTCGACCTGACGCTTCTCCTTGCGCGTCGCCAGCAGGTCGTTCTGGAGCTTCTCGATTTCCTTCTGCTGCTCGGGGGTGAGGATCATCCGTCCGGCCTGCGCGCCCGCGTCGGGGTTTCGCTGCTGGATCTCACGGATGCGCGTCTCCGTTTCGCGGATTTTCTTGTCGAGGTCCTGCTGGGCCTTGAGGTGTTTCTGGTCCGCCTCCTTCTGGATCGCCTGGACCCGCGTGAAGGGGCGGGCGTACTGCCCGCGGGCGCGGACGCTGATGAGGTCCTGCGACCCGGTGAGCTGCTCGATGAGGCTGAGCACGAAGTCGCCGTTGTCGGCGAACTTGACGTAGCCGAGGAGGATCTGGCCCATCAGGCGGTCCTCGCGGACCCAGAACCGGTCACTGAGCATGTCCACGTCGGCGCACAGCACGACGTTCACGGGCTGCTCGGCCTGGGCGACGTGGGCGGGGCGCTCGGGTGCCGGCGCGCCGTCGGCGGGCGCGGGCGGGCCGGAAGCGAAAGCGCTCTTGAGCTTGCCGCTCACGCGGGCCGCGAGCGTGAGGCGCTCGCCCCCGGAGACGAAGTCGGCCAGGAGTTCCTTGGGCTGCGGCATGAACTGGACGCGGGCCTGCTCCATACGCATGGAGTCGTCGGTCGTGCGGATGATCGGCGTGAAGACCAGCTCCGGGACGCCCTGGTCGCCCGACTTCTTGTCGAGGATGCCCGACGTGGCGAAGTACATCATGGCGAACTGCCCCGCCACGGCGTCGTCGCGGGCGAACATGTCGCCGGTCACCTTGATGTACGGGACGAACGGGGCGGTCTCGGGCTGGTTGGGGTTGCCGCCGGTGGCGACCTTTTCGGCGGCCTTCTGGTCCGCGGCGATCCTGTCCCGCGGCATGGAAACGCCCCACGCGTCGAAGAGCTTGGTGAGCTGCGACGACTTGTCCGCGCGGATCATGGACTGAAGGTCGACGGCTCCGGCCGTGTCCGCCTCGCAGTTGGGATCGACGAAGGCGACGAGGCGCCCGCCCTTGAGCACGTACTGGTCGATCGCGTACAGCGCCGCGTCGGAGAGGTTCTTCGGGTGGACGACCATGAGCACGTCGAGGTCGTCGGGGAGCGTCACGTCCTGCGCCGGGATGACGCGGACGGTGAAGAACTCCTTCATCTGGGTGACGATCTGCCACGCGGGCTGGCGCGGCTGCTGTTGGCGCGGGTCGAACCGCTCGGGCTCGACGCCCTCGATCGGGAGCGAGCTGATGAGCCCGACGACAGGGCGCTTCGGGTTCATCAGCGTGTAGACGAGCTTGGTCAGGTCGTACTCGAGGAACTGCTCCTTCTGGTAGTCGAAGAACGGGAGCACCTTCTGGTCGTCGGTGGAGTTGGTGGCCACGAGCCCGAAGAACAGGCGCGCCCCGCCGGGCGCCGGCACGCCGACAAGCCCCGCGGCGACGGCCTCGTCCTCCTGCTCGGTGAAGGGCTCGGGGTCCACGACCGAGACCTTGATCTTGCCGGAGCCGAGCCGCTCGTACTCATCCAGGACCTGGCGGACCCGCGCGGCGTAGGCGCCGACCGCGGGCAGCCCGCCGGCGGCCTTCTTGGAGTAGAAGAGCTTGAGATGAATCGGCTCCTCGACGGCGCGGGCGATGTTGCGCGAGCCGGACGTGAGCGTGTAGAGCTTGTTCTCGGTCAGGTCCAGGCGCGCGGAGCGCAGGGCCGCGGACCCGAGGATGTTCACCGCGAGGAAGAGGGCCGCCGCGACCAGCAGCCCGATCAGCGAGAGGTTGCGCGTGCTCATGCT
Source organism: Phycisphaerales bacterium (assembly GCA_046153875.1). Lineage (GTDB taxonomy): Bacteria > Planctomycetota > Phycisphaerae > Phycisphaerales > UBA1924 > JBJXFE01. The sequence goes on from JBJXFE010000031.1 coordinate 156,484, forward strand.
CGGCTCCGGCGGGTCAGGCCTTCTTGACCTCGAGGGCGACGACGTTCGCGTACAGGCACAGCGCGATCAGGGAGAAGAAAAAGACGATGTCGCGCAGGGCGACCACACCCCGGCTGATGAGCTCGAAGTTGGTCAGGAAGCTGAAGCTCGCGATCGCGTCGAGCAGCCACTGCGGGGCCCACCCGGAGAGGGCGTCCATCACGGCCGGGTACCCCGCGATCAGGAACCCGAAGCACACGACCACCGACACCACGAACGCGATCACCTGGCTGCGCGTGAGCGAGGAGATGAACGAGCCGATCGCCAGGAACCCGCCGGCCATGAGGAAGCTGCCGACATACCCGGCCAGGATCGTCCCGTTATCCGGGCCGCCCAGGTAGTTCACCGTGATCCACATCGGGAACGTGAGAATGAGCCCGACCCCGCAGAACGCCCAGGCGGCGAGGAACTTGCCCAGCACGGCGGCCCACAGCGGCACCGGCAGCGTCAGGAGGAGCTCGATGGTCCCCGACTTGCGCTCCTCGGCCCAGAGGCGCATCGACACGGCGGGGATGAGGAAGAGGTAGAGCCACGGATGGAAGGTGAAGAAGGCCCGCAGATCCGCTTGCCCACCCTCGAAGAACTGTCCCATGCTCCAGGTGAAGACCCCAGCGAGCAGCAGGAAGATCACGATGAAGACGTAGGCGAGGGGAGTGACGAAGTAGCCCGAGAGCTCGCGGAGCATGACGGCGAAGAGGCGCGACGCCGCGCCGGGCGTTCGGGCACGCATCGCGTCGGCGGGCACTGCGGCGGACGCGCTCATGGCTTGAGCCCTCCGCCGGTCAGGTCGCGGAACACCTCGTCGAGCCGCCCGGATTGCACGTGCAACTCCTCCACCTGCCAGCCGCGCCCTCGCGCGTGCTGGCCGACCTCGTCGGCGATCGTCCGCCCATCGCGCGGGAACACGGTGCAGCGGACCTGGCCGTTCGCCGGCTCCTGCTCGAGCACGGACGCGACGTGGGTCAGCTTCCGCAGTTCCTCGGCGATGCGCACGCCGGGCGACGACTTGATGCCGAGCACGACGGCGTTGTGATGGCGCGACTTCGCGGCGAGCTGTCGCGGTGTGCCGTCGAACACGATCCGGCCGCGGGCGATGATGACCGTCCGCGTGCACACCGCCTCGACCTCTTCGAGGATGTGCGTCGAGAGGACGATGGCTTTCGGGCCGGTCGCGCCGCCCCGGGCCATTTCCTGGATCAGCGCGCGCACCTCGTGCTTCTGGTTGGGGTCCAGGCCGTCGGTCGGCTCGTCCATGATGAGCACGTCGGGGTCGTGCAGGATCGCCTGGGCCAGGCCCACACGCCGCTTGTACCCCTTCGAGAGCGTCTCGATCGTCTGGCGCATCACGCCTTCAAGGTGGACCTTCTCGACCACGCGGGCGATCGCCGCCTTGCGGGCCGCACCGTTCAACCCGCGGACCCGGGAGACGAACGCAAGGAAGCTCTCCGGCGTCATGTCCGGATAGGCCGGGGCGCCCTCGGGGAGGTACCCGATCCGCTCCTTGACGGCGAGGGGCTCGGCCACGACGTCGTGCCCGCAGACCAGGGCCGTGCCGCCGGTGGGGGGAAGGAACCCCGTGACCATCTTCATGGTCGTGCTTTTGCCCGCGCCGTTGGGGCCCAGGAAGCCGAGCACCTCGCCCCGATCGACCGAGAACGACACCCGGTCCACCGCAAGGATGGGGCCGAAGCTCTTGGAAAGACTCTTGATCTCGACCATCGCCGCCACGGCGAAGCCCTCCCGATCGCACCCTGCTCGACCGGACACGACGCCCGATCGAGCACAAACGATAGCCCGCCGACCGGGGGACTCCGGGCGGGGGCAGGTTTCATATTCCCGATGCGCCCGGGACTCAAGTCCCGTCGGCAGCACCCTGGTGAATCCCATAACCGCCGGGCTTCCCGGTACGACCGGCATCAACGGAATCCGGGCGCGTTCGATCGGCGCTCGGGCGCTGTTCTACTGGCCCGCACCCGCCCGGATATGCGATCGTTCGATGCCCACGCGGGCCCGCGGCCGCACCAGGGGAGGGAGGATTCCACGGATGGACCTGCTGAGTGAATCGGCCGCCGAGGCGGACCGGGGGCCGACCCGGGTCACCGTGCGGTCGGGCGTCACGTTCCTGGTGGTGCAGACGAACGCCGTCCGGGAACACCTGGCGGCGATCATCGACCAGCAGCTCAAGGGGATGGAGGGCCACACCGGCGGGCGCGTCGCGTTGTGCCTGTCCGAGGTGGACGACATGAACTCCGCGTTCATCAACGTCCTCATCGAAGCCGACCGGCGCTTCCGGGAGCGCGGCGGCCGGCTCGTGCTCTTCGGGCTCAACCCGGAGCTCAGCCGCCTGTTCCGCGACACGGGGCTCGATAAGCGGCTGAGCGTGAGCGCCGACTGCAACCGTGCGGTCAAGCGGATCAAGCGCCTCGAATCGCCGCGCCGCAGGCAGTTGTGGACGTGGTTCACGCGCCAGGCGGCGTGAGGCGATTCGCCCGTCCCGCCTCCAGCGCGCGCAGGATGTCCGGAAGACGCCGATCGAATGCGCCGCGGGCGAGGGTCTCGTCCGCGCCGGCCTCCTTCGCACGCGCGAACAACTCCACGGCGACGTGCGGGCCGAACGCGAGGATGAAGAAGCGGGGCGGGATGGGTGGAGGCGGCCCCGGGTTCGCGCCGCCGACTGCGTTCGAGGGGGCGCCGGCCGAACGCCCGCGATCCGCGGCCGCGGCCGGCCCGGCGGCCCGCTCGATGTCGCGGGCCGACCGGATCAGGTCGATCGCCGCATCGCCCGCATCCAGGTCTACGATCAAGGCCCTGACAGGGGAATCGGCCAGTCGCGCCCGGAGCATCTCGGGCGTCCGGGCCGGGCGGCACGGAACGCCGATCGCATCCGCCGTGCTTTTGATCCGAGTCCCCCACAGGAGGTCGGCACAGAGGTACAGTATCATCCGGGGTTTTCCCTCGGCGAACGAGCCGTAAAACGAAGGCCGGGCGTGGAACCCGGCCCGATCGTAGCGCCGCCCCCGAACCTTTTACCCGCTGGAACGAGCCACCCATGAGCAGAGCCGCGACGAAGCCCTCCGTGAAGTCCTCCCGCAAGGCCGCGGAGAAGGGCGAGCCCCGAAACTCCATCGTCGAGGGCAAGTCGTCGCCCGCGCCGGTCCGCGACCCTGTGTTCGATGAGTTGGGCTTCCCCAAGGACCCGGACAATCTGTACCTGCAGACCGTCGAGGTGATGCTCAAGGCGGCGGACCTGATGGAGATTCCGCACTGGGTGAAGATCATCCTCGCGCAGCCGCAGAGCGAGATCATGGTTCATTTTCCCGTCAAGATGGACGACGGGCACTACAAGCTGTTCAAGGGGTACCGCGTCCAGCACAACAACGCGCTGGGCCCGTACAAGGGCGGGCTGCGGTACCACCCGGACGTCCACCTCGACGACGTCAAGAGCCTGGCGCTGCTCATGACGATGAAGTGCTCGCTCGTCCGCATCCCCTACGGCGGGGGCAAGGGCGGGGTGAAGTGCGACCCGCGATCGCTGTCGAAGGACGAGCTGATGCGGGTGACGCGGCGGTTCTGCGCGTCGATCTTCCACTACATCGGGCCGGACTACGACATCCCCGCGCCGGACGTGAATACCAACGCCCAGGTGATGGCGTGGTTCGCCGACACCTACGCGAGCCTGGCCGAGAGCGGCAAGAACCTCTGGGACTCGGTCCGCGTCGTGACCGGCAAGCCCGTCGAGATCGGCGGGTCGCTCGGACGCGAGAAGGCCACGGGCCAGGGCGTGGTGGACACGCTCGTCGAGCTCCTGCCGTCGCTGGGGCTGAACGTCAAGGGGATGCGCTTCAGCGTGATCGGGTACGGCAACGTGGGCTCGTGGACGGCGCGCATCCTGGCCAAGCTGGGCGCGAAGCTCGTCACGGTCATGGACCACACGGGCGCGATCCGCAATGACGGTGGGCTGGACACGGAGGCCCTCGCGGTTCATGTGACGAAGAACGGCGGCGTCGCGGGCTTCGCCGGCGGGGCGACGGGCAGCGGGCGCAAGACCGCGCAGGGCGGCGCCGCCATCAGCACCGAGGAGTTTTACCGAACGCCCGTGGACGTGTGCGTGCCCGCCGCACTGGAGCAGATGATCAAGGACCGCGAGGCCCGCTGGCTCAACTGCAAGGTCGTCGCGGAGGGCGCCAACGCCCCGACCACCCCCGCGGGCGACCGCGTCCTTCAGGAGCGCGGCATCGAGGTCGTCCCCGCGATCCTCGCCAACGCGGGCGGCGTCACCGTGTCCTACTTCGAGTGGGTCCAGAACAAGACCTGCACGATCTGGGACGCCGAGGAAGTGGACCGCAAGCTCAACCAGCACATGGTGGCCGCGGCCCGCCGGACGCTGGTGGCACGCCAGCGCTATGAGTGCGACATGCGCACGGCCGCCTACGTCGCGGCCCTCGACCACATCAACAAGGCGTACTCGATCCGCGGGATCTTCCCGTAACGGGGAGAGGACGGGGGCCTGAAGGCGCGAGCACAACCCCCGGCGAAGGCCGGGGTTTTTCGTTTCGCACACGGCGTCAGCCACGCCGCGCGTTCACGCCATCGCGTCCATCGCGCCGTCGATGAGGTCGAGGATCTGGCGCAGGGCCGAGCGCGTCGAGGGGTCGCCGGCGAGCACGTCGTATTCGATGCGGAAGTTGCACGCGACGAGGCGGCACCCCTCCATGCGGTACTGCGGCCCGGTCAGGACCATGGTACAGCGGTCGAACTCGCAGGCGCGGTAGAAGTGCCCCGTCAGGTGGACGACCTGCGAGGCGAATCGCTCGCCGTCGTGCAGAACCAGAGGTACACCGCCGGTCTGGCCCATGAATCGCTCCCGCCCGGGTCGCATCCCGGCGTGTGCCGTTGAGGTTGTGTCATGCCGGGCCGCGGTGCGCCCGGCCAATCGCGGCGGACTCTACGCCGACGAAGGCGACGTCGGCGCGACCGGGGGCTTGCCCTCGGGCTGTCTTGGGCGGTGCACAATCTGCCACGATCGTGACGCCGCGGCGCCCGAGACCCGTAAACAATGTCGGCATGGGGACCGGCGCCCACGGCGACCCGCACGATCCTGACGCGCGCGACTCGTCGGCGGACGATCCCTTGGGTGAAACCAAGGCCGAGCTGGATGCGGTTGACGACGACGCCCCGCCGCCGCCGCGCGTGCCCTCGCGGGCGCCGCCGCGTGACTGGCCGGGTGATTCGTCGCGCCCCCGATCGGAAGGTCCCCTCGGTGGGCTGGAGCGCGGCGGAGCGCTGCGCGATCAGCTCGACGAGGATCGGGCGGCCGCGGACGACGACGAGGTCGAGGACGTCGACCTCGATTCGGTATACGACCGGCTCGGTGGGAAGGATGACGCCTCGCTCAAGCGGTTCGACCCCGAGGCGGGGCGGACGAGCATCACCATCAAGCTCCGGGCGGTGCGGCAGTCGCTGAGCACGCCCTTCGGCCGGCTGGTCATGACCTTCCCCGTCGCGCTGGCGGCCATCACGGTGACGATCTTCGCGGTGAACCGGCCCGAGTGGCCGCTGCTCACCGCGGCGGGCGTGCTGGTCCCGGCGTCGCTCGTGCTGGTCTACATCCGGTACCAGCAGTGGCTGGGGCACAAGCGGTACCTGTACCGGCTGCTGGAGACGCTCGGCGAGGACGTGAGCGATTTCGACCCGATGAGAGTCGATCGCCGCGTGAAAGTGAAACGGCTGCGGCGACGGAAGAGATGAGTTCGGGCGCGCGTGGCGCCGGGGTCAATCCTTGACGCTCGCGGGGTCCTGGCCTCTCTCGATCGCCTCGATTTTGCGGACGCGGCGCGCATGGCGGCCGCCGGCGAACGGCGTCGTGAGCCAGACTTCAGTGATCTTCTCGATGAGCCGCTGGCCCAGAAGGTCGCCGGAAAGACACAGGACGTTGGAGTCGGCGTGGGCGCGGCTCATGTCGGCGGTGATCTCGTCGTGGACGACGGCGGCGCGCACGCCCGCGACCTTGTTCGCGGCGATGCACATGCCGATGCCCGTGCCGCAGATGAGCACGCCGCGATCCGCCCCGCCCGCGGCGACGCGCCGGGCGACGGTGAACGCCGGCTCGGGGTAGTCGCAGGGCTCGGCGCCCGTGGCCCCGACGACCTCGACGGCGTGCCCTTCGCGTCTGAGCTTCCCGGCGAGCAGCCGCACGGCCTCGGCCCCGCGATGGTCCGCGCCCAGCAGGATGTTCATGCCGCCCCTCCCGCGCCGCGCGCGATCAGGCCCTCGTCCTCGAACCGGCGGCGGATCAGGCCCATGAGCCGGTGCGCCGTGGTGATGTAGACCTCCAGCGGGCCGCCGATCGGGTCCGGGATGTCGCCCGCCGGGTCGATGGTCACGACCTTGCCGTCCACGGTCGGGTCGGCGGCCTTGAGCGCCCGACGGTGGGGCTCGGTCATCACGAGGATCAGGTCGGCATCGGCGATCATGCGCTTGGTGATCGACTTTGAGGCGTGAGCGCCCATCTCGATGCCCAGGTGCTTGAGGGCGCGCCGGGCCTCGGGCGTTGCCGGGTCGCCGTCGCGGGCCTGGACCCCCGCGGACCGGATCAGCGCGGCCGCACCCGCGGACTTTCCGCCGTCCTTGAGATCGCGCACGGCCTGTGACGCGAGGAGGTGGCGGGCGATCGCCTCGGCCATGGGGCTCCGGCAGGTGTTCCCGCTGCACACGAAGAGGATGGTCTTCACGGGCGATCCCCCTGCAGCGCCGCGGGGGGATGGATACCGCAGGCGTCGCGCCGGCGGTTGATGGCGACGTGCCGGTAGACAATCGCGCCGAGGTGAGACACACCGGGGAGGTACAGCGCCCACGCGCCGAGGGCGCCGAGCGGCGTCTGAATGAGGGCGCGGCGTACTGCCGGGAAGCCGATGAGGCGCCCGCCGTTGCGGGTGCGCATCGGCATCCCGCGCATCGCCTCCTCGATCGGATAGGGCAGCTCGGCGCGTGGCACCGCGTTCATGTCGGCATAGACGAGACACCCGAGCCAGTCGAGGCGACGGAGCCACCGGACGCTGCGCCGGCAGAGCCCGCATCGCCCGTCGTAGTAGCAGGTGTCGCGCGTCACCGTGTGATGGTACGCCGACCCGTACGCCCCCCGTTCGCGCCGAGGCTCGGTTGGGAGCAGGATTCGCCGTTGATCGACGGGCGTGGAGATTGGGGCAGCCTTTGGGCGGGACTTCCGTATACTTGGTGGTGTTCCGGGCGGTCTTCCGCGGGCGCCCGGGTGAAGCGCCGCTCGCCTTGGTCGCGCGTGGTCGCGCCGGGGTGAATGGAACCAGGGTCGGGGGCGGCGGCCCGGCCCGCGGAGGTTGCCGGCCGATCGCGCCGGCCCAGGAGCAGGCCCATGACCCAGCGTGTCCGTTGTTCCGGGGCGTTCCCGCGCCGCGCCCGAGCCTTCACCATGATCGAGCTGATGATCACCATGATCATCATCACGATCGTGATCTCGATCCTCGTGCCCGCGCTCGGCGGGGTGCGCGACACGGCGCGGGCCGGCTCGACGCGGGCCCTGATGAACGACGTCGTGAACGCGTCCGCGAAGTTCGAGCTCGACAAGCGGCGTCTGCCCGGCGTGTTCTCGCCGCAGGACCTGGGCGGGGCGCAGAACGGGAACACGTCCAACGGTCGCGGGCTGTCCGCGATGGAGAACCTCATCGCGGATCTCGCGGGGGGCGTGGTCGCCGCGGCTCCCGCCCCGGCACCGGTCAACACCGTGGTGATGAACCCGACGACCGATCCGACGCGCGACGTGTACGTGGACACCAAGCAGATCGGGACCGGCAAGAACATCTACTTCGTCCCGCCGCCGAAGTTTTACGCCGCGCAGCACAACGAAGGCGGCGCGGTGATGCAGCAGTTCGGCGCTGCCGGGCACACCGCGCCCGAGGGCACGGACCAGATCCCCGACCTCGTGGACGCGTGGCGGCAGCCGATCCTGGCCTGGGTGAAAGATGAAACCGCGATCACGCCGGTGGACGGCGTGAACACGTTCCTCGTTCGCGAGAACTCCGGCACCACGGCGGCCCCAACCCCCGCCAAGTACTACTGGGCGTCCAACGCCGCGTTCCTGCGGGCCACCTCGCTGGGGCGCAAGGGCAAGGACCAGACGTTTGTGAACGCGGACATCGCCCACAGCCTGATCGGCGGCGGCGTCCCCGTTCTGGACGCGGCGCGCCGGCTCGACGCGATCCTGGGCAACCCGAACTACGCGGCGTTCTACCCGCCCAACGCCGCGCCGACCCATCCGGGCGAGGGGCGTGCGCCCCTGATCCTGCACTCGGCGGGCTCGGACGGGTTCTATTTCGGCTCGAAGGACAAGGGCGCGGGGCGGGTTTCGCCCATGCCGCTGGCGAGCGGGGCGACGCCGTACTCCTGCCACTTCATGCTCCCCGGCGGCTCCTGGGCGACCGATCGCTGGAAGGACAAGAACGGGCAGATCACGATCGACGACGTGACGAGCGACTTCGACGACATGCTGGCGACGGGGTCGAACTGAGCTGAAGAGCGGCAGATCGAGCAGATTGAGCAGATTGAGGTGATGGAGCAGAGGCGGGTGATCGCCACATGCTCATCGGCACGATCTGCTCCATCTGCTTATCTGCTCATCTGAACATGTGCTGACATCCCGCCCCAAAGTGTCCGCCAGCGTGCGGTGACCCCGACTTGACGCGGCGTCCGAGGCGAGCGACCGTGTTCGCGTGCTGTTCTCTCCCCGCGATCCACGGGCCGAGGCGGTGCCGCTCGCGCGGTCGGTGGTGGTGTTCGCGGCATTCGCGGGCGGGCTGGCCGTCGGGCGGTACGTGCCGGGGCCGCCGGCGTCGGCGTGGTTCTCCGTGGCGTGCGCGGCGTGCGCGATCGCGGGCCTTTGGCGCGGGCCTGTGTGCCGCGTCGCGCTGCTCGTGGCGGCGGTGGCATTCGGCGCGGGGTGGTTCGGGGTGCGGCTGCGCGAGTTCGGGCCCGGCGACCTGGGTCCGCGGCTCGCGCAGGCGGGGGGCTCCGCGGGGCCGCTGATCGCGACGGTCGAGGGCGTGGTGCTGGAGTCGCCGCGGACCGATCCGGTCGAGCGCGACCCACTCCATCCGCTCGGGCACATGCTCGAGCCGCGGACGCGGTTCGTGCTGGATGTTCGTGCGGTCGTGGGTGTGACTGCCAACGAACCCGGGCGGGCGAGCGACCGCGAGCGCGTGCATGGAAGGCTGCGCGTGGCCCTGCCCGGCGGGCGCGACGCGGGTATCGGGGCCGGTGATCGGGTTCGGGTCACGGGGGAGTTGCGTCCCGTGCCGCCGCGGATGAATCCCGGCGAACGCGACCGGCGGCTGTGGGCGGCGCAGGATGGGCTGGTGGGCACGCTGCGGCCGCCGAGCGCGGCCTTGCTGCTGCGGCTCGGACCGGAGCCGGGCGCGGGCGCGGCGATCCTGCGGTGGCGCGACCGGCTGCGCGAGCGGGCGCGGGACGCGCTGCTCGGGAACGCAAACGCCGGGGCGGAAGCCTCGCGCGGGCGTGCTCTCCTGGCCGCGCTCCTGCTCGGTGAAGAGGAGCCGGGGCTCGCGGACGTGCGCTCGGCGTTCACGCGGCTGGGCCTGGCCCACGTGCTGGCGATCTCGGGGTTTCACATCACCGTGATGGCCGCCGTCGCCCTCCTGGGCCTGCGGCTCACGGGCGACCGCGGGTGGGTCGAGCCGGCGATCGTCGCGGGGCTCGTCGCGGCGTACCTGTTCATCCTGCCCGTGCAGGCGCCGATCTGGCGGTCCGGGCTGCTCACGCTGGCGCTGCTCGCGGCGGACGGTTTGGGTCGGCGGTACCAGCCGCTGGCGCTGCTCGGCTGGATCGGCGTGGGGTTGCTGGTGTGGCGCCCGATGGACCTGTGGTCGCTGGGGTTCCAACTCTCATTCGGGCTCGTGGCGCTGCTGATGTGGCTGAGTGAAACCGTCCGGCGGCGGATCTTCGGGATCGTGCTGCTCGGGCCGCAGCCGCGGAGCCGCGAGCCGGTCGCGTGGGCGGTCGGAACGGCGAGGTCGTACGTCTCGAACACGCTGCTGTGCTGGGTGGTCGCGTCGCCGCTCGTGGCGTTCCACACCGGGCTGGTGAGCCTGGCCGGGTTCGTCGCGGGGCTGGTCATCCTGCCGCCGATTCTGGTGCTGATGGGCGTGAGCTACGCCGCGTTGCTCGTCGGCGTGCTGATTCCCCAGGCCGGTTCGGTTGTCGGGCCGGGGCTCGATCGGCTCTCGGGCTGGACGGCGGGGCTGGTCCAGTGGATGGACGGCGTGCCGTTCGCGTCGGTCCAGCTGCCGGCCCTGTCGCTCGCGTGGGCCGTCGCGGCGACGGGCGTGGCGCTCTACTGGTTCGCCCGGGCGCACGCGCGCGACGCCGCGGCGTGGGTCGGCACGATCGCCGTCGTCGCGTGGCTGGGGCTCGAGGTCGTCCTGGGCCCGCGGCTCGCCCCCGGCACCGTCCTGCAGATCGACACGCTGGCGGTCGGCGATGGGACGTGCCACCTCATCCGGGCGGGCGGCGACGCGGTGCTGTGGGATTGCGGCTCACTGACGCCGGGCGTGGGGCGGATGCTCGTGCCCCGGGCCGTGCGGGCCGTGGGGGCGTGGCGTGTGCCGACGGTGGTCATCAGCCACCCGAACCTCGATCATTTCAACGGCCTGCTGGACGCGGCCGGGCCGCTGGGCGTGCGGCGGGTGTGCGTCGGCGAGTCGTTCATGGACGAAGCGGAGCGGGAGCCGAACGGGGCCGAGGCGTTCGTGCTGGGCGAGCTTCAGAAGCGTGGGATCGAGCTGCGCGTGCTGAAGGCGGGGGACACGCTGCCGGTGGGTCCGCTGACCGTGACGGTGCTCTCCCCGCCGCCCGCGTCGGTCGAGCCGCCGTGGCCGAAGAGCAACGACCGGTCGCTGGTGGCGGAGGTCGCGGCGCGGGCGGATGGCGGAGTCATCCGGAGGCTGCTGTTGACGGGTGATATCGAGCTGCGCGCTATCGAGCACTTGAACGCGGCGCGCCCCGGCCTGAAGGCGGACATCATGGAAGCGCCGCACCACGGGAGCGCGAAAGACCCCGCGATCCGGTTCACCGCCGGCGTCGATCCGGCGGTGGTGCTGCAGTCCACCGGGCCGGAGCGGGCGGGCGACCCGCGATGGGACACGATCAGGTCCCACCGGTCGTGGTTCACCACCGCGACAGACGGCGCGGCGTGGGCGGAAGTGAAGCGGGACGGATCGGTCCGCGCAGGGGCGTTCTGGCGGCGATGAGCGGAGGGTGATGCTTCTCCCTCTCGCCACGGGCAGAAAGTCTCAGCCACGGATGGCACGGATGGTCACGGATGAGAGAAACGGTCAGGACCGCGATCCGTGCCATCCGTGGCTGCTCGTGGCGTGACGCGCTGTGCGAAGCAACGCTGGTTCGAGCGTGTGCGAAAGGGTGCTCAGCGCCCACCGAGACGGCGCTGGGCCTCGTCGAGGGCTTGAAGGTCCGGTGCGCGGGCGGATTTCTCGCGGGCTTCACGGAGCATCGACGCCGCGGAGTCACGCCCGTAGAGCGACGCGACGAACGGGGCGAGGGTGGCCGCGTCGCGCCCGGGCTGGTCGCGGCGCACGTGGGTGCGGAGGGCGCCGAGGAGTTTCTGATCGGGTGTTCCGGCGAGACGCGGCGCTCCCGCGAGCCAGAGCGCGTCGCGGAGCCACGGAGTGGGGGGGTCGGTGTCGTCGTCGGGCCCGAGGTACCCGAAGGCCTCGACGAGTTCGTCGATGCGCCCGGTGCGAAAGAGCGGCATGATCGCGGCCCGCGCGACCTCGGGCGTAACGGACTTCGGGTCGTCTTTCAAGAGAGCGGCGGCGAGCTTCGCGGCGTCATCGTCGCGTCCGACGATGACCAACGCCGCGAGGGCGTCGGTCCAGCGTTTTTCCTTGACGGCGGCGGAAACCGCGTCGGCGGCGTCCTGCGTGCCGTCGAGGGGCGGTTCGCCCTCAACGCGCGGCGCGTCGGGGCCCCACGTGATGAGCGGGTCGCCGAAGACCGCGATGCGCCAGGCGGGGCCGGAATCGAGCCTCGCGGCCGCGCCCCATGGGAAGGTGGCGACGATGCGCGCGGCCAGCTTCGGTGTGGGGACGAAAGCCTGGAGGAAAGGCTCCTGCACACTTCCGACGTAGGCGTAAGCGCCGCGCTCGAACCAGCGCCCGGCGACGGTCTCGCGGTCGCCGGGCCACGCCGCGGACCAGGAATGGACGATGTGAACCATCGCGGGGACCGCCAGAATCGGCGCGTCGCCCGGGCGGCCCATGCCCGGCTCGAGCTCGAAGAAATCCGCGTTGCCCTTGGTGTTGAGGAGGACGAGGCCCGCGTCGAGCGGGTTGGAAGCGCGACGGAGCCAGTCGTCGCGGCCCTGGCGCGGCGTGTCGTCGATGGAGACCTCCAGCCCGGCGCGCCGGAGCGCCGCGCCCGCCTTCGTCGCGTCGTAGTTGGACCAGGGTGGATTGTCGGGGTAGCCGTCGAAGAGCCAGGCGCGCCGGGGCGTGAGGAACAGCGCGCACATCGCTCGGTACGCGGCCTGCGGCTCGGAGCCGTGGACCTGCCCGGCCCAGGCCCAGCGCACGCCGGTTTCCCGTGACGCGGCCCCGTCCACCGGGCGGCGCCCGATGAAGTCCGTGGTGGCGACGTTGCGGTCCGGGCCGATGTTGACCTTCACGGGGGCGTTGAGGCAGAGCGTGACGGCGTCGATCATGTCGCCCGAATCGCTCCAGGGGAGCTCGAGCGAGGTGATGGCGTTCTCGATCGCGCCGGCGAGTTGCTCGGCCACGGGCAGCGGCATCTCGTCGTCAAGGCGGCCGGGCACGCGCGTCCAGATGAGGGGCTGGACGCGACCCGCGGCGAGCGCGAGGGCCGCCGGCCACGCGGGGTCGTCCGGGTCGGCCACGACCACGCCGGGCGGCGCCAGGCCCAGGGCGCTGAGCTTCGCGGGCAGGTCCTCGCGCTGCGAAGCGCCCCACGCGCGGGCCATCGAGGCGCTGAGCAGGAGCGCCCGCTCCTGGGAGCCCGGCGGCCATGCAGCGGGCGGGGCCGCGATCTTGCGGTCGCGGCGGAAGGACTCCTCGGCGGCCGCGGAGTAGCGGATGACCCTGGCGGGTGCGAAGGCGCGGACGAACCGGGCGATGTCCTCGCGCGCAGCGGATGTCCCGTTGTCCCAGAGCACGGGGTAGCGGCCCTGGGGCGTCCAGCGGGCGATCGCTTCGGTGTATGACGCGGCGTCGGCGACGAGGACGACCACGGGGATGACGGGCATCTTGCGGCGCAGGTCCTCGACACGCACGCCCAGGCGCAGCGGCGGGGGCAGGTCGGCGAACCGGACGGGCTGGGGCGGGGGCTGCTGGGGCGCGGGTGTCGGTGCGTCCTGTGCCCCGGCAGAACGGCCGAGAGCGATGACGAGCGCGATCGCAGCGATCATCGGCGGGGTGCGGCGCTCCATCGGCGAACTGTAGGGGCGTGCGCGGGGGCGTCGGCACTCTCTACACTCTCACCCGCCATGGCGAGCCTGACGCGCGACGAGTTTACCAGGTTGATCGCGGCGGAGCGGACACGCGCGCCGGGCGGCGGGATTCTCGTGGTTCCGCTCTCGCTGCGGCTTCTCGCGGACATCCTGACGCCGCCGATGGTCTACCGCCGGCTGGTCGCGCCGGATGAGCGGACGGCGCCGTCGTTCCTGCTCGAGTCGGTCGAGGGGGGGGAGCGGCTGGGGCGGTACTCGATCCTCGGGGCGCAGCCCGCGTCGGAGGTGGTGGCGTTCGGGCACGTCGTGCGGCACGTCGATCATCGCGCGGGAGGGATAGCCGGTGAGACGCGCGAAGACGACCCGCTGATGACGCTGCGGGCGCTGACGCAAGGGATGAGGCTCGTGCGGCCCGACGGTGCGCCGAACGGGGGGAACCTGGGCGCGGCGCTCCCGCGGTGCTTCCTGGGCGGGTGGGTCGGGTTCGCGGGGTATGACACGGTGCGGTACGCCGAGCCGGCGAAACTGGCCAAGCCGCCGCGGGACGATCGGGGGCTGCCGGACCTGCACTTCGGGTTCTACGACGGCGTCGTGGTGTTCGATCACGTGGACAAGCTCGTTCACGTCGTGCAGCTCGCGATGGTGAAGCCCGGAGAGGACGCGGGGACCGCATACAACGCGGCGGTGGCGCGGCTGCACGAGCGGGCCGAGGCCGTGCAGAAGGCTGGCAAGCCGCTGGCCGCGGGCGTTGTCGAGCGAGAGCGGCCCGCGGCCTCGCCGCAATCCAACCTGACCAAGGCGCTGCACGCGGCGATGGTGATGCGGGCGCAGGAGTACATCCGCGCGGGCGACGTCTTCCAGGTCGTGCTCGGGCAGCGGTTCGAGCGGCGGAGCGCAGCCGACCCGTTCGATGTCTACCGGGCGCTGCGGGCCGTCAACCCGAGCCCGTACATGGTGTACCTGCAGGCGCAGGGGTGCATCCTGGTGGCGAGCAGCCCGGAGATCCTGTGCCGCGTGCGGAGGGAAGAGACGGAGAGACGCAGAGACGGAGAGACGAAGTCGGGCGCGCGGGGTGCGCGCTGGGTAGTGACCAACCGGCCTCTGGCTGGCACGCGTCGGCGTGGGAAGTCGCCGGAGGAGGATGCAGCGTTGGAGCGCGAACTGCTCGCGGACCCGAAGGAGCGGGCCGAGCACATCATGCTCGTGGACCTGGGTCGCAACGACGTGGGGCGCGTGGCGAAGCCGGGGACGATCGACCTGCGCCGCGTGATGGAGGTCGAGCGGTACAGCCACGTGATGCATATCAGCTCGACGGTGACGGGTGATCTGCGCGACGGGCTGGACTGCTGGGACGCGCTGCGGGCGACGCTGCCCGTGGGAACGATCAGCGGCGCGCCGAAGATCCGCGCGATGCAGATCATCGACGAGCTGGAGCCCGTGAAGCGCGGGCCCTACGGCGGCGGCATGGGCTATGTCGGGCTCGACGGCGAGATGGATATCGCGCTCGCGCTGCGGACGATGGTGGTGCCGACGGCGATGCACAAGAACGGAGCGTGGACCTACCACCTGCAGGCCGCGGGAGGGATCGTCGCGGATTCGAAGGCCGACGACGAGTACCAGGAGACGGTGAACAAGGCCGCGGCGCTGGCGCGGGCGATCGACTTGGCGGAGCGGGCGTTTTCAGCGTGAACACGGGTCAGGCGACGACGACATTCACCATCTTCTTCGGCACGACGATGATCTTCTTGACCGTCTTGCCGGCCGTGTGCTCGATCACCTTCGGCTCGGCGAGCGCGGCCGCTTCGACCGTCTTGGCGTCCGCGTCGGGCGATACGCGGATGTGCCCGCGGACCTTGCCGTTGATCGACACAGGCAACTCGATCACATCGTCGGCCGCGAGGGAGTCGTCGGCAACGGGGAAGGGCTCGTACGCGAGCGAGCGCGTGCCGAAGCCGCAGCGCTGCCAGAGTTCCTCGGCGATGTGGGGCGCGTACGGCGCGAGCATCAGGATCATCGCACGGGCGACGGGGCGCGGCACGCCCCCCCCGCTCGCCCCGCCCCCCAGCGAGCCGAGGTGATCGTTGAGGATGATCAGCTTCGTCACCGGCGTGTTGAACGCCAGTCGGTCGAGGTCCTGCCGCACGCCCTTGATCGTCTTGTGCAGCAATCGGAGCGTGCCGGCGTCCGGCGCCCCGTCATTCACGCGGCTCGTGCCCGTTCCCTCGTCGATCAGGTGCCGCCAGACCCGCTGCAGGAAGCGGTACGCCCCGGCGATGTCGCGGGTGTTCCACGGCTTCGAGGCCTCCAGCGGGCCCATCGACATCTCATAGACGCGCAGTGTATCGCACCCGTAGTCGCGGCAGACGTCGTCGGGCGTGACAGCGTTCTTGAGGCTCTTGCCCATCTTCCCGAACTCGCGGGTAACGGGCTTGCTCTTGTGGAAGAACTTCCCGCCCCGTTCTTCGACCTCAGAGGCCTCGACGTACACGCCGCGCTCGTCGGTGTACGCCGCGGCTTGGATGTACCCCTGATTGAAGAGTTTCTGGAACGGCTCGTGCGTGGAGACATACCCCAGGTCGTAAAGCACCTTGTGCCAGAACCGGGCATAGAGCAGGTGCAGCACGGCGTGCTCGACGCCGCCGACGTAGAGGTCGACGCCGCCGGAGGGAGTCGTGCTGCGTGCTGCGTGCTGCGTGGTGCGTGAAGGGGTTTGCCCGGCCATCCAAAAACACTCGACGTCCGGCGCACAAAACGTCGCAGAGTTTTCCGGGTCCAGGTACCGCAGGTAGTACCAGCACGAACCCGCCCAGTTGGGCATGGTGTTGGTCTCGCGCCGGTACTTCTTCCTTCCCTGGCCCAGATCGAGCTCGACGGTCACCCATTCTTTCGCGCGCCCGAGCGGCGGCGTGGGCGGGGCGTCCGGGTCGTCGCTGGCCGCGGGGGAGAAGTCAGCCAGATCGGGCAGGACCACGGGCAGCATCGACTCGGGCAGGTCGTGCGGGACGCCCTTCTCGTCGAAGACGATGGGGAACGGCTCGCCCCAGTAGCGCTGGCGGCTGAAGAGCCAGTCGCGGAGTTTGTACGAGATCGCTGGCTCGCCTGAAGAGGTCTTGAGGAGCCGCTGTCCTACAGCGGCCCGAGCCTCCGCGGTCGTCATGCCGTCAAGTGAGAATCCTGAGCCCTGCGAGTTGCAGCATCGCCCCTCGTTCTCGTTCAGGGCAATGACGGTCGTTTCTTGGCAAAGATCGATGCGGAGGTCGTTTCGACGCAGGATTTCACTGGAGAAGCGTTGGGCTTCCGCATGACTACTGAACCCGAGTAGAGTCGGCGCACTGTTGATCAGGTTGTAGCTCGATGCCCAACCCGCTTCCTCGGCTCCAGTGCGAACAAAGCCCGGCGGCAGGTGCAGGTACGCCACGCTGATGTTGCCCGCGACAACCGGGCGTTGCGGAAGTCCGAACTTCAGTGCAAAGACATGATCGCGTCGATCGTGCGATGGCACGGACATGATCGCGCCGGTGCCGTAGCCCATGAGCACGTAGTCGGCGATGAAGATCGGGATCGGCTTGCCGGTGGCCGGGTTGGTCGCGTACGTGCCCGTAAAGACGCCTGTCTTGGCCTTGTCGGCCTTGTCCGACCTGTCGTCGGCGGCCTTGGCCGCGGCCGCGGCGTGGCGGCGGTAGGCGGCGACGGCGTCGCGCGGCGTGCTGAACCCGCCGGCGGGAGCGCCGGGGAACGAGCCCTTCCATGACGCGGCGACGGCGGGCGAGCCCCACGAATCGGCCGTGATGGCATCCACGAGCGGGTGCTCGGGCGACAGCACCATATAGGTCGCGCCGAAGATCGTGTCCGGGCGTGTGGTGAAGACGCGGACCTTCCGCGCTGTGCCCTGTGCCCTGTCACCCGCAACTTCAAAGTCGATGAACGCACCCTCGCTCCGTCCGATCCAGTTCCGCTGCATCAGCGTGACGGACTCGGGCCAGTCCACGGTGCCCAGGTCCGCGGCGAGGCGCTCCGCATACGCCGTGATGCGCATCATCCACTGCTTCATCGGGCGTTTGAAAACGGGGTGGTTGCCGCGCTCACTGCGTCCGTCGGCGGTGACTTCCTCGTTGGCGAGCACGGTGCCCAGGCGCGGGCACCAGTTGACGGGAGCCTCCGCGAGGTACGCGAGGCGGCGGGTGTCGATCTCCTCGCGCTTCTGGTCGGCGCTGAGCACGCTCCACACCCGGCCCGAGCGCGTTGCGATCGCGCCGGACTCAAGCTCGTGGACCAGCTCGCTGATCGGACGTGCCCGACCGGTCGCTCGCTCCCCCGGCTCCGTCTCTCCGTCTCTCCGTCTCTCCGTCTCTTCCCGATCGTCATACCAACTGTTGTAGATCTTCAGAAAGATCCACTGCGTCCACTTGTAGTACGCGGGGTCGATCGTCGCCACGCCGCGCCGATCGTCGTGGGCCAGGCCCAGCCGTCGCAGCTGCCGGCGCATCGTCGCCATGTTCCGCTCGGTGGTGATCCGCGGGTGCGTGCCCGTCTCGCGGGCGTATTCCTCCGCGGGCAGGCCGAAGGCATCGAACCCCATCGCGTGCAGGACGTTGAAGCCCGCCATGCGCAGGTAACGGGCGTGGATGTCCGTGGCGATGTACCCCAGCGGGTGGCCCACGTGCAGCCCGACGCCGCTGGGGTAGGGAAACATGTCGAGCACGTACCGCTTGGGGCGCGTGCCATCGAAGCCGGCTTCCCCGGGGTTGGGCGCGGCGAACGTCTTCTCGCGCTCCCAGCGGTCCTGCCACGCGCCCTCGATCGACGAGGCGAGCGCGGCCGTGTAGCGCTGCGGCGGGGCGTCGTCGGGCTGAGTCGGTCGTGTGGATGGCGCGGGGCTGGGCTGGGTCATGGCGCGGTTCGCGGGCGGGCGAGCGGAAGGGGTATCGCACCTCGATCATTGGCCGCCGTCGGCCCTCCGGGATGGCGCCGTGAGCAGCTCGACGCTCAGGTGCGTCGCGCACTCCGGGCAACGATCCGTTCGCAGGCCGCGCAGGCTGTAGCCGCAACTGGGGCACGCCAAGTCCCGGTTCGCCAGGAAGTCGCCGAGCAGCTCGACCGGGCCTGCCGGCGCGGCAGCGTGAAGGCGGCGTGCGGCTGCGACGAAACTCGTCGTCGCTTCGTCGGTCCCGAGAACGCGTTTGGGAATGACGATGCCGCCGTTCTGATGTGCCATGATCAGGACGAAGCTGCCGATGTCATTGACCGAGACAATCTGTGCCCACGGCGAGGCCCACCGCACACCCTTGGATTCCCATTGCATTTCTGATGGCGTCAGCCTCACCCGATGGACCCCGATCGTGCGCCGACCGTCCGCCGAGTCGGCCGCGGCGCGGAGTGCCTGCGCGATGGCCCCCGGCGCGTTCGCGTTGAAGGCGCGGTGAGTCCACCACCAGAAGTACGCGACGCCGCCTCCGAGCGCGAGCACGACCCCGTTGCCGGGATCGATCGCGCCGTTGAAGTTCGTGGCGAGCGCCGTGCCATAAACCGCCGTGGAGCCGATGGCGGCCGCCAGCATCCCGCGGCGCCGCCGGTAGAAGCGGGCCCATTCGGGCGAACGCTCGGGGCGCATCCCCTCCAGCGCGTAGCGGATGTAGTCCTCGCGTGTGAACTCGAACTCGATGTCGTGGGAGTCCGGCACGGGCGTGCGACCTCGCGGTGGGCGCGACAGGATACGGACTGGTACGCTCGCCGCATGGGGAAAAAGCCTCTCTACTACACCTTCGGCAACCACATGCACTGGGTGGACATGCAGTGGCTGTGGGGGTATGGCGTCCTGCCCGGGTCGGTCCGCGACATGCTGCGGCTGATCGACGAGACCGGGGCCCGCGGCAACGTCAACTTCGACGCGATCGGCTACGAGAAGATGGCCGCGGAGTGCCCGGAGGCGCTGGCCGAGTTGCGCGACGCGATCGCCGCGGGCAAGGTGGAGCCGGTCGGGTGCTCGTACGGCCAGCCCTACGGGCTCTTTCACGGCGGCGAGAGCAACGTGCGGCAGCTCACGTACGGCGTGCGGGCGACGCGCCGGCTGCTGGGCGTGCGGCCGCGGGCGTTCTGGGAGGAGGAGTTCTACTTCTTCCCGCAGCTTCCGCAGTTGCTGGCGCAGTGCGGGTACACCGGGGCGTGCCTGTTCTTTCAATGGACGTGGCACACGCCGGAGGTTCCGAAGGAGCCGTGCAGCCTGATCCTGTGGGAGGGGATCGACGGCACGCGGCTGCCGACGCTGCCGCGGAATGAGCTGAACGTGCACCAGTGGCCGGAGGAGTTTGACGGGCTGCTCGACAAAGCAGCAGAGCTACAAAGCAGCAAAGCAGCAGATGGGGACTTCGCGCCGGCGATCGTGCAGTGGCTCGAGCTGATGCCTTCGCGTGACTGGATGTGCCGGAGCGAGGTGCTCCTGCCGCGGCTCAAGGAACTGATGGCCGACCCGCGGTTCGAGGTGCGGGCACGGACGGTGTCGCCGTTGATCGAAGAGCTGCAGGAGAGCCCCCCGCGCAAGCGGGGGGACGCAACCCGGCCGCCACCGTCCGTTCACACCGCCATCCCGGTCCGGCGCTACACGATGGACGACGTGTGGCACGGGATGACGCTGGGGAAGAACGCCGACGCCCATCCGCGCGCGAGCCGGCGCACCGAGCAGAGCATCCTCGAGGCGGAGGCGATCGCGGCGCTCGCCGGCGTGTTCGGACGCCCGTACCCATCCTGGGACGCCTACCCCGCCTGGGAACTCGACGAGTCCTGGCGCGGCACGCTCGCGGCGCAGCACCACGACAACCACGAGTGCGAGGGCCTGTGCGGGTTTGTCGCCGCGAACCAGTTCGGCTCAGCGAGCAACGCGGCGTTCGAGGTGTGGTGCCGGAGCATGAGCCGGATCCAGGCGCGCTGCGGCGCGCAAGCCGAATCCAATCCGCTGGGCTGGGCGTTCACGAAGTTCCGGCGCACCAACCGCGCGTTTCAAGCCCTGGACCTGCCGCCCTTCGGGTTCGCCGCGTCGGGGCGTTACCGGCGCGTACGCCCCCAACGCACCAGAGTTGAGCGCCAGGGCGATTCGATCCGCATCGCACGGTCGGACATCGAGGTGGAGATCGACGCGGTCCGCGGCCGGCTGACGCAGATTCGTTCCCCGGCGTTCCCGGGAGGCGCCTTGGCGGTTCCATTGCTGGATCTTCGGATGCGGGTCGGGAAACGCGATTGGCGCCTGCCGCGCGCGCCCCGGGTGGACGAAGAGAGCGATGGTGTTTCCCTGTGGTTCAAACGCGGCTCCGACGAGGTCCCGGTCAGCGTCGGGCTCGCCCCGGATCGCCCCGCGGTGGACATCGAGTTCCTCGACATCCCGGGACCCCGGCCCGATCCGGGCCTGTCCTCGGCGCTGCGGATGGAGTTCGCGTGCGCCTTCGACGTACGGAGCGTTCTGGCCGACTCGCCGTTCTCGGTGGAGGCGGTGCGCGGATCGTCGCGCGCCCGCCGCAAGTACCCGCGCGGCGACTGGATGACTTCGCCGCAGTGGTTCGAGGAGGTGGATCGCCCGTTCACGGCGTTCAGCTTTGCGGACTTCGTCCGGGATGACGGGGCCGGCCTGCTGGTGTCCCACAACGGCGGGCAGCAATGGCTCCGCACCGGTCGCGGCGCGCACGCCGTGCTCAACGCGTACGACCCGTGGGATGAGTCGCGGTACGACCCATCCATCGACGGGTTCGTGATGTTCCGCTTGGAACCGCACGGCCCGCTGACAAACGCGGATCGCGTGCGGCGAGCGGCGGAGTTCGGGCACATCACCTTCGAGACGCGCGGCGCGACCTCAATCCGATCGGCGCCCCCAGGCCTCGCCGTCGGGGGTGGAACTGCGACGCCGAAGAAGGACGTCCCGTCTGCGTTCGGCGGACTGGAAGTCTGCAACGCCCCCAACGTCCTCGCTCACGCGTTCTTCCGCGAGTCGATGAAGTCCGGCGAACACCTCCCCGACTGGACCGGGCACCGGATGTTCAAGGAGTCAGACGGGGCGTGCGACCACCCCTACGTGATCCGCCTCGTCGAGTGGAACGGTGCGCCGGCGGAGGTTGTGCTCAAGTTGCCGGGGCAAGTGGCGATGGCGGCGAAGACCAATGTGATGGGGGAGGTCAGAGACGAAGAGACGCAGAGACGAAGGGACGAAGACGTGGAGCCGCGCACTGGCTGGTCCTGGGCCGATACGTGTTGGCTTGAGGCGGCGCACCCGGTTGAGCCGCCGGAGTGGGCGAGAGGGGCGAAGCTCAAGGGCGAGCCCATCACGTGGTCCGCCCTCCGTTTCCGAATGCGCCCGCGCGAGATCGCCACGATCTACGCCGACCTGGTCATGGGCCGCAAGCAGTGGCGCGACTTAGATGCGAAGCGCGAGGTCTGGGCGACGGTGCACCGGAAGTGACGGGGTGATCCGTGATCCGTGAACAGTGAACAGTGATCAGTGAACGGTGATCAGGGGGCCGGGGCTCGGCGGTACACTGGTTCCATGGCGGATGATCGCCCGCGAATCTGCGTGCTGGGGTCCCTCAACGTGGACCTGGTGGTGCGGTCGCCGCGCCTGCCCGCGCCCGGTGAGACCATCCTCGGCGGGCCGTTCGAGACGCATGCGGGGGGCAAGGGGGCCAATCAGGCCGTGGCCGCGTCGCGGATGGGCGCGGCCGTGACCATGATCGGGTGCGTGGGGGTTGACGAGCACGGTCATCACATGCGGTCGATCCTCGCGGCGGACGGGATCGATGCGTCGCGCGTCGTCGTCCGGGAGCGAACGAGCACGGGGCTCGCCCTGATCACGATCGCGGATTCCGGCGAGAACACAATCGTGGTGGTTCCCGGGGCGAACGCGGCGCTCACGCCCGCGGACCTGCACGGGCACCGCGACCCGATCGCGCAGGCGGATGTGCTGCTCATGCAACTGGAGACGCCGCCCGAAACGGTCGCGGCCGCGGCGGCGATCGCCCGCGACGTGGGGACGACGGTCATGCTCAACGCGGCGCCCGCCATCCGGCTGTCCGCGGAACTGCTGGGGGCGATCGACGTGCTGATCGTGAACGAGACCGAGGGCGCGATCGTGACGGGGTTGGCTGGTGGGGGGGGTGGGGTGGGGGGCGTGGACGGCTTGGCCGCGCGGCTGGCGGAGCTGCCTGTGGGGACGCTCGTGCTCACACTGGGCGAGGGCGGGTCGTGGCATTCGCACGCCCGCGGGCCGGGGAGCAGGCTGGACGCCTATCGCGTGGAGCCGATCGACACGGTGGGCGCCGGGGACGCCTTCGTCGGGGCCCTGGCGACGCGCTGGGCCGAGCTCCAGATCAGCGCGGGAAGAGCCGGCATCGACGGCATGGGCGTGCTCGACGCGATCTGCTGGGCGAACGCCGCGGGGGCGCTGGCGTGCACGCGCCGCGGAGCGATCCCGTCGCTGCCGACGCGGGCGGAGGTGCGCGAACTGCTGCGCCGCGAGGCGCGGGATGCCGCGGCCCGGACCGGCGACGCCGGGAGCCCGCGCCCGTGAGCAACGCCATCGACCTGGGGGGTGCATGGGAGATCCGGGCCGATCCGGACGATCGCGGCGTGCGCGAGCGGTGGTTTGAGACACGGCCCACGGACGGTGTGCCTCCGTCCACGCGCTCCCGGACGCCGAGTCTGAGCGAGTCTTCGAGCGAAGGCTCGGGTGCTGCTGCCGCCTGGCGCCCCATCACGGTGCCCTCCGCATGGCAGCACACGCTGGGCGCGGATTATCACGGCGTCGCGTGGTACCGGCACCGCGTCAAACTCCCCGACACGTGGCGGGCCGAAGGCGCGCGGGTGTGGCTGCGATTCGAATCGGTCGCCACGGACTGTCGCGTCTGGGTGAACGGACGCGAGGTCGGGCGGCACGTCGGTGACTACCTGTCGTTTCAGTTCGAGCTCACAGCGGCGATCGCCGTGACCGCCGCGAGTTTCGCAACAGCAAAGGTCGAGATCGTCGCGCGCGTGGACGAGATGCACGCGCCGCGCCCACGGCTCGGCGTCACGACGGAGAACGGGCATATCACCAAGGGCTTCCACGACGTGCTGAGCCTTCAGCACGGAGGCATCTGGGGCGGCGCATCGTTGCGGAGGACCGGAGCGGTTGCGATTTCGTCCAACGGCCTTCGGGTCGTTACCAACCTTGATTCGCGCACAGCGCGATTCGAAGTCGAGCTTGAGCCCGGAATGCGACCAGCGGACGTCGCCGTGAGCGTCGAGACCCAGTGGATCGGGTGCGGTGAAGACGAGGAATACGAGGAACGTTTCCCGAACTTTGACTCGCAGAGCCAATCGGTGCTGGTGTGGATCGGCCCTGATGAACGCCCGACGGCCTCGGTCACGTTTCCATCGATCCTCCCGTGGTCGCCCGAGTGGCCGCAGCGCGTCTCCGCGCGGGTTCGCGTCGGGCGGCACGACGGGGTGCGCTGGTACCCGAGTGACGACGCCGAAGTCCGCTTCGGCTTCCGCACCGTCACCACCGGCGGCCCGAACAACCGCTCCATCCTGCTCAACGGCAACCCGATCCAGGTCCGCGGCGTGCTCCACTGGGGGCACGAGCCGCGTCACATCGCGCCCGCGCCCCCGCCCGAGCAGGTCCGCGCCGAGTTCACGCGCCTCAAGGAGATGGGCTTCAACTGCGTCTGCCTGTGCATGTGGTACGCGCCGGAGCACTACTACGACATCGCCGACGAGATGGGGATGCTGATCTGGCAGGAGCACCCGGTCTGGAAGAGCCGGATGGAGGCGGAGCTGCTGCCGGAGTATCGGCGGCTCTTCGACGGGTTCTTCCGACGGGACCGGCGGCATCCGAGCGTGGTCATCGTCAGCGGGTCGTGCGAGCACGAGCGGATCCACCCTGAGCTGGCCGCGTGGTGGTGGAAGCGGGCCAAAGAGGAACTGCCCGATCGCCTTGTGCAGGTGCAGACGGCGTTTACGTCGTGGGTGAACCCCGCGCAGACCGACCTGCACGACGAGCACGTCTACGAGAGCAGCGGGCGATGGGTGAAGTTCCTCGAGGACCTTCAACTCGCCCTCGCGGAACTGCCGCCCAAGCCGTTCGTCATGGGCGAGACGATCATCGGCACGGCGTGGGCGGGAGAAGAAAGCGAACAGCGAACAGCGAACAGCGAACAGGAGAAAGCGCAAAGCGCAAAGCGCAAACCGCAAAGTCCCCGTTCGGAGGGTTCTGGCCAGTTGCCAGTTGCCAGTTGCCAGTTGCCCGTTCCCCCTCCTGCCTGGTGGACCCCAAAAGGTCTCGACGAGTGCCGCGCGTTCGAGCGGGGCGTGATCGAGCGGTACGGCGGCGCGGCGCTGGAACGTTTCAAGCGGCACGCCCACGGCAACAACCTGCTGCACCGCAAATTCCAGTCCGAGATCTTCCGGTCGTACTCGAATCACGCGGGATGGGTGATGAACCAGATCCGCGACGTGCCGGTCGGCCGGCTGGGGTTCATGGATGAACGGGACCGGTGGCGGTTCGAGCCGGGCGAGACGCTGCCTTGGCTGTGCGACCGCCCGATCCTGCTCAAGACCCCGGATTGGCGGACCGGGTTCACCGGCGGCCGCTCGATAGAGTGCGCGGTCGGCGTAGCGAACTTCGCAGCGGGGGCTTTCGCGGGCGCGATCGAGTTGCATGTCGGCGGCCCTACACCTGCTCGTGGCACAGGCGTCCGGCCTGCGCCTATCGCTTCTACATCCCCTTCTTCTTCTTTCCTCAGCCCGGGCATCGAATGCGCCCCCGGCGACGTTCGGTTCGTTTCCGTTCGCTTTGATCTGCCGCGCGTCGATCGGCCGACGCGGTTGAGCGTGCGAGCGTCGACCCCGGGGCTCGTCGCCAATACGTGGGACCTGTGGGTCCTTCCCGAGCCCGGCGACGCGCCCGAGGGCGTGGTCCGGCTCGACGGAATCCCCTTCGACGCCCGCGACCACGAGCTGGATTTCGAGGAGCGGGCCTACAGCAGCGGCTGGGGCCTGAAAGTCCGCACGTGGCGGCCGGTGCTGCCGCACCCGGAGGGCGTGCTGTTCCGGTGCCCGCTGTGGAGGTTCGACGCGCCGATGCCGCCGGGCACGCGCGTCGTGGTGACGCACAAGATGACGCGCGGCCTCGTGGAATTCCTGGAGCGCGGCGGGCGCATCGTGTGGCTGGCGGCGGGGAAGTCGAAAGGCAGCCTACCGACGAAGTTCGTCACGCTCTGGGGGCAGTGCCCGCTGGTCGTGGAGGAGGGCCCGCTCGTCGCGGGCGACGCCGACTGGGTCGTGGACCTGCTGCACCACGACCTGACGCGCCGGTACACGCGGGCGATCGCGGTGGAGGAGATCACAGCGAACAACGAACAACGAACGGCGAACATGAACATCGCCCATCAGGTTGACCCGATCGTGCGCTATGTCTTCACGCACGATCGGGGGGCGCCGAAGCTGATGGACGCGGCGTTCATGACGCGCGTGGGCGAGGGCCTGCTGATCGCGACCTCGCTCGACCATACCGAGGACGCCGGGCGGCACCTGATGAACCGCTGCCTGCGGTTTCTCACCCGCGACGACGCGCCGTGCCGCGGGGGGATTGACCCGGCGATCGTCAGTCGCATCGCGGGTGTTTGATCCTCCCGTCAGCGCGAGCGTGCCATCAGTTCGTGGATCCGTCCAACCACTCCGTCCAGCGCCGCCTGCGCCGTCACCGTCGCGTGCGGCTTGAGGTACTCCTGCAGCATCTTCTGCAGTTCGTCGTACAGGTCCCCCAGCAGCGGGTGCGAGATCAGGAACCCCGGCGGCTCGCCCGTCTCCGCGTGCGGCGTCACGGCGTAGAGCAGCCACGCGGCACGCGACTCGAACCGCTGCGGCGGCATCGGCGGCACCTCGAAGCCGCGTGATGGGTCGGCCGCATCGATCGGCACGCCGCGGGTCGAGCGGAACGCGGGCGAGTTCAGCACCGACAGGTTCGCCGGGGGCGCGACGCGGAGTGTGTCCCAGTATGCCGCGGCCTGCTCGTCCTGCACAAGCCAGCGGAGCATCTCCCATGCCTGGTCTTTGTGCTTCGCGCGGCTGGAAACCGCCCAGAGGACGGCCCCGCACGCGACGGCGGGGCGGCCGGGGGACTCAGGAGAGGACGTAGAGGGGGTAGGCACAGGCGGGACGCCTGTGCCACGAGATGGGGTAGAAGAAGAAGCTGACGAGCGCGGTCCGCGGGGCAGCGGCGCGACGGCGTAATCAAGGCCCGGCGCGGTCAGGTCCAGATTCGGCACACGCCACGAGCCGTCGAGCATCATGGCGGTGCGCCCGGCCGCGAATCGCGCGTCGGCGCCCACCCCGTCGCGGTACTCTCCAAGCGACGGGTCGAACGAGCGGTCCTCGCGCTGCATCGCGCGCAGGAACTCCAGCGCCCGCACGCCCGCGGGCGAGTTGACGGTGCAGACCGAGCCGTCCGCGTTGAACGCCTCTCCGCCGGCCTGGTGGAGCAGCGTGAGGAACGGCCACGCCCAGACGGCGAAGTCGAGCCCCGCGCGGGTGATCCGGCCGTTCACTGGATCGTTGTTCTCAAAGCGAGTCAGCTTCTTCGCGGCGGCGCGCAGGTCCTCCCACGTCCATTCGCGCCCGTTCGCCCCCCACACCGGCGGGTACTCGACCGGGTCGTGCGGAAACTCGCGGTTGTGCTCGTCGAAGATCGCGCGGTTATAGAAAAGCCCGTACTGCGAACCGTCTTCCGGCAGGGCGTAGATCTCGCCGTCGATGGTCAGCAGCTCCATCACCTCGGGCGGGAACTTCGCGAGTTGCTCCGCGGAGAGCCCGCGCCCCCCCGCCGCGTCGCGGATGTACGGCGTCAGCGGCTCGAGCATCCCCCGCCGGACGAAGTCGCGGTACCACGTGAGTTCCAGCCGCATGACTTCGACGCCGTCGCCGCGGGCGAACCACGCGTTGTACTTGGTGCGGATGTCGGCGAAGCGTCCATAGTCCACGCGGACTCCGGCGTTGGCCGCTTCCCACCCGCGGGCGTACACATCCTCGAAGAGCCGGTCCTCGAACGGCATGCCCCAGACGGCCATGCGGGCCGGCGTGCGCCCCGTCAGCGCGTCGGGGCTTGGCCAGGCGAGGACGGCGAGCGTGCCGAGCGCAACCATGACCACCAACAGGTTCGTGGACCGAGCCAGGGCGAACGCGGAGTGTGCCGAGGGCGCGGAGGCAACGCGGAGAGGACCTGGCATGTGGTCACACCCGTTGCGGTCAGAAACCGAAGCGGGCGTGTCAGTTGTGACGACCTCGTGACTCGCCCCGCATGGCTCTCCGCGACCCTCCGCGCCCCCCGCGACCTCCGCGTTCTCTTGGGATCGGTGGCTCATTCCTTGACCCCCGACATGGTCACCCCGCGCACGAAGGCCCGCTGGAACACCAAGAACACGACGACCAGCGGCAGCGTCAGGATCGTCGCCGCGGCCATCCGCACCGGCCAGCTCTGCACATACATCCCGCTGGCCAGCTCCGAGACCGCCAGCGGCAGGGTCTTCATCGCGTCGCTGTCCACCACGATCAGGGGCCAGAAGAACGAGTTCCACGAGTTGACGAACGTGACGATCCCCAGGGCCGCGATCCCCGGCCACGCGGCGGGCACGGCCACGTGCCGGAAGAGGTCCAGGTCGCTCATGCCGTCCATGCGCCCGGCCTCGAGCAGCGAATCCGGCACCGCCGCGATCGCCTGGCGCATGTACACGATCCCGAACCCGCTGGCGAGGAACGGCACGACCAGGGCCTGGATGTTGTTGATGAACCCGAGGCGCGCGCACACGAGGTACGCGAAGATGAAGAACACCGTGGACGGCAGCATCATCGTGGCCACGCACGCCCCCAGCGCGACGGACCGCCCGCGGAAGCGCATCTTGGCCAGCGCGTACCCGGCCAGCGCGTTGTGCGCGCCCGCGATCAGCGTGGTGACCGCCGCCACGATGAAACTGTTGAGGTAGTACCGGTCAAGGTTCGCGGCCCGCACCGCCTCGGCGTAGTTCGACCACCGCCACGACGACGGCAGGAGCGAAGCCCCGCCCGCCAGCGCCTCCGCGTCGCTCTTGAGCGACGTCCCGACCATCCACAGGAACGGCAGAAGCATCGTCAGCGCGCCCGCGTACACCGCGCCGTGAGCCGCGAGGCGGAGCGCGAGCGAGGGCGTGCGCGCGGTCGTCATCGGCTCTCCCTCGCGCCGCGGCTGAGGAAGGCAACCACAGAGGTCACAGAGAACACAGAGATTGGACCGGGGCGTCGGCCGGGCGGGCTCGCGCGCGCCGCTTCAGCCTCTCCTCTGTGTGCTCTGTGTTCTCTGTGGTTGCAACTCATGCGGACCTGCTCCTCCGCATCAGAATGAGTTGCCCCGCCGTGGCCAGCACCGTCAGTCCGAAGATCACCACGCCGATCGCGGCCGCGTAGCCGAGGCGGCTCTGCTGAAACTCGCGGTAGACGTAGAGATTCAGGACGTTGGTCGCGTTGGTCTCCGCGCCGGCCGTGGTCGCCCACACGATGTCGAAGACCTGCAGAGCCCCGATCACGCCGGTGACGAGCAGGAACGCCGTCATCGGGCGGACCTGCGGCCACGTTACGCGCCGGAGCACCTGCCAGCGGCTCGCCCCGTCCACCTCCGCGGCCTCATACAACGATTCGTTCGCAGAGGCGAGCGCGGCCAGGTACAGCACCATGCAGAACCCGACGCCGCGCCAGACCTGCACGCCGATGATCGAGAGCAGCGGCCAGGTGAGCCACGGCGCCACGGTCCACGCCCCGTCGCCCGAGCCGAAGCTGAGCACCGCGCCGCCGCGGAGGAAGTCGGGTGGGTCGAGGCCGACGGAGCGGATCATCGCGGGGAGCAGCCCGCCGTCGCGGTCCAGCACCCAGCGCCACGCGAACCCGAGCGCGACGATCGAGATGATCGTGGGCAGGAAGAGCATCGTGCGCACGGCCGCACGCCCCCGAAACCACCGGGCGTGCGCGGCGACGGCGAGCAGGAACCCCAGGGCGGTCGTCAGCGGGACCGTGAAAGCGACGAAGACCAGCGTGTTGACGAGGGCGGCGCTGAACCGCTCGTCCTTGGCGAGGTTCGTGAAGTTCTCCCCACCAACGAAACCCGGCAAGCCCGACCCGTCCCAACGGAACAGCGAGAGCGCCAGCCCCGCGACCGTCGGCAGCAGCACGAACGCGCCGAGCACCGCCATCGGGAACGCGAGGAACAGATAGGGGTTTGCCCGGCCGCGCACCAACGCAGTCTACCGGAGCCTGTGGCACAGGCGTCCCCTGCCCCATCTCCCCTGCAACCCGCACGCCCCCGCGCCTGTATCTTTCCGGCGGCGCGCACGCTCCCGGCGCCGGCCGCGTACAGGTTCAAGCCCCCTCACACGGAGATCATGCGTGCCCCGATCGACGTTCCTGGTGTTGTCCGCGGGAACCACCCTCACCGCGGCAGTGGTGGCCGCCTGCTCCGGCGGCAAGGGCTCCTCTCCGGCCTCGTCCACCCCGCCCCCGGCCGCCGCGGCCAAGGCGCCCGCTCACGACGCAGGGCACACCCTGCACAACCTCATCCCCGTCACGGACAAGCTGACCAGCGGCAGCGGCCCGTACGACGACGATGCGTTCGACGAGATCAAGGCGATGGGGGTGAAGACGATCATCTCCGTAGACGGGGCCGCGCCGGACGTGGAAAGGGCTCGCGCCCGCGGCATCCGCTACATCCACCTGCCTGTCGGGTACCACGGCATCAGCGCCGAGCGGCAGCGCGAGCTCGCCAAGGCCGTCAAAGAGTCCGACGGACCGATCTACCTGCACTGCCACCACGGCAAGCACCGCGGGCCCGCGGCCGCCGCGTCCGCCGCCGTGCTGCTCGGCGATATGACGCCCGAGGAAGGCGTCGCGTTCCTGAAGAAGGCGGGGACCGCGCCGACCTACCCCGGCCTCTACCGGTGCGTGCAGGGCGGGTCCGAGATCGACCCCGCTTCGCTCGCCGCGATGCCCGTGACGTTCGTCGAGATCGCCCCCACACCCGCGTACGTCCAGGCGATGGCCGAAACGCAGGATCGGTACGACCACCTCGTCGAGATCAGGGACGCGGGGTGGAAGGCCCCCGCCGATCACCCGGACCTGGTCCCGCTGGCCGAGGCGGGCCGGCTGGAGAACCTGATGCGGGCGCTGGTGAACAACCCGGAAGTCACGAGGCACCCGCCGGATTTCGGCGAGCTGATGCGCGCGTCGGCCGCGCGGTGCCGGGAGTTCGAGGATGCGCTGTCGGCGAAGGCCCCGGCGGACCAGCTCGCGGCGAAGCTCAAAGCGATCAACGACTCGTGCAAGGCGTGCCACGTGAAGTATCGGGACGTGAAGTAAGCCCGTCGCGCCGCACGCCTTCGCCTCTTCGTCCCTTCCGCTGGAAGCACCCGGTCTCGCGGCATTGACGGCTCGCTCAAAGCTGGGACACTGCGGTTTCTTGCTTCCTCCATTCCGGAAGGACTTGCACATGAACCATCGCACAACCCTCCGTCGGATTCTGAGTGCGCAGACGCTCGTCGCTTTGTGCCTCCTCACTGGTCCCGTTGATCGGGCGTTCGCGCAGGACGTCAAAGAGGAAAGCGGCCTCTCGGTGGACGTTCGCACAACCCGGGAGTTGGGCGGCGTCATCGACGTGGACTCGTTCGTGCTCGGCGAGGTCGGTCGGATTGTGCTGACTGACGATCTGGTCATTCGGGCACGCACGACCATCGAGATCCGCGGCGACATCGACCCGGGCCGGCGGGGGGAGGGCCGGGCGCGCCTGGGCGGATTCTCGATCACGCTGATCGCGGGCGCGAGCGTTGAGGTGAGCGTGGCGCTGCGCGCCGGCGACGGCCTCGCAGGGCAGGGACGGGGTCAGCCGGGCGGGCGCGGCGGCGCGATCATCATCCACGCGCCGCGGGTCTCGGTTCACCGAGACCTTCGCGGCGGCACCGGAGCCGGTGGTGGGGCGGGCGCACCGGGAGGGGACGGCGGCGACGTGATCATCGCGGGCGGCTCCGACATCGGCGCGTTCCGGCTCGGCGTCATTGTCGCCGGGGACGGCGGGGACGGAGGCGAGGGATGGCCCGGCTTCGCTGCGAGCCCCGCGGGTGGCGCCGGAGGTGCCGGGGGGCGCGGCGGATTCGCTATTACGGTGCCGGAGGAAGCTCTCGCCGCATCGTCGCTGAACACACGCCCCGACGCCGACTTGGTTCAAGCGCTGATTGAGAGCGAGGGCGGCGCGGCGGCACCCTCCGGCGCCGAAGGCGCGCCGGGTCTCGTGGGCGGGAACGGATCCATCGGTCTGTCGGCGATCGCCGGGCGGGGCGGGCGCGGAGGCCGAGGTGGGGCCGCGGCGGCCAATCCTGGGCGTGGTGGAGACGGAGGGGCGGGAGGGTGGGGCGGTGGTGCACGGGCCGCGAGCGGCGGCGAGGGCGGAAGGGGAGGCGACCAGTGCGGCGGGCCCGGTGACGCCGGTCGCGGCGGTAGCGGCGGGGCGGGTGGCTTCGCGGTCGCCGGGGGTGCCGGAGCGGGCGGGGCCGGAGGTGAAGGCTTCGAAATGCAGGGAGGTAAGGGCGGAACGGGCGGAAGAGGCGGTTTCGCAGCGTCGGGAAGGGGCGGACGTGGTGGAATGGGCGGCCGTGCGGGAACGCCATACGCACGACGTGGTGCGCCGGGAGGGCGCGGCGGCAGCGGCGGGATAGTCGTTATCGCGCACGGCGGTGCCGCGGGGCGCGCCGGGAGCCCAAGCGGCGAGGGAGGTGGTGGCGGTGGCGGCGGGGCCGGCACCGGAGGACCGGACGGGCCGGACGGCCCGGACGGAGGCCCCTGTATGAATGGCTTCATCGTCGTACCGGATCGTTGACGAGGATGGTTGCCCGCGTGCTACTCCCCCTCGCCCGGCACCACCACCAGCCCGAGCAGCTTGCCGTCGATCTCGAGTTCGGCGAGCACGATCTTGTCCGGACGCTCGCGGGCGAAGAACCCGCCGGCGCGGAACGGTTCGCCGTACTCGTCGCGGAAGTCCCGCAGCGACAGGTCGAGCGACTCGCCGACAGCCAGGCTGTCCAGCGTGCGCCCCCAGTAGCTGTTGAGCCACAGCGTGCCGCGCCCGAACGCACGCGCCGTGGTGTTCGTCAGCTCGATCCGTGTGCCGCGCCGGATGACGTGGATGTCCAATGACCCCGTCCGCGTCGCGGCCGCGGGATAGACCGGGCCGGACCCGATCTGCGTCGAGGCGCAGCCCCCCCCCCAAGCGAGACAGAGCAGCGCGACGAGTCCGGCAGCGGCCGCACGGGGGATTCGGGGCATCTCCCTATAGTCCCCCGGATGTCCGTGGAATGCAACAGCACGGCGTGCGACAGCCGCAACGCCACGCCGCCGGCCCCGGCGATCGCGCCTGGCATCGAGGCGATCGACGCGATGCGGGCGGCCGAGCGTGCCGCCGCGCGCGGCATGGACCCGCGCGTGACCGCCCTTGTCCCCTCCTTCGACGCCCCGTTCTTCCAAGCCGGGCTCTGCGGGTACTCCGATGCGGCGATGCGGATCGTGGCCCGTCGCCACGGGTGTCCGTTCTGCGTCACCGAGGCGCTGCTGGACCGCACCCTGCTCGCCGGCGGCCGCGGTTTCGCCAAGGCCGACCTGGGGGAGATCGAAGACAACGTGCCCGGCGGCGACGAGGACCACCCGCTCGCGGGTCAGATCATGGGCTCCGACCCCCGCGAGATGGCCGCGGCCGCATTGAAGATGGTCGAGCAGGGGTCGCGGCCGCCCACGGACTACCGGCGGCTGGCGTACGTGGTGAACGGACGGGTGCCGGCGACGGAAAGCTCAAAGCTCAAAGCGCAACTGGGAGCGGGAACGTCGCCCACGAGAATGGCGGCGGCGCGGCCGCGAACGGCTCGAAGCGCATCCACCTGCGCCTGCCCGGCGGCGATCAGATCGGCTGGTACGACCCGATGGAAGATCTGGCTGACGACCCGCGCGCTGCCGCCCCTCCGTCTCGGAGCTCACCCGCCGCGGCGGGTCTCGCCGTCTCTTCGTCTCTCTCTTTCGCGACCATCGATGTCAATCTCGCCTGCCCGGTGAAGAAGATCGACCGCAAGGCCCGTGGCGGGCACTGGCTCGCCGACTCCGACGGCGCGATCGCGATCCTCGAAGCGGTGCGCGAGGCCGTGCCCGCCTCGGTGCCGTGCACCGTCAAGCTGCGGCGCAGCTACGACGACACACCCGAGATGGCCGCGAGCTTCGAGCGGATCCTCGACGCGGCCTTCCGCATCGGGTACGCGTGGGCGACGGTGCACGGGCGGACGGTCGAGCAGAAGTACGTCGGCCCCTCGCGCTGGGACATCCTCCGCGACATCGTCCGCCGCCACCCGGACAAAGTGATCTTCGGCTCCGGCGACGTGTGGGAGGCCGCGGACATCTTCCGCATGGTCGAGTACACGGGCGTCTCCGCGGCGGCCGTCGCGCGCGGGTGCATCGGCAATCCGTGGATCTTCCGTCAGGCGCGCCGGATGATGGCGGGGGAGCGGCCCGCCTCGCCGAGCCTCGACGAGCAGCGCGCCGTGCTCGAGGAGCACTTCACGCTGGCGCTGGCGGTGAACGGCGCGGTTCATGCTCCGGACGAATCTTCGGGTCGCGGGCCCGAGCCCGCCCCGACGCCCGTTCACCGTCGGCGCGAGCTGTTCACCGCCCGTTCGATGCGGAAGTTCGGCATCCGCTTCGCCCAGTTCCATCCGCGGGCGGACGACGTGCGCCGCCGGTTTATCGGGGTGGGTTCGCTGGCGGAGTGGCGCGGGGTGCTGGAGGAGTTCTACGGATCAGGGGTGTCCGAGTGCCGTCCGAGAGAGACAACTTCGACATAGCTCCCTTCCTGCGCGAAGTGAACGGTCTCCCTCAGGTCGAGTGGGAGGCGCTGCACGCCCAACT
Source organism: Phycisphaerales bacterium (assembly GCA_046153875.1). Classification (GTDB taxonomy): domain Bacteria; phylum Planctomycetota; class Phycisphaerae; order Phycisphaerales; family UBA1924; genus JBJXFE01. The sequence continues at coordinate 191,012 of JBJXFE010000031.1, forward strand.
GCAGACGCTCGATCCGGCCGTTTGGAACAGCGCCGTGCGTGCCTGGCTGATCGAGCTGACACGGGCGCTCGGCTCGCCGTACACGCTCACCGACACGCAGAACATCGCGATCGTGAGCGCCTTTGATCGGAATGAAGCCGACGACACGGCGCGGTTCGTGCGGCGCAGCCTCGCGCAGATCCGTGTTGCGCTCGGGCCTCTGTGCGGCGATGACGACGAGTATGTGAGGGTGGTCCTGCTCTTCGCCGACTCGGACCGTATGTACGACTACGCCTGTCACTACTTCCCCGAGGTCGGTCGATGGGGTTCGGCGGGGGGGATGCTCATCCGGTCCGGGTACTTCCACATCGTTCTCACGGGCAGCGTGCGTCATGCGCTGCGGGCCATGCTGGCACACGAGTTGACGCACCTGATGCTGAGCGATCGTTCTCTGCCGGTGTGGCTGGAAGAGGGATTCACGCAGGCCATGGAGGAGTGGATCACGGGTGCGAGTTCGTTCCACGTCGACCGCGAGATCGTGGAACGCCACCAGGAGTGCTGGCGGCGGCACGGCCTCCAGGGCTACTGGGAGGGAGAGGAGTTCGGCGCGTCCGATGAGAGACAGGAGCTCGCGTATCACCTGTCGCAGATGATCGTGCGAACCGGGCTGGCGGACCGGCCCAAGGCGTTCCTCGAGTTCGCCCGTGAAGCGACTTGGGAGGACTGCGGCGCGGCCGCGGCGAAGGCGCATCTGGGCGAATCGCTCGGTCATCTCGCGGCGCGATGTCTCGGGCCCGGCGATTGGGAGCCGCCACCGAGAACGAATGAGCTATCGGCGTCTCAGGATGGTTGAGCCAAGGCCGAGCAACAGCACTGACCACATCAGCCCGAACACGACCGCGCACATCACCAGAAACGTTCTTGCACCGTCGGCGCGGGGTCCGGGGTCGGTTCTGAGCGTTGAACGGCCGGGGTCGGCGGGGTCGTAATAGACATCAAGCGTCGCGCCGGGCGTCAAGTGGGCGATCTCGCGAGCCGCGCTCTTCTCGCCGGGGCGCACCGGGAAAGGCTGAAACGTCGAGCCGCTGTACGTGCGCCCTTCGACGGTGTAGTCGTACACGACGACGGGCTCGCACGTTCCACGATTGCCTGTATGTTTGACGCTTGCGGAGATTGCGACGCCGGTTGCTTTCGCGAAACCCGGCGCATCGCGTTCGAGGGCCATGTCTCGCGTGATGTCGCGGCACGGCCCCAGCCAGAACGCCGAGGTGAATGCGGCGAGAATCACCGCAAATATCAGCACACCGATCGTGGGATGCTTCTCAATGGTGTTCTCGAACACGGCGCCCCCGCCTTGCACCGTCGCAGCGGATCGCGCACTTCATCGCACGTGCCGCGACAGATCCCTACGCCCTCTTCTCCTCCGCCCGCGCCTCGCCCGAGGCCAGCGCCGCCGTGCTCGCGTACTGCACCCGCCCGTGGTAGATGCTCGCCACGCTCTTGCTGATCGACTCGGCGATCGTTTGCAGCTCGCGCAGGGTCAGGTCGCACTCGTCGAACTGCCCGTCCATCAGCCGCTTGTTGGCGATCGCGCGCACCAGCGCGTCGATGCGGCTGGGCGTCGGCTCCACCATCGTCCGCGTCGCGCTCTCCACCGCGTCGGCGATCATCACGATCGCCACTTCCTTCGTCCGCGGCTTGGGGCCCGGGTAGCGGTACTCGATCTCCGCCGGGGCCTCGGCTTCTTCCCCCTCGTCCTGCTGCTTCTCGGCCTGCTGGCGGGCCCGCGAGTAGAAAAACTCGACCAGCGTCGTCCCGTGGTGGGCCTCGATGAAGTGCCGCAGGCTCCGCGGCAGGGCGTACTCCTCTGCCAGCGCCGTGCCGTCCTTCACGTGCCCGACGATCACCAGCAGCGACATCGCGGGCGAGAGCCGGTCGTGCTTGCTCGGCCCGCCCGAATGGTTCTCGACGAAGTAGTCGGGCTTGTTCATCTTCCCGATGTCGTGGTAGAGCGAACCGACGTAGGTGAGCAGGCCGTCGGCGCCGATCGCCTCGGCCGCGGCCTCGGAGATGCTCGCCACGTTGAGCGAGTGGTTGTACGTGCCCGGGGCGCGCTGCTGGAGCTCGCGGAGCAGCGGCTGCTTCGGGTCGCGCTTCTCGATGAGCGTGAGACCCGTGGTGATGTCGAACCACTTCTCGACGCTGGGCAGGATGGCCAGCAGCACCGCGCCGTTCAGGACGCCCCCCGCGCCGGTCCACAGCGAGTCGTAGACGGCCTGCACCAGCATGGCGCGGGCGTCGGGGATCAGCGGGCGGTCGATGAGGGCGGCCAGCATCGTGACCAGCGCCATCCCGACGCCCGAGAGCACGCCCGCGCGGACGACGGTGCGGCGGTCGCGCACCTCGTGGAGCTGCCAGACGCCGACGCCGACGCCCGTGAGCATCACGGCGAGCATCCCGACCGGCAGGTCCAGGCTCAGGCAGACCAGCACGGCGTGGAGCGCGCCCAGGGCCAGCGCGACGCGCCGGTCGTACGCGACGACGAGGATGGCTGCCAGGAACGCCGTGGGCGCTGTCGCGGTCGTCGGCATCAGCCCCGGGTTGGCGACGGAGGCGGCGCACGCGACGGCGAGCGCGCCCGCGGCGATCCCCGCGACACCGGCCATCCGCCCGGGGTTGCGGCGCACACGCGGGCAGAAAAGCCCGACGTACCCCGCCCCGGCGAGGGTGATGACGCCGATCGCGCCGGTAAGCCCTGCGCGGCGCACCCAGATTCGCCAGCGCTCGCCCTGCGCCAGGTACTCGGCGAGCTCCTTCTCGTAGAGATCGAACTGCGAGCGGCTCAGCACGTCGCCGCGCTTGTAGATGACCTGGTCGACCGCCATCGGCGCCGGCACGGGCTCGACCGCGTTGGCGTTGCGGTTCTGCCGCTCGGCCGTCAGGGCCTCATCGAACTGGTACGTGGGCTGCGGGTCGTTCAGGACGCGGCTGACCACGACGCCCAGGGCGGGCTCGTTGAACCCGGCGCGCCGGGCGATGGCCGCGACCATGTCGCGGAGCGTGGCCTCGTCCTTGATGTTCTGCGGCACCTTGCCCGAGATGAGCCGCGAGGCGCCCGAGTCAGAGATCAGCTCGACCTCCGTGTTGAGCCCCGAGTTCGCCTCGTTCTGGTACGTCTGGGGGTCGAGCAGCGGCACCTCGCGCAGGAGCGCGGTGAACCGCTCGGCCCTCTGCGCCCAGCGCTCGCTCACGCCGTCCTCCGTCGCGTCCGGCTTGATCGCCGCGAGGGCCTCGGGCGTGATGGTGAACTGCCGGGCGACCTCGGGAGTGAGCTGCTCGGGGTTCTCGACCGTGGCGAGCGTGTGCGGCAGGTTGGCGATCGAGTTGTGGACCGCGGCCAGGACGCTCTCGTTGACGCGGTAGACGCGCGGCGTGGTCTGACGAGCCTGCTCGCGCTTCTGCCGCGTCTGGTCGTGGTCAATCTGCGTGAACCCGATGCGGACGAGCCGCGTGTCGGTCATCACACGCCCGACGGCCACGAGCGGGTTCTGGCGCGCCCACGACGACAGGACCGCGCAGACCGCGACGAACGCGATGCTGATGAGCAGGGCCCACCCCACGTTCGGCGCGGCGAGCAACTGTGAGACGAGCGACGGCCCTTGCCCCTCGCGCTGGAGCAGCGTCCGCCGAGTCAACGGACGGGTGCGGGTCTGGGGTTGGCCGGGGTCTTTGGGCATCAGCAGCGAACCAGAGGGATCGGCGTGGGCCGGGGCGTGGATGAGGCGTTATCCGGACCCTGCCCCACCCGGTGGCCGCAGAGCGTCCTCTTCGCCATAGGCGTCCACGATCCGCTGCACGAGCGGGTGCCGCACCACGTCGCCGCGGTCGAACGTGACGAACCCGACGCCCGGCACACGGCGCAACCGCCGGGCCGCGTCGATCAGCCCGCTCTGGCGCGGGTCGGGCAGGTCGATTTGTGTCACGTCTCCGGTCACGATCATCGTGCTGCCCTGGCCCATGCGGGTCAGGAACATCTGCATCTGGCCTTTGGTTGTGTTCTGGGCCTCGTCGAGGATCACCGCAGCGTGGTTGAGCGTTCGGCCCCGCATGAACGCCAGGGGAGATACCTCCACAACATCGGTTTCCATGAACCGGCGAACCGTCGAAAAGTCCATCATGTCGTTGAGCGCGTCGAACAGGGGCCGCAGGTAGGGGTTCACCTTCGCCTCGATGTCGCCGGGAAGGAACCCCAGCCGCTCGCCCGCCTCCACCGCGGGGCGCGTCAGGATCACGCGCCGCACACGGTCGCTCCGCAGCAGGTGGACCGCGGCGGCCACCGCGAGGTAGGTCTTGCCCGTGCCCGCGGGCCCAATTCCAAAGACCAGGTCGTTGGTCCGCATCGCTTCGATGTAGAGCTGCTGATTGGGCGTGCGGGGTCGGATCTGCCGCCCGGCTGCGTACACGCCCAGGCCGCCCTCCCACGCGGCACCCTGCGACGAGATGCCGCCGAGGTCGCTGCGGTCGAGGCCCGGGTCCGGTGAAGGGTCGGCACGGGCCTGGTCAGATTCCTCCGCGATCAGGTTCAGCACTTGCTGGCGCGAGTACGCCCGGTCTTCCTCCGCGGCTCCGAGCAGCCGATCGAGCACGCGCCGCGCCGCGGAAACCGCGTGCCGGTCGCCGCGCAGGTGGACTCGACCGTCGCGGGCCGTGACCCCGACGCCTAGGGCCTCGCGGAGCATTTTGAGGTTGCGTTCGCCGTCGCCGAGGGCCCCGACGCGGTCGGACCCGCTGGGCACTTCGACCACCAGTTCCACTCCCGGGCTGGTCCTGGCCTTGGCCGGGCCCTCGTGGCGCCCGTCGCGCGCGTGGGAACGCCCATCACGCGGACCGGATCGGGGTCGTGGACTCATTCGCTGGATTCTACTCGACCCGGTGATCGAGCCGTTTATCCTCCCTGACCGCACCCGACCGGCGATCCGTGATCGGGGCAAGCGACCGTCCGGGGATCCCATGCCTGTCTTCGTGCTGTCCGGTTCGGCGTGCCGCACTCGCAACGCGATGAGCTCGGCAGCGATCGTCGCTGCGGGGTGCGCGGTCGCCTGGCCCGGAGTCCTCGGACTCGTGGGGTGCGGTTCGCGCGGCGGCGCGATGTCCACCATCACCCCAGCGGGTGAATCGCCCTCCCGCGCGACGGTCCGAGGTGACTGGAACGACGCCGAGGCCGCCGCGATCGTGGCCGCCGGTCAGAACGAGTTGGCGATCCTCATGGTCGCGCCGCAGGGCGACGCCATGTTGGTCGTGGACATGACGACGGTTGGAGACGATCCGGTCCGGTTAACCGCCCGGCGTGCCGATCCGGACACGATCGAGCTGGAGGCGCGAGTGGGCCGGTTCGGCGATCCGGTCCGCGAGCGGGCGCTCCTTCAGTCCGTCGCCAAGCGGTTGCGCGATCTGTCGGGGCGTGACTGGGCGCCGGTGCGCCGGTAGCGCGCCGTCAACCCGGGTCCGAAGCCGGCAGCACGCCCGGCAGTTCCACCGTCATCGTCGTGCCCTGCTTCCACACCGAATGCACGCGGATGCTCCCGCCCAGGGTCTTGACGGCATGCTTGACGATGGCGAGCCCCAGGCCGCTGCCCCGGCGCGGCGAGAACCCGGAGCGAGAAGGGTCAACCTGGTAGTACCGTTCGAAGATGCGCTGTTGCTGCGAGAGTGGAATGCCCACGCCGCGGTCGATCACGTCGAAGCGGGCGCCGCCGCCCGGGGCCGCGCCGTCCGGGTCGCGGAGGGGCTCCCCCCCGGGTTCCGGGGCGACGGGCCGCCCGACCAGGCGGACCTCGGTGTCCTCGTCGGCGAACTTGGTCGCGTTCTCGACGAGGTTTTTCAGCACAAGGGTCAGCAGGTCGCGGTCGGTGCGTAGCGCCTCCAGCGCGGGGTGCAGGTCGAACGTCAGCGTCAGTCGGCGCTCGCGGCAGACACGCTCGAACATCGGCGCGAGTGTGTCACGCAGCTCCGAGGCGGGGAACGGCCCGACGCGCACCCGCGCCTCCGGTGATTCAAGCCTCGACAGGTCGAGCAGGTCGCGGACCATCTCCTCGAGCCGGGCCGTGTTCCCCTCGATCATCCCCAGGAGGCGCGGGCGCATCGCCGCGTCGTCCATCGCCCCGCCCTGGAGGGTCTCGACGGCGATGCGCAGCGCCGCGATCGGTGTGCGCAGCTCGTGCGACGCGTTGGCCACGAAGTCCGACTTGACCTGGACGGAACGCGACAACTCCGTCACGTCGCGCAGGGTCATCACCACGGCCCGCGTGACCGACGACCCGGACGGTCCGGCGGCAGGGTCCTCCGCCCCTTCGGGCGTCGCGTCGGGGCCTTCGCGGATCGGGACCGCGGCCGCGTCGAACACCGAGACGCCGTCGGACCGGGCGATGCGGACGCGCTCGCGTCCGGCTCGGCCGGCGCGGGCCGCGGCGTGCAGGCGCAGGAGGTCGGCCTGCGTGAACGCCTGATCGATGGGGCGCCCGGTCAGGAGGTCCGCGCGCGTGCCGACGAGCGACTGCGCGGCGCGATTGCAGTAGGTCACGAACCCCCGGTCGTCCGTGGCGATGATCGGCGCATCCACCGCGTCCAGGAGCGACTGGAGCCGATCGCGGTGCGACGCTTCCAGGTTCGACGCCGCCCCGAGCCGGGACTCAATGTCATCGAGAGCCTCCCGTGCGGCACGGAGCATCGGGGCGCGGGGGTCGTCGGGCTCGACGCGGGCGACGTCGACGACACGCGAAGCCAGGCGCTGCAGCTCCGCCCGGTGCGGGTCCTCGCGTGAGCCGAGCAGCACGCGCAGCGCCGCCGCCCCGAACATGAGCCCGATGGCCGTGCCCGCCCATCCGGGCATCGGCAGGAACCCCGACGCCAACGCTCCGCCCGCCAGCGCCGCCGCCACGGTCCAGCGGGCGGCGATCGAGGACGCCGTGTTCATGGTGGAATGAGAGACACGAACCCCGGGGTCACGCCTCGGCGAGTTCCGGTTCGGGGGTGGCGCGGTAGCCCACGCCCCGCACGGTCCGGACCAGCTCGGCGTGGTCACCCAACTTCTTCCGGATCGACGTCACGTGAACGTCGATCGTCCGCTCCGTGACCGTGATCCCCGGCCCCATCGCCTTGGACATGAGGTGATGCCGTGACAGAACCCGACCGCCAGCCTGCATCAGCGCCGCCAAGATGCGGAACTCCGTCAGGGTCAGGTGCATGGGCTTGCCGGCAATCGTGGCCTCGTGGGTCTCCAAGTTGACCGCGAGCGGGCCTACCCGGAGCATGGAGCCGGTTGAAGTCGTTTCCGCCGCCCTGCGGAGGACCGCCTCGATCCTGGCTTGCAGGACCTTGAATGAGAACGGCTTGGTCACATAGTCGTCAGCCCCCAGGGTCAGCCCGACAACCTGGTCAACCTCGTCGGTCTTGGCCGTGAGCATGATGATGGGAATCGAAGCCGTCGAGGGGTTTGTTCGTATTTTGCTGGCGACTTCCATACCGGAGAGTTCGGGTAGCATTAAATCCAAGATGATGAGGTCAGGACGCTCTCGGTTGACGGCTTCAAGGCCCGATCGCCCGTCCTGTACGGCGATTGTCTCGTACCCGGCGCGGCTGAGGTTGTAGGCGAGAAGCTCCGCGAGGTCGCGTTCATCCTCGACGACGAGCACCCGCTTTGCCCGCTTTAAGTTCTTGCTTTGCAACGGTTTATGCGCGATCGCCGTCATCGTTGCTCTCCACGTTTCGGGGTAGGTCCAGCCTCAGCACGCGTGTGCGATGGAATGGTATCCACGTGCAGCCGTCACTCGCAATGCGCAACACCTGCGCTGAGGACCAGAATCTCGTTTCGGGTTGCACGACTAAAGCCCGAGAACTGTGCGGACAATCGACAGGTTTGGCCGAACGAGAATGTGTTCCCGGGGTGTTTGCGTTGACTAATCCCGGGGTCTATACTCCCGCCCTCCAAAAGTGGAGGTCGTCCGAGAACACGGAGCGTCGGCGAAGGCCGATGCCACGGATGGAACGGACGGTCGGCGAATCCAGTGCGTTTCTGTTCGATCGGGGGGAGTGAAACAACAAGGTCCAGAGCCCGGCCTCGGGGGCAGGCTCAAGCGGAGTGCGGACCGTCGGATCAGGTGGACTCGCGCGTGGCGCGTGGTCCGGTTCTCGTAGCAAGGAGTCCTTGAAGATGGGTTACTCGAAGACGATCGCTTTGCTCGCCGGGGCTGCGATGGGCCTGACTATGAGCGCGCAGGCCCAGACCCTCGACCACGCCCGGGCGTACAACGCCGAGGCTCTGGCCGATGCCGGCGGGCGCACCAGCACGCTCGCGTCCATGAACGCGACGGGACCGGAGTTCAGCGGGCAGATCCAGTTCCGGTACTACCTCAACATCCGCGATGACGCCGCGTTGGTCAACGAGATGACGAACGGGTTCCAGACCCGGCGCAGCAAGCTCGAGGCCAAGGGTGAGATCGCGGATGGCTGGTCGTACTTCTTCCAGGTCGCCGCGTCCTTTGACGGCGGCGGCCTCAGCCTCCAGGAGGCCTGGGTCAAGTACGACATCAGCGAGGACTCGAACCTGACGTGGGGTCAGTTCAAGGCCCCGGGGCTGCGCGAGGAACTCGTGAGCTCCAAGCGGCAGCTCGCCGCCGAGCGCTCCGTCGTGAACGAGACGTTCACCCAGGACCGCTCCCAGGGCGTCCAGTACGCGTGGGACAGCGAGAACACCCGCTTCCGCGTCGCGTTCACCGACGGACTCGACTCCGAGAACACGGACTTCACCGGCGAGTCGTCCGACTTTTCGTTCAGCGGACGCTTCGAGTACAAGGGCGCGGGCGACTGGAAGCAGTTCGATGACTTCACGAGCTTCCGCACCAGCGCGTTTGCGTGGATGATCGGCGGAGCGGCCCACTGGGAGTCCGGCGGCGACACCAACGGCACCGTGGACGGCGACCTGTTCCAGCTCACGGTGGACGGCAGCGTCGAGGGCGACGGGTGGAACGCCTTCGCGGCGTTCGTCTACCGCATGATCGACATCACCGGCGGCACCGACGCCGATGACATGGGCTTCCTCGTGCAGGGTGGGTATTTCCTCGATCCGGCATGGGAGCTGTTCGGGCGGGTCGACATGGTCATCCCCGACAGCAACTACCCCGCCCTCACCGGCGAGGACTTCACGACCGTCACGGTCGGCGTGAACCACTACGTCATCCCGGACAGCCACGCCGCCAAGTTCACGGCCGACGTGGTGTATTTCATCGATGCCCTGAGCGAGTCCAGCGCCGTGGTCAGCGCCGACTCGGGCAGCGGCCTGCTCGCCTCGGGCGAGGACGGCCAGTTCGCCCTGCGGTTCCAGTTCCAGCTCCTGTTCTGAGCCCCGGACCGGACCGTTCGATTCACCTGATCCACGCCGGCCCGCCTTCATCGGCGGGCCGGTTTTTTTCTTGCGCGTGACCGGCGGCGCGCCGCGGTGCAAGGGCGGGAAGCCGGGTGAACATCCTGCGCGGGAGCGCGGTACGCTGTGCCGACGCGGGGTGACACTTGGGCCGCGGAGAGCCACGCGAGGAACACGCCATGACCACCCACATCGTGCCCCCGTCGTGTGCCAGGGACCGCCGAGCCGCGCTCGTCGTGCTCCTTCTCGCGGCGTGCGGGGCGGCCCGCGGGCAATCGATCGACCACGCCCGTTCTTTCGGGGCGGAGTTGGCCGCGGACGCCGATTCGCGCGTCAGCACGCTCGCGGCCGCGCCGACGGGCCCGACGATCGGCGGGTACATGCTCTTCCGCAATGTGCTCAACGCCCGCGACGACGCCGCGCTCACCAACGAGCTGACCAACGGCTTCCAGGATTCCAAGATCAAGCTGTCGGCCTCGGGGCAGGTGAGCGAGGAGTTCGGGTACTCGATCCTGTTGAGCGCGCGCCTGTCCGACGGCGGGATCGAGCTCCAGGACGCCGTCGGGACGTACAAGCCGGGCGAGAACTGGACCGTGCGCTGGGGGCAGTTCAAGCTCCCGCTGCTGCGCGAGGAGATGATCGCCGACACGACGCAGCTCGCGGCCGATCGGTCCGCGATGAACAGCGCCTTCACGCAGGGGCGCTCGCAGGGTGTCGAGGCGCGGTACCGCGCGGACGACTGGCGGTGCATGGCGGCGGCGTCCGACGGCCTGGGCACGGCGAACAGCGACTTCACGTCGGGCGCGGAGGCGGACTACGCGTTCACGGGTCGGTTCGAGTACCGGGGTGCCGGCGAATGGACCCGATTCGACGACTTCACGAGCTGGCGCGGCGGCGATACCGCGTGGATTATCGGCGGGGCGGGGCACTGGCAGTCGGGCGGCGACACCAACGGTACCACCGACACGGATGTCTTCACGGTGACGGCCGACGGGTCGCTCGAAGGCGACGGGTGGACCGCGTTCGCCCAGTTCGTGTACCGCATGGCCGAGCCTGCCGCGGGGTCGGACACGGACGACATGGGCCTGCTCGTGCAGGGCGGGTACTTCGTCACGGACACGTGCGAGCTGTTCGCGCGGTGGGACTCGGTCTTCCCCGATGACAACGGCCCGGGCGCGCCCGAGGACTTCAACACGATCACGGCGGGCGTGAACTGCTACGTGATCCCCCACAGCCACGCGGCGAAGATCACCGTGGACTTGCAGTACTTCGTCGACGAGCAGGCGGCGAGCATCGTCCCGGTCAACACGCTGACGGGGCTGCTCGCGTCGGGCGAAGACGGGCAGTGGGTGGTGCGCTGCCAGGCGCAGGTGAAGTTCTGAGCGGTGAGCGCCGCGGCTTCTACATCCGTTCGGGCGCGGGCAGCCCGAGCACGTCCAACCCGTCGGCGAGGACGCGGGCGGTCAGATCGCACAGCCTCAAGCGCGACGCGCGGGTCGGCCCGTCCGCGGCGTCCACCACGCGGCAGGCGTCGTAGAACCGGCTGAACGCCGTCGCCAGGTCGTAGAGGAACTGGCACAGGCGATGGGGCTCGAGGGCGTCCGCGACGGCGCGGACCGCGCCGGGGTACCTCAGCAGGGCCAGGGCGAGCTGCTTCTCGCTCGGCTCGGCGAGGATCAGAGCCGCCCGGGCGTCGGGTTGAACGCCAGCGTCGCGGGCCTTGCGGAAGATGCTCCGCGCCCGCGTGAGGGCGTAGAGCAGGTAAGGCCCGGTGTTCCCCTCGAACGCGAGCATCCGGTCAAGGCTGAACACGTAGTCCTTGATGCGGTCGGTGGAGAGGTCCGCGTACTTGATGGCGGCGACGGCGACGGCCTCGGCGACGGCGCGGCGCTCGGACTCGTCCAACGCCGGGTTCTTCTCGGCGACGACCCGGGCGGCCCGCTCGATGGCCTCGTCGATGAGGTCGACGAGCCTCACGTTGTCGCCCGTGCGCGTCTTGAACATCCGCCCGTCTTCGCCCAGGACGGAGCCGAACGCGGCGTGCTCAAGCCGCGTCGGAGCGGGCGCCCCCGGTGGTGTCGCGTAGCCCGCCTTCGTCGCCGCGGCGAAGACCTGCCGGAAGTGGAGGATCTGCGGGGCTCCCACGGCGTAGACCACGTGGTCGGCGCCGAGCTTCTGGACGCGCCGGCGCACGCCCGCGATATCCGTCGTCGCATAGACGAACCCGCCGTCGCCCTTGCGGACGATGCAGGGCACGTCGATCCCGGCTTCGTCCAGGGGGATGATGAGAGCGCCCTCGGACTCGACCGCGACGCCGCGCGCGACCAGATCGTCCACCATCGACGCCAGCTCGGCGGCGTAGCTGGACTCGCCGGCCGAGGCGGCGGCGGTGATCTTCGTCCGCAGCCGCGCGCAGACGGCGAGGCACTCGTTCATCGTCACGTCGTAGATGCGTCGCCAGACCGCGACGGTCGCCGGGTCCTGGGCCTGGAGCTTCAGCAGCACCTGCTTCGCGCGCCGCGTCGCCTCGTCCGCGCCGGCGACCTGCTCGCCCAGCTCCGCCTCGGCCTTGGGGCCGAGCCCGAAGCGGCGCACGGCGTCGAGGCCGCGGCGGTCGGCGGCGCACTCGGCCTGGGCCGCGCGATAGAGCCGGGTGAGGTCCGCCAGGGTGATGCGATCGGCGCTCACCCGTCCGGCCTGGGTCTCGGCGTCGAGCTTGGCCGTCACCATGGCGATGGGCAGGCCCCAGTCGCCGACGTGGTTCTGGCGGATGACCCCGCGCCCGAGCCGCTCGAAGGCGCGGGCGAGCGCGTCGCCGATCACCGTCGCCCGCAGGTGCCCGACGTGCATCTCCTTGGCGATGTTGACGCCGCAGAGGTCCACGACGACGGTGCCGGCGGAGGGGTCGAGCCCGAGCGACGGCGTATCGATCGCGGCCAGGAGCCGCGCCAGCGTCTCGCCGCGGAGCGTGATGTTGATGAACCCGGGCCCGGCGATCGAGCGGGCCGTCACGGGCTCGGCGAGGTCGCCCAGGTCTAGCTTGCCCACGATCGCGGCGGCGGCTTCGCGCGGCGGCTTGCCCACGCGCTTGCCCAGCGCCATCGCCGCGTTGGACTGGAAGTCGCCGAACTCCGTCTGGCGGCTCGGCGAGATGAGCGGGTCGGCGTCCGCGGCCTCGGGGAACGCCGCGGCGATCGCCGCGCGGAACCGATCCGTGAGCAGGGCGACGGGGTCGACGTTCATGTCGGCCTGGGGCGGCATGGGGGGGGATGGTAGGGAGTTCGCGCGTCGTCGCCGGAAACGCCGGGCTCAGTCGTGCCCGCCGCCCCGCGAACGCTTGAGGTCGCCGCGCTTCTTCTTGGATTCCAGCCGTCGGGCGACAGCGCCGCGCGAGGGGCGGGTGCGCCGCCGCGCCTTGGGCCGTGTGAGCGCGCGCACCAGCAGGTCGCGCAGGCGTTCGAGACACTCGGCGCGGTTCTGCCCCTGCGAGCGGTGCTCGCCGCCGGTGATGACCGCAACGCCCTCGTCCGTCAGCCGGCGCCCGAGCAGACCCGCCAGCCGCTCCCGCGCGTCGTGCGAGACGGGCAGGTCGCCCAATCGCACGCGGAGTTCCGCCCGCGTGGCTTTCTTGTTCACGTTCTGCCCGCCGGGTCCGCGGCTGGTGGTGTAGCTGAACGCGAGGACGCCGTCGGCGACCACCACGCCCGGTGCGAGTTCGACCGAACCGCCGACGGCGGGCGCCTCGGGCGGGATGTTCTCGATGGTGGTCATGGCGCGGTGCGGCGATCGGGGCGTGTGAATGGTTGGCGCGGACGCTACCCTGTTCCTCTCATCGGCCAACGACCGCGGTGGATCGCGGCGGGGAGCAGGCGTGACGGCACGGCGGACGGCATCATCGTGGGCGGCGGCAGCGGCGTGCGCGATCGCCCCCGCGCCCGCGACGGCCCAGGAATCGGCGGAGCAGACCGTCCCGCCCGCGGTCGGGGCGACCCGCGACGCGTGGACCGTTCGCCTCGAGCCTGCGGCGTGGTACGCCGCGCCCGGCGGGGAGTTCCAGATACCCGGTTCGTCGACGTCCCGGTTGCCGGCCGACCATAGCAACATGGACTCGCCGCGGTTCGCTCCGTTCGGCGAGGTCCACGTGGCGCACGATCGGTACGGGTTCTACGCCGGCGCCGTGGTGTTCAACGCCGAAGACCGGGGGTGGATCGCGCTCGGCCCGGGGACGATCGGCGGCGTGGCGTTCTCCGCGGGCGACGAGCTGACCACGACGCTGGACTTCGTGTCGGCCGAGGCCGCGGGGTACTACAGGCTCTACCGGAGGCCGCGCGGGGAGCGGAAGTTCGGCGGTTTTCTCTATGAGCCGACCTGGGATGTGCTCGTCGGGGCGCGCCTGTACGACGTGGGGCTCGACGTGGCCGCGCCCGCCGGGGTTTCGTCGAACGACAGTTTCTTCGCCGAGCCGTACGTCGGTCTGCGGTTCAGCATGGACCTGATCGAGGAGGTCACGGTCGACGTGCAGGCGACGGTCGGGTATTTCTACGACGGCGCGGACCGGCGCTCCACCTCGTGGGACATTATCGCGGGATTCCAGTGGAACCCGAGCCCGAACTTCGGGATGCAGGCGGGGTACCGCCAGCTCGCGTTCCTGCTGCACGACGGCGACGGGAGCGGCGCCTTCGAGTTCAACGGGGCGCTCGCCGGGTTGTATCTCGGCGGGACGCTGCGGTTCTGACGAGCGGGGTGCGGCGTGCGCCCCCCGGGGTCGTCCCGTGATCCGGAAATGCACGCGGATTCGGCGGAAAAAACGGGATTGACCGCCCGCGCCCGCTCTGCGATACTGGACACCGGTGGCAACGATGATCCGGGTTTCGTGGGTCGGCTGACAACGCGAGGGAATCCAGGTGAAGGCCCGGCGTGTGTTCCGCGCGAGGGCGCGCGGGGACCGGCCCGGCATGTTCGGCGGCGGCGCTACGGTCGGCGGACGGAGGGACACGACCCATGGCCTCGGACTCCAGGATCGCGTCGAAAACGAAGACGAAAAAGGACCTCGTCGAGGACGTCGCCCGACGCACCGGCATCAAGCGAGTCGTCGTCAAGGGGCTCCTCCAGAACATCCTGGACCAGATGGCAGCGCAGCTCGCCGGGGGGTATCGCCTTGAGTTCCGCGATTTCGGCGTGTTCGAGGTGCGTCGGCGCGCCGCCCGCGTCGCGCAGAACCCCAAGACGCTCAAGCCGGTCGAGGTTCCCGCGCGGCTGACCGTCAAGTTCAAGGTTGGTCGGCAGCTTCGTGCCACGCTGGAGAATGGCGGGGCACGTCCCACGAACAACGGGAAGCTGCCGGCGGACACGTCGGCCCGGGCCGTCGAAGTGAAACCCCGGCCCGGAGCGCGGCGCGGGCGCGGGCGCGACCCGGGATCGGCCTGAATCGTCCTCGTTTGTGATCCGATACCGCGTCAATCGACAGAGGCCGTCACCGGCTTCGCGAGTGCGAGCATGCGGTCGAGCGCGAGCAGCGCCTGCCCGCGCACCTTCGCGTGAACCTTGATGACGTTGACCGGCTTGGGCGTCCGCCCGTCGCGGCTGAACGCGCCGGCGAGGTGGTCCAGGACCCAGAGCAGGTGCGGCTGATCGATCCGCGACATGGTCGTGCATAGGCACTGGCAGTCGCTCAGGATGCGGACCTCCACCCCGCGGGCCGCCGCCTCGCGGGCCAGGCGGTGGACGAGGTGGTGCTCGGTGCCGACGGCCCATCGCGAGCCGTGCGGCGCGGCGCGGATCGTGCGGATGATGAACTCCGTCGAACCGGCGAGGTCCGCCTGGTCCACGACTTCCTTGCAGCACTCCGGGTGGACGAGGATGCGCAAGGGCTCGGGCGGCATGGACTTCCGCCGCGCGCCGTTCACGGCCCCCTCACGCTCGTTCTGCTCGCGGACCTGCGCACAGTGCTCGGGCCGGAAGAGCTTGTGGACGGAGCAATGCCCGGCCCAGAGGATGACCTTCGCTCGGCTGAGTTGCCCCCGCGACATGCCGCCCAACGCTTCGCCGCGACGGGCGGCACGCGGGTCGTAGACGGCGGAATGGCACGCCACGTCGATGCCGGTCTTCGCGGCCGTATTGCGGCCCAGGTGCTGGTCGGGGAGGAAGAGCAGTTTGATGTCGTCGTCCGTCGACCTCAGCTCTGTCCCGCCATTCATGGCCCAGGCGAACACCGCGTCGGCGTTCGACGAGGTGCAGCACGCCCCGGCGTGCTCCCCCACGAAGGCCTTGATCGCGGCCGTGGAGTTCACGTAGGTGATGGGGATGATGCGCCCGGTCCACCCCTCGTCGGCGAGCGCCGCGTGGATCGACTCCCACGCGTCCACGGTGTCGTCGTACGCGGCCATGTCCGCCATCGAGCAGCCCGCGGAGAGGTCGGGCAGGATCACGTTCACGCCGTCGGGCGTGAGCATGTCCGCGGTCTCGGCCATGAAGTGGACGCCGCAGAAGACCACCCAGCGCACGGGGTGCTCCCGCGCAATGCGGGCGGCGGTCTGCGAGAGCTTGAGTGAGTCGCCGGTGAAATCGGCGTGCCGGATGATCTCATCGCTCTGGTAGTGGTGCCCGAGGATGACGAGCGCGTCGCCGAGCTGCGCGCGGCGCGCGGTGATCGCGGCCGCCAGTTCATCCGGCGACGCTTTCACGTAGCGTTCGGGCAGCGACGGCTGCCAGAGCATGGCGCCTCCTCACGGGATGGTATTGGCCGCCGCGACGTGGGGTTCGCGGTGTGCGTGCGGCCGCCCGCGGCGATGCGAGTGGAGGGTGGGGAGGGCGCGCGGCGGGCCGATCCGCGTTGATCCGAGCCAATCCGAGGCGCGATCCGTTACGCCGCTTGGGCGACGTCGATCAGCCGATCAAACTCGACAGCCAGCTCCTGGGCCGTGTCGCCGATGGGCAGCGATCGGATGACCTTCGACCGGATCATTGTGGTCGAGGCGAGCAGAGGCTTGGGGTCAAGCGAGATGGCCAGATCGATGGCCTCGCCCGCGAGGAGCGGGCGGGCGGTCTCGACACACAGCAGCGCGCCGCTCGCGGAGAGGTCCTTGGTGCGACCGGCCGCAAAGCGACGCGACGCGGGGTGGTAGATCTTGCACATCGTCACGATCCCGTGACGCTGGTGGCGGCGGCGGTCCCGTTCCTCGATGGGCATGACCGATCTCCGGTTGTGCTCTCTCCCCCGGCGGGGCGGTCCTCGACCCTCATGGAATCGGTCGGCGGGCGTTGGGACTTGCCCGGATCGCCCAGGCCGTGCCAAGCGAAGGGCGGGCGTTGACCGATAACGCCTGTGTGGAAGGCCGACCGATGATCGTCAGCGTCATCATCCCGACGTACGCGCGAGCGGCGAAGCTGGCCGCGTGCGTGCGTGCGTTGGCCCGGCAGACCTTCGACCCGCGCCGGTTCGAGGTGCTGGTCTCGGTGGACGGGCCGGACGCGGGTGAGGCGGCGGCCGTCCGCGACGCGGCGGGGGGAACGATCGACGCGACCGTGCTCGCCGGTCCGCGACAGGGGCCGGCGGCGGCACGCAACCGGGCGATCGCCAGAGCACGCGGCTCGTTGCTCCTGCTGCTCAACGACGACGTGATCCCAGCGCCGGACCTGATTGCCCGGCACGCCGAGACCCACGAGAGCCTCGCCGCCGAGGCGGTGCGGACCGGGCGCGACGGGGCGATTCGACCCGCGATGATCCTGGGTTCGGCGCCGTGGGTGGTCCATCGGCCCGATCGCCTGTTCGACCGGCTCATCCGCGAGACGTCGATGGTGTTCTTCTACGACCGTATGGGCGGGGCGGAAGGCGCCTCGGTGGCCCCGAACCGCGACTGGGGCTTCCGGCACGCTTGGACGCTGAACCTGTCCGTGCCGACGGCGGTGGTGCGCGAGGTCGGGGGCTTCAGTGAATCGCTGCCGTCGGCGTGCTACGAGGACCTGGAGTGGGCGTGGCGGGTGCGCGAACGGTTCGGGTCGCCGGTGCTGTACCGCCCGGCGGCGCGCGTGGAGCATGACCACCGGTACGAGCCGGCGGCGTATCTGGAACGCGAACGCACGCTCGGGGCGGACGCGTTCCGGCTGGCGGCGGCATCGCCGGCGTGCGCCCGCGCGGTCTTCGGGCGCGACGTGGATTCGCCCGACGAACTCGCGTACAGCCGGGCGTTCGTGGAGCGCGAGCGCGCCGCGGCCGAGCGGCTGGAGCTGTCGTTCCTGGCCCTGGCCGACCTGCCCGCATCGGCGGTGGACGGCCCGCACGCGGCGCGGCTCGTCACGCTGATCTACGAGCAGCACCTGCTGCTGAAGCGGTGGCACTGGCGGCGGGGGTTGCTGGAAGCTGCGGGGTCGGTCAACGGCCGCGGTCAGGTGTAGAGTTTGTGCGCGACCAGCCCCGCGTGCTCGTAGGCGGTCCTCCGGGCCCAGACCGCGTCCTCGTGCATCCACGAGCTGATGACCACGTCGGTCGCGCCTGTCGCGGCGGCATCGCGCGGGGCGATCACCGGGCGGCCCCAGAGCTCCGTGCCCTGCTTCTGCCGGTCGTCATCGGCGAAGGCCACGATCTCGACGGGCGAATCCTTGATGACCTGCTCGAGTTGCAGTGTGTGCTGGCCCGTGCCGTGGATAACCACCTTGTGCCCCGCGAGCCGGCGCAGAAGTTCACCCATGCGCCGCGGGCCGTCGGGTGGGACGGAGCCCGTGCCGCCCGCGGTGGCCGCCCCAGTGAAGGCGGCGGGGCGGTCGGCGGGCCAGGCGCGGACGGGCGAGGCGGCGACGGCGTCGAGCAGGGCTTCGACGCGGTCAACGTGGCGGTCGATGAAGAAGTAATCGCGTGCGGTGCTCCACGCCGCCAGGCTCATCGCGCCGGGGTGCCGGCGCTCGGCGGCCGCGAACCGGTCGACCGCGTCCGCGAGCGCCGCGCCCGCGGCAGCCTCGTCCGAGTCGGGGCTGGCGTCCGCGATCAGCCCGTTCACGCCCGGCTCGATCGCCTGGAGCGCGCCGGATTCGGTGCGCGTGACGATCGGCACGCACCCGCGGGCCAGGGCTTCGAGCATCGACACGCTCAGCCCCTCGTACCGCGAGGCGAGCACAAAGGCGTCGTGGGCGTCGAGCAGCCGCGTCACCTCGCGCGGCGGGGTCGGCGCGAGCCGCCGGGCCGAAGGGGTGTCGCGAAGCGCACCGAGAAGCGCCGCCTCGGCCGGCCCGTCGCCCAGGATCGTCAGCTCGTGAGCGACGCCGCGCCGCGACAGTTCGCGTGAGAGCATCGGCAGCGCCAGGATCCGTTTCTGGCGGTGCTCGAGGCGGCCGGTGTACAGGAGCCTGACGGGCCGGCCCGCGAGCGGGGGCCGCGAGGGGCACGCCGCGGGCACGGCCACGCCGTAGGGCACGTCCCGCACGTCCTCGGCCCGGTCGTGCAGGCGGGTTCGCAGCGTCCCCGCGATCTTCTTGCTCACCCCCACGAACGCCCCGAGGACCGGCGCGTACCGCTCCAGCACCCGCGCGTCGTACTCGATGTCGCTGTGCTGCCAGCCGACGACGCGCAGGGCAGGGCCGATCTCCGGGTCGCGGGTCAGCTCCGCCGCGACGCCGTAGCAATCCCCGTGGAGATTGGGGCTCAGCACGACGCGCACGCCGCCGCGTTCGAGCATCGTGCGGACCGCCGCGCGGTAGCGGGGGAGGTACGGCGCCAGGTCGCCGCCGCAGGCGTCGATCGGCGGCGCATCCGCCGGCACGCGGTGCACGCCGACGCGCGGGTCGATCTCCAGGTCCAGCCGCGCGAAGCCCGGCGGCTCAGCGTGGACGATCAGCCCCGCCGCCCTCCCGCGCCGCGCCAGACCGTTGACCAGCCGCACCGCCCACGTGTTCACGCCGCTCACGCCCAGGCCCTGAGGCAGCGCGATCAGCAGGGATGGCGGCGGGCCCGGCATCGGCGTTCAACCCTTCTTGAGCACGAAGCCCACGACGTGGTACGTCCCCGGCACGTCGTCGGGCGGCGGCACGGTCCAGTCGTGCGCTCCGTCAAGCTCCAGGCCCGCCTCCTCGCCCATCGTGATGATCTCGCGGTAACCGACGGTCAGCGTGCGGTGGTCCCCCCCCACGTCGGTGGTGATCAGGGCGAGCCCGCCGGGAACGAGCAGCCGGCGGATCTCGCGCATCGTCGCCCGGGCGGTCTGCGGCGTCACGTGCTCGAGCACGCTGATGCACAGGACGCGGTCCCGGCTGGCGTCGGGCAGGCCCGTGTCGGCCATGCTGCGGCGGAGCCACGTGATGCCGGGATGGACCTCCTCGGGTTCGCGGGGAAAGCCGCGGAGCGTCTGCCCGCCCGTCGTGCTGCGGAGGACCGGGTCCACGCCCGCGCCGACGCATCCGTAGCGTGCGTCGAGGTACGGCAGCAGGGGTGACCCGCCGCAGCCCAGATCAACCACCCGCATGCCGCCGGCGGGCCGCATGTTCAGCACCGTCCACGGGTACTCCCACTCGCGGCTCCAGTGCGTGACGATGCGCTCCGGGTGTTTCGCGTGCGAGGGGTGGGGCGTGCCGCCCATGTCATCGCGGTAGAAGCGGTCGAACTCCTCGCGCAGCCGCGCGTACCGCGGGTCCTGCCAATCGCGGGCGTGCAGGAAGCGGTTGGGAACGCGGTCCGCATCGAGCCGGGCGGCGGGTGACGCGGTGCGCGGGTTGGGTGCGGTGGTCGGGCTCACGCGGGCTGCTCCTGGTGCGTGCGCACCTCACTGGCGGGGATAGGGAAGAGGCAGGCGAGGGTCGGGCCGTACGACAGGATCGCGTCATGCCCCTTCATCCCGGGCCGCCACGTGTGGATGGTGATGCCCGACGCCGCCTTCGGCAGGCACGTTCGATCGAGCGGCGCGAACGCGCGGACGTACTCCGCGTCGTCGGTGAAGAACGCCCGCCGCGCGCCGCCGGGGCGATCGGCCCGTTCGAGTTCGGCCCGTTGCGGCGTCCCGCGGCGTGTGTCGTGCAGGAACGCGGCGGCGACATTGGCGTGCTCGGCGAAGAGGTTGTCGAGGAACCCGACCGCGGGCATGCCCTTGGGCCCGTCCAGCAGCACCGCGACCCGCGCGTCCGGCATGGTCCGCAGCAGCTCCGGGATGATCCTCGTGCCGTCGCCGTAGAGCAGCTCAACGCTCTTGAACGGCGCCAGCCGGGCCTCGGCGAAGACCGAGTTGACGCCGCCCTCCTCGTTGCGGTCCAGCTCCACGCTGACGATCCGCACCGAACGGTTCAGGAAGTACCGGGCGAGGACGAGCGTGCTCTGCCCGCGGCACCGTCCGGATTCGAGGATCACGTCCACGCCGAGCCGGTCGCACGTGCCGCACACCGCGAGCATCTCGCTGTTGAGGATGCCGCGCTCCTGGTACCCGTCCGCCAGCGGCGAGAAGCGTTCCTCGGCGGCCCGGGCCGAGGCGGTCACCGCTTCGCGCGCGACGGCGGTCCGTGCCGCCGCGTCCGAGGCCCGCCAGTGCGCGAACATCTCGCGGCAGCGTTCCTCGGGCCGGTTGCGCGTGAACGACGCCCCTTGCAGCAGGATCGGGTGCCACCCGGTCTTGTAGTGGATGATGTGCAGGTCGTCGGTCATCGGGCGGCAGTTGGTCTCGTTGAGCCGCCGGCACGGGACGCCGCGGAACACCAGCTCGCGGCCGGCTACGGAGCGGGTCGCGTCGCGGTCGTAGTGCACCCAGCCGATCATCTCCCGCAGGGCGTGCTGGTCGGCGGCCCCGCTGGAGCCGACCGCGGCCGCGAGCGATGCCGGGTCACGGACGATCCGCTCGACCTTCCGGACCCATTCGTCGAGGAGGGTGGCCGCGGTGCGTCCGTCGCGCGCCAGGATGACGCCGGTGTTGATGGGGAACGGCTCGTCCTTCCACGTGTAGATCACGTCCCAGCCGGGCGGGTTGACGAAAGCGTCGAGCGGGCGCACGAGGAGCGTGTCGCAATCGACGAAGGCGATCGGGTCATCGGGGAACGCGGCGCACGCGGCCCGCCAGGCGTGGAGCTTGCGCGGGATGCGCTGGTGCAGCGATCCCGAGACGTCCGCGTCGGTCTTCGTGAAGGTCCAGCGGGGGAAGGCAGCGGCGAGCAGGGCGATCTCGCGCTCGGGCAGGTCCTGCCAGAGCACGACGCCGCGCGCGCCCGGCTGGATGGTCGCCAGGGACCGCAGGTGCGGCGCGAGAAAGGGCGCATAGGCGTGCCCGTAGATCGTCGTGACGAACACGGGGCTGCTGGGGGTGCCGGCGCGCTCCATCGCGGCTTCCTCTCTGGGCTCGGTCATCGGTCCGGCTCGGCGGCCAGCCAGTATTCGCCCCACCGGGCGACGAGCTCGGTGACGTGGAGCCCGGCTTGGGCGAGTTCGGTGCGCAGCTGGTCCTCGGTGTATTCCGTCTCGTGCGTGTCGTCGAGGCGCCACTCGACACCCAACTCCTTCTTCCACGGGACCCGCCACTCGCGGTCGAACGCCGGCACGCGGACGACGAACCGCTTCGGCGTGTACCACGTGGACCACGTGTGCAGCAGCGCGGGCCGGTCCCTCAGGTGTTCGAGCACGTTCGACAGCACCACGGCGTCGAAGGCTCCCTCGGCGCGGTCCCGCGTGATGTCACCATTGATAAAGGTCAGCCGATCCCCCAGACCGCGCGACGCCGCGACCGAGCGCGACTTCTCCACGTTCGGCTCGGACCAGTCCATCCCGGTGACGGTGGCACGCGCCCGCTCGGCGATCGACGCGGCCAGGGCCCCGACGCCGCTGCCCAGGTCGATGACGCGCTCGCCGGGCCTGATCCGCCCGACGAAGAAGTCGTGGTAGCCCATCAGCCGGTGCTTGGGGTGGAGCCCACCCTCGGCCTCGACAGCGGCCTGACCCTGGAGCGCGTAGATCGGGGCGTCGATCGCGGCGACAAACTCGGCGCGAGGGCGGGGCGCGAGCCGCCGGGCGAACCCGCGGATCGACCTTTCCCACGCCGCGGCCTGTGCGGTGGGACCGTCGGCGAGCAGTTCGGGCTCCCATCGCACGTCGCCCACGGGCGACCGGGTGCCGTGCCCGGCCCCTTCCAGTGCCCGCCGGTGAACGCCCACCTCCAGCGTCACGACGCCGTCCAGCCCCCAGCGTTCCCGGGCGACGCGGGCCGCGGCCGCGCCGATCCCCTCGCGCCACTCCTGTTCGGCCAGGAGCGCGCTGATGGCATCGGCGAAGCCGGCTGGTGTGCCGGGTACGCGGATGCCGGTCACGCCGTGCTCGACGACCTCGCTCAGGCCCGGCCCGTCGGCAACGATGACGGGGGCTCCCGCGGCCATGGCCTCGATGACGGTCTTGGGGTGCCCCTCGAGTCGCGACGCCTGGGCGTAGACAGCGCAGCGGCTCATGCGATGGAGCAGCGTGCGATGCGGCAGGCGCGGCTCAAAGACGGCGCTCACGCCCAGCTCCGCCGCGAGCGCCCGGAGGCGCGGCTCGTCGGGCCCATCGCCCACGATGTGCAGCCGGGTGCGCCGCGATTCGGAGACACGCGCCAGCGCCCGGATCAGCACGTCCACGCCCTTGCGCTCCACCAGTTGGCCGGCGAACAGCACCGTGTCGGCCTCGCGCCCCTCGGGGGCCGGCGCCGCGTCCGCGGTCACGTAGTTGGGGATCACGGTGGTCCGCGATGCGTCGAGCCCGCACCGCCACGCGAGGTCCTGGACCATGTCGACCGTGGTGCCGATCACCGCGTCGGCGGCGCGGCAGAGCTCCTGCTCGATCTCCCCGGCCCGGCGTGCCTCCGGCGAGTCGGCCCCGCGCTCCGCCGCGACGAAGCGCGACCAGTGGAACCCGCCGCGGGCGACGAGGCCGACCACCAGGCCGTTCGCGCGCAGGCGGGCCGCCACGCGGACGGCGACGGGGCCGGCCTCCATCTGGTTGGTCTTGACGACCACCGATCGGGCCTCGGGGATCGCCCGCGCGATGAGCGCGGGAAGCGAGCCCTCGTGGGCCTCGCGCGAGCCGCCGGCGTCGTTCGCGACGACCGTCACGCCCGGCCCGAGCCCCCGCGCGGCCTCGTGTTCGTCGGCGCCGCCCCAGGTGGCCAGCACGATCCGCCGGTACGCCGGGCGGAGTCGCTCGTAGAGCGCCCACTCGCGGTCGATGAGCCCGAGCCGCGCCCATTCCTTGAGGGAGAGCCCGGGCGTGAAGACGAGCACGAGCACGTCGGCGACTGGCGCGATCGGCGATGGCGTGCCGCCCGGAGCGGATGGTGGACCGGAGTTCGGCGGCGCCTCACGCACGAGCGACGCCCTCCCCGCGCCCCGCGGTGGAGCGGGCGGCAGTTGCGCAATGGTCGTGCAGCGGAACTGTGGACAAGACCCACCCGGGGCGCGCGGCGTCCCGGGGCTCGGGCGTCGGTGTCTTGCCTCGACCCTCCCCCCCGTGCGGAACGGGCTGCGGGCGGGGCGCGGTCTGTCTCACCCGCTCTGGATCGGCCCGCGTGCCCCGTCACGCCCAGTTTTTCGGAGCCACCCCCGCGGGGACCGATGCTGATGCGATGACCCCCGGTGTCAGCGTCGCGCTCCCGGTCTTCCGTGACACAGGGGGCTTGCGCGCCGCGTTTGACTGCATCGCGCGCCAAACGCTGCCCGAACTGGACGTGATGCTGGTGCTCAACGGGTCGGATCGCGCGACGCGGGATACGGCCCACGGTCTGGCGCGGGGAGACACGCGGGCCCGGGTGATCGAGCTGCCCGAGGCCGACCTGGCCGGGGCGCTCAACGCGGCCCTGGAGGCGGCCCGGTTCCCGCGTGTCGCACGGATGGACGCGGACGATGTGTGCGAGCCCGATCGGCTGGCGCGCCAGGCCGCCTTTATGGACGCGCACCCCCGCGTCGCCGCCGTCGGGTCCGCGTGGGAGCTGGCCGGGCCGGATGGACGGGTGATAGCCACCGTCCATCCGCCCTTGGAGCCCGCGCGGCTGCGGTGGCGGCTGCTGCTGGGCAACGTGCTGGCCCACGGGTCGATGATGCTGCGGCGCGACGCGGTGCGCAAGGCCGGGGGGTACGACGCGTGCTGCACGCGGGCTCAGGACTACGAGTTGTGGCTGCGGCTGGCTCGATCGCACGACCTGGCCTGCCTGCCGGAAGTTCTGTACCGCCACCGCGTGCGGTTCCCGGATGATCCAGGGCGCTCGACGCCCGAGCAGGCCGCCGTGGCGGCCCCCGTGATGCTGGAGGCGTGGCGGGCGCTGCCTGGAGTCGGTGAACGCAGCGCGGACGCGCTCGAGCGGGCGATCGCGGCCGTCGCGGGGCGGGCTGGGGGAACAGGAGCGCTCGAACGGATCATGGACGAGGACGGTCCGACGCGTGAAGCCCTGACGGCGTGGCTCTGGGCCGCATGGCAGGAGCCGCCCGCGTCGCGCCGGGCGATCGAGGCGGGGCGGCTGGCGCGGCTGCGCGAGGTCGGCGCGGCCCTGCGAAGGAGCGCCGTCACGCGCGTCTGGCTCTGGGGCGCGGGCGACCACACGCGCTGGCTCATGGAACAGGCTCTCCAGTTCGGCGTGACGATCGACGGGATCGTGGACGACGCCCGCGCCGGCGAGACACGCTTCGGCCATCGCGTCGCTCCGCCCGGTGAGCTGCGCCCGGGCGAGACGGCCGTCATCTCCAGCGATTGGCACGAGGACGCGATCTGGGAATCGTCCGCCTCGCACCGGGAGCGTGGCGTAAAGATCGTCCGGTTCTACACCGACGCGCCGTGATCAACGGTGGGCGCACGGTTCAGCAGGTCGTCCGCCGTGAGGGCGCGTGTGATGCCCGCGGCGGCGAGCCGCGCGAGTATCGCCGCGCGGTCGTCGGGCGTCACCATGACGACGTGCGCCGGCGTGAGATCGTCCAGAGAGAAGCGCGGCAAGACCGGGCGGTCGGGCGGCGGGGGTGGGGGCGCGGCGCGCGGGTGGTCGTCGATCCAGCCCTGAACGAGCGAGGGCGCGACGCGGTCGAGGGCCGCCAGCAGCGCGCGACCGTTGCGACCCAGCCCGTAGATCACCAGGCGATCCGAGGCCCCGAGCCGATCGGCAAGGGCACGGGCCGCGGCCGTCCATGAACTCCCCGAGGTGCTCAGGCCGCGCAGCGCGCCGTCGAGGCCGTGGAGTCCCGCGAGGGTCCCGGCGGCGCGACCGCGCCACCGTTCGAGGTGATCGGCAGCGGCGTGCGGGGCGACGCCGAGCTCGCGGCAGAACGCCCAGCGCACCGATCCCGCGAGGAACTCCTGTTCCGCCTCCGTGAGCGCGCCGGCGGTTGAGCCGCGAAGCTCCGCCACCAGCCGGCGCGCCAGGTCTCCGTCGCCGCGTGCCGTAGCCCGTGCGATGTGCCGGATGGTCCATCGCCGCTCGGCGCGCGGCTTGAGCCCCGCGGGCGCGTCGGCCCGCCGGATGACATCCAGCCCGACGCGCCACATCCGATCGAGGTTCCCGGACATCGACCCCGGCGTCATGCGATACGAGAAGAGCGGGCGGTCCACCACCGGCGACCACCGCGCCCCACCCGTGGTCAGGCGCAGCCAGCAGTCCCAGTCCTCGTGGACCGTCAGCGCGGGGTCGAACATCGGCCCGCGCGACCCCAGCCGAGCCGCCGCGGATCGGCGGACGACAACCCCCCCAACCGCGAAGGGGTTGAACTCGATCAGGCGGTCGATCGACCGATCCTGCGGCGATGGGTGCACGTCCCAGCCGAGGTCTTCAAGGCCGGGCCCGACCATGCGGTACGCGCACGCGACGATGTCGTGCTCGCCGAGGGCCGCGAGCATCTCACACGCGAAGTCGGCATCCACCGTGTCGTCCGCGTCGAGGAAGCACACCGGGTCGGAGCGGCACGCAGCGAGCCCGCGGTTGCGCGCCGCCGCCAGCCCCGCGTTCGCCTGGCTCAGCACGGTGATCCGCGGGTCGCCATCCGCCGCGAGCCGTACGGCCACGACGGTCCCGTCTGTGCTCCCGTCATCGACGACGACGGCGGCCCAGTCGCCGCGGGTCTGCACCAGCAGCGAATCGATCGTGTCGCCGACGGTCCCCGCGGCGTTGTACGCCGGCACGACGAACGTGAGCGCGGGATGGGCGAGGGGGGGGGTCAGCATCCAAGCACGCCCCGCAAGGCCGCGGGAGGGTCGAACTCCCACGGTTCACCGATCGTCGCCGCCAGGTCGCCCCGCGTGAGCGCGCGGTCCACGGGCATCCGCACCGCGCCGATGTTGACCGCGTCCCCCGCACCCCGCAGCTTCTCGAACGGCCAGTGCTCGAAGAGCACCTGCGCCCCCGCGTGGTGCCAGTCCACCCGCGTCGCGTGATTCGCCTCGTAGCGCTTCGCGGCCGCGGGAAGGTCGATGTCGTGCAGCACGATCCACGCGCCCGGGGCGAGCGCCGGGGCCAGCGCCAGCACGTCGGCCGTGGGGGCCGGGTGGCGGTGGTCGCCGTCGACGAAGGCAAGCGTCGCCCCGCCGCCGGCCAGCAGCCGACCCGCGTCGATCGCGGTCATCCCGCGGCGCAGGTCGAGTCCGTCCGCCAACTCGGGGCACATCTCCGCGACCGCCGAGCCGACCGGCCTTGTGCGGTCGAAGTAGCAGAACGGGTGGAGATCAAAGCTCCGCAGGCGCGCCTCCCCGCGCTCGTCGCGGGTTGTCAGTTCCGCATCCGCCAGCGCCCGCAGCAGCAGCGACGTGGACCCGCCGGACGCGACGCCGATCTCGATGACCCGCTCGGGGCGCACCCCGGCGACCATGTCGTACAGGAACATCGCGTCCACCACGCCGATGCAGCCCACGGCCCACGCCGGCGGCTCATAAAACTCCGCGACGCGGGCCAGAGCCTCATCGTCGGCCTTCAGCCCGAAGCGCGTGCGCAGGACGCGATGCGTCGAGGTGTTGGCCCGCAGCCGCTTGAGGCGTTGTTGACCCTTCGTTTCGGTCGCGGTCGCGCTCACGCCGCGCCCCCTGGTCGGCCCGCCGCCGCGTCGAGGCCGGCCCGCACCAGCCCGATCACCCGCCGGACGAAGGCGTCGTGCGTCAGCCGCTCGCGCACCCGCGACGCGATCAGCGTCGATCGGGCGGCGCGCCACGCCGGCCGCTCCACCGCCCGTGCCACGATCGCCTCCAGCTCCGGGGCAGATCGGAACGTCACGTCCCCCAGGTCGCCCAGCACCCAGTCCGGGCGGCGCTCGGGCAGCGTGGGTTCAACGCGAGCGCCCGGGGCGGGTGAGGTGAACCACTCGAACTCGCCATGGTCATCAATGCCGAGCCGTTGGAGCTGCGCGACCAGGCGCATCGTCTCGGGCGAATCCGCCACGCGCACGCCGACGCGCCGGCTGCCGATCTCACACGCCGCGGGCCCCGGGTCGAGCCACGCGGCGCGCCGGACCGCGGAGCGAGCGAGGGCGACGGCGCACTCGGTGAGGCGGCACACCGGCAGCCCGCCGGACAGGACGCACTCCATGATGCGCTGGTGCACGAGCGCAGTCACCGAGGCGTGGAGCTGCACGCCCGCGCCCCGGTACGCCGCGCGGAGCTCCTCGCCGTGATCCGCACCGCCGCACGCGCAGCGGGCGAGCGTCGGGTGCGCCTCCCACCCGCGCCCGAAGATCTTCAGCCGCCAGCCCCGCTTCTCGCAGACCGCGGCCGCCCATCCGAGCGTCTCGTGGCGCAGCACCCGCTCGGCGATCGGCAGGGCGTAGTGCTTGAGCAGCAGCGTGACGGCGCGGGGGTCCGGGTCGCGCCCTCCGCCCGCCGTTCGCATCGATTCGGCCGCGGCCCGTTCGAGCCGGGCGTGCTGCGGCTCGCCCATCGCGTCGCGGGCGATCGCGTCCACAGCAGGGTAGAGCCGGTCGAGGAGCGCGTGGGTCTTCGGGCCGGCCTCGCGCTTCAGTCGCTCGTGCATCGCGCCGGGCGTCTCGGCGTGGTGGCTGATGAACCCGACCTCGCACTCGAAGCGCGCGCGATCGGCGTTGGCGACCGGCCCGGCGTGGAACTTCCGCGCCCCGGCGACCACCGGGAACTCAAGGGCCCGTGCGCGGCTGAACCCGAACCGCGTGAACAGCTCCGGGTGCACATGCCCGACGAGAAAATCCAGCGGGCCCTGCGCCGCGCCGACCGCCGCGTCGAACTGGTGCGGCATCGCGTCCTGCACCCAGCAGACGAACGGCAGCTCCGGCGGCAGAGGGAGCCCGAGGCTCGTGCGCGGGTAGTTGATCAGCACGACCAGGTCGGGCCGCAGCGCCACCAGACGCCGCAGGTAGCCCAGCGATGAGAGTCGGGAGTGATCGTCCGGCTCGATGAGCAGTTCGGCCCGGTATCCCGCGTCGGTCAACGCCTCGACCAGGTCGGCGCTGGAGTGTTGGATGAAGGTCGAGTATCGCGAGGTGGGGACGAGCACGCGCAGGGGCGTGGCATCCCCGCCCGTCCGTCCCTGCCCCTCAAGCCCGCGGCCCGCCTCGCCCCGGCACCCGGCGTGATAACGCGCCCGCCACCACCGCGCATCGCGCCCCGCATAGATCGCCCGTAGCTCCGCGACGAGCCGCCCGTGTTCGGCGACCTGGGCCGCGCGGGCCCGCTCGAGCACCTGCGCCACGGGCGGCGTCGCCCGCGTCCGCACCGTCGTCAGCGGCACGAAGGGTCCGCTCAGCTGCGCGTCCAGCCGCCCCGACAGGTCCGCCGCGAGGAGCGCCGAGGCGTCGGGGCCGACAAACACGCTCGCGCGGGGCGCGCCGAGAACCTCGCGCAGGTCGGCCTGTGCGAGCCCGTCCAGGAACTCGTCGGCGTCCGCCTGAACGATGACCAGCCGCGGTTGAAAGCCGTCCTTCTGCCCCGCCGCGGCCCGGGCGACCGTGAGCGGTACCCACGGCGGATCGACGCCCTCGACGGTGATCATCGCCGGGAGAGAGCCCCCCCCGCCCCCCAGCGACTCGGGCGTCAGGTGCCGGCGGGCGAACTCCTCGGCCGCCCCCGCCTGGTTTGCCAGGCCGAGCCACCCGTCGGGGTCCTCGCGCCGCCGGCGCATAGTGTTCCCGTCGCGCGACCGGAACCAGTCGAAGCCACCCGCGCGTTCGCGCCACTCGCCGAGCCGCGAGCGCAGGTCCGTCCCACGGGCCGCCAGCGCCTCAACATTCGCGCGGCAGGTGGCGAACAGGTCGCCCGGCTCGATCCGGTCCGGCGGCAGGGCCTCGATCGTGCCCCGCAACGCCCGGATGGCCTCGTCGCCCGCGCCCGACCCCGGTAGGCGGTCCAGGTGCTCCAGCGCCGCCGTGCGCAGCCCGATCTGCCCGAACGCCGCCGCGGCCAGGAACCTCAGCGTGCCGTCGCCGGGCGCGATCG
Organism: Phycisphaerales bacterium; assembly: GCA_046153875.1. Lineage (GTDB taxonomy): Bacteria > Planctomycetota > Phycisphaerae > Phycisphaerales > UBA1924 > JBJXFE01. Next base: position 220,759 of record JBJXFE010000031.1, read on the forward strand.
CCAGCGCCCGCAGGGCCACGGGCAGGAAGTCCCACGCCCTTCCGGCCCGTCCGAGCTTCACGATGTCGTCGCGCGACCAGCGGGTGGTCCCGGGCATGGGCGCAGCGGGGGCGCTGGCGGTCATCCGTGGTGTATCGGCACACGGGCGTCCGCGGCATTCGAGGGTGGTTGCGGCTGCTCCGAGGCCGCGATTCCTGCCGATACCAGAACCCGTGAACAAGGTCCTGACCCACGAAGAGTTGCTCGCCCGCCGCGCCCTCGCCCGAGCCCAGGATCGGCGCGTCGTCCAGTGCCACGGGTGCTTCGACATCGTCCACCCCGGCCACATCCGCCACCTCAAGCAAGCCCGCGCCCTCGGCGACCTGCTCTTCGTCTCCATCAGCGGGGACGACGAGGTGCGGAAGGGCACCGGCCGCCCGCTCATCCCCGAGGAGCTGCGCGCCGAGAACCTGGCCGCCCTCGACTGCGTGGACTGGGTCTACATCGAGCCCCGCCCCACCGCGGCCGAGCTGCTCGAAGAGGCCCGCCCGGACGTCTACGTCAAGGGCCGCGAGTACGAGTTCAACCGCGACCCGCGGTTCCATGCCGAGCGGGCCGCGGTCGAGCGCCACGGCGGTCGGGTTGTGTTCTCCTCCGGCGACGTCGTCTTCAGCTCCACCGCCCTCATCAGCGCCATCGAGCAGTCCGCCGATCCGTTCCAGACGCGCCTCACCCAGCTCGTGGCGCAGGATGAGCTCCAGGGGCCCGCCCTCTTCTCGCGCGTCTCCGAGTTCCGCGGCCGCCGCGTGCTCGTCGTCGGCGAGGTCATCCGCGACACCTACGTGCTCTGCGACCGCCCGGACGTCGCCGGCGAGAGCCCGGTGATGACCCTCCGCCCGCTCGAGCGCCGGCACTACGACGGGGGCGCGGCCATCATCGCCCGGCACATCGCCGCGATGGGCGGCAAGCCGATCCTCGTCACCGCCCTCCCCGAGGGCGAGCACGCCGAGGGGCTGCGTCGCCGCCTGGTCGCCGAGGGTGTCGAGGTGCGATCCGTCCACGCCGACGCACCGCTCTGCGAGAAGCAGCGCTTCCTCGTCGGCGCCCAGAAGGTCATGAAGCTGGACCTGTGCGAGCCGGGCACACTCGACGCCCACCGCCAGGACGAACTGGTCGGGCTCGCCCACGAGGCCGTGTCGGGGCGCGCGTCGGGCCAGGGCTGTGCGGCCGCGATCCTCGCGGATTTCGGGCAGGGCCTGCTCACCGCGGGCGTGCTGGGGCGTCTGTGCCGGGCCATCCGCCCGCACGTCGGCACGCTCGCCGGCGACGTGAGCGGGCGGCGTTCGGGCCTGCGTCAGATGCGCGGGATGGACCTGCTGTGCCCCAGCGAGTCGGAGGTCCGCGATGCGTTCGGCCTGCACGACGAGAGCCTGCCGACCGTGGTCTGGCGGCTCTTGGATGAGACCAACACCCGATCCGCCCTCATCACCATGGGCGCCGAGGGCCTGATCGCCTTCGACCGCGTCCCCGAGGGCGAGGGCGACGAGCAATCGGGCGAGTTCCGCTCCCGCGTGCGCGCCGAGCACGTCCCCGCGCTCTCGGCTTTCGCCATCGACGCGCTCGGGTGCGGCGATGCGCTCATGGCGGCCGCCGTGCTCGCGCGGGCCAGCGGCGCGTCGCTCCTCGCCGCGTCCTTCCTCGGCGCCGTCGCCGCATCGGTCGAGGCCCAGCGCATCGGCAACATCCCCGTCTCCGCCACGGACCTGCGCCAGGGCGTCGTCCGCGTCCACAACGCCCACCTGACCTTCGCGTCCCCCGAGGTTGTTACCGCCCGGTCGGCCCGCCCAGCGACCCCCGCGGCCCTCCGCGCGTCGTGAAGGGTTGTACGCCACGCAGGCTCGCCCGCACGCAGGAGTTCGGATGGGCTACATTGTGGCGGACAGCCGCCGGCGGCCCCGTCGATCGGTGATGCCCCTGCCGCGCCCCGCGCCCCCGTGAGCAACCCCTGATCCGCCCATGATCTCCTACGTCATGCCGACGCGCGACCGGCCCGAACGGCTCATGCAGACGCTCGACGCGCTCGGCGCGCTCCGCGGCCATGACGACGGCGGCGAAGTCGTGATCGTCGATAACGCCTCGCGCCCGCCGCCCGAGCCGCCCGCGCGACTCGCCAACGGCATGGCCGTCCGCGTCATCAGCCTCTCGACCAACGGCGGCGCGGCCTCCCGCAACGTCGGCGTCGGCGAGTCCGCCCCGCGCGCCGAGTGGGTCGTCATGCTCGACGACGATTCCTACCCCGCCGACACCGGCTTCCTGCGCCGGCTCGGGCGGATGCACCCGGATGTGGCCGCCGTCAGCGCCGATATCTACCTGCCCGGGCTCGCCCGGCGCGAGTCCGGCGGGCTGCCCGAGGTTTTCGTCGGCTGCGGCGTCGCGATCCGCCGCAAGGTCTTCCTGGACCTGGGCGGCTACGACGCGGCCTTCGGCTACTACGCCGAGGAGTACGACCTCGCCGCACGGATGATCGCCGCGGGCCTGCGCATCGTCTTCGACCCGTGGTTCCGCGTCGAGCACCACAAGGTCGCGCAGGGGCGCGACATGAACATCATCCTCGCCCGCCTCATCCGCAACAACGGCTGGGTCATGGAGCGCTACGCGCCCGAGTCCTTGCGCCGCGCCATGCTCCGCGACCTGCGCCGCCGCTACCGCGCCATCGCCCGCAAGGAGAGCGCCCTGCCCGGCTACGCCCAAGGCCTCACGGAGCTCCGCCGGACCATCCGCGCCCAGGCCCGCGCCCCGATGCCGCGCGAACTCTTCGAGCGGTTCATGGGGCTGTCGCAGGCCCGCGAGGCGCTCCACCGCGAGATGACCGCCGAGCGCTTCGCCACCGCCCAGGTCGTGGACGAGGGCAAGAACGGATGGGTCGTCCGCCGCGCGCTCGCCGAGCTGGGCGTCCGCGTCATCAACGACCCCGTTGATCCTCACCCGCTCACCGCGCCCGACGCCCTCGTGATCGGCACCATGTCCCCCGGCCCCATGCTCGACGCGTACGAACGGCGGACCGCCCTGCCCGTGCGGCGCGGCCCGCGCGTCATCGCGCCATGGACCATCGTGATGGACCGCGGCCTGCCCCGCGCGCCCGACGTCCTCACCCCCGAGGCACGCGCAGCAGCGGTTCGCACCCCGATCCCGGCCTGAGCAGCCAGTCGAGGATCTCGGCGCACGCCGCCGCGTGCCCGGGCCACACCAGCGCTTCACGCACGTCCGCCGCAGGCACCCACCGCGCCGCATCGTTCTCGGCGTTGAGCACGGGCCGCCAGTCCGCCGCGGCCTCGGCCGCGAACCCCGGGCTCAGCACCACCGCGTCGATCGTGTGCATGAAGAACGGGTGGACCTGATCGAGCGCCCAGAGCCCCAGGCAATCGCCCGATGACGCTACCAGCCCGGTCTCTTCACGCACCTCCCGGATCGCCGCGCCCGCGCCGGTCTCCTCCGCGTGGATGCCCCCCATGATCGGCTGCCACGTGCCGCGGTAGGGGTCCTTCGCACGCCGCAACTGCAGGAACTCCACCCGCCCCGCGACACGCCGGAAGACAAACACCGTCACCATGTCAGCGCGGATCCCGGGCACAACTGCTGTTCCTTCCTTTAACACGGCGGGCCACGGAGAGCCACGGAGGAACTCCTGGTGCTGAGGTCCGGGGACAAGTGGCGGCGCGATCCAGTAACGGCCACCAACAACGCCTGCGAACCCCGTCTCCTCTCCGTGGCCCTCCGTGTTTAAAAAACTCCTACATGAGCCCTTCAAACACCGCCGCCTTGTCCAGCGTCTCCCGCCATTCCGCGTCGGGGTTGCTGTCCGCGACAATCCCGGCACCGACGGAGTAGTCGAGCACGCCCCCGCGGATGTCGTCGAGCGCCGCCGACCCGGACTTCCCGGTGACGATCGCCGTGCGGATCGCCACGTTGAACGCGAAGTGTCCGTCGTCGCCGATCCAGCCCACGCACCCGCAGTACGCCCCGCGCGCGACCGGCTCCAGCTCGTCGATGATCTGCATCGCCCGGATCTTCGGCGCGCCCGTTACCGAGCCGGGCGGGAAGCACGCCCCAAGCACATCCCGCACCCCGAGCCCCTCGCGGAGCACCCCCGTCACCGTCCCCACGGCCTGCCAGACCGATGGGTGGGTAGCCCCCCGGGTGGCCCGCCTCTCCTCGGCCGGAATCGCCGCGACGCCATGCGATTCGATCGTGCGGGCGTCGGGCACGCGCACCGATCTGAACGAGCACACGCGCCCGAGATCGTTGCGCATTAGGTCGATGATCATCGCCAGCTCGGCCCGGTCTTTGAGCGACGCGGCCAGTTCGCGCGGGTCCGCTCCGCCCGGGCGCGTCCCCTTCATCGGGCGCGTCGTGATCGCCCGCGACCGCGGATCGAACTCCACAAAGAGCTCCGGGCTCATGGAGAGCACCGCCCGGCGCGCACCGCCATCCGCCGATTCCAGGTACGCCCCGTACCACGGGAGCGCCGAGCCGGCCAGCCGCAGGAACAGCGCGCGCGTCGAGCCCTCGAACCGGGCCGAGAGTCGGTGCGCCAGGTTCACCTGGAACACGTCGCCGGCGCGGATGTACTCCACGCCCCGCGCCACCGCCGCCATGTAACCCTCGCGCCCCGTCGCCGAGCGCAGCGCGCCCAGCGTGAACCCGCCCGGCGGCGCCCCCCGCACGAACGGATCGAACTCGCCGGTGTCCGGCGCGGACACTGTTCCCGTCGCCTGATCGATGATGATCGTGCGCTCCGCCGGGCACCGGTGGAACTCGATCAGCGGCAGGCCGCGATCATCCCCGGGCCGGCGCGGGCCCGACGCCGCCGGCTCGAGCACGCGCCCCAGCTCGTAGCTGATCGACCCGATCCACCCGCCCCGCCCCTCCTGAAACGGCGCCGCGCCATCGCCGCCCCGCGCGTCGCGTCGCGTCGCGCCCGTGACCGCGCCCGTGACCGCACCAAGATCAGCCAGCGGATCGTGCGTGAAATCCGCGGGCGGCGGATCGCTCCCGATCCACCGCGATCGCCCGGCGCCGCCCGCCCCCATCTCGAAGCGGTACGTCCCCGCGGGTTCGGCCAGCACGCTCCACCGCGACCGCTCCCCGCCCGCGCCCGCCGACCACAACGCCGCCAGCGGGCGGCGCGGGTCCCACGACGCCATCAGCCGCGCGCTGTCCGCGGCCGCGGGTGATCGCATTCGGACCGGGGTTTTGAGGGTACGGACGGGCACGCAGGGCCTCCCGCGTCGTGCGGGTCGGGGGCTCAGGACCTCGCGGCGGACTTCGGGCCCGAACCCGCGCCCCGGATGATAGCGATTGCCGCCGGGTTCACGTTCCGAGGGCGCTTGCATACCATCCCGGTTCACGCGGTCGGCCCGAAGGAAAGCGCCGACGCGGGACTCCGAGACTCATCCATGCCCAAGCGCTCCGCGTCCCGTTCGCCCCGTCGGCACGCCGCCGGTTCGCCCGCCACCGCCACGCGCAAGCTGGCCAGGAAGCCCGCACGCCCCGCGGATGGTGCGTCGCGTGCCCGCGCCGGCAAGATGATCTACTTCTTCGGCGCGACGCGCACCGAGGGACGCGCGGACATGAAGCCCCTGCTCGGTGGCAAGGGCGCCAACCTCGCCGACATGACCAGCATCGGGCTTCCCGTGCCGCCCGGGTTCACGATCACCACGGAGACGTGCGCCGCGTACTACAAGGCCGGGAAGCGTCTCCCAACGGGACTGATGAACGAGGTTCACAAGTATGTCGCGCTCCTGGAGGCGGAGCTCGGCAAGAAGTTCGGCGACGTGACGGATCCGTTGCTCGTCTCCGTCCGCTCGGGGGCGGCCGCCTCGATGCCCGGCATGATGGACACGATCCTCAACCTGGGCCTGACCGATGCGTCGGTCGAGGGCCTGGCCCGCGGCACGGGAAATCGCCGCTTCGCGTTCGACGCCTACCGGCGCCTCATCAATATGTTCGGCGACGTGGTCATGGGCGTGGACCACGACAAGTTCGAGCACGCGTTCGAGGCGGTCAAGCGCAAGTACCGCGTCGAGGCCGACACCGACGTGCCCGAGTCCGGCCTCGTCGAGCTTTGCGATGCCTACAAGGAGGTCTACCGGAAGAATGTCGGCGACGTCTTCCCGCAGAACCCGTTCAAGCAGCTCGAACTCGCCATCGAGGCCGTGTTCAAGAGCTGGAACGCCGACCGCGCCGTGACGTACCGCCGGCTCGCGGGCATCCACGGGCTCGAGGGCACGGCCGTCAACGTCCAGTCGATGGTCTACGGCAACATGGGGGAAGACTCGGGCACGGGCGTGGCCTTCACGCGCAACCCCAGCACCGGCGACAACAAGTTCTACGGCGAGTTCCTCATCAACGCGCAGGGGGAGGACGTGGTCGCGGGCATCCGCACGCCGCGACCCTGCGACGAGATGCCCCGCTGGAACCGCGCCGCGTACGACCAGCTCATCCGCATCAAGAACAAGCTCGAGAAGCACTACCGCGACATGCAGGACATCGAGTTCACCATCGAGCGCGGCAAGCTCTTCATGCTCCAGACCCGCACCGGCAAGCGCACGGGCCGGGCCGCGGTGAAGATCGCCTGCGACATGGTCAAGGAAGGGCTCATCACCGAGCCCGAGGGCGTCCTGCGCATTCCCGCCGGCGACCTCACCCAACTCCTCCTCCCCTCCTTCGACCCCGTGAAGAAAAAAATCGCCGACGTGCTCGCCAAGGGCCTGCCCGCCTCGCCCGGCGCCGCCGTGGGCAAGCCAGCCTTCACCGCCGAGGAGTGCGTCCGGCGCGCCCGCGCCGGCGAGAGCGTCATCCTCGTCCGCAAGGAGACGAGCCCCGAAGACGTCGAGGGGATGCACTCCGCCGCGGGGATCCTCACGAGCACGGGCGGCATGACCAGCCACGCCGCCGTCGTCGCCCGTGGGTGGGGCAAGTGCTGCGTCGCGGGCGCCGGGAGCGTCCACATCGACGCAGGGGCCGGTCAGTTCACCGTCAAAGGCCGCAGCTTCGGACGCGAGGACACGATCAGCATCGACGGCAGCACCGGCGAGGTGATCTCGGGCGCGGTGCCGACGGTGCAGCCCACGCTCTCGGGTGACTTCGCCAAGGTGATGCGCTGGGCCGACAAGTACCGCACGCTGGGCATCCGCACCAACGCGGACACGCCCGCCGACGCGGCCCGGGCCCGCGAGTTCGGCGCCGAGGGCATCGGCCTGACCCGGACGGAGCACATGTTCTTCGAGGGCGATCGCATCCAGGCGATGCGCGAGATGATCCTGGCCGAGGAAAAACCCGCGCGTGAAAAGGCCTTGGCCAAGCTGCTCCCCTATCAGCGCGACGACTTCATCGGCATCTTCAAGGCGATGAACGGATTCCCGGTCACCATCCGCCTGCTCGACCCGCCGCTGCACGAGTTCCTCCCGCACGAGGAGGGGGCGCAGCGCGAGATCGCCGAATCGCTGGGCGTGTCACTCGAAAAAGTGAAGCGCCGCGTCAGCCAGCTTCACGAGGCGAACCCGATGCTCGGGCACCGCGGGTGCCGCCTGTGCGTGACCTACCCCGAGATCCTCGACATGCAGGTCCGCGCCATCGTCGAGGCCGCGATCGAGTGCCTGCGCTCGGGCGTGCGCGCCATCCCGGAGATCATGCACCCGCTGGTCGGCACCAAGAAGGAGCTGGTTTTCCTGCGCGAGCAGACCGAGCGGGTCATCCGCACCGTCAAAGAGGAGATGGGCTTCAAGACACGCCTCGACGTCAAGATCGGCACCATGATCGAGGTGCCGCGCGCCGCCCTCGTCGCCGACGAGATCGCCGAGGTCGCCGACTTTTTCAGCTACGGCACCAACGACCTGACGCAGATGACGTTCGGGTTCAGCCGCGACGACGTGAACTCGTTCCTGCCCGACTACCTGGAGCGCGACCTGCTCCCCCGCGACCCGTTCCAGTCCATCGACATCGGCGGCGTGGGTCAGCTCGTCGAGATGGGCAACCAGAAGGGCCGTTCAGCGAAGCGCGACCTGAAGATCGGCATCTGCGGCGAGCACGGTGGGGACCCGGCCTCGGTCCATTTCTTCCACCGCGCGGGGATGGACTACGTCAGTTGCTCGCCGTTCCGAGTGCCGATCGCGCGCCTCGCCGCGGCCCAGGCGGCGCTTATGGGCAAGGCATAGTCAGCGGCCCCGTCGGGCGGCGGCCGGTCCCATCGCGGATAGCGCCGCTCGTTCACCCCCGTCCCGTCTCGCCCCCTCCGTCCTCAGGGGGCGGCGCGGCCGGGGTCTTGGGCAGGCACTTCTCGATCGCTTCCGCGATCCCTGAGACGGTCTTCTCTTTCTCGAAGTCCTGCGCGACGTGCACGATCTCCCCGTCCGGCGCGATCACCACGTACGTCGGGTAGACACGCACCTTGAAGAGCTTGGCCGCGTCATCGGCCGCGAGCAGCACCGCCCAAGGCAGCCCGTTCTGCTTCGCGTAGTCCGTCGGCTTCGCCGGGTCGCGCTCGCGGATGGTCATGCCGAGGATCTTCACGGGCTTGCCCTTGTACCGCTCGGCCAGGGCCTTGAGCTCAGGTACGGCGGCCTTGGATTTGGCGCTCCACGTGCCCCAGAAGTCCAGCACCACGACCTGGCCGCGGAGCGACGAGAGGGCGATTTTCTCGGCCGCACCGGAGCCCGAGACGTCCGCCGCGATCAGCTCGAACTCGGGCGCGAGGTCGCCGACGCCCGCGCCGACGCTCCGCACCCGCGGCGGCGTGATGACGGTGGCGGGCTCGCCCCCGACCGCCCCATCGCCGCCGCGATCCCCCGACGGCGCCCGCGGCGGGGGCACGGGCGGCTCGTTGCGCCGGTAGCCGTCGGGCGCGGGGATGTCCACATTCTCCGGGGTCAGCGGCGGGTCCGCGGCCAGCTCCGACAGCTCGAAGATGTACCGTCCCGACATCCCGCCGCCGTCGAGCACCCACTCGACCTTGCGCGGCAGCAGGTCGTCCTTGCCCAGCCACCAGCGCTTGGGCAGCCCTTTCTCCGGGCGCACGAGGATGACCAGGCACGGCGTGCCCCCGATCTCCGCGTCGGGTTCGGGGGTGATCTCCGGGGCCTCGATCTGGTCCGTGAGCGGCTTCGGGTCCGCCAGATCCTTGAGCCACGCGAACGTCCGTTGCTCGGTGAGCTTGCGCGGGGCCGCGTATTCCGGGTGTCGGCCCCATTCTTGCTTCGAGTGGTCCACCCACGTGTAGGTCCGCTTCGCGGGGTCGTTCATCAACAGGAGTTCGAGCAGGTCCTCGCCCGGGGACTTGACCTTGCCGTCCCACTTCACGATCCACCGGTCCGGGTACTCGGCCGGGCGGACCATCTGGACGGCGACGTCGGACCAGTGCTCGAGCCCGAACCCGCCCTCGGCGTGGTACTTGACGCGGTAGGACAGCGCCTTGAGCTTCGTAAGCTTCTCCGACAGTTGCTCAAGCTTCGCGCGGGCGATCGGGTCGGCCTGGCCGTACGCGACGGTTGCGAGCGAAGCGGCGGCGGCCGCGGCGATCGGCAAGAACCGGGTCTGGATCATCGTCACCCTCCGGGGCCCTTCGCGCCCCCCGACAGGCGGGCGCGGCGGCAACGAAAAGTCTATGGGGCCCGTTCTACGGCGTCCGTCCCGCGCCGGCCCCGCCGATCAGGGCGGTCAGCGCCAATCCGGGGTCGGGCTGCTTCATCAGGTGCTCGCCGACGAGCACGATCCTGACGCCCGCCACCCGCAGCCGTCCCAGGTCGGCCGGCGTCCGCACGCCGGACTCGCTGACGAGGATCGACCGGTCCTCGACCATGTCGGCCAGCCGCAGCGTGTGCGAGAGGTCCACCTTCATGGTCGAGAGGTCGCGGTTGTTGATGCCGAGCAGGTTGTAGCCCGAGTGCGGGAAGCCCACGTGCGGGCGGACGCGCAGCAGGTTCTCCATGCCGTGGACCTCCAGCAGAGTCGTCATCTTCAGTTGCTGCGCGAGGATGAGCAGGTCCACGATCTGCGACTCGGTCAGGCACTCGGCGATGAGCAGCACCGCGTCCGCCCCGTGGGCGCGGCTCTCCCAGAGCTGCCAGGGGTCGATGATGAAGTCCTTACGAAGAACCGGGATCGGCACCGCGTCCTTGATCCGCCCGATGAACGCGAGCGCGCCGCCGAAGTACCGCTCGTCGGTCAGGCAGGAGATCGCCGCGGCCCCGGCCTCGTGATACCGTCTGGCGATGTCCTCGGGTCGGAAACCACCGCCGTCGTACTCCGGGCGCATCAGGCCCGCCGAGGGGCTCCGGCGCTTGACCTCGGCGATCACCGAGACGTGGGCGGCGGTGGGGTGTCGCGTGACGGCGGCAAAGAAGTTCCGCGGCGGCTCGGCGAGGAGCGCCATCGCTTCAAGCTCCGCGAAACTCGTGCGTTCCTTCGCCCGCGCGACTTCCTCGCGCGTGTGCGCGACGATCGATTCCAGCGTCACCTTGCCGCTCGCCATCGGGGTGATTGTTGCCCTGTCCGCGCTCGGGCGGCGCGCCCGGACCGGGAGCGGCACGGGCCTCACGCTGGCGCAGGCCGCGGCGCCGACGTGGGCCTTCGAGGTTGGGCTTTACGCGATCGCGTTGACGCTGATCGTCGTGCTCTGGTGGGCGGACGTGATCCGGCCCGGGTCGTTCGGGCGGAAGCGGCGCGACGGGGCGGCGGGTCTGCGGGACGTGTCCTTCATGCCCTGGTGGGGGTGGCTCGCGGCGGCCACGGCGATGTTCTGCGCCATGGTGCTCGGGGCGTCGCTGGGCGGGGCGATCGCGGGCTCGCTCGGGTACGCGGCCGCGCCACCCGCGGGGGCAGGCTCGACGGTGGTCGAACGTTCACCGGCGGAGCAGACCTTGACGCTGACCGGGGCGTTCGTGGCCGGCGCCGTGACGGGTATTGTGCTGATCGTGGTGCTGGCCCGCGCGCCGGACGGACCGGGCCCGGCCGCGGCCGGCCTGCGCTTCCGCGTGACCGACGCGTTCCACGGGCTGGGCTGGTTCCTGCTCGCGTGGCCGATCGTGATGGTCACCAACATGACCGCGGGCCCGCTGATGCTCCGGTTCACCGATGCGCCGCCCGACAGGCTCGCCCATGAGACACTGAGGACCATCGTCGAGCAGCGTGGGGACCCGTGGGTGTGGGGGCTGGTCCTCGGGGCGGCCGTCGGCGCGCCGGTGGTGGAGGAGATCACCTACCGCGTGTTCATCCAGTCGGGGTTCCTGCGCGCGTTCCGCTCCGCGTGGCCCGCGATCGTGGTCACGTCGCTCTGCTTCGCCGCGATGCACCTGAGCATCGCGGACCCCCACGTCGTGCCCGGGCTCTTCGTGCTCAGCGTGTGCATGGGCGTGGCGTACGAGCGGACGCGCCGCCTGGGCGTGCCGATCGCGATGCACGTGCTGTTCAACGTGGTGAACCTGGCCAGGGTCGTGGTCGCTTAGACTTCTCCCCACATGTCCACCGCCGCGCAAACGACATCCGCCCGCTCCCGCGTCCTCACCGGCGACACGCCGACCGGGCGGCTCCACCTGGGCCACTATGTCGGCTCGCTGGAGAACCGCCTCGCCCTCCAGGACAAGTACGACTGCTTCTTCCTGCTGGCGAACATGCACGCCTTTACGACCCGGGCCGACAAGGCCGACGACATCCGGCGGGACACGATCGAGATCGTCAAGGACTGGCTGGCCGCGGGGATCGACGCGGCGAAGAGCACGATCGTTCTGCAGACGGAAGTGCCGGCGATCGCGGAGCTGACCTGGTTCTTCGCGATGCTCCTGCCGTTCAACCGCGTGATGCGCAACCCGACGCTCAAGACCGAGATCGAGACGAAGGATCTGGGCGAGACGTACTCGTTCGGCTTTCCGATGTACGCGGTGGGGCAGTGCGCGGACATCCTCGCGTTCCGTCCGGTGTTCGTGCCGGTCGGCGAGGACCAGGTCGCGCACATCGAGATGTGCCGCGAGGTCGCGCGGCGCTTCGACCAGGTCTACTGCGGTGTGAACCCCAAGACCGAGGACAGGGACTACGCGAGCAGCGGCGGGGTCTTCCCGATCCCCGAGGCGCTGGTGGGGCGCATCGGGCGGCTCGTCGGCGTGGACGGCAAGAACAAGATGTCCAAGAGCTTGGGGAACGCGATCTTTCTTTCTGACGCGCCCAAGGACGTCCAGAAGAAAGTCGGGAAGATCTTCACGGGCCGCCAGGCGCCGACAGAGCCGGGGGATGTGAACAACGCGCTGTTCCAATACGTCCGAGCATTTATCCGTGACGAGGCGCGCGTGAAGGAACTCGAGGACCGTTACACCCGCGGCGACAATCTCGGTGACGGGCACGTCAAGCAGGAGGTCGCCGAGTGGATCAACAAGCTGCTCGAGCCCATGCGGGCCCGGCGCGCCGAGTTCGAGAAGCCGGGCGGCGACGACGCCGTGATCGACATCATCCGCGCGGGGACGAAGCGGGCCAACGCCGTCGCCGAGGAGACGCTCTTCCTGGCGAAGCAGGCGATGAAGCTGGATTTCGGGCGGCGAACTCTCGGATGAGCCGGGCTCGGTGGGTCATCGTTCCGCACGCTCAACGTGCTCCAGCGCCGCGAGCGCCCGCGCATTGACGTACGCCCGGAGCTTGGCGGCCCGGTCCTTCGCGCCCGTCTGCTCCGCGGGCCCGATTTCTTCGGCGTATCGGCTCACGTCGGCAAGCTCGGCCCGGATCTGCGCGAGCCACGACGGGCCCGGCGCGGCGTCGCGCGGACCGCCGGTGGCGAGCTCGAACAACGTGGCCCGGTCGACGATGCGGCCCAGCGCGCGGGCCTCGGCCAGGGGCATGAGCCGTCCGCAGAGCAGTGCTGCGGCAAACTGGGCGCGCACGGTCTCCACGTCCGCGGCCGTCTTCGCCGGGTCGGGCCCGAGGGCCTGCGTCGTCAGGCGTCCGAGCCGCGCCGGAAGGTCCGCGGCCAGCACGGCGAGAGCCTCGATGGAGAGCTCCCACCCGGGCCAGGCTTGCAAAGGTGAGTAACCCGGCGGATCGACCCCCGCGGCACCGTCCGCGCGCGCATCGCGGATCACCCGCAGCACGCGGGCCGCGTCGAGTTGCAGCTCGAGCAATCGGCACAGGTTGTCCAGTCGTGCCCCTTGGTCGGCCTGGGCGTCCGCGTCCGCGTGTTCCCACGCTTCGAGCCAGAACCCGCGGCGGTCCGCGATCTCGGTCGAGAGGGTGAGCTCCTGCACGCCCGTGACCTCGGACCACACGCCGCGATCGGGTCCGCCGGCGGCGATCGCCGCGTTCAAGGCCTCCTCGCCGGGGATCGATACGCTCCGGGCGAACCGTTCGGCGAAGGCCCGCAGGTCGGCTCGGGCGGAGTCGCGGGTGTCGGGCTTCGCCATGGCCTGCCCGAGCGTGAGCACCCGCGAGGCGAGCCGCTCCCGTTCCGGCGCGACCGAGGGTTCGCGCGCCTCGCGATCGGGCGGAGCGGGTGCGGTCGGCGCGGCGAGCCCCGCCGAGAGCGCGGCGAGAGCGTGCAGGTCGTCGAGCGTGCGCTGCACGCGCCCCAGGACGGCGACGATGCCCGGCTCCGTCAGCGCGTCGGGCCGCCGGAGCATGTCCGGCAGGGCGCCGAGCAGGTGGACCTCGTCCTGGCGGAGCGACGCGAGCAACGTGCGGTACGCGGGGCGCACCTGGCGGAGCAGCGCGGTGTCCTCGGGCTGCGCGGCTCGGGCGAGCACGAGCTCCATGCCGCGCGCGCAGGCGTCGAAACGCGCCCGCTCGTCTCCGGGGCTCGGCGGCGCGGCCGCGACCTGCACGACCGCGGCGCGCGCGGCCCGGACCCCCGCGCCGCCGGCGGGCGACACGAACTCGAGTCGATCCGCGCGCTGCATGAGACTTGCCAGAGCGGCGAGTCGGTCCAGACCGGTGGTGTCCCGAGTCGCAGGGTCGCCCAGGGCCTGTGCGGCGTGACCGAAGTGGCCCGCAAGCACTCGGCGTGCATCGGCATCGACCCAGGGTCGCGGAGCGAACACACCCGAGGCCGCGAGGATCAGCCCGCGCGTGTGATCGGCCGTGCGGGTGTACGCGGTCCAGCCGTCCGCGATTCGGAGCGTCGCGTCCAGATCTCGCAGCGCCGCGATGGCCTCGGGCGTGATCCCGTCGATCGTCGCCCAGGCATCCATCCTGTGCGTGAAAGCCCCAGGAGTTTGATCGGGTGCTGCTTCGGTGGCCGGGTCGGCCTCCACCCAGCCGTGCGGCGGCGGTGCGGCGTCGGCGGTGGGTCCGAGGGTGGCGGCGAAGACGTCACGGAGAACCCGCTCGGCGTCCCGGGCGAACGCGCCGGACTCGACGGCTGCGTCGAGGTCGTGCGCCATGAGCGCCGCCTCGGGCCCCGGGGGCGGCACGGCGGCGGTGGTCCACAGGCTGTCCAGGGCATTCGCGCGGCGTGCGAGCGTCCACCCGAGCAGCACGCGTGGGCTCCCGGCGGGCCCGGCGGATTCACCGTCGGCGAGCAGCCTCGCGGCGGCACGCCGCCACGCGGCCCGGGCACGGCCCACGGCATCGCCCCGGTCCGCGCTGAACCGCTCCGCGTCGCGGGTGAGTTGCTCGGCGAGCGCCGCGGCGGCCGCGCCGTCGCCCGCGACGGGCGCGGGTGCGGAGCGAAGGTCGAGAAGCTGCGCGTGCGCGGGCGTGGGCACGGCCAACGGTGCGGCCAACGCAAACAGGGCCGCCACGGCTGGGGTCCGGAGGCTCGGCATGACTATTCCCGCTCGCTCCGCGGCTCGTCCGGCCCGCGTGCCGCACGCAGCGCCCGAGCGTAGACGAGTTCGAGTGCATCGACCATCGCCGACGCGGAGAATCGCTCGCGGCATTCTGCGCGCCCGCGCGCCGCCATGGCCGCACGCTCGGCGGGGTGGTCGTGGAGCCACCGGATCGCCTCGCGCAGCCCGGCCCGATCGCCGGGGCGCACGAGTCTCCCGGTTTCTCCGTCGCGGCAGACCTCGCCGGTGCCGTCCACGTCGTAGGCCACGGGGCAGACGCCGGTAAGCAGGGCTTGCGGGACGGTGCGCGGCAGACCTTCGCGGTAACTGGGGTGGGCGAGGACATCCATGGCGCGGATCAGCCCCGGGATGCGCTGGGGGGGGACGAGGCCGGTGAGGAGGAGCTGCGCAGGTGAAGAGGTGAGCAGGTGAGGAGGTGATGGAGCCGTGCCGGGCATCGGGGTCACCTGCTCACCTCCCCACCTGCTCACCTGCTCATGAAGCTCAGCGACGTTCAATCCCGTGGCACAGGCCCGCGCGACGAGGCGATCGCGCCACCAGCCGTCGCCAACCCACAAGAGCTTCCAGTGCGGGTTGGCCTTGAGGTCCGCGGCCAGAGTATCGAGCAGGTCGTCGTGCCCCTTGTGCTGGGCGAGGCGGGCGACGGTGCCGACCACGAAATCGCCGGGCGCGAGGCCGAGCCGGGCCCGCATCTCGTCGCGCGACTCACCCGGCGCGGCGTTCAGGTACGGCTCGGTTTCCATGCCGGACCGGACGGTGACGTATTGGTCGGGCCTGCCGATGCCGCGGGCGAGGAACCGGCTCGTCATCGCGTCCGCGACGGAAACGATCGTGTGGCAGCGCTTCGCGGCGTGGCGCTCGGCGAGGGTGTAGGCCAGATTCAGCGACCGCACCTTCATCCGCTTCAGCACTCCGCCCTCAATCGGCATGAACGGCGGGCCGTGGATGGTGTGGACGACGCCGAGGTCCTGATGAAACGTCTGTGATTCACCGGTCTCCACTTCGTAGTGGACCTCGACCGTCCGCGCGAGACGTTGTGAAACGCTCCACGCCGCCGCGCGGCCGATGATCCCCGCTTTCGATGAATGCGTGTGGACGATGTCGGGCTTGAGCGTGACGATCAGCCGCTTGAGTTCGCGGCGCGCCCGCGCGTCCGCGACCGGGTTGATCTCCCGGATCAGGTGGGGGATCACGTGCGTGGTGATACCCGAACCTGTTGCTCCGTCTCTCCGTCTCTCCGTCTCTTCGTCTCTTCCAAACCGTTGTACCCGCTCCAGCAGCGACCCTTCCGGCCCGTGGATCGGCCCGAACGCCAGATGCACCTCGTGCCCGAGGCGCGCCTGCCCCTCGCAGGAGAGGACGGTGTTCTCCTGCGAGCCGCCGAGGATCAGGCGGGTTGAGATGTGGAGGATTCGCATGAGAAGCAGAGCGAAATGAACCGCCCTCTCGGGGCTTAGAAATCGCTGCGGAGAGCACCGTCGCGCTCGATCCAGTGACACTCGTACATCGCGTTCGGCCAGGCCTCCCAGTGGATCCTGAAGTTGCCTTCGCTATCGACGCTGTATCGGAACGGTTGGGTGCTCGTCAAGGGGGAGGGTGCAGTCGGCAGCAGGTCTCCCAGTTGATCCAGGGATGTCGGAAGCCGCCCGTGACGCGTTTCGTGTTGGAGCACCGCGGCACGAATCACATTGGCACGATCGATCGACTGGGCCATTCGTGCTTCGGGGGCGAGCCCGGCGGCTTCGGCCGGGAGGCGGCTGCCCGAGTACATCCCCCATCCGGTGCGGAACCCGCCGCGGTGCCAGAGGGCGAAATACAGACCCGAGCCCGTCAGTGCGGCGACCGCGACCAAGAGGAGCACTAAGCGACCCGAGTTGCCTGCCTGTGTCGGATCGGCGGCCGGATGTTCGGTTGGGTTCATGCTGTTCATACGGTGGTCCGGCGATCAGTAGTTCTGTCGTGTTTCGCAGCGGATACCTCCCCCACTCCAGGCACAGTCCCCATGCCCGCAGGGTCGGCCCCGCCCGCCGCCAGTCCTGGGACGCGATCGCCGCGGCGACGTCTTCGGGTGTCAGTCGGCATCATCCTGGTTCGACTTCGGTCGCCTGAATCGCCTGCCCAGCGTGAGCGGCCACGCCGCGCCGATGACGACACAGAACGGGCCCGCGAACATCAGCCAGATGGCCTCGACAATCGGGCCGCCCTTTCCCTCGCTGCGTGCCGGCGGAAGAATCCAGGCCCCCAGGAGCAGCAACAGATAAAAGACGCCCCACCAGACGCCAAGGCCTACCAAGCCACCGAGCGCGGATGCCCAGGCGGGGTGGCGATCCTCAAAGTGGGCTTTGTTCATGGCGCGACAGGGTACCTGATCCACTCCAGGCACAACCCGTGTGGCGGCAGCGTCGGCCCCGCACGCCGCCGATCACCCGTCTCGATCGCTGCGGCCACGTCGTCGGGGGTCAGTTTGCCGCGCCCCGCGTCCACGAGCGTCCCCGCGATGATCCGGACCATGTTGTACAGGAAGCCGTTGCCGCTCACCTCGATCCGCAAGCGACCGCTCGTTCGCTCCGGGCCCTCCTTCGTCCCTTCGTCCCTGTGTCCCTCCGTCCCTGCTTCTGCCACACGGCACTCGAACACCGTGCGGACGGTGCTCTCCCGTCCGTGCCCCGCCTTGGCGAACGCGGCGAAGTCGTGCTCGCCGACGATCCGTTCGGCCGCGCGGCGGATGGCGTCCACGTCGAGCGGTGTCCGTACGTGGTGGACGAACTGTCGGTCGAAGAGCGGGCGCTCCGGCCCGATGTGCAGCGTGTACGAATAGCCCTTGGCCTCGCAATCGCTGATCGGGTCGAACGCGGGATCGACGCCCTCGGCGGCGAGCACCACCACGTCCTCGGGCAGCCGCGCGTTGATCGCGGCGGCGAGACGGTTGGTGCCGCGCGAGACCGGCCAGCCGTGTTCGCGCTGGGGCGGGTTGGGCGAGAGGAAGTGGGGAGGTGAGGAGGTGAGCGATTCAGCCGGCGCACCGCCCGTCGGGTCCGCCTCTTCGTCGCTTCCGCCGCATGTGAAGGCCGCGACCTGCCCGCGGGCGTGAACGCCCGAGTCCGTTCGGCTCGCGCCCATGACGATCACGGGCTCGCCGACGAGCGACCTCACCGCGCGCTCGACGACGCCCTGCACCGTGCGCAGCGGTGACCGCACAGTTCCGTCAGCATCGCGGTACTCGTTCGCGAGCAGGCCGGACGGAACGACCCCATGTTTGACCGCGTACGGCGAGAACATGCTCCATGTTGTGCCGGCGCGGGCATCGATCTCGGCCTGTGAGACCGGCGGCTCCTGCTTCTGCCACCCGGAGAAGCCGGTCCCGTCGTAGGCGATGGTGAGCTTGTAGCGCGGCACGGGGAATGAAAGCAGCACAGAGGCGGAACAGCAAAGGCGCAGCGGGGCGGGGGCCGCCGCCTCGTGATGCTCTAAGGCTCCGCTCGGCCGCTCGGCCGCTCTGCTGTTCTGCCGTTCTCCGCCCCAGGCACCGGGTCGTATCCGCCGCGATGGAACGGGTGGCACTTGAGAATCCGCCGCGCCGTGAGCATCGTCCCGCGGACCGGGCCGTGGAGCCGGTACGCGTCGAGGGCGTACCACGAGCACGTCGGATGGAACCGGCACTGCCGCCCCACGAACGGCGAGAGCGTGAACTGGTAGAGCTTGATGAGGATGATGAACGGCAGCGACAGCCCGTGGCGGAGGGTCATTGACGCGGGCCCTTGGGCTTCGCCGAATCGGGGCGTGGCCCGCGTCGCGCCCATGCCGCGTGGGCGGCCGCGGCTGACTCGGAGAACCAGCGAACGTACTGCGCCAGTTCGGCCGGGTCGTGGGCGCGGACGTTGACGACGTGGTCGTAGCGGCAGCGCTCCGGTCTTGGCGTGGCCTCGCTCGCGGGCGGCTCATGCCACGGCAAGTCGTGTTGGAGCGACCGGAACGCCTCGCGGATGAGCCGCTTCACGCGGTTACGCCGGACGGCGTTTCCCACGCGTGTGCCCACCGACAGGCCCAGACGCGGCTCGGGCAGCCCGTTGGGCGCGGCGAAGATCACCAGCGGCCCGGCGGTGCGCGAGACCCGGGCCGCGTACACCGACTGGTACTGGCGCGCGTGCGTCAGGCGGTGGCGGGGGCGGAACGTCGCTCGGGTGGCCACAGGAGACGATAGAGCGGGTGCGGGGGGCCGGGGCGTGCCGGGTTGAGCGCGGGCGGGCGATCCCGTACCTTGACTCCACGCGGCCGCGCCAGTCGGATGCCCCAATGACCCCCGCCGCGACCACCGGAGCCCCGCGTGAAGCTCGCCCTGCACTGGAAGATCCTGATCGGCCTGGCCCTGGGCGTGGGCGTCGGGCTGGTATTGAACGCGAACGGCGCGGCGATCCGCGAGGCCGCGGGCACGGGGTTCGGGGCGGGCGTCATCAACTTCGCGGTGAAGCTCAACTGGGTGCTCGGCGAGTTCTTCAAGCGGGCGCTGCAGTTCATCGCGGTACCGATCATTCTGTTCGCGCTGATCCTCGCGATCGGCTCGCTGGGGGACCTGCGCAAGCTCGGGCGGATCGGCGGCAAGACCATCGGCATCTTCGCGTGCACGGCGGTGCTGAGCGTCACGCTGGGCCTGGCCCTGGTGAACGCGATCGAGCCCGGCGGCGCGCGGTTCATCAGCGCCGAGGCCAAAGAGCGGATGCTCGCGTCGATGGACACGAAGGTCGCCGAGGAGCTGGCCTCCAAGGCCAAGTCGACCAAGCCGTGGGACCTCGTTCGCGACATCATGCCGACGAACCCGTTCAAGTCGCTGGCCGAGGGGGACATGCTCCAGGTCGTCGTGTTCGCGCTTATGCTCGGGATCGCTCTAGCCCTCCTGCCCCGAGAGCGCTCGCGCCCGGTGCTGGAGGTGGTCGAAGGGCTCGCCGAGGCGTTTACGTCGATCGTGCGCGGGATCATGCGGGCGGCCCCCATCGGCGTGTTCTGCCTGATCACGCCGATCGTTGCGGACCTCGGGTTCGACGTGCTCAAATCGCTCGGCGCGTACTGCGTGACCGTGCTGCTGGGGCTGGCGGTCATCCAACTGGTCATCTACCCCGCGGTGGTCCGGGTTTTCTCGCCGATGCCGCTGCGTACGTTTTTCCGCGGCATCACACAGGTTCAGATGGTCGCGTTCAGCAGCAGCAGCTCCATGGCCACGCTCCCCGTCACGATTGCGAACGTCCGCGACAAGCTGGGCGTGCCGGCGGATATCACCGGGTTCGTCTGCGCGATGGGCGCGAAGATCAACATGGACGGCACAGCCATGATGCAGGCCGTCGCCACGGTCTTCCTCGCCCAGTTCTACAGGACCGAGCTCTCGCTCGTCCAGCAGGCGTCGATCGTGCTGACAGCGGTCGTGTCCGCGGTCGGCACGCCGGGCATCCCCAGCGGCGGGATGGTCATGCTCGTCATCGTGCTGAGGACGTACGGCGTGCCCGCCGAAGGGATCGCGATGATCCTGGCCGTGGACCGTGTGCTGGACATGTGCCGCACCATCGTGAACGTGACGGGCGACGCGGCTGTGGCCGTGGCTGTCGCGGGGACGGAGGGCCAGCTCAGGCCGGTGCCCGAGTCGGACGCCAGAGCCTGAGACGGCACCAGTCGGCATGTGGTCCGGCGCGGGCCCGGAGGAGAACGAGGTGGAATACCGTCGTGTCGGGAACAGCGGGCTCCGCGTCAGCGCCGTCTCGATCGGCGGGTGGCTCACGTTCGGCGCGGGGGTGGATGAGCAGGGCACGGCCCGCGTGCTCGGGGCGGCGCTCGACGGCGGCGTGAACTTCATCGACCTGGCCGACGCCTACGCCAAGGGCGAGGCCGAGCGGGCGACGGGCGCGTTCATCCGCGGACGCAAGCGGTCCGAGCTGGTCCTCTCCAGTAAGCTCTTCTGGCCGATGAGCGACGATCCGAACGACCGGGGGCTCTCGCGCAAGCACATCATGGAGAGCATCGACCGCACGCTCTCGAACCTCGGGACCGACTATCTCGACCTGTACTTCTGCCACCGCGAGGACCCCGAGACGCCGCTGGAGGAGACCGTGCGGGCGATGGACGACCTGGTCCGGCGCGGCAAGGTGCTCTACTGGGGCACGAGCGTGTGGAGCGGTCGTTCGCTCAAGGCCGCGCAGGCCGCGGCGGAGCGGTTCAACGCTCATCCGCCCATCGTCGAGCAGCCGCAGTTCAACCTGATCCATCGCGGGAACGAGCGGGACTCGATGCCGACCGCGACCAAGCTCGGTATGGGGCTGGTGGTCTGGAGCCCGCTGGCGGGCGGCCTGCTGACGGGCAAGTACAACGCGGGTGTTCCCACGGGCAGCCGCGGGGACACCACCAAGTGGCTGCGCGAGGACCTGACCGAGGCGAACCTCACGCGCGTGCGCGAGTTCTGCGGGATCGCGAAGGAACTGGGCGCTCTTCCCGCGCAGCTCGCGCTGGCGTGGATCCTGGGCCGGCCGGGGATCACCAGCGTCATCACCGGTGCGACGACGCCGCAGCAGGTGCGCGACAACATCGGGGCGGCGGCGGTGAAGGTCCCCGCGGAGGCCGAGCGGCGGATCGCGCGGCTGTTCCCGCCCGCGTGACGCCGCGGCCCGGTCAGCTCTTCTTCGGCTTGAACATCCGGAACAGCTTCGTGATCGGGTCGTAGAACTCGTCCACCACGCGCTCCTTGAGCGGGATGATCGCGTTGTCGGTGATCGTGATGTGCTCCGGGCACACCTTCGTGCAGCACTTGGTGATGTTGCAGTACCCCAGCCCCTGCGATTTCTTCAGGTCCGCGATGCGGTCCTCGGTGTCGAGCGGGTGCATCTCCAGCGCGGCCGCGTACACGAAGAACCGCGGGCCGATGAACTCCTCGTGCTTGTGGTGGTCCCGCAGGACGTGGCAGACGTCCTGGCACAGGAAGCACTCGATGCACTTGCGGAACTCCTGCACGCGGTCCACGTCGGCCTGGTCCATGCGCCACGTGCCGTCGGGCGCGTCCGGCTTGCGGGGCTTGAACGGCCTGATCTTCTTCTTGACCTCGTAGTTCCACGAGACGTCTGTCACGAGGTCGCGGATGAGCGGGAAGGCCCGCATGGGCTCGATGGTGACGGGTTGATCGGCGGGCAGCTGGTCCATCCGCGTCATGCACATGAGCTTGGGTATGCCGTTGATTTCTGCGGAGCACGACCCGCACTTGCCGGCTTTGCAGTTCCAGCGGCAGGCCAGGTCCGGGGCGCTCTCCGCCTGGATCTGGTGGACGCAGTCGAGGACGACCATGCCCTCGGTCACCGTCGTCGTGTAGTCCTTGAACTGCCCGGACTTCGCGTCGCCGCGCCAGACGCGGAACGTGGTGGAGCGCCCGCCCGCGGGGATGGACGCGCGGCCCGAAGCGGGCTTCTGGACGGGCAGTGGCACGGTCGTGGGCATGGCTGGCATTCCGGGTGATCGGCCCGCGCCGCTCACTTGTTCTCCTCAACCACCTTTTTCAGGTCCTCGCGCATCGCCCGGATCGGCTCGCGGATCACACGCATCTGGCCCTCCCCGCCCTTGCGCAGGACGATGTTGAACTTCCCGTATTCGTCGCTCTTGGCCGGGAAGTCGTCGCGGAACTGGGCCCCACGGCTCTCCTTGCGTTCCAGCGCCGCCCGCGTGACCGCTTCGGAGACTGTCAGCAACGGCCCCAGGTCCATGGCGGTGTGCCAGCCGGGGTTGTACTCGCGGTTGCCGGTGACCCCGACCTTTGCCGCGCGGGCGTTGAGCCGGCCCAAGCCGTCGAGGGCCTTGGCCATCTCGTTCTCGGTACGGACGATGCCGACCAGGTCCTGCATCATGTTCTGGAGGTCGTGCTGCACGCCGTACGCATTCTCGCCGCTGTCGGCCCGGTCGAACGGCTCCAGGGCCCGGCGTGCCCCGGCCTCGACCTCGGCGTTGTTGACGGTCGGCGCGGAGTTGGCCTTGGCGTACTTGGCCGCGTGCTCGCCCGCGAGCTTGCCGAAGACGACGAGGTCGGAGAGCGAGTTGCCGCCGAGACGGTTGGCCCCGTTCAGCCCCGCGGCCACCTCGCCGGCGGCGAACAGCCCGGGCACCGTGGACATCTGCGTGTCGCCGTCCACGCGCACGCCGCCCATGACGTAGTGCGTCGTGGGCCCGACCTCCATCGGCTCCTTCGTGATGTCCACGCCCGCGAGCGTGATGAACTGGTGGTACATGGAGGGGAGCTTCTTCTTGATGTGCTCCGCGGCGTTGGGCAGCTTCTCCTTGATCCACGCGATGTCGAGGTAGACCCCGCCGTGGGGCGAGCCGCGCCCGGCCTTCACCTCGCGGTTGATGCAGCGGGCGACGTGGTCGCGGGTGAGCAGTTCCGGCGGGCGGCAGGCGTTTTTGTCACCCTGCACATAGCGCCATCCTTCCTCCTCGTCCTTGGCCGTCTGGTTCTTGTAGTTGTCAGGAATGTCGTCGAACATGAAGCGCTTGCCCGCGTTGTTGCGGAGCACGCCTCCTTCACCCCGGACGCCCTCGGTGACCAGGATGCCGCGGACGCTGGGAGGCCACACCATGCCGGTGGGGTGGAACTGGACAAACTCCATGTCCATCAGGTCGGCACCGACGCGGTAGGCGAGGGCTTGGCCGTCACCGGTGTATTCCCAGG
>JBJXFE010000025.1:0-51466 GCA_046153875.1 Phycisphaerales bacterium
GCCGACGCCGACGCGGTGGGGGGGGGGGCGGAGGCGGTGGAGGCGGGGCATCCGCAGGGGGACCGAGCGACGGAGTGAACGAAGCGGCCCCACCGGGCGCGGAAACGCCGTCGCGGCCGCCTCCTCAGCAGCGGGCGCCGCACGTGCGCCTTCAGCCTCCGGCTCGCCCGCAGCCCCAGCCGCGTCCCGAGGCTCCCCGGCCTCGGGCGGCGCCGCAGCAGCGCGCGGCGGAACCCAAACCGCGCCCGCAGGCCGAATCCCAACCGGCGCCGGGCTCCAAGCCGCGGTTCCTGTATTCGAGCCGGCGCAAGCTGGCCCCGGGCGAGGTCGCGCGTCGCCCACCGGAGTAGCCGATGCCCGGGGGCGTGCGCCGCGTCATCGTGCTCGGCTCGACGGGTTCGGTCGGCGTGCAGACGCTGGACGTGATCGCGCACCTGAACGCGCTGCACGGGCGCGGCGTGTTCGCGGTCCGCCACGAGGTGGTGGGCCTGGCGATCGGGCGGAACGCGGCCCTGCTCGCGGAGCAGCGGCGACACTGGCCCGGAGCGACGGCGGCGGTCGCGGAGAGGGAGGCCGCGGCGTCCGGTGCGCTCAGCGGCGCGGACGCGGCGGAGCGGCTCGTGCGCGAGGTGGACGCGGACGTTGTCGTGGCCGCCATGGCCGGATCGGCGGGCCTGCCCGCGACGCTGGCCGCGGTGGAACTCGGTCGGGACGTCGCGCTGGCGAACAAAGAGCCTCTGGTCGCGGCGGGAGCGATCATTGTTCCCACGGCCCGGCGGACGAGGTCGCGGCTGCTGCCGATGGACAGCGAACACGCGGCGCTGTGGCAGTGTTTGGGGGAGGGAACAGGCGACAGGGGACAGGGGGCGGGGGAGAAGGTGATCGCGCCGCCGATGATGGCGAGCGGGAGCGTGGCGCGGGCGTGGATCACGGCCTCGGGCGGGGCGCTGCGGGGGGTGGCGCGCGAGGAGGCGTACCACGCGACGCCCGAGCGGGCGCTGCGGCACCCGACCTGGAGCATGGGCCCGAAGGTCACCATCGATTCGGCGACGCTGATGAACAAGGCCTTGGAGGTGATCGAGGCGCACTGGCTCTTCGGGCTGGAGCCGTCGCGGATCGGCGTGCTGATCCACCCGCAATCGATCGTCCACGCGATCGTCGAGTTCCGCGACGGGTCGTCGCTGGCGCACCTGGCGGCGCCGGACATGAAGGGGCCGATCCAGAACGCGCTGGCGTTCCCATGGCGCGTCGAGGGCGCATGCCGACCGATGGACTGGTCGGCGCTGGCGTCGTTGGAGTTCACGAAGCCGAGCGGGGATCAGGCGGCGGCGGTGGACCTGGCGTACCGGGCGCTGGAGTACGGCGGTGCGGCCGGGGCGGTGCTGAACGCGGCGAACGAGGCCGCGGTGGAGGCGTTCCTCGCGCGCCGCATCCCCCTGGGGCGGATCGTGGAGTTGGTGGGATCGGCGCTGGACGGGGCGATGGCCGAGACCGGGGCGGGGCCGTTGCGGTCGCTGGACGACGTGAACGCCGCGAGCGCCGCGGCACGGCGCCGGGTTGAGACGGGCATCATCCGGTAACCTCCTGGCGTGGCCAATGTGGACCATCTCGTGCTCGCCGCGCGGCAGCACCAGCTCGGCGGACGGCTGGTTCAGGCCGAGCAGGTGCTGCGCCGGGCGCTCCAGGCCGATCCAGGGCGGTACGACGCGAACCACCTGATGGCGCTGGTGCTGATGAACGCGGGCGCGCCGGATCGGGCGGAGTACTTCATCCGGCGGGCCGTGGCGTCGAGGCCGACGGACCCCGAGTTGCATAACTCGCTGGGGCTGGTGCTCGCCGCGAAGGGGGCGAGCGCCGACGCGGCCCGCGCGTTCGAGGAATCGTCGCGGCTCGGGCCGGCGTACGGGCCGCCGCTGCTGGGGCTGGGGAACCTGCGGACCGAGGCCCTGGACTTCGACGCGGCCGAGGAGTGCTACCGGCGTGCGGCGGCGCTGACGCCGGGCGACGCCGCGGTGGCGTGCAACGCGGCGATGCTGCTGCTCAAGACGGGGCGTGCGGATGAAGCCGCCGCGGCGCTGCGCGCGGTGCTGAAGGACCACCCGGGCCATCTGGAGGCGCTCGACCGGCTCGCGCACGTGTTGAACTACGTGGAGGGGGCCGACGCGCGCGACGTCTTCGAGGTCCACGCCGCGTACGGGCGGCTCCTGGAGTCGCTGGTGCCGGCGATGCCGCCGCCGGCCCAGACACGCGAGCCGGAGCGGCGGCTGCGCGTGGGGTATCTGTCGCCCGACTTCCGCGCCCACAGCGTGGCTTCCTTTATCGAGCCCCTGCTGGAGCAGCACGACCGAGCGGCGTTCGAGGTGTTGTGCTACTCGACGGGGAAGGGGTCGGACGCGACGACGGCGCGGCTGAGGTCGCACGCGGCCGCGTGGCGAGACGTCGGGGCGGTGGATGACGGCGCTGCGGCCGAGCGCATCCGGGCGGACCGCGTCGACGTGCTGGTGGAGTTGAGCGGGCACACGGCCGGGGGGCGGCTGGGCATCATGGCGCGGCGCCCCGCGCCGGTGCAGGCGACGTTCATCGGATACCCGCACACGACAGGGCTGACGCGCGTGGACGTGCGGCTCGTGGATGCGCACACGGACCCGGCGGGCGCGCCGACGGACGCGCGGGCGACGGAGCGGCTGATACGGGTGCCGGGTTGCTTCCTGTGCTACCGCCCGCCGCCGATGGAGGACGACCCCGGGGTCTCGCCGGCGCCGAGCGCGGGCGGTGCGCCGGTGACGTTCGGCTCGTTCAACCACTTGCCCAAGGTCGGGCCGGGTCTGGTGGCGTTGTGGTCACGGGTGCTGCTGGGCGTGCCGCGATCGCGGCTCGTGCTCAAGTCGATCAACCTCGTGGGGGGGGCGACGCGAGAGCGGTTGCTCGGGCGGTTCGCGGCGGCGGGGGTCGATCCCCGGCGCGTGGAGCTTCTCGCGGGACTGCCGTCGCGTCGCGAGCACCTGGGTGCGTACGCGCGGGTCGATGTGGCGCTCGACACGTTCCCGTATCACGGGACGACCACGACGTGCGAGGCGCTCTGGATGGGCGTGCCCGTGGTGACGCTGGCCGGCGACGTTCACGCGTCGCGCGTGGGCGTCGGCCTGCTCAAGGCCGCGGACCTGGCGGAGTTGATCGCGGGCACGCCGGACGGGTACGTCGCGCTGGCCGCGTCGTGGGCGGGTGACCCGGCGCGGCTGGCGTCCCTGCGCGGGTCGCTGCGCGAACGCGTGCGCGGGTCGGGGCTGTGCGACGGGCCGGGGTATGCGCGCCGGATTGAAACGGCGCTTCGCGGGGCGTGGCGCGCGTGGTGCGCCGACGCGCGGCGCGGCGTTCATCAACGATGACGGAACGGACCCGGGGGCGATCGTCACGGGCAGCCGAGGACGTACGCGGTCTGGAACGCGCCGAAATCACCGACGGAGAGCGCGCAATCCCCGTTGAAATCAGCCCGTGGATCGGCCAGCACATAGCCGGTCTGGAACGCGCCGAAATCAGCAACCGACAACTGCCCGTCGCCGTTGAAGTCGGGGGGGCAGGCGGCGGCGGGTCGCACGTACCTGAGCGACACGGTCGCCACGGTCGAAGCACCCCCGGTTGTATCGATGCGGAACTGGAACTGGTCGAGGCCGCACGCGTTGGCGTTGGGCGTCAGGACGCGCCAGGCGCCCGCGCCGGTGAGGGCGCCCTTCGTGGGTGGCGTGATGACGGTGTAGACCGCCGCGGCCGGGTCTTCGCCGAAGGTTCCGGGGAGCTCGATCACCGCGGGCGCGTCGGGGCGCACATCGCGTGAGAAGGAGAAGGCCGCGGGCGCGGACGCGGCGGGGGTTCCGATGGTGTAGGCGATGTCGAGGGGCTGCGGGGCGCTGACGGCGCGTTGGCCGTTGCTGAAGAGGGCCTCGGCGCGGACGATCGTCTGTCCCGCGCCGATCATCTGCCCGTGGACCTGAACGCTGCCGGGCGTGGCGCGCGCGCCGATGACGCGCCCCTGATGGGTGAGGCGCACCTCGGTGAGCGTGGCGCCGCCCGGAGGCGTCGCGCCGAGCGTGAACGAGAAGAGATCGGTGAGCGTGCCCGCGACGACGGGGGTGATCAGTGTGGCGGCGCTGCCGGTGTTGCTGACCGTGATCGCGCCCGCCCAGCGCCCGACGCTCTTGACGAGCGAGTTGTCGTACGCGAGGACGCGCATGTCGTGGTGACCATCGGAGAGTTTCGTCGTCTTCACCGTGAACGTGCCGGCGGCGAGCGCCGTGGAATGCAGCACGCCGTCGATCAGCAGGTCGTAGGAGGCGATGCCCGCGGTCGGGTGGCTGGTGGTCGCCTGGGGGGAGAGCACGATGGTCCCGCTGACCGGGGCCACCGGCGCGTTCGGGACGCTCACGCTCGGGATGTGCGTGAACGGGCGGGTGATCGGGTCGCCGATGAAGAGCTGCTGAAACGGAACGAAGGCGAGGCTGCGGAAGTACGATTCGCCGAGCGACAGCCCCCGGCGGTAGAAGATGTGCATGTTGGAGTGGGGGAACTTGCCGGTGTAGTTGCACGGCTCGTCGACCGTACCCGCGGATCCGCTCGCACCCTTGGTGATCCACGCCGAGGCCTTGGTCTGCGAGGACTCGTCGAAGGTCGCGGCGTAGCTGGTCAGGTGGTCGGCGAAGGACCCGGGCCGGAGGGTGAAGTTCCCGCCGATGATGTTGCCGGTGGCGAAGCCGGTCATGATCCCCAGACAGTCCTGGGGCCCGTCCGGGAGCGCACCCTGGAGCACGACGGCAAGGCCGCCGGCCGCGGCCATGTTCGTGACGGCGGCGTTGTAAAGCGTGGGGACGCCCGTGCAGGAGCCCCCGCCGCAGGCGCGCACGTTGCGCGGAGGGTCGTTCGGGTTGTGCATGTAATAGAACGTCCCCGCGGGGAAGGTCCCGTCGGCGGCGACGCTCCGATCGATCATCGCCTTGATCTCGTCGAGGGAGTTTCCGTTGAGGCCGGAGTATCCGAGCTGGGTGCCGATGAAGTAGCGGCGGGCCGCGACCGACGAGCTCGGGACGCCGCTGAGCCAGGCGGTGTTGCTGTCGAACCCGACGGCCTGCGCGGGCGTCCCGCTGTAGTAACGGTTGGGGTAGGACGACGCGATGGGGCCGGGCACGATGTCGCCGACGATGTAGGCCATGGTGAAGACGCTGCCGATGGAGAACCGCCAGACCGGCGAGCACCCGTCGGAGACGAGGTTCGGGGCGAAGACGTAGAACGAGTTGCCCGGCGTGACGACGATGTAGTCGATGTGATCTTCCAGGGCGCGCTGCTTCAAGTGCCCGAGGAAGCCCGGGAGCTGGAGGGTGCGGAAGTCGGTGTAGTTTGCGGCGTCCGGGTCCAGATACAGGACGTTGGATTCGGGGATGTTCCGGGCGTGGCGGTAGTAGTTGGCCAGGTGCATCGACTCGCGGCTGGACGGATCGGCAATGATGAGGACGTTCTCCGGTCCGCCGCCGGCGCGTGTGCACGGAGCGATCGTGGCCGCGACGGCCAACCCCGCGGCAACGGCAAGGGTGCGCGCCCGTGGGGACAACACCGCCGGCTGATGCGTGTTCCGTCGCGTGGCCATCGTCGTTCCGATCTTCCGATCCGCGGTCGAACCGCGGGGGTCGTGCGAGACAAACCCGAACGGACACCCGGCGGGCGCGGACCTCCACCCCAGACGATCCTGACACGGGTTCCGCGGCTTGGCAAGCCCTCCTATCAGGGAATCACGCGCCACCGGCGGCTCACGCCGACGGCGCGGTCGGGACCGCCGAGGGTCAACCCTATACTGGGCCCATGCCGTTCACTCTCCGACCGGACCAGGGTTTCGACGTGGACGCCGAGTCCACCGGGTATCTCGCCGGGCACGTGGACACGGGCGACCGGTGGGTGCTGAACTTCGGCCCGCAGCACCCCGCGACGCACACCACGCTGCGGCTGGTGCTGGAGCTGGACGGTGAGCGGATCGCGCGGTGCACGCCGCACATCGGGTACCTGCACAGCGGCTTCGAGAAACTCGGCGAGCACCTGGATTACAACCAGTACGTGACGATCGTGTCGCGGATGGACTACCTCTCGCCGATCCACAACGACATCACGTGGCACGGGGCGGTCGAGAAGCTGTTCGGGATCGACATCACGCCGCGCTGCAAGGTCGTGCGGACCATCCTGAACGAGTTGGCCCGCATCCAGAACCACCTGCTGTGCGTCGGGGCGGCGGGGCTGGACCTGGGGGCGTTCACGGCGTTCCTGTTCTGCTTCAACCCGCGCGAGAAGATCTACGACATCCTCGATTACCTGTACGGGCAGCGGTTCCACCCGGACGGGACGCGCGTGGGCGGGATGATGCAGGACATCCCGGACGACGAGGTGTTCAAGCGGATGGTCAAGAGCTTCCTGCACGACGACCTGGCGGAGGCGATCCGCGACGCCGAGAAGCTCGTCGAGCGCAACCGCATCTTCATCGATCGCACGAAGGGGATCGGCGTGCTGTCGAAGGAGGACGCGATCGCCTGGTCGATCAGTGGGCCGATGGCGCGGGCGAGCGGCGTGCGCCGCGACCTGCGCAAGGACATGCCGTACCTCTGCTACGCGGACAACTGGGACGGGCAGGGCGCCGAGGCGGTGAAGTTCCAGGTGCCGATCTGCGCGGACGGGGACGTGTACGCGCGGTTCCTGGTGCGCGTTGAGGAGATCAAGCAGTCGATGGCGATCCTCGACCAGCTCATCGACCGCATCCCCAAGGGGCCGATGGACGCCTTCGCGGACTCGAAGATGGTCAAGCCGCCGAAGAAGGACGTGTACGGGTCGATCGAGGGGCTGATCCAGCACTTCGAGCTGATCATGAGCAACCGCGGGTGGAAGGCCCCGATCGGCGAGGCGTACGGCTGGAACGAGGGGCCGAACGGGGAGCAGGGGTTCTACATCGTGGCGGACGGCTCGCCGCGACCGTGGCGGGTGCGGACGCGCCCCGCGTGCTTCATCAACTACCAGTTGATGGCGAAGCTGACCGAGGGGCACATGCTGGCGGACGTAGTGGCGATCCTGGGATCGATCAACGTGGTGGCGGCGGAGCTGGATCGGTAGCGGCGGGGCTCGCCCGAGACGAGCCTTGACGGCGGCGCACACACGGTAGACTGAACGCCGATGCGACCCGATCCCCGCCTGATCTGCGTCGTCCTCGCCGCTCTGCTGCTCGGCGGCTGCACGTACACCGTCGACGTCCACAACGCGACGGACGTGCCGGTGCTCGTGCAGCTCGTTCAGGAGCAGTGGCCCAATCCGCAGTGGGTTATGGATTCGCACCGGCTCGACCCCGGGGCGAACGCGCGGCTCGGACCCGCGCGGGTCTCGGGCGGGCGCGTCCTCATCGAGGCGGGTGAGCGGACCCGGACTGACGAGCCGGCCCGGCTGCGGGTGGGCTCGGGCCGCACGGCCGTGCGCGTGGCGACGCACGCCGACGGACGATCGCTCACGGTCGAACGCGCCAAGCCGGGTGAGGTAAAGGGGGACGCGCGGTGAACCGCATCGGATGGTTCGTGGGGCCCGGGCTGGTGACGGGCGCCGTGCTCGCCGCCGCCGCGCAGCCCGCCGGGTCGCCTCCGAAAGCGCCGACGGCTCCACCCGCGGCGGGGGACCCGGGCGGCACGCCGGCGGAGCCGCCCGCGGACGCGCCGCTCGTGCCGTTCCCGCACCCCCTGATCACCGAGGTGCTCTACGCCGTGCCGACGGGGCCGGGCGGGGACGCGAACAAGGACGGCACGCGCGACGCGACCGGGGACGAGTTCATCGAGCTGGTGAACCCGCACGACAAACCGATCCAACTCCGCGGGTATGCGCTGCGCGACCGCAACGAGGAAAAGAAGGGCGGCCTGCGGTTCCGGTTCCCGGCGATGGAGCTCAAGCCGGGGCAGGTGGTGGTGGTGTTTAACGGGTGCAAGGCGAAGTGGAAGGGACCGGTGGGGGATTCGACCAGGCCGCCGACGCACGGGCACGACAGTTTCCGCGGGGCGTTCGTGTTCACGATGCGGGCGGCTACGTCCCGGCATTCCTTCGCGAATGACGGGGATTGGGTGCTGCTGACCGGCCCCGGGGCGCAGCTGATCCAGTGCGTGCGGTGGGGGGAGTTCGACGAGCAGCCGCCGGCGACGCCGATGGTGGTCGAGGACGCGCCGCTGGTGGTCGGCGAGAGCGTGCAGCGCGGCTCGGCTTCCGGCGCTCTGGAGCCGCACCCGGCGGAACACGGGGACTTCAGCCCGGGCGTGTGGCCGTTGCCGACGGAGACGGCGCCCGAGCCGGTCGAGCCGGAGCCGCCGGGCGAGCCCGTGCCGCCGAGCGTGCCGACGCCGAAGCCGCCGGGGTGATCGAAGCGGGGTCGCTGCGGCGCGCGGGTGAGTGCGGCGGAGGTACCCGAGCCTTCGCTCGAGTGCTCGCTCCGACTCGGCGTCCGGCCCGGGTTCCGCGTACCCTAGTGTCCGCTCCCCGGAGACGCCCGATGGCCTGGATCGTGAAACCCTCGGCGACGATGAAGGTCGCGCGCCGGCCCGAGCCGTACCTGACCGGCGGGATGCGGCGCGACCTGACCGAGCGGTTCATCCCGCGCTACGAGACCAGGATGGCGTGCCTGATGCCGGCGCTGCACATGATCCAGCACGAGTATGGGTGGGTGCCCGAGCAGGCGATGGAGGAGATCGCCGAGGTTCTGGGGCTCAAGCCGGCCGACGTGCTCGACACCGCGAGCTTCTACGAGGAGTACTGGCTGAAGCCCAAGGGCAGGCACCTGGTCGCGGTGTGCCGGTCGATCGCGTGCGAGTTCTGCGGGCAGCCGGCGATCACGGAGGCGGTCAAGGCGAAGCTGGGCGTCGAGGTCGGCGAGACGACGGACGACGGGCGGTTCACGCTGATCGAGCTGGAGTGCCTGGGCTCGTGCGGGACGGCCCCGGCGCTGCTGATCGACGAGAAACTGCACGAGAACGTCACGCCGGCGCGGGTCGCGGAGCTGATCGACGCGATGCGGGACAACCATCACTGAGTCGCGGCGCGACGTCCGCCGGCAACCTTCCGCCCCAACCAGACGATTTCGACGAATACCCACGCCGCGGCGACGGGGATGAGCCAACGGGCGCGCGGGTCGATGGCGGCGGCGATGCGGCGGGCGAGGTCCTCGGCGTTGCCCTTGTAGAGCATCTTGGCGACGCCGACGAGCGCGTGGGGCTTGAGCATCCGCTTCCAAGCGCCGGTGCGGAGCCAGGCGGTGCCGAGCGTGCCCTTGCGGGCGGCGAGCACCACGGCCTGTTCGGTCGCGGCCTTCGCGGCGGGGGTCGCGGCGTCCGCGGCTTTGAGGAGTGTTGCGCCCTCGCGGCTGGTGACGTGGAGCGCGAAGGCGCCCGCGGGCTGGTTCTCGACGAAACGGGCGAGACGAGCTACATCCGCGGGATCGTCGGCGTGGGCGAGCAGGCGGACGGCGCCGCCGGGCGACGCGCGCCGGGCGAGCGTGCGTACGTTCAGCAAGAGGTCTCGCAGCTCGTCGAACTTCGCGCCGCGGATCGAACGGATGATGAACGCGCTGAGGCCTTTCGTGAGGGTTCCCGCCTTGCGCGCGGTCTTAAGGATCGAGGGTACCCAGTCGATCTCGGGTGCAAGGGTCGTGGCAAGGCCGACGCCCGAGAGCACGAGGATCACCTCGTCGGTTTCGCCGTCGAGCACGAGCCGCCCGCCCTGGATGACGAGGTCTCGCACGTCACCCACGATGAAGAAATCCGCGGCCACGGCTCCGACGAGCCCCTCGAGCGAGCCGCCGGTGCCCGAAATCGCGCCCATGCCCAGGTCGGTGGCGCGCCGGAGGTAGCTGGATTGCTCGGCGATGGTCTTCGCCCGTTCGGTTTCAAGCTCCGCAAGGGCCGCCGCATCGGGCGGTATAAGCCGGAGGCCACCCGCCGCGGCGGAGTCGGCACCTTCGCCGTCTCCATTTGAGCTTTTCGCTCTGAGCTTTGCGCTTTCGATCGCCGCGTCCGCGACCATGATCGCCTCGCCGTAGCGCCCCGCGGCGCGGAGGAAGCGGACCTCGGCGGCGGCGTCGAACTCCGGCAGGCTCGCGTAGTGGAGGCGTGCGAGGCGTGCGGGCGTGTCGCCCACGAGCACCCAGAGCAGGACCGCGGCCGCCAAGAGGCGGGCGACGTTCCAGCGGGCGCGAATCGCGGCGCGGATCAAGGTTTCTCTCCCGCGCCAGCGACGGCGGTCGCGGCCTCGTCGGTGAAGACGACGTGGACGGTCGCGTTCGGGCCGACGATCTTCCTGAACAGCGCGGCGACCTGCTCGCGCGAGGTCCGGCGGACTTCCTCGGCGTGCTCGGGCGAGAGGCCCAGGCGGCGGGCCTCGTCAGAGAGCCCGCGCCGGGCCTGGCCGAGCCAGTATTCGCCGGCGCGCGTGCGGAAGCGCCCCCAGCCGACATGGACACTGGCCTCCTCGCGTCCGCCGTCGACCTCGGTGGCCAGGCGCGTGGGGGTGGGGACGCGGACGAGGTAGGCGCGGGCGAGCGGGCTGATCGCGATCGCGTCCACGTTCAACGCCGAGAGGTCCGTGCCGAAGAGCAGCCGGACCGGCGCTTTCACGTTCGCGGAGACTCCGCCGCGCCAGCTCTCGTGAGAGCGGCTGGCCGTGGCGCTGGTGTCGATCTCAACGGTGACGAGCTTCATGGCGCGGACGGCGGCGGCGACCTCGGCGATGGGGCGAAGCTGGCCGCGCTCGTCGAGGTGGTCACGGATCGCCCGGCCGTCGGTCGCGCGAGCTTCCATCGAGCGGAGGAGCGCGGCGGTGAGGGCGAAGACCGCGGCGGCGCACGCGAGGGTCCAGGCGCGTGAACGCCAGACGCGGTGCGCGCGCCCCCGGCGATCCTCGTTCACGGCGTGCTGTTCCATTGCGGCCGCCCGGTTCTCGACGCGGGGGCTCCGTCATCATCGGCGAGTCGGGGTCGGGGGGATGACTGATCCGGGCGGCGTCCGTGCGGGTCTCAGGGCACCACGAACTCGTCTTCCAGCGTGAAGGGTCGGCCCTTGGCGTCGATGGTGGTCAGGGCCGCTCGGATGCGGACGCGCGAGATCGGGCTGGATTCCGTGAGCGCCCACTCGGGCACGTCGTGGAGCTGGAAGCGGTACGTCCGCGTGGCGGCGTCGAAGAACGACATGTTGCGCTGGAGGTCGGTGAGGTCCACGTCCCAGCGCAGCTCCTGGACGCCGACGGGCTCGCCCGGCGCGCCGCGGTAGAGCAGCACGAGGAGCTGGCCGACGCTCTTGCAGGTGTCGCCCCAGGCGTCGCGGAACTCGACGTGGCAGAGGATCATGGGGCGCTGCTGGGCGTCGCGGGTGAGGCGCGTGAGCGGGTGGACCTCGATGCGGGCGGGGGCGAAGGGGTAGGGCGTGGCCGTGCCCGGGCCGCCCGGCCCCTTGAGGGGGGGGGAGGGGGGCGCGGCGCAGCCGGCGGTGAGCGCGAGCCATGCCGCTGATGGGGAAACGATCGAGAGCAAGAGAAGGGGCCGTAGGTTCACACGAGGAGTGTAAACGCTCCCGCGGGATCGCGCCTCACTTCGTCGCCGGCTGCTGGGCGTCGAGCATCAGCGCCCCGAAGGTGCCCAGGGCCGCGGGGGAGACGGGATCGGCGTCGGGCGGGGGCGTGCGGAGCGAGTAGGTGCCGTTGGGGGCCAGATCCCAGGCGTTCACGCGGTCGGCGAGCATGATGCCGACGAGGCGCATGAGCTTGCGTCGGGCGTCGGGGTCCTTGACGGGGGTCGCGGCCTCGACCCGGGCGGAGAGGTTGCGGTACATCCAGTCGGCGCTACCGATGTACCAGTCGCCGTGGAGGGGGTCCTCCTTGCCGTCGGCGAAGTGGAACAGCCGCGAGTGCTCGAGGAAGCGCCCGACGACGGACATGACGCGGATGTTCTCGGAGATGCCGGGCACGCCGGGGCGCAGGCAGCAGAACCCGCGGACGATGAGGGTGACGGGGATGCCGGCGGCGGACGCCTCGTAGAGCTTCTCGGTGATCTTGAGGTCTTCCAGGGCGTTCATCTTGGCGATGATGCGGGCCGGGCGGCCGGCGCGTTTGTGGGCGATTTCACGCTCGATGAGCCGCGTGAAGGACTCGCGCATCGTGAACGGGGCCACGAGCAGCTCGCGGTACTCGCGCTGGAGGCTGCGCCCGGTGAGGAAGTTGAACAGGTTGATCGCGTCGTCGGTGATGGCGCGGTCGCAGGTGAGCAGGCCCAGGTCGGTGTAGAGCTGGGCGGTCGACGGGTTGTAGTTGCCGGTCCCGACGTGGGCGTAGGTGCGCAGGCCGCCGGACTCGCGGCGGACGACCAGCGAGACCTTGCAGTGGGTCTTGAGCCCGACGACGCCGTAGGCGACGTGGACGCCGGCCTTTTCGAGCTGGCGGGCGAAGCGGACGTTCTTGTGCTCGTCGAATCGGGCCCGCAGCTCCACGAGCACGGCGACGGACTTGCCGTCCTCGGCGGCGCGCACGAGCGAGGCGACGAAGGGGGAATCGCGGCTGGTGCGGTAGATCGTCTGCTTGATGGCGAGGACGTCGGGATCACGGGCGGCCTGGGCGATGAAGCGCTCGACGCTGGCGTTGAAGGACTCGTAGGGGTGGTGGAGGAGGATGTCGCGCTGGCGGATCTCGGCGAAGATGTCGGCCGTGTCGTCCGCGAGCCGCGCGGGGATGACGGGCGTCCAGCGCTGGTCCTTCAGCTCGGGGCGCGGCGCGTCGGTGATCGGCAGCAGGTCGCCGTATTCCAGGGGTCCGCCGCGCTCGTAGACGTCGGAGGCGTCCAGGCGCAGGGCCCCGACGACGAAGTCGAGGACGGCGCGGCTGGTGCGGGGCTGGACCTCGAGGCGCACGGCCCGGGCGAACCGGCGCAGCCGCAGTTCGTTCTCGACGGACTTGAGCAGGTCCTCCGACTCCTCTTCCTCGATCTCGACGGCGGCGTTGCGCGTGACTCGGAACATGATGGTCTCGTGGACCTGCATCCCCGGGAAGAGATCGTCGAGGTTGTTGCGGACGAGCTCGTCGAGCATGATGAGCCGCAGGCCGCCCGGCCCCGGCACGGGCAACGACCCGGTCGCGGACGCGGGGGACGCGACGGGGATAAGGCGCGGCAGAACGTCGGGGATCTTGATGCGTGCGAAGTGCCGCTCGGCCTCGCCGGGCTGGCTGACCAGGACGCCGATGCTCTCGGACAGGTTAGAGATGAACGGGAAGCGGTGCCCCGGGTCCACGGCGAGCGGGGTGAGGACCGGGAAGACGTTGGCGTTGTACCAGCCGTCGAGGGTGCGGCGCTCGTGGTCGGTCAGCTCGCTGTAGCGCAGGATGTGGACGCCGTGGGCGGCGAGGGCCGGGCGGATCTCCTGCTCGTACACGCGGGCCTGCTCGGCCTGGAGCTCGACGACGACGAGGCGCACGGCTTCGAGCAGGCGTCGCGGGGTGAGGCCGTCGGGCGTGGGGATGTCGCGCCCGAGCTCGAGCTGATGCTTGAGCGCGCCGACGCGCTTCATGAAGAACTCGTCGAGGTTGGAGGAGAAGATCGCCAGGAACCGCAGGCGCGTGAGCAGCGGCGTGCGCGGGTCGGTCGCCTGGGCGAGCACGCGCCGGTTGAACTCCAGCCAGGACAGGTCGCGGTTGAGCAGGCGCTGCTCGGGCGGAATGGCGACGGGCGCGACGACCGGCGGCTCGGTGGGCGCCGGACCGGTGGGCTCGGCGGGGTGCGTGAGCTTGAGCTCCGCCACATCACCGGGTGCGGAGGGTGCGGCGGGCTTGCGGATCGTGCTCATCGCGTCCTCCCGGTCGGGCGTGCCGCCGCAGTCGGGGCGTCGGGCTCGTACACCGCTTCGCACCCGGGCGCCTCGGTGACGCGCACCCACGCGACCCACACGCCCTGCGGCAGGTCGGGCGCGACCCGCTCGGCGACGTGCTTCGCCACGTTCTCGGCCGACGGGTTCACGCCGGCGGCGAACGGGGGCGCGGCGTTCAGGTCGGCGTTGCGGAATCGCGCGACGGCCTCGTGCAGGGCCCGCTCCAGGGCGTGAAAATCGCAGAGCAGCCCGTCCGCGTCGAGCACCGGCCCGCGGGCCGTGATCGTCACGCGCCAGTTGTGCCCGTGGACGGGCTCGCGCTTGCCCGCGATGGTCAGCGCGTGGGCCGCCGCGAACTCCGTCTGGACCGAGACCTCGAACATGGCCTCAGTGTAGGGGTCGGCGCGTCAAGGTTGGATGAAGGCGTCGGCGCGGGCCCGACGAACGGCGGGCGAACGCGCCGGATCATTGGACCTCGGTCTGGCAGCTCACGATGAGGGACCCGCCGTCCGGGGTGATGCCCAGGATGCGGACGCGCCGCCCGTCGCCGATCTTGATGACGGCGTTGCGGAACATCGGCGTGGTGCCCAGGAACGCGCGGTACATCGCGTCGGTTTCGGGCAGGTCGCGCAGGCGGTCGGGAATGTACCCGCCGGCGTCGGGCCCCGCGGCTTCGAGTACCCAGGTCGCGGGCACACCGAGTCTTCCCAGGTGAACCCACTCGGCGGGGGTGAAGAGCGACCCGGCGCGGAGGCTCGGGTCGAGCGTGGCGGAGACGATCTGGTCGCGGTCGCCCACGCGGAGGCACGCGCCGAGGCGGACCTTGCCCTCGTGGAAATCCACCTGGAGCTCGCTCAACTCGTCGGGCCAGACGACCTCCTCGCCCCGGTT
Source organism: Phycisphaerales bacterium (assembly GCA_046153875.1). Lineage (GTDB taxonomy): Bacteria > Planctomycetota > Phycisphaerae > Phycisphaerales > UBA1924 > JBJXFE01. Next base: position 14,781 of record JBJXFE010000025.1, read on the forward strand.
GGCGAGCCACGGGCGGAGGCGGACGTTGAGCCAGGCGTTGGCCTCGGAGGCCTGGACCCTGAACGACCACGGCTCGCTGCGCCAGGCGCCGGGATTGCCGGCGCGCTCCATCGGGCGGCCGCGCGTCAGCAGGCGGGTGAGATTGTCCTCGACGCGGCGCGCGGTCTCGATGGTAACGGGATCGTCGCGGCTGACGGTGCGCCACCACGCCGGAGCTCCACGGGCGAGCGTGGCGGCCGCGGCGGCGAACAGAAACGTCGCGCCGACGACGCCCACGCCGGTGCCGATCACCCATCGGCGGACGCGCCGCGATCTCAGGATGTGACCCAGGCGTCGGCGCATGCCGCGATCATCGTCGGCGGGATGCCGCCGCGGATCAAGTCGCCGTTTTCGGACGCTCACCGGCGGTGAGCGGGTTCAGCGCTTGGAGAACTGGAATCGGCGGCGGGCGCCGGCCTGGCCGTACTTCTTCCGCTCCACCTTGCGGGAGTCGCGGGTGAGCATGCTGTGCTCGCGGAGCGAGGCCTCGAGGGTGGGGTCGTAGTTGCGCAGGGCGCGGGCGATGCCGAGCATGACGGCCCCGGCCTGGCTCATGTATCCGCCGCCGCTGAGCTTGACCTGGACGTTGAACTTGCCCATGGTGCCCGAGACCTTCAGGGGAGCCGTGCAGTTGTTGCGGTCGCGCTCTTCTGAGAAATACTGCTCCACCGAGCGGCCCTTGGGGGTGCTGCCCACGAGCGTGATCGTGCCGTCGCCGCCCGTCGCGGGGCGGAGGCGGACGCGGGCGCACGCGGCCTTGCGGCGACCGGTGCCCCACCACCATCCGCGCTTATCGGCGGGCTTGGCCGGTTGCAGCTTCCGCTCGATCTTGGCGGGCGCGGATGGCACAACGGGCGGCGCTGCCGCGGCGGCGGGCGGAGGGGTCATCGGGGTCGCGGCGGGGTCGGGGGTCATCATGGCGTGGCTCGCGTCGTCGATGGATCGGGTGGTTCGCGCGGAACGACCCGCGGGGTGGGCTCATTCCGGTGGATTTCAGACCGTCATCGTCACGGGGTGGCACTCGGCGTGGGGGTGGTCGGCCTCCGGGTAGACCTTGAGCTTGGTCAGCATGTGCCGCCCGAGTCGGTTCTTGGGGAGCATGCGCTTGACGGCGTCCTCGACGAGCTTCTGCGGGCGGCGCTCGCGGAGCCGGCCGAAAGACTCGAGCTTGAGGCCGCCGGGGTACTCGGTGTACCGCTGCTTGAAGCGTTGCTCGGCCTTGTTGCCGGTCAGGCCGACCTGCTTCGCGTTGGTGACGATGACGAAGTCGCCGGTGTCCACGTGCGGGGTGTACTCGGGGCGGTGCTTGCCCATGAGGACGAGGGCGATCTCGGCGGCGAGGCGCCCGAGCGGGATGCCCGCGGCGTCCACCTGACGCCAGGTCTTGGGCACCTGACCGTTGCGAGCCATGAAGGTCTGCCGACGCATGGGCGATTCTCCCCGGACCGGCGGATGTTCCCCGGTCCGTCAGGGCCGAGTGACCGACGCCCGTGCCGTCGGGCCTGTCGGCCGCCAAGGCTGCTCGCCGCCTACCGGGCGGGGCGGGCCGATCCGCGTCGTGCGGGTTCGGCAAAGTTCGCGGGTCATGGCGGGCGCACCTCGCGGCCGCCGGTCGATCCGTGAGGGAAGAGGGTAGCGGGGCGGAAAGTTGAGTCAAACCGGCGTGCCGCGCCCCGTCTGTTGGCCTGGAGTCGGGAACAGCCGATGATCCCCTGCCATGAGTGAGGCAGAGCAGGTGCCGCGTGACCTTGCGCCCGAGCCGGGCAGCCCCACGACCGCTCGGCTCGCGGGCCTGGCGGTGGTGTCGCTGATTGCGGTGACGGCGGCGCTGCAGCAGGCGGGGGCGGGGCGGCCGAGCGAGCCCGTGCCGACCGCGGGCGCGGGCGACGTGATGGCCGAGATCGCCCCGCCGGACACCCAGTTCGAGCTCATCGCCAAGCTGATGACGAAGATCGGAATGTGGTTCGACCCGGACTTGCGCGACGCATTCGCGGGCCAGCTTGACGGCTTGGCGCGGACGCCCGAGGACGTGCTGCGGGCGGCGATCGTGGCCGCGGAGTTGCACGGCGGCGACCTATCGGAGGACGCGCTGGCGGACGTCCGCGAGCGTGCAACCGCGGGATCGCCGCTGCGCCGCGATGCCGAGATCGCCGAGTTCATCTACCGACCGCCGCCCGCGCCGGATGCCCCGCCCGCCGAGAACGGCGCCGCGCCCGCGGCGGACGCGGAGATGATCGGCTTCGTGAAGCGGCACGGCTGGATCGGCCGCGTGGCGGCGGCACGGGCCAACGGGATCGACGACGCGGATTACCAGCGGCTCATCGGCGGGGGCGGAGCGATCCTGGGCGTGCTTGGTGTCGTGTTCATCGGAGGCGGGTTGGCCACACTGCTGGGCCTGGTGCTGCTGGTCGTCGCGGGGTTAGCGTGGTCGCGGACGCCGCCCGCGACGCGGCTGCGTCCGCCGCCGCCCGGGGGCAGCGTGTTCCTTGAGACCGTCGCGATGTTCATCGCGGCGTTTATCGCGCTCAAGCTGTGCGGAGCGGTAGTGGCCGTGGTGTTCGACGACGACGCGGCCACGACGTTTGCCCTCGTCGCGCAGTGGACTCTGTTGCTCACCGCGCTCTGGCCTGGCGTCCGCGGGGTGCCGCTGCGTCGGGCGTTCGGCACGCTCGGGCTGCATCGCGGACGCGGCGTGCTTCGCGAACTGGGGAGCGGCGTGATCGGCTACATCGCATGCCTGCCGTTCTTCATCGCGGGCGTCCTCGTAAGCACCGCGCTCATGCTCCTGTGGGCGCGGGCGCGCGCGATGCTGGGCCTGCCCGAGGGTGAGCCGCCTTCGAACCCGATCGTGGAGATCATCGCGGAGCAGCGCGGCTCATGGCTGTTCGTGATGTTCGCGCTGCTCGCGGCCCTATGGGCCCCGATGGCCGAGGAAACCATCTTTCGCGGCGCGCTCTACGGGCACCTGCGGCGGCGGTGGCACTGGTTCCTGGCGGCGACCATGACGGCCCTGACGTTCGGGCTCATGCACGGGTACCAGTTCCTGATGCTGGGCCCGGTGATCGGCCTGGGGTTCGGGTTCGCGCTGCTGCGGGAGTGGCGTGGATCGCTGATCGCGCCGATGACGGCGCACTTCATTCACAACACGACGTTGCTGGTCGTGATGACGACGATCCTGACCATGCTGGGTGACTAGCTGCCGCCTCAGCCCGGCGGTGCGTCGAGCAAGATGATCGGGCGGCGCAGGGTGATGCGGTCCTGGATCGCGCCGTAGCGCCCGGGTTCGATGGTGAGGCGCAGCCGCCCGCCGGGCTCGGCGACGGGCACGTTGATCGCGAGGCGGGGGCGCTCGGCGTGGACACGCTCGCGGAGCAGCTCCACGGCGCGGCCGCGGGACGTAACGACGGAAACGACGACCTCGCAATCGCCCCAGGACCAGAGCTCCGGGGTCAGCTCCGCCTCGGCGGAGACGCGGGCCGCGCCCGCCGGGAGCGCCCACTCGACGGTCATGGGACCGGGCAGGACGATGTCGGCCGCGCCGAGCACCGCGGCGTCGCCCGGCCCGCGGCGGGCCGGTTCGGTCCAGCGGCGATCGCCGACCGGCGTCTGGGCGATAGACTCGATCGCGCCGAGCGGGACGATGCGGGCCGCGTCGAACGCGACGGCGGCGATGTCGGCGAGTGAATAGCGCCCGGCGTCCGCGGCTTCCCCGGTGGCGAGCGTGTGGGGCCCTCCCGCGGGCTCGGGGGGGATGAAGGCGGGCGTGATCGTGACCTCGCCGGCGCGCGACGTGCGGAACGACGCGACGCGAACAATGCTGCCGTCCGAGAGCCAGGCGGTGAGCCCGGCGAGCGGCTCCGACGGGTTGGCGAGATCGGCTTGCGCGATACGGCGTGACGAAACCTCGCGGGCCTCACCGCCGACCTCGACCCGCACGATCATGCCGAACGCCGCCACGAACCCGTTGAGACGGTCGCCGTTGACCAGCAGGATGGAATCCTCGGCGTCGCCCGGCGGGCGGGCGGCGGACCGCGCCGCGACGCGCCGCAAGACGACGCGGGCGACCTGATCCAGGGGCAGGCTCACTGCCCCGAAGACCGGGTGCTTCCACAGGGCGGCGTCGTCCGGCGCGTCGCCCGGGCGGAGGATGCCCGCGAGCCGCTGGCCGTCGGTCAGCCAGAGCGCCGGCAACGGCGGGTTTGGCGGCGCGGCGCCGGGCGGCGGGACGATGGCGACATACGCGGACTGCGGCTCGTCGCGGAAGAGCCCGCCGGCGTCCACGTAACGGACCTGCCCGGCGTCGAGCGACACGAGCGTGACAGCCCGCTCCTGGAGCCGATCGTCGATCAGAATACGGGGGACGCCGCCGTCCTGCGGGGGCGCTTGCGGCGCGGCGGCGGCATGCCCGCCCACCGCAGCCAGCAGGAGAGGGACGAGGGCGTGGACAGCGGCACACATCAACTACTACTTCTGAAAGATCGGGAGATAACGCTTGGGCATCTGGAGAACGATGAGCGACATGGCCGTCGCGTAGCTGTTGCCGACGCTCCGGTCTTCCCAGCTTCCGTCGGGGAGCTGGGTATCGATGAGCTCGCGGCGGATGGCGGGCCACCAGCGCCCCCAGGTTTCGCCCCCCGCGAGGTACATGGCCTGGACGGCGTAGTAGTGCCCATAGAAGTAGTGGGCCCGGGGCGGGTTGGCGACGCCGGGGAGGGCCTCGCGCAGGAGGTATTCGACGCCGCGATCGATGGCGTTGTCCTCGTAGATCCCGGCGTAGAACAGGCTGGCAACGCCCGCGGCGGATCGCGGCCAACCGCTCTGCCCGCTCTCGAGCTGGTACTTGAACCCGCCGTCGGGGTTCTGGCACTGTCGGACATACTGGACGGCGCGGTCGATGGTGGATTTGGCGACTTCGAGCCCCGCGTTGCGCGCGGAGCGCAGGGCCATGATCTCGCAGATGGTCACGCTGATGTCGGCGTCATACGGGACGGGGTTGTAGCGCCACCCGCCCTGCTCGTTCTGGGTTTTCTCGATGAGGTGGACGGCGCGGACGAGGGCGTCGTGGACGCGGTCGGAGAGCGCCGGGTCGTTGAGCGACGCGGTCATGCCGTAGACCTCGCCCAGGAAGAGCGCGGAGAACCCGTGCCCGTACATCGGCCCGTTGGCGGCGTCACTGGCAATGAGCCCGCTCTCGGTGCAGTTGGCCAGGACGTAGTCCAGGGCCTTGCCGACGTTGATGCCGAACTCGCCGCGCCCGGGGACGTGTCCGTCGGCCATGAACGCGATGCCGGCCAGCGCGGTGACGGCGACGTTCCGTCCGTAGCGGCCCTCGCCGAAGGAGCCGTCCTCCATCTGCTGGGCGGCGAGGAAGGCGAGCCCCTTGGTGACGGCCGCGTCGAGCTCGGGGGTGATTTCACCGGCGTCGGGGTTGTTCTGGGCGGATGCGGCGGCGGCCGCGGGGCGCGGCGCGGGCTCGGCGTCCTGGGCCTGCACCCCGCGGGCGAGGGCTCCAATCGCGGCCAGAGCGATCACGGCGGGGCGGGGGGTCACTTGGGCTCCTCCGCGAGCTTGCGGTAGTAGGCCTCGGTCATCCGCTGGTAGAGCGCGCTGAACTTGTCGCTGCGACCCTGGAGGAGGGCGTCGCGGACACGGGCGGGCAGGGCACCCCACGCGGCGCCGCGGGCCGCGAGCTCGGGGTTCAGCGGGCCGTCCTCCCGACCGGGGGGCATGCGCTCGTCGCGGTTGTCGCCGTTGGCCGCGTCCTGGGGGGTCGACTGCTGCTGCTGGCTCGGCTGGTTCTGCTGGTCGCGCTGCGGGCGGTTCGACGAGCTGGAGCTGGACTGGCGGCGCTGCTGCTTCTGTTGCTCGGCGGACTTGATGAGCATGTCGAGCTTGCGGACCACGTCTTCCTGAAGACGCTGCGTCCGCAGGCCCGTGTCGCGCGAGTCCGTGAGGCGCTTGGCCGTCTGGCCCATGAGGTCAACGGCCTGGCGGAACTGCTCCGCGGCCTCGCCGGGGGAGAGCTGGCGCTCCAGCTCGGCCTTGTCGGGGTCCGCGGGCGGGGGACGCTTGCCGGGCGTGGCGGTCGTGGGCAGGCCGAGAAGATCGTCAAGGCTCGGCAGCGGCATCGGGTCCGCGGGCTGGGCGGGAGGCTTGACGGGCGGCTCGGCTTTGGGCGCCTCGGCCGGCGGCTTGGCGGGCTGGGCGGCCTCGGACTGCCCGTGCGCGGGCGCGGCGAGCGCGGCCCAGGCGATGAGCATCCACGAGCGGCGATGGAAGCGGCGGGGCGTGCTCGGGCAGGTGCTCATGGGCGGTTCTCCGCGGGCGGATCGCCGCCCGGCCGCTGCTCGAGCTTTTCGATCAGGGCCTGGGCGCGCTCGGCGAGATTCTGCTGCAATCGACCCAGGGCTTCGAGCTCGGCGGGCAGAGCGGAGTCGCGCGCCTCGTCGAGGGCGCGTGTGCTCGCGGCGGCCTGCTGCTGGAGGCCCTTGAGCAGGCGGAGTTCGGCCATGTCGGGGATGAGCGGGGGCGGCTGGCTGCCGCCCTGACCTTCGCCGCCGCTCTCGTCGCCGCCCTCCGCATCCTGGAACTGGTCCTCCTGGTTGGCGGAGTCGGCGAGGGCTTCGACCAGGGCGCGGAGGATGTTGACGGCCGCGTCCTGATCGCGCCCCACGGCGGCGGTGGACTGCCCGGCGCGGAGTTTCTTCGCGGCGGCGCCCATCACCGCGTCGAGCTGGTCGTGAGCGAACCCGAACACCGCGGCGTCGCCGAGCTCCTCGGTGCTCTTGCGCAGCTCGTCGAGGCCCTGGCGGAGCGTGTCCTGCCGTTCGCCCAGGCCGCGGAGCTTGAGGCGTTCGCGCCGGTCGGCGTCGCGCCCGAGCATCGGCTTCGTTTCGTCGCGGAGGACGACCTGCTGCTCGAGCGTGTCGCGGTAGACGCGGCGGAGCTCCTGGCGCTTGCGGTCCTGGTCGCGCTGCTCGGCCTCGTCCTCGACGCGCTGGGCCTCGGCCTTGGCGGCGCGCAGATCGCGCAGGCTCGATTGCTCGTCGCGGTCCGCGCCGTCGGCGTCGATCGGCGCGGCGCGGAGGGCGGCGACGGCGTCGGCCTGTGATTCCGCGGCCTGCCCGATGAGCTGCGCCACCTTCTGCATCTCGCGGAACGCGGCCTTGGACTCGCCCAGCACGCCGAGGGTGTTGCGGTTGACGCGGATCATGCCCGCGTCGAGGCCCTCGAGGGCGGCGTTGCCCGCGCGGGCGGCGGCGAGCGCCATAAGCTCGGCCTCCTGCTGGGCGATCAGCCCGTCGAGCGACTCGATAAGGCTGGCGAGGAGCCGACGGAGTGATTCGTCGCGGTCGCGGTCGGCGTTCTCCAGGTCGTCGAGCATCTGCTCCATGGCGTCCATGGCCTGCTGCTGCTGCTCCTGGGCCGAGCCGGTCTGGTTCTGCCGGGCCTCCTGAGCGGCCTGATCCATGCGCTCGGGAACCTGAGACTGCCGCCCCCGCTGGGCGGCCTGCTGCATCGCGGCGGATTGGGCGGCGTCGGTCTGACGCATCTGTTCGGCACGCTGCTCGAGTGTGTCCATCGCGGCGCGGACCTGGTCGGCGAGCTGCTCCTGCTCGCGGCTGATGCGGTCGAGCTCCTCGCGCTCGCGTGGCGAGAGGTCGCCGGGCTCGCGGCCGACCGTGCGACGACCGGTCTCGGCGGTGCGAGCGGCGAGGTCGCGCTGGCGCTCCAGCAGCCGCTGCAGCTCGCGCCGGGCGGCCCACCCGTCCTCGCCGCGGTCGAGCATGTCGATGACGTTCCCGAGCCGGTCGCGGGTGTCGTTCTGGTCCTTCTGCGCTTCGCGGGCGTCCTCGGGGGTCAGCTCGGCGTGCTCGGGGCTGGGGCTGTCCTGGGCGGCGCGGTCGAGGCGCGCGCCCGCCTGCTCCGCGGATTGGCGGGCGGCGTCGAGCTGCTCGCGGACGTCCTCGAGCAGGCCGGTGAGGCCCGCGTCGTCGAGCGCGTTGCGCTCCGCGCGGTCGAGCAGTTGCTCGGCGAGCTTGGCCTGCTGTTCGAGGCGCGGGCCCAGCCCGCCCTGCCGGCGGCGTTCCTCTTCGGAGACGAACCCGCGCCCGGTCGCGGCGATGAGCTCGCACTGGTCCTGGTCGAGGCGGATGGCGGCCTGCCGAAGGCCCTGGAGCTCGCGCCGCATCTGCCCGACGAGCTCATCCTCGGTGACGACGCGGAGCTTGCGGGGCGCGGAGCGGACAGCATCGTGCCGCAGGCCGCCCGCGTCGTACCCGTCGGTGGCGACCGCGTAGAGCCACAGCTCGTCGCCGGGCTTGAGGGTGAAACCCTCCAGGGCGACGCGACCGGCGACGATCCACTGCGTGGCGTCGCGGCCCTCGGCGGGGCCGGTGCTGATCGGGGCGGGATCGCCCGCGGCCTCGGGGGGCACGCCCATCGAGGTCGAGGGGCGGCGCGCGGGCTGGGCGTCCAGCGTCAGGGAGGCGACCCCCACGTCGTCCCGGGCCTCGCCGGCCGCGTCGATGATCGCGGTCGCGAGCACCACCTCGTCCTGTTCGGGGAGCGTGACCGCGGCGGTCGGCGCGCGGTCCTCGACGGCGTCGAAGGTGAACACGGACTCGTCGCGCGGCCCGAGCCCGAACTCATCGCGGGCGGCGATGGGCACGCGCGTCGTCGCGCGGAGCGCCCACGCGACGGACCAGGCGTCGCCGGTGGCGGCCAGGCGCGCGTCGTCGCCGAAGGCCACGCCCGGCATCGCTCGCGCCAGCCAGGCGTCGCGTGCGGCGGGCTCGGTCAGGTCGCCGGGGGGCGGGAGCGGTTTGTTGAAGCGGACGGCCAACTCGACCACCGACCCGGCGAGCACCGGGCCGACGATCGCGCGCTGGTCGTCGCCGGCCCCGAGATCGTGCTCCCCGGCGACGAAGCGCGCACGGGCCCCGCCGGTCGCTTCCGCCGCGTATGCGGGGGGCGTCACGCGGGCGGTCGCTCCGGCGACCGCGGGCGGCTCGACCAATGGGATGCGCCGCGGCGCGGTCGCGTCGTCGAGCGTCTCGAACCAGTACTCCAACGCGAGGAGAGGACGCGGCCCGGACTCGGTGCCGCGGGCGGAGAGGCCCGAGACGCCCGGTTCCACCAGCTGCTCGAAGAGCGCGCCGGTGACGGTGGTGGCGCCCACGCCGATGGTGACGGGCTTGAACTGCGGGGCGAGGGTGGCCCGCTGGATCGGCCCGGGCTCGCCGTCACGGATCACGCGGTAGCGCGCCTCGACGCGGGCGCGGTCGGCGGGGATGTCCGAGCGGACCATGGCGGCCCGCAGAGGGAGCGCGGAGCCGATCGCGTGAACATCCAGCGCGGTCGCGTCGGCGATCTCCGTGCGCTTGGGCCACTCCACGCTCACCCACGGCGCGGCGACGCGGGTCAGACCCGTGAGAGCAAGGTCGCGTCCGGCGGACCAGGTCGCGGCGGCGGCGACACCCGCCGTCGCGGCCAGCAGGAGCAGACCCGCGGCGTTGCGGTCGCGGCGCAAGAGGGGCACGCGCCCGATGGAGTCGAACCGGCGTGCGGCGTCCTCAACGGCGCGCGAGGACATCCACGCGGCCGCGGGCGTCATGGCGGAACGGGCGGTGTCGAACTCGAGCCCCGACGCGAGGACGCCGGCGAGGCCGGCCCGCTTCGCCTCGGGCGTGCGCTCGACGCGGAGCGCCACCTCGGTGAGGGAGGGGCGGAAGGTCCACGCGGGAAGGAGCCAGCGGCGCGCCGCCACGGCGAGGGCCGTGAGCGCCACGATGAGCGCCCCGCCGCGCATCCAGTCGGGCATGCGCAATGTGTAGTCGAGCGCCCCGGCGACGATCAGGTAGGCGATCGCGCCGCAGACGAGCCACGTCAGCGCCGAGAACATCAGCGAGAGCCTGGCGCGCGACCGGGCCCGTGCCAATCGCCGCGCCACGACGGCTGTCCCGCCCTTCGCGGTTTCGCCGGGGCGTCCCGGGGCAGGGCTGTCGGGCTCGCTGCTCATGATGTCGCGGCTCCTGCAACGCCCTCCGCGGCTTCCACACAGTATCGGACGGCGGACGATCCTGACCCGCGGCCCGGAGAACCACGGGCCTCAACTCCCGATACGCACGCCCCCCGTCCCCAGATTGGGCGATCCGACTCCGCCGTACCCCGGGGGTTCCCGGACCCTGGGGGTTTACGGCCCGCCGCGCCCACCGTTCGGCGCGCCCCCGAGGCGGGCGATGTCGCGCTCGATCTCCCGGATGCGCTCGCGGGCCTGGACGAGCTGCACCCGGGCGAACTCGAGCTGCAGCTGCGCGTCCTGCCGCCGCTGGACGGGCAGGTCGGCCCGCATCAGTTGGCGCTGGTACTGCTCGATCGATTGCTCGAGCCCCGCGGTCAGGGACTGCATGGCTCGGCGCTCGAGCATGAGCTGGTTGGGGTCGCGCCGCAGCCCGCCGGGGCGCGCGTCGATGCGCACACGCGGGTTGGCACGACCGATGTCCGCGACGTTGCCCCGGAAGACGGCCGAGGCATCGGGGCCTTGCCCGCCGCGCGGCTCGCCGCCCGCGGAGGCCCAGGCGTCAGCGGCGGACGGCTCGGCGACGGGCGCCCACGCCGCGGGGGTGAGCCCGCTGTCGATGACCGTGGCTTCACGCTCGGGCGCGGTCACGGCCTGGCAGCGGATGGCCCAGGCTTCGGTGAGGATCGGGCTGTCGAGGAGCGCCGGCTGGTCGAGCTGATCGCGCCGCCCGAGCCGAACGCGCACAGTGATCGCGTCGCCGCCGCGGATGACGCCCAGGTCCACCTCGTCGCCGGGGTCGCGGGCGACGATGAGCGCGACGCCGTGGTCGCGGTCGCGCATCGGCACGCCGTCAAACGTGAGGACGCGGTCACCGGTGCGGAGGACTTCGGCGGCGTGGAACCCGCGGACGACCATGCCCAGGCGCAGACCGCTCTCGCGCGGGAAGGGCTCGAACTGCACGCCCATGGCGGCGCGCTGCTCGGTGCGGAAGCGCTGGAAGGCCGCGGCGAGGAGCCGCCGGCGCTGCTCGGGCACGAGGTCGGCGCGGGCCAGCGCCCGCTCCAGGTCCTTGAGCATCGCGTCCGGGTGATCGGCGGCGAGGAGCTGCGTGGCCCGCTCGCGCCGGGCGGGATCGGCCGAGTCCAGATCAGCGACGAGCGCTGTGATTTCGCCGTCGGACAGGCCGCGGGGGGCGGTGCCGGGCTGGTCCGCCGCGGACCACGCGATGACGCCCCATACGGCGATGACGCCCAGTCGCCCGATGGTCCGCACGGCGATCCCTCCGGGGCGTCCGCAACGCCCGGTGGGATTGTACCGAACTTTGGCCCGGGCAGCGTCACCAGTTTGTCACCGAACCGGCGATCGCGGACCATCGCAGGCGTCACAGATTCGTGTGTGATGCCCGCGCGGCGGCCTACGGGCCGGCGGAGCCGAGGCCGTCGATCGAGGTCGGAGTTACCTCCACGCACCGCCAGCCGTCCGGGTCGAGCCGCCACTGGAGCTTCCAGTAGGAGTTGGCCGCGGCGGGGTACCCCTCCGGGACGGCCTTGACGCGCAGCTGCGACACCGCGGCGTTGGGTCCGGTGATGAACGCCTCGCGCTCGGCGGTGCGGTGCTCGCGGAGGCGGTAGGGGCCGCCCAGCGTTCCTCGGACGCGGGCGATGATCCCCTCGCGGTCGAGGCCCCCGACGGGCGCGGCGGCGTCGGCCAGTCGCGACGAGGAGAACAGCCGGACGTTCTCCGCGAGCATGAGGCGCATCGCGGGCTCGTCCACGCGCGCCACGGCGTCCACCAGCGCGACGGTCGCGTCGAGCACGGCCTCGCGCCCCGTGCGGACGGACGATGCGAGGATGACGACGCCGATCGCGGCGGCCGCGAACGCCCCGCCGAGGGCGAGCGACAGCGTGGTGCGACCGCGGCGCTGAGCCAGGTGCCCGGCGATGATCGCGGCGACGGCCAGCGCGAGGGCCACCACCCAGGGGCTCTCGAACAGGGCGTGCTGCACGAGCGGGGGCGCGGGGAGGGCCGGGGGTGGGCGAGCCTGCCAATCGAACTGCCCGGCTCCGGCGGCCGCGAACGCCCGGGCGACGACGCCGACCATCTCTGGATTCATGGGATGATCCTAGAAACGACGACAAAGACCGCGGGGACCGGTGCGCCCAGATCGCGCGCCCCGGGGCCGAAGACGAGAGCCCGCACGCCATGCACGCCGTCCTGGAAGCCACGACGACGCTCGACCGGAACCTTGCTGTTCTGTCGAGATGTTCGCGTGCGGCGGCGGACCTGATCCGCCTGTCGCCCGCACGGACAGACGCGGAGTTTTTCCCGACGGACGAGCGGCTCCCGACCGGTGAGCCGGTGCTGTCGGCGACGATCGCCGGGGAGCGGGGTGCGACGCTCCTGGCAAGCCGGCGCCGCCCGCTGGACGAAGCGGCGCGACTCGCGGAGTCGGTGCCGGTGGAGACGGCGGCGGCGGTGGTGGTGATGGGGTTCGGCGCGGGGCATCACGTGGCCGCGATCGCGCGGCGGGTGCAGCGGACCGGCGTGATCTACGTCTTCGAGCCCGATGCCGCCCTCCTGCGGTCGGTGCTGGAGCGGATCGACCACAGCGCGTGGATCGGGGCGACCAACGTCGTGTTCTTCACCGACCCGGACGACAGCGCGACGCTCTCGGCCGCGACGCGCGGCGTCGAGGGGCTGATCGCGATGGGCGCGCGGTTCGTGGACCACCCGGCGAGCCTGCCGCGGCTCGCGGAACAGGGCGCCGCACGGTTCCGCGAGAATGTGGCCAGGGCGGTGCGGGCCGTGAAGACCACGGTCGTCACCACGCTGGCGCAGTCCGGCGTGACGATCCGCAACCTGTTGATGAACCTGGATCATGCGGCGACGCGCCCGGGCGTGGCGGACCTGGCGGGCGTCGCGCGCGGGCGGCCGGCGATCGTCGTGAGCGCGGGCCCGAGCCTCAGGCGGAACGTGGACCTGCTCGCGCGCCCCGGCGTGCGTGACAGGTTCCTGATCATCGCGGCGCAGACGGTGCTCAAGCCGCTGCTCGCGCGCGGCATCCGCCCGCACTTCGTCACGGCGCTCGACTATCACGAGATCAGCCGGCGGTTCTACGAAGGGCTGACGCCGGCGGACGTCGAGGGCGTGACGCTGGTCGCCGAAGCCAAGGCGAACCCGGCGATCCTTGAGGCGTTCCCGGGCGCGATCCGCGTGAGCGGCGATGACTTCCTGACCGACCTGCTCGGAGCGGACGTCGGCGGACGGCTCGGGCAGCTCCCGCCGGGCGCGACGGTCGCGCACATGGCGTACTACCTGGCCCGGCACATGGGGGCCGACCCGGTGATCCTGATCGGGCAGGACCTGGGGTTCACGGACGGGCAGTACTACGCGGCCGGGGCGGCGATTCACGGCGTGTGGGCCGGCGAGCTCAACGCCTTCAACACGCTGGAGATGATGGAGTGGCAGCGGATCGTGCGGGCCCGCCCGATTCTGCGCCGCGCCACCGACGTCCTGGGCCGACCGGTCTACACCGACGAGCAGATGACGACCTACCTGGCGCAGTTCGAGCGGGACTTCCTGGCCGACGAGGTGCGCGGGCTGACCATCATCGACGCGACGGAGGGGGGGGTCGCCAAGGCGCACACGCGGGCGATGACACTGGCCGAGGCGCTGGAGCGCTACGAGCCGGGGGCGGCGCCGGCGTTGCCCGCGACGCCGATCCCGGCCGTGGACGAACGGCGGGCGCGGCTGCGCGCGGTCGAGAGCCGCCTGCGCGAGGTACGCCGCGAGATCTGGCGTTACGAGCAGATCAGCGAGCGGACGGCCGGGCAACTGGGCGAGATGCACGCGGCCCGGGGGGACCGGGTGCGCCTCAACGCCCTGATCGGCCAGGTCCACGCGGCGCGGGCCGAAGTAAGCGAACTTCACACGGCCCGGGCGCTGACGGAGCGGCTCAACCAGGTGGGTGTGTTCAAGCGTGTCCGCGCGGACCGGATGCTCCACCTCGCCGAGGGGCTCGACCCCGCGGAGCGGCAGCGCCTGCAGATCGATCGCGACATCGCCAATGTTTCGTGGCTCGCGGAGGCGACGGCGAGCCTGGGCGGGATGATCGACGAGGCGGTCCGCGTGCTGGGCGGCGCGCCGAAGGTCACGCGCGATCCGGCGGCCGAGGAGGAATCCGGAGCGTCCGCGCCGGAGGCGGGCGCGGCGAACGGCGCCGCGGTGCGCGTCGAGGCACGCCCGAGGAGTGTCGCGGCCCTGATCCCCGTCGATCCCCGCGCGGGCGGGTTGAATACGCCGCGCAACCTGGGTGAGCCGCTCGCGGCGGGGCTGAATCCCCTCCAGTGGACGCTGGCGCGGCTCGCGCGGTGCGAGCGTCTGGACCGCGTGGTGCTGATGGGTGAGGACGAATCGGAACTGCGCAAGCTCGTCCGCACGCCGCCCGCGGGGCTGGCGATCGGATACCTCAAGACCGACGGTCCGCCGATGGGCGAGCGGTCCCGCGCGATCCGCGGGGGCCGGGCGTGGGCCGCGGCGTGCTGGCGCGGCGGCCTCGGGACCGCGACGGTATTCGACGAAGTGATGTGCCCGGCGGTCATGGGCGCGGCGATGGACCGCCTGGGCATCGACGCGGCCGTGGTGCTCGGGCCGGACTGGGCGCTGGTGGATGCCGCGTTGACCGATGCGCTCATCGACCGGCACCTGGAGAGCCCCGAGCGGCACCGGCTGACGTTCACGCAAGCCGCCCCGGGCCTGGCGCCGTGCGTCGTGGGTCGATCGCTGATGAACGAGTTCGCCGGAGCACTGGAGGCCGGCGGTGTGTTCGCCAGCGTGGGGGGGCTGCTGGGGTATCTTCCGCGGCAGGCGCGGATGCGTGTGGACCCGATCGCGGGTCCGGCGTGCGTGGACGTGCCGCCGATCGTCCGTGACGCGCAGGCGCGGTTCATCGCCGACGGCGGCGTGGGCGGGCGGGCGGCGCTCCGCGCGGCGATCGCGGCGCTGGGCGATCGCGCGATCGGGGCGAGCGCCGAGGAGATCGCGCGGCTCGCGGCGGCGCACGACGCGCCGGAGGCCGCCCCGCGCGAGCTGATCGTCGAGCTCTGCACCGGGCGTCGGACCAGCGGGCTGCGCACGGCGTGGCGCCCCGGCACGGCGGAGCTTGTCGAGCGCGCGCCGATGCCGCGCGACGCGGCCGAGAGGCTGCTGCGCGAGCTGGGCGCGGCACGCCCGGACGCGATCGTGACCTTCGGGGGCACGGGCGATCCGGTGCTGCACCCGGACTTGCCGGGGCTTGTGTCGGCGGCACGCGACGCCGGGATCGCCGCGGTCCACGTCCGCACGGACCTGGCGCCGTCGCGCGATCGGCTGGACGCGCTGATCGACGCCGCCCCGGACGTGGTCAGCGTGGACCTGATGGGCGACTCGCCCGCGACGTACCGCGCGGTGATGGGCACGGACCTCTTCGGCGTGGTCGTCGGGAACATCGAGCACCTGCTCTCGCGGCGGACCAGGGCCGGGGGCATCCCGGTGCCGTGGGTCGTGCCGCGGCTCACGCGGTGCGACGCCGCGTACGACGACGTGGAGGTCTTCTTTGATCGCTGGCTGACGCTGGCGGGGTCGGCCGTCATCGACGCGTTGCCCCAGCCGATGCACGGGCAGCGGATCGAGCCGCTGCCGCGCCCCACGGGCGCGGATCGGCGGATGTGGTCCGAGCGGATGCTCGTGCTGTGCGACGGGCGCGTGCCCGCCGGCGAGCACGACCTGGTCGGCGATCACGCCGTGGGCGACGCGGGGCGCGACGGGCTGCTGCCCGTGTGGCGCAAGCTGATCGGACACCGGCGACGCGTCGCCCGCGACCACGGGCCGGGGCACGCCGACCTGTGGACAGGCCTGTGAACACCCGTTGCTCAGCCGCCGATCGACCCACGCCATGAACGCGGACCGCCCGGCCATCGCGATCGTCCTCGCTCGGGGCGGGAGCAAGGGCGTCCCCGGAAAGAACGCGGCCGTGATCGCGGGCAAGCCGTGCGTGCGGTGGACGCTCGACGCGGCCAAGGCGGCCGAGACGGTGGCGCGGGTGGTGCTCTCGACGGATGACGCGCGGATCGCGGCGATCGGGCGCGGGGCGGGCGTGGAGGTCGTCGATCGCCCGAAAGAACTGGCAACCGATACGGCGCGGGTGGACGACGCGGCGCGGCAGGCGGTAGCCGCCGCAGAAACAGAACGGGCCGGAGGCCCATACCACCGGGTTGTCGTGCTGTACGGCAACGTGCCCGTGCGCCCCGAAGGGCTGATCGATCGCGCTGTGCGGACGCTCGCGGAAACCGGCGCCGACTCCGTGCAGAGCTACGCTCCGGTCGGCAAGCACCACCCCTGGTGGACGGCGCGCGTGGCCGAAGACGGGCGGGTGATGGCGTGGGAGGGGGAAGTGCTCAACCACGGCGTGTTCCGGCGGCAGGACCTGCCGCCGGCGTTCGTGCCCGATGGGGGCGTGATCGCGCTGACGCGGCGGGCGTTGTTTCTTGAGATCCCCGGCGTGCCGCCCGGGCCGCACGCTTTCTTCGGGAAGGACCGCCGCGGCATCGTGAACCCCGAGGGGTCTGTGATCGACATCGACTCGCCGATCGATCTGCGCGTGGCCGAGGCGGTGCTGCACGCCGCCGCGTGCAAGGATGACGGTGCATGAGGATCGGCGACCGCGAGATCGGACCACAGGCGGACGTGTACATCATCGCCGAGCTGGGCGTGAATCACGATGGCTCGGTCGAGCGGGCGCTGGAGCTGACCGACGCCGCGGCCGACGCGGGCGCGGACGCGGTCAAGCTGCAACTGTTCCACACCGACCTGTTGATGAGCAAGGCGGCGAAGCTGGCGGCGTACCAGAAGGCCGCGGGGGAGACGGACCCTGTGGCGATGCTGCGCCGGCTCGAACTGCCGATCCGCGAGATGGCCCGCGTGGTGGATCGTGCGCACGCGCGCGGGCTGCACGCGATCGTGACGGTGTTCAGTGTGGAGCTGGTGGCCGAGGCCCAGACACTCGCGTGGGACGCGTACAAGACGGCGTCGCCGGACATCATCCACAGGCCGCTGCTCGACGCTCTGGCGGCGACGGGCAAGCCGATGATCGTGAGCACGGGGGCGAGCACGATGGAAGAGGTGGAGAGAGCCGTGGGATGGTTCCCCGCGGCGCGCGGTCGACTCGCTCTCATGCAGTGTGTCAGTTCATACCCGACGGACTTCTACGAAGGCGGGTGGGCCGGCATCCACGCGATCAAGGAACGGTTCGGGCTCCCGACGGGCTATAGCGACCATATCGACAATCCCGAAGACCCAACGCGGCGCATCGTGTCTGCGTCACAGGCTGTTCAGTGCGGGGCGCGCCTGCTTGAGAAGCACCTGACGGACGATCGCGAGCTGGTCGGACCCGATCACGCGCTGTCCGTGACTCCGAGCGAGTTCTGCGAGTACGCACGCCTCGCTCGCGACACGGCCAAGCGCTTCGGATCGGGACGCCCGATGGAAACGAAGTCACTTCATGGGAGTGCGGACATTCACGTTCGCACGGATGACAAGACGGTACTTCCGGTTGAACGCGATGTTCGATCGGTCTCGCGTCAATCGTTGGTCACGCGTGGCCCGCTGCGTGCCGATCAACGTGTCCGCCGCGAAGACCTGACGTTCAAGCGACCGGGGACGGGGATCGAGCCGTGGCGGATAGATGAGGTTGTGGGGCGCCAGACGCAGCGGGCGGTCGAGGCGGACGTGCCGCTGACCGATGCAGACCTGGTGTAGGTCCTCCCTCGCCCGCGCGTCGGGTTCGTCGGCGCAAGGATGTTGCCGGTGTCCGAAGGAACGAACCAACGCCGCCGCGTGGCCGTGGTGACGGGCTCGCGCGCGGAGTTTGGGCTGCTGCGCCCGGTGATGCACGCGGTGCGCGAGCATCCGGGGCTTGAGCTGGCGGTGATCGCCGCGGGGTCGCACCTGGTCTCGCCGGCGGAGACGTACCGCGACGTCAAACGCGAGTTCGGCGATCACATCGCCGACGCGATCCCCATGCAGGTCGCGGGGCGGAGCGGGCGCCTGGAGGACGCGGAGGCGTTGGGCACGGGCGTCTCGCGGTTCACGCGGTCGTTCGCGCGCCTGCGGCCGGACTGGATCGTGGTGCTCGGGGACAGGATCGAGGCGTTCGCGGCGGCGGCGGCGGCGAGCGTCGGCGGGTTCGCGCTCGCCCACATCCACGGCGGGGACCGGGCCGAGGGCGTGGCCGATGAGGCGATGCGCCACGCGATCACCAAGCTCGCGCACCTCCACCTGGTCGCGACGGAGCAGTCCGCGGCGCGCATCCGGCGCATGGGCGAACGAGCCGAGCACGTGGTCGTCGTCGGTTCGCCCGCGATCGATGGGCTCGACGCGATCAAGCCGCTTCGGGATGCGAAGTGGGAGGAGCTCGGCCGCCCCGAGTTTGTCGTCCTGATGCACCCCGTCGGACGCACGGCGGACGAGGAGGACCGTACAGCATCGGCGGTGTTGGGCGCGATCGGCGGGAAGCGCGTCGTTGTGCTCCACCCCAACTTCGACGCGGGCCGCGAGGGCACGCTCGGCGCGATCGAGCGGGCCGCGGCGCACGCGCCGGACCTTGTGCGTGTCGTGCGCCACCTGGCGCGCGACGAGTTCGTCGCACTCCTGCGCCGGCTGGGCGAATCCGGCGGTGTGCTGGTGGGCAACTCCTCGGCTGCGCTCATCGAGGCGGGTGCACTGCGCGTCCCCGCGGTGGACATCGGCCCGCGGCAGGAGAGTCGCGAGCGCGCGACCAACGTGGTGCGCGCCGCGGACGAGTCGACCGCCGCGATTCGCGCCGCGATCGACGCGGCCCGATCGATCGACCGCGCGTCGATCGCACATCCGTTCGGTGACGGGCACGCCGGGCGGCGGATCGCGGCCCTGCTCGCGGCGACCAACCCGCTCGACCCGGTGCTGCTCCGCAAGCGCTGGGCAGACTGATGCGGTCGGGCGCGCGCCGATCCGCGGGTCAGCGGGCGGGTGGGAGCGGCGCCGCGTCCCAGATCATCACGCCAGTGTCGTAGCTACCGGACGCCAGGCGGCGTCCGTCTGGGCTCCACGCGAGGGCGATCACCGTTCCGCGGTGCCCGCGGAGCACGAGCAACTCCTCGCCTGTGCGGTGATCCCAGATGCGCGCCAGCCGATCCTGGGAGCCGGTGGCAAGCCGGCTGCCGTCGGGGCTGAACGCGAGGGACCAGACGGCCGGGTCCATGCCGCGGAGCGTGCGGAGCGGGTGCCGCGTCGCCACGTCCCAAAGGATGACCAGCCCGCCGGCGTGCCCGGTGGCGATCAGCGAGCCGTCGGGGGAAAGTGCGCTGGCGAGGGTCTCATGGCTCACCGACGCGTCAGGGGCCTTGACGCGCTCCTCAGCCCCGGTTGCCAGGTCGTAGAACACGAGCGCGGGTTGCTCCAGCGGCAGGACGAGGAGGTGCTCGCCCGGGAAGAGCGCCGGCGCGGGGCCCACGGCATCGCCGACAGAGAACGTGCGCACCGGCGACCCGTCGACGGCCCGCCACAATCGGAGAGTCCGGTCGCCGGCGCACGAGGCCAGGCGGGCGCCGTCCGGGCTGAACGCCAGGGAGCGGATCGCGTCGCCGTGACCGGCAGCGTGCCACAGGGCCCGACCGGCCTCGGCGTCCCAGACCGAAACGCTCCCGCCCGAGTTCCGGTACGCGATTCGCGCGCCGTCGACGGGCATGGCCATGATCGAGTCGTGCTCGCGGGGAACGGCGGCGATCGGCTTCTGCGCCCAGGACCCGGTGTCCCAGGCCCGCGCGCCGACAGCGCCGAAACAGCTCAGCGACAGGAGCTCCGATCGAGGGGTGAACGCCAGCCCGTGGACCGCGGCTCCCTGCTCGAGCCGCACCACATCCCGCGTCGCATACGGGTCCCAGAGTTTGACCGTCCCGTCGGTTGACGAAGAAACAAGATACCCGTCGCCCGACGTGAAGCCGGCGGGAGAGGTCTCCCCGACGTGGCCCAGGAACGTGTGCAGCAAACGGCCCGAGCCCGCATCCCAGAGGCGCACCGTGCGGTCCAGCGACCCCGTCACGATGCGGGCCCCGTCCGGGCTGAACCGGAACGACGCGATACGCTGGGTATGTCCCCGGAGCGTCTGAAGAACCCGCCCATCGGCGACACCGACGACCAGAACATCGAAGCCCCACGCCGTCGCCACCGTCGCGCCGTCGGGGCTGAACTGAAGAAGCCCCGCCTCGCCCAGCGAGTCCCCGGGCAGCAAGAGCCGCCGCACGACCTCGTGCGAGCGCGCATCCAGGAGAACCGGTCCGAGACCGGCGACACCAACGCCCAGCAGGCGGCCGTCCGGGCTGTAGTCCACACCGCGGCTGAGCGGCAGGTCCGTGCCGTCGAACAACACCTCGCCGGAGGCGATGTCCCAGACGCGCAGGCGCCCCTCGATGCCGTTGGCGGCCAGGCGGCGGTTGTCCGGGCTGATGGCCGTGAGCAGCCCGCCCCACTGGCCTTCGATCTGGAAGCGATTCACCAACCGGCCGTCAGCCGCGGCCCAGGCGAAACACTCGGTCCCTCGGCTGGTGACCACGAGAGAGCCGTCCCGAGAGAATGCGCTCACGCACCCCAACCAGCCGCTTGCGTTGGTGGCGCTGATCGGAGCACGCACCGTCCAGAGCGGCTCAAAGGTGGACCCGTCCAGGAGGTCCACGGTGTCGTCCTGACGGACGACCGCAAGGCTC
The DNA here is from genome assembly GCA_046153875.1 of Phycisphaerales bacterium. GTDB lineage: Bacteria > Planctomycetota > Phycisphaerae > Phycisphaerales > UBA1924 > JBJXFE01. The sequence continues at coordinate 35,619 of JBJXFE010000025.1, forward strand.
GCGCCATCCGGCGATACGAGCGCGGCGAAGGCGGGCGCGCCGGGCAAGGTCAGCAGGCTCCGGTCGGCGCGGTACGCCAGGTGCCGCCACTCCCACCCGCGCAGATCCTCGGGCGTCTGCGCGAGGCGTGCCTTCGCCGTGCCCGCGTCCTCGGCCCGGATGGCGGCGTCGGCTGCGGCGATCCCCGCGACGTACGCGGACCGCTCGGCCTCGACTCGGCGCTCCTCCTCGCGGTGTTCCGCGGCTCTCGCGGCGTCACGCTCGCGCCTCAGCCCCTCGCGCGCCGCCGAGGCCTGGATGAGGCCCAGCGTCGTGCCGAGCAGGCCGAGGCTCAGGGTCAGCAGCACCGCGGCGGACCCGGCGACGAGGGCCTTGTTCCGGCGGGCGAACGTGCGGAGCTGGTACGACACGCTCGGCGGGCGCGCCGTGATGGGGCGGCCCTCCAGGTGGCGGCGGATGTCGTCGGCGAGCTCGGACGCGCTCTGGTAGCGGCGCTCGCGCTCCTTGGCGAGGCATTTGAGCGTGATCGCCTCGACGCTCTCGTCCAGATCCTTGACGATGGACCGCGGACGGGCCGGCGGCGCGGACTGGATGTCGTTCAGGACATCGCGCGGCGGGCCTTCGATCCGGTACGGAAACCGCCCCGTCAGCAACTGATAGAGGACCACGCCGAGCGAGTACACGTCGCTCCGCACGTCCACGCGCGATTGGTCCCCCGCCGCCTGCTCCGGGCTGGCCCACGGGAGCGACCCCACGAACTGCCCCGTCACCGTCATCCGCACGCTCGCGGACCAGTCGGAGACGATCCGCGCCAGCCCGAAATCCAGGACGTGCGGCTCCCCCCGGGCGTCGACCAGGATGTTCCCGGGCTTGAGGTCGCGGTGGATGATGCCGCGCACGTGCGCGGCGCTCACGGCGTCGCATACCTTGGCGAAGAGCACGAGCGCGTCGCGCGTCGGCAGGCGCGCCCCGGCGGCGAAGCGGTCGATCGGTTCGCCCTCGACGAACTCCATGACGTAGTAGAAATGCCCACCGCGCACGCCGCTGGCGAGGATGCCGACGATCCCCGGGTGCTTGAGCTGACCGAGAATACGGACTTCCTGCTGGAACCGGTCCGCGTCGCGGTCGCCGGCGAACAGCCCTTCGCGCATGACCTTGATGGCGACCCGCCGCCCGGTCGATTTCTGCAGCGCGTCGTACACGACGCCCTGCCCGCCGCGGTGGACCTCCCCCGCGACGCGGTACCCGTCGAAAGCCTCGTCGCCCAGGGGTTCGATCGGGCCATCCAACGCGAGGGGTGCTCCCGCGGAGCCGGCGCGCGGGGCGCGGGCGCGCTCCAGCAGCCGCAGGACGCCCAGCTCCCGCTCGAGCTCCGGTGCCAGATCGGCGTGCGAGGCGATCAACGCCCGGTCGTCGAGCGTTTCGCCGGCGGCGCGCCGGGTCATCGCTTCCTCAACGACCCGGCGGATGCGCGCGGCGCGACGCGCCTGGCTCACGGCTCCCTGAGGCGCACGGCTCACGGCGGGTCGGCCTCCTGTGTTCAGAGCGTAACGGCGCGTCCGCGCTCCCACCTCAGGCGCGGCTGAGGTAGCGGGCCGCGTCCCCCATGGCTTCCCGCAGCTTCTGCAGGCCGCGTGCACAGAGCTTGTGTACGGCGGATTCGGTCTTGCCCATCCGTGAGGCGACGCCGGCCACCGGAAGCCCCTCCAGAAACCGCAGCCTCAGCGCCTCGCGGTACTCGTCACGCAGCCCGGCCAGCGCGACGTGCACGGCCGCCGCCGCTTCACGCCCCGACACCGACCGGCTCGGCGTCCGCTCCGACACGGCCAGCAACTCCAGGAGCGGGGCGATCGTGCTGGCGGCCGGGTCCGGTGCCACGAGTTTCGATCCGCCGCCGCGCTTGGCCGCCCTGTGCGACCGCACGGCGTCGAGGACGCGATGGTCGGCGATGGTCACGAGCCAGCGATAGAAGGAGTCGGTGCCCTCCGGGCGGAAGCGCCCGATGGTCCGGAACACGTCCGCGAACACCTCCTGAAGGATGTCGTCCGGGCTCAACAGCCTTCGGAGCGAGCGGGGGAGCCTCCGATCGATCCTGGATGTCAGGCGGGCGTAGTGCTCCAGCAGGAGCCGGTCGAGGGCGAGCGGTTGACCAGCGATGGCGCGGGCGAGCAGGTCTTCCCCACCACCCGGCGTTGACTGCGGTTTGTCCGGTGCCCCGCGCATGAGCCAGACCTCTGAGTGACCATCCTACCACTCGCGCGCAGCGTTCCAGCGGTTCGGTGCCTGCGCACGTGTTTGCCCGCGATCGAGGGCGGGGTGGGAGCGCTCCGCACGGTTTCCGCTCTGAACCTGGCGGATCGCGCCGCAGGAGACCCCCATGAATCGTCCGCGCCTCTTCCCCATGTCCCCGGGCTGTGGTGCCGGCGCGCCGTGCGGGCACGCTTCCTCCGGAGGACCGCAGCGCCGGGGAAGCCGCGCGGCCCACCTTTCGGCCCTTGCCGTCGCCTGCGCGTGCGGCGCCACCCCGGCGTGGGGTCAGCCGGTGCGTGTTGGCGGCTTCGATGAGTCGCGGGGAGGGGCGCTGAGCATCGAATCGGGCTCGTACATCCCGATTCTCCGCGCGCTGATCGAGCAGGAGTTCCCCGGGGTCCAGGTTTCCGGCGCCCCGGAACTCACCCCGGCGTACCTGGACACACTGGACGTGCTCGTCATCAGCGCCATCCTGTGCGACGGGGGTCCGGGGTGCGCTCTCGCGCCCCTGTCGAGCGCCGAGCAGGACGCCCTGTACGCCTTTGTGCAGAGCGGGGGCACGGCCCTGATCTTCTCGGAGAACTACGACTTCGTGCCCGCGAACCAGAGCGTGATCGATCCTTTCGGCCTTGTGGTTGATGGGCAACTGGGCGGCGGTGTGGTCTGTGAAGTAGCCAACCCCGAAGCGAGCCCGGGAACGTCGGGGCCGTTCGGGCTTGTGACGGAGTTCGACACGTTCTACCCGGGCTGGTTTCCGCGCCTCGGAGCCTCCGCGATCGCCCGCGGCGTTTTCGCGGGCAGCGGCGAGACCGGCCTGGCGATCATCACGCCCGATGCTCTGAACGCGGGCAGCGGCCTGGTCGTCCTGGTCAGCGACACCAGCGGCGTCTACGACGGCTTCAGAACCGAGGGGATGACGCGGCTCGTGCTCAACACGATCGCGCACGCCGACGCCTGCTTCCCGGATTGCAACGCGGACGGATCGCTGACGGTAGCCGACTTCGGCTGCTTCCAGACCCGGTACGTCCTCGGTCACGCGTACGCCGACTGCAACGCCGACGGCGCACTCAGTGTCGCCGACTTCGGCTGCTTCCAGACACGATTCGTCCTCGGCTGTGATTAGCCGCACGAACGGGCGGGAGCGCGCGTCGCGGATTCCGCTGTGGTTCCTGCCGGCGCCGTGGAGCGCCGCGAACGACCCTGATTCCCCGCTGGAGGACCCCCATGACACGCCGACACGCCGCATCGCTCGCAGCGATCCTCGCCTCGACGGCCGGGGGCGCGCACGCCCAGATCGCTCAGGACCACACCTTCACGTATCAGGGCCGACTGACCGACGGGGGCGGCCCCGCCACGGGGGACTACGACCTCCAGTTCACGGCGTTCGACGCCGCGACCGGCGGCACGCAGTTCGGTCCCACCGTCGAGGTCGAGGACGTCACGGTGACCGACGGGGTGTTCACGGCCGGCGTGAACTTCGGCGCCGGGCTGTTCACCGGGCAGAAGTTCTGGCTGGAGGTCGGCGTGCGCGACGGGGCGAGCATCGACCCGTACACCACGCTCGACACGCGATCGGAGATCGCCAGCGCCCCGTACGCGTCGTGTTCTCTGTTCCCTTGGGAACTCGGTACGGGTCAGATCTCGTACACGGGGGGGCGTGTGGGCGTGGGCACGGCCAGCCCCCTGACGCCGTTCACCCTCCAGACGTCGACCGACGACTTCGGCTTCAGTCACACGGACGGCACGAGAACGCTGGCCACCTTCGTCGGGGGGCTGGGGAACGGCGCGTACCTCGGAACGTCCTCGAACCACCCGCTTTATTTCTACACCAACGACTCCGGGCCCCTGATGACCATCGCCACGAACGGGAATGTCGGCGTCGGGACCTCGAACCCCGGCTACCGGCTGCACGTGGTCGGCGCCTCCGGCCAAGCGTTCCCGCTCGTCAGCGAACTGCACTCGACCGGCCCCGGTAACGCGATCCGCGGCGTCGTCGGCCCGACTGCGAGCGGGAACTTCACGTCCGGCGTGACCGGCGTCAACTCCGCACCGGCCATCGGGGGCGCGGCGTTCGGGATGTACGCGGAGCACGCCAGCAACGGCGTCGGAATCAGGGCGATCTCCGCGACGGGCCGCGGGGTCGAAGGGGTCGCGACGAACGCCGCGGGATACGGCGGGTACTTCGCCAACCTCGGCGTGGGCGGCGTGGCCCTCTGGGCCGACGGGACGGCGCGCGTCAAGATCCTCCACATCACTGGCGGCGGGGACCTAGCCGAGCCGTTCGCGGTCGTCGGCACGCCCGACGCGGGCCCGATCCCGGGGATGGTGGTCACGATTGATGAAGAGAACCCGGGCGGCCTCCGTGTCGCGGATCTCGCGTACGACGCGCGCGTCGCCGGCGTCATCTCCGGCGCCAACGGTCTCGCCGCCGGCATGGTGCTCACCCCCGAGGGCAAACTGGTCAGTGGCGACCACCCGGTCGCCCTGACGGGCCGGGTCTGGTGCTACGCGGACGCCGCGTTCGGCGCCATCAAGCCCGGTGACCGCCTCACCACCAGCGCGACCGCCGGGCACGCCATGCGCGCCGCGGACAGCGCCCGCGCGGACGGCGCGGTGATCGGCAAGGCGATGACCGGCCTGTCCGAGGGTCGCGGCCTGGTTCTCGTGCTCGTCAACCTCCAGTAACCCTAAGGAGATTCCCATGGCACGCACGCTGCACGCCGGCGCATACGCCGTGATCCTCCTTGGGCTCGCCGTTCCCGTTGCGGGGCAGGTAGCGCCGCAGGGCGTCCTGCTCCGGGACCTGACGCCGGGGTATGTGCTGGTCGAGGGCGACATCCAGGTGCGGCTCGACCGGTACCTGGCGGTCCTGTCGGGAGCCGAGGCGACATTCGGGCCCGCGGTGTACTGGGGACTCGGGATCGTCCCCTACGCGTTCGCGGCCAACGTGAGCGCGGCGAACCAGCAGGCGATGCTGAACACGATGGCGATGATCGAGCAGCGCGCCGGCGTGGACTTCCGTGAGCACGGCGGGGACCCCAACTGGATCGTCATCCAGGACAGCGCGTTCAACAACAGCCCCGTCGGAGTGCAGGGCGGGTGGCAGATCATCAACATCGCCGACTGGGGCAACCCGATCATCATGGCCCACGAGCTGTACCACTCGCTGGGGTTCCGGCACGAGCAGAGCCGCCCGGACCGCGACACGTTCGTGACGATCAACACCGGCAACATCTGCGGCGCGGCGGTCTGCCCGCCGGGCACGGGCGCGGGGCAGTGCTGCGCGTGCGTGAACGCCCTGGGCCAGTGCATCTCGTGCGACTTCAACTTCGCGATCCGGAGCGACGCCTCCACGTTCGGCCCGTACGACTTCGACTCGTTCATGCACTACGGGCGGGCGGACTTCTCGTGCAACGGGATGGACACGATCACCGTAAACACGCCGTGGAACACCCAGTGGCAGAACGCCATCGGGCAGCGGGACCACTTCAGCTACCTGGACGCGGTGGTCTGCCGCGGACTTTACCCCTTCGACGGAGACCGGTGGCTGGACCCGAACTACTTCGGTGTCCAGGTCGGCACGATGCTCCAGCCGTGGAACGACACGTTCGCCACGTCGCTGTTCTTCACCCCGGTGGGCGGCACGCTCTGGATCAAGCCGGGGAACTACAGCGCTGTCGGCGTGTACGCGTCGAACAAGTGGGTTCAGGCGCCCGCCGGCGGCGTGGTCCTGGGGAACTAAGGCCGTGATAGGAGCCACGCGATGAAACCGGCCCTGTATGCGATTACCGTGCTGCTCGTGTCGCCGGCCGTCCGCGCTCAAGGGCCTTATGCGATCACCCAGGCCGTTGTCGGAGCCGGGGGCGCGACACTGGCGTCCGGAGGCGCGTACGCACTGGGGGGCACTCTGGGACAACCCGTCGCGGGGTCGGGTGCCGGCGGTTCGTACGGCATCGCCGTCGGCTTCTGGGGCGGTGGCGCTCCGGCGTGCTACCCGGATTGCAACGCCAGCGGTTCACTGACCGTGGCCGACTTCGGGTGCTTCCAGACCCGCTACGTGCTGGGTGACGCCTACGCCGACTGCAACGCGAGCGGCGCGCTGAGCGTGGCCGACTTCGGCTGCTTCCAGACGGCGTACGCGCTGGGCTGCCCATGACGGTGCGGCCGACGCCGCTCGCCGGCGCGCCCCGGCGCGCCGGATAACCCCGCGCGGACGCTCCGAAACCTGTTCCCGGTCCAAAGTGGAAGGTCCGGATTGCCGATGCTGCGCGGCAGGGACCCTAACCGCTCGGAGACCGGGACATGAGCACGACCGCGATGCAGCGTGAGCAGGTGGTGTCGGAGGCGATCCGCGAGATCAGCCACATCGCGACGCTGCCGGAGATCACGCTCCGGATCGTGGAGTTGGTCGAGAGCCCCAAGAGCACGGCCCAGGACCTGCACAAGGTCATCGCCAACGACCCGGCGCTGTGCTCGCGCATCCTGAAGGTCGTGAACAGCTCGTTCTACGGGCTCCCCGGGCAGATCGGATCGATCAACCGCGCCATCGTGATGCTCGGGCTCAACGCGGTGAAGAACATCGCGATCGCCGCGAGCCTGGCCAAGCTGTTCCGCGGCGGGGACCTGACGCCCGGCTTCAGCGCCAAGGCGCTGTGGAAGCACTCGGTGTCGGTGGCCGCGACGGCGAAGCTGCTGGCGGACAAGCTCGGGATGGCGTTCAGCGACGAGGCGTTCCTGGCCGGGCTTCTGCACGACATCGGGCTGATGGTCGAGATGCAGTACGACCGCAACAAGCTCGTCGAGGTGCTCCAGCAGGTGGGCGTGAACGACGAGGGCGTGCCCGCGGTAGACCTGCTCGAGATCGAGGAGCGGGTCTTCGGCGCGAACCACCAGCACTTCGGGGCGGCCCTGTGCGAGAAGTGGAAGTTCCCCAACAACTTCCGCTACGCCACCGGGCACCACCACAATCCCACCGCGCTCCCGCACGACAGCCGCACCATCCCCTGCGTGATCCACGCGGCGGACCGCCTCGTGGCCGAAACGGGCGAGTCGTTCCGGCTCGATCTGCCGACGACGACCATCGGTGCGGACGTGATGGAGGTCCTGAAACTGAGCGGGGACCGGCTGACGGAGCTGCGGGCCGCCCTCCCCGAGCACCTGAAATCTACGGAATCTCTGCTGGCCTGACCGACAAGTCTCTGGTCGAACACCCCACCGCGCGGCGTTCGTGCGGCGTAAGAAACGCGATATGTCGCCGGGCGCCGTCGCCCGGTGTTGACGAACTCTCTCTTTCTCCCTCCGGGCGGCCGCGCGAAAGCGTGGCCGCCTTTTTCGCGCGCCGTACATCTCCCGGGCCTGATCGGGACCGCGGCGCCTTGACATGTATGTATCATGAATACATACTGATACATATGAAAACGACCATGAACCTGGACGCCGAGTTGATGACCCGGGCGGCGGAGCTCACCGGCATCAAGGAAAAGACGGCGCTCGTTCACGAGGGCCTCCGGTCCCTGATCGCCCGGGAGGCGGGGCGCCGCCTCGCCCGGCTCGGCGGAACCCAGAAGCGGCTGCGCCCGATCCCGCGGCGCCGCTCGGAACCGGGCCGATGATCCTTGTCGATACGTCGGTGTGGGTGGACCACCTCGCGATCGGCGATCCGCGCATGGCCTCGCTCCTCCAGGGCGAGCGGGTCGTCGTGCACCCGTTCGTGATCGGGGAGATCGCGTGCGGCAATCTCTCCGACCGCGCCGAGATCATGCACCTGCTCGGGACGCTGCCCGCGATCGCCCCGGCACGCCACGACGAGGTCCTGGCGCTCCTCGACGCCCACCGCCTCTGGGGTCGCGGGATCGGATGGGTGGATGTTCATCTGCTGGCCGCCGCAGCGATCGCGGGCACCGCGCTGTGGACCCGGGACCAACGGCTCGCCGCGGCCGCCCGGGGGATCGTGTCGCTGCACAACCCGGGGAGCCCGCCGAACTGACACCGCGTCCCCCCCCCCCCACACACACCGCCGCTCGCTCATGCCTTCGTTCGCCACCCACCTCGAAGCCGCCATCGACGGCGCGCGCCTGCCCGCCCGTGAGGCCCACACCACCCACCAGGGCCGGCCGATCTGGGTGCGGTATGACCTCGACGCCGTGTCCCGCGCCGTGCGCCGCGACGACCTGAAGGCCCGCCCGCCCACGATGTGGCGCTACCGCGAGCTGCTTCCGCACGAGGATGACGCGTCGGTCGTCTCGCTCGGCGAGGAGATGACGCCGCTGCTCGATTGCCCGCGCCTGGCGAAACGGTTGGGCATCGACCGCCTGCTCATCAAGGACGAATCGCACCTGCCCACCGGCTCGTTCAAGGCCCGCGGCATGGCGATGGCCGTGACGATGGCGCGCCAGTTCGGGATCACCCGCGTCGCGGCCCCAACAGCCGGGAACGCAGGCGGGGCGCTGGCCGCGTACGCCGCGCGGGCGGGCATGGAGTGCTTCGTGTTCATGCCCGAGGACACGCCCGAGGTGAACCGGGCCGAGGCGGCGCTCTTCGGCGCCCGGGCGTTCCTCGTGAACGGGCTGATCCACGACTGCGGGCGGCTCGTCGGCGAGGGGCGCGAGCGGCTCGGCTGGTTCGACATGAGCACGCTCAAGGAGCCGTACCGCCTCGAGGGCAAGAAAACGATGGGCCTGGAGCTGGCCGAGCAGATGGGGTGGACGCTTCCCGACGTGATCCTCTACCCGACCGGCGGGGGCACGGGGCTGATCGGCATGTCCAAGGCGTTCGACGAACTCGGCACGCTCGGCTGGATCGGCCAGAAGCGCCCCCGGATGTTCGCGTGCCAGGCCTCGGGGTGCGCGCCGATCGTGACGGCGTTCGACCGCGGCGAGCGGTTCGGGGTAACGCCGGAGAACCCGCACACGATCGCGTCGGGCCTGCGGGTGCCGAAAGCCGTGGGAGACTTCATGATCCTCGACGCGGTGCGCCGCTCCGGCGGGCGGGCGATGGCGGCCGCGGAATCGCGGCTGGTCGAGTGGATGCGTGTGGCCTCGTCGGCCGAGGGCGTCTCGCTCTGCCCCGAGTCCGCGGCGTGCCTGGATGTGCTGGAGCGCGCCCTGCGCGAGGGGCACATCCAGCGATCGGAGACGGTCGTGCTCTTCAACACCGGCGCGGCACAGAAGTACGTCGAGGCGATGCGCACTGAGCTGCCGCGGGTAGACAAGGACCGGGTGGATTGGAACGCGATCGCGAATGGGTGAGGCTGACGTGCGCCGTTACCGCCCAATCGCGCGTCTGACGAGAGCGCCCGCGATGGCCCCGACGAACATGCCCAACGCCGCGAACGCTCCTGCCGCTCCCATCTCCCATTCTCTTGAATCGCAAAGCACCCAGGTACCGAGAAAGAGTCCGGCGATAGCGCCAAAGTGCGCCCCTGCGATGCCCCAGCACCGCATCGCGCGCCGTTCTGTTCGCAGCAGATAGACCACCAGCGGGGCTCCGAGGGCCATCGCAACCAGCGATGCCTTTATCGCGTCCGCGCTCTCGAAGCCCCAATCCTGGGCCCAGTCAGACGCGGCGTGCGACCACCGGTCATGAAGCTGGAAGGCGCAGTACCACGCCGCGGGAAGCAGCAGGGGAATGACCAGCACGAGCGGGGTCAAAGGCAGGAGCAACCACGCCCTTGAAAACCGCCACTCCCCCCAGGTTCGTCTGCGGACCAAGAGCTTTTCCGGCGATTCCCGTCCGCACTCGGGGCAACGCGAACTCGCGGGCAGTCCGGACAGGCTGTAGCCGCACCCGCCACAGACTCCCGTGGCCTCGATGGACAGCGCGTGCCGCACCCTCCGCCCCAAAAGACTGATGGCGATGAACCAGATCGCTCCCAAGAGGGTCAGGCCGTCGAGCCAGGCATCCGCGATACTCGACACGACCCCGCTCCCACCATCGCACCCTGTGAATCGGGCAATCGCTCCCCGCCGCTATGCTAACGCCCGCGGGCAACCGCCCCGCAACGTGAGGCCTTCATGGACATCCAGAACACCATCCTCGACGCCGTCGGCCGCACCCCGCTGGTCCGGCTCAACAAAGTCGTGCCGCGGAACGCAGCCACCGTCCTCGTCAAATGCGAGTACATGAACCCCACCGGTTCCATCAAGGACCGGATGGCCCTGCACATTCTCAACGTCTCCGAGCAGCGCGGCGACATCAAGCCCGGCTGCACCATCGTGGAGAACACGAGCGGCAACACCGGCCTGGGCGTGGCGATGTGGGCCGCGGTCCGCGGATACCGGTGCGTCTTCACCATGCCCGACAAGATGTCGCAGGAGAAGCGCGACATGCTCAAGGCGTTCGGCGCGGAGGTGGTCATCACCCCGACCGACGTGCCGGGGGATTCGCCGCAGCACTACGTGGAAACCGCCAAGCGCATCGCGCGGGAGACGCCCGGCGCCTTCTACGTCAACCAGTACCACAACCCCCTGAACATCGACGCGCACGAGCTGATGACCGGGCCGGAGATCTTCGAGCAGACCGAAGGCAAGTTCGACGTCTTCGTCGGCGGCACGGGTACGGGCGGGACGGTCAGCGGCGTCGGGCGGTTCCTCAAGAAGAAAGAGAAGGAGACGGGGCGGAAGTACCGCATCGTGGGAGCCGACCCGATCGGCTCGGTCCACTACCACTACTTCTACACCAGGACCCTCTGCACGCCGCACGTCTACAAGGTGGAGGGCATCGGCGAGGACATCCTCTGCGATGCGATGGACTTCTCCGTCGTTGACGAGATGCGCCAGATGAACGACCGCGAGTCGTTCCACATGGCCCGCAGGCTCGTCCGCGAGGAGGGCCTGTTCTGCGGCGGATCGTCGGGGTCGAACGTCCACGTGGCCGTTGAAATCGCCAAGGAGCTCGGCCCCGGCAAGACCGTCGTCACCGTCCTCCCCGACGCGGGCACGCGGTACATCACCAAGTTCCTCGCCGACGGATGGATGCGCGATTACGGGTTCATGGGCTCGGACCGCGACCTGGGCCTGGTCGAAGACATCCTGCGCACGCACCCGCAGAAGGTCATCGCCGCCCGCGAGACCGACACGGTCCAGCACGTCGTGGACCTCTTCAAGAAACACGGCGTGTCGCAGGTGCCGATCGCCGAGGGTGGGGCGGCGGGTGGAGGGGCCAACGGCACGCCGCGCCACATCGTCCACGAGGTGGACGTGCTCCGCGGCCTGCAGTCCGGCCAGATCACGGCATCGTCACCCGCGAAGGCGGTCGCCCACCCGATCGGCGGGCTCATCTACCCCAAGGCCCGCATCGAGGAGCTCTTCCGCATCTTCGAGACCGACCAGGTCGGCGTCGTCGTGGACAACGGCGCGATCGTCGGGATCGTGAGCAAGATCGACGTGCTGGAGTACCTGACCAAGTCACGAAAGTAGAACCTGTCCCGAAAGCCGGGATTCACCACAGGGGCACGGAGGCACAGAGCAAAGTCTTCTTTGATTGCTGTCTCTGTGCCTCCGTGCCTCTGTGGTGAAACGGTCTCCAGAAGCCCATCAAGGAATCAACGGATGTCCGACGTCACTCACCGTTTCGGCACGCTCGCCATCCACGCGGGCCAGAGCCCCGACCCCTCCACCGGCGCGATCATGACGCCGGTCTACATGACCAGCACCTTCGTGCAGTCCTCGCCGGGCGTGGTGAAGGACGGGTACGACTACGCGCGCTCGAAGAACCCGACGCGCACGGCCCTCGAGGCCAACCTCGCGGCGCTGGAGGGCGGGAAGCACGGCCTGTGCTTCTCCTCCGGGCTCGCCGCCTTCGACTGCGTCCTGCACACCCTCGCCGCCGGCGACCACGTCGTGCTCTGCGACGACGTCTACGGCGGCACGTTCCGGATGCTCGACAAGGCGTACAAGCAGCTCGGGCTGACGTTCACCCGCGTGGACATGACGGACCTGGCGGCGACGGAGCGCGCCTTCACGCCGAAGACGAAGCTGGTGTGGATCGAGACGCCGACCAACCCGCTCCTGAAGATCGTGGACATCACGGCGGTGGCGAAGCTGGCGCGCAACAAAGCCGGCGGCCCCCCCGTCGCCCCCATCGTGGCCGTGGATAACACCTTCGCCACGCCTTACCTGCAGAACCCGCTCGCGCTCGGCGCGGACCTGGTCCACCACTCCTCGACGAAGTACCTCGGCGGCCACAGCGACGTGGTCGGCGGGGCCCTCGTCACCAGCGATGACGCGCTGGCCCAGCGCCTGCGGTTCCTCCAGAACGCCATCGGCGCCGTGCCGGGCCCGATGGACTGCTTCATGCTGCTCCGCTCGACCAAGACGCTGCACGTACGGATGGACCGGCACTGCGAGAACGCGGCGAAGGTCGCGGCGTTCCTCGCGTCCCACCCCAAGGTGGAGAAGGTGACCTACCCGGGCCTGCCCTCCCACCCGCAGCACGCGATCGCGAAACGCCAGATGAAGGGCGGAGAGAGGGGTTACGGCGGCATGATCACCTGCGTCGTCCGCGCCAGTGGGGGGGGAGGCCTGGACGCCTCGCGACGAATGCTCGAACGCGTCAAACTCTTCTCGCTCGCCGAGTCGCTCGGCGGCGTCGAGTCGCTCATCGAGCACCCGGCGATCATGACCCACGCCAGCGTCCCCTCGGAGAACCGCGCGGCCCTGGGCATCTCCGACGGTCTGGTGCGGCTCTCCGTCGGCATCGAGGACGCCGAAGACCTGATCGAAGACCTGCGGCGGGCGCTGGCGTAGATTCGCGAGTTCGAGTGGGCGGGAGCCGCACTGGGGAGTACGCAGAGGGCGCGGAGTCGCGCAGAGGGCGCGGAGCAATCCAAACGCGCAACGGCGCAGCGCACCAGACGTGGATATAGTTCTGTGGCCCTTGGTCTGTGACCGGGGCTGGCCGCGGTCCCCGAAAGGGATCGTCAACGCAGGTGGCTTGTCCATCGGCGCGAGCCAGGGTTGTGCTGACCCGAAGTTCAGCACGCTTGCTCCGTGATGTGGGCGGATACCCCACAGGAGAGCAGAATGCCTGAGCCCAATCCGAGTTCATCTCCTCGCCCGGTCGCCCCACCGCGGCCGGTGACTCCTCCACGCCCGGTGCCGCTGCCGCGCCCTACACCAGTCGACCGACCGCTACCGAAAGATCCCAACAACTCGTCTCAGGATCCGGGTCTGAATCGACCCCAGCCGATTGTGACGGGCCCTCGCTCGCGCCTGCGGGTACAAGACGCTGTTGAGCACGACTTCGACGGCGCGGTCGAGGTTCTCAACCTGCGACTCCGAAACGCGATCGAGGCACTCGAACGAATGCCGGGAAGAGCTGAGGCTGTGGTCGCCATCCCACCCGCCTATCGGCTCGCTTTTATTCGCGCAAAGGAGGGGTGGACCATTTTCTTGGCTTCCGATGACCCGGAAGGTCGTCAGAACTACAAAGAGTGGCACAAGTGCTCAGTTGAAGAGAAGGCGCTTATCGCCGGGGCGCTTCCGAGTCTCCTCGAAGAAATGCTCGCAGTAAGCAGCACTCGGAGAAGCGCGCTCAAGATCGCCCACGACGGCATGGATCGCTTCGAAGCGATGCTGAAGCAGCAGAAGGAGGGCGCGTGACATGGCCCGCCTTCAACCTGCTCCGTGTGCGTGCCCGTGGGCGCGCTACACCATCGCGTTCGCGCCGATCGGCATCGCCGGTGGCGTCTGTCTATCGCCGCTTTGGGGTATCACACCACCCACGATCGTGGTACTCGTTTCGTCGTTTCTGGCGATCTGGGGCGTCCAAGTGATGTGGGGTCGCCCCGTTCCGATGGAGGCGATCGGTTCGGCGATCGCCGCTTGGATCGACCGCTTTCGAAAGGACGACAAGTAAGCGCGGTCGTCACGGATTCCAACACCTCACACCCTGTCGATTCGCGGGATGCAGACCGCCGACGTGGAATGCCATGGCCACGACTCGACGGCCCGGGACTTGCGTGTCAAACCCCGGTGCAGCGCGGCGGCGCATCGGTACAGAGTGCCCGCGCCCCGGGGCGGCGGGTGGCACCGAGTGACTGAGCGGTGCGCCATCCCGCGAGGAAAGGGTGTGCCCACCAGTCGATGCCTGATTGTGTCACCACCTGTGCCACCGACCACGCCGCTCTCGGGTCTCCTCTACGACCCCCTACCCACCCTACCCAGGCGCGGTCGGTGGATCGCGCTGTGAGGTCCAAGTGCCCAGATCATCGCGTGCCCCTCCCTGTGCCACCATCATCCCCGCCCCGCGGATGATGGTGGCGGCGTCACCGTACCCGCGCCGCTTCAGCGTCTGCGCCCGCCCGTGACCCGCTCCCGGGTAGGTCGGCTCTCCGGGCCGACCCGGAACCACCCCACGCCCCCGCTCCGTGGCCCTCCGTGGCCCTCTGTGGTGAAGTGCCTTTCGCCCCGCTCCCGCGCGCATGTCCGCCTTTTTGCGCACACGCCGACCGCGCCAACCCCGAATTCGGCGCACGCCCAAAAACTATTTTTATCTCCTGCGCCGCCAGCACTTGCGCGCAATTCCCCTCGCGCGCATCACCGCCGATGTGCGCACAAACGCGTCCCCGGCGGGATTGGGTGGAGAGCCCACACGTGTCCGCCACCACCCTCCAACCCGACCCGGGTACCCCGCCGCTCCGCGGCGGTTCCGAGTCCCCACCCCCCGCTCCTCTGCCCTCGGCCATCTCACCTCACCCCACGCCGCGCCCCACCCTCCCCGGCATAACCCCCGAAGACCGCGCACTCCTCGCCCAGCTCAAATCCCCCGGCGGCCTCGCCTCCATGGACGACGCCGAGTACGCCGCGTGGATCGAGCGCCCGGAGATCCAGAAGACCATCGCCGCGCAGGAAGAGCTCCGCGCCCGCATCCAACGCACCATCGACGACGCCCGCGCCGAGCGCTACATCCAGCGCCTCGAAGCCGTCCTCGACAACGCCAAGGACCTCACCAACGACGCCCAGCGCGCCGACACCCGCCGCGCCGCCTCACTCCTCCTCCGCCTCACCACACGCCCGCCCCGCGTCATCCTCCCGGCAACGCTCGCCCGCCCCCCATGTGGCACAGTCGCCGAGGCGACCTCCCCGCTCGGCGGAGGTGACCGCGCCCCGCGGCCGGAGGGGGCTCCTTCTCCTCGGGGTTTGTCTTCAGGTTCTACAAGTCAACCCACCACCCACCCCGCCGCTCCCGCACCCGCCGACACTTCGTCTCTCAGTCTCTCCGTCTCTTCGTCTCTTCCCCCTTCTCCCCTCGCCTCCTCGATCCCCGGCCTTCCCGAAACCGTCGCCGACTTCATCCGCGCCGCGGGAACCATCACCGCCGGCTCTGAGGCCGGTCTCCACGAGGCCGCCGCACACACCGCCGTTCACCGCAAGCGAGCCCTCGGCCCCGATCTCGAGCCCTGGCTCCGCGCCCTCGCGCAGCGCCTCGGCCCCGCCGAGGTCACCTCCGGCTTCACCCTGCCCCAGGACATCCTCGACTGCGCCGTCCACGCCGTGACCCTCACCCGCCCGGAAGGCCCGCTCCAGGCCCTCGTTCACGTCGTCCTCGAGCGCCACCCCGACGGCCGCAACATCTGGGCCGTCGCCGACGTCGTCACC
>JBJXFE010000026.1:0-37696 GCA_046153875.1 Phycisphaerales bacterium
ATGAGGATGTAGGCGTCTTCGAGGACGGCCTCCATCGTGGCGGGGTTGGTGACGAAGTGCGGGGAGAGGTAGCCCTTGTCGAACTGGAGGCCCTCGACGAGCTCCACTTCGGTGTCGAGCGACTTGCCCTCTTCCACGGTGATGACGCCGTCCTTGCCGACCTTGTCCATGGCATCGGCGATGATCTTGCCGATCTGCTCATCCTGGTTGGCGGAGCAGGTGCCGACCTGGGCGATCTCCTTGGAGGAGTCGACCTTCTTGGACATGCGCTTGAGCTCTTCGACGAGGGCGGTGACGGCCTGGTCGATGCCGCGTTTTACTTCGTTGGGGTTGGCGCCGGCGGTGATGTTCTTGAGGCCCTCGGTGTAGATGGCTTCGGCGTAGATGGTGGCGGTGGTGGTGCCGTCGCCCGCGTCCTTGGAGCACTTGGAGGCGACTTCCTTGACCATCTGGGCGCCCATGTTCTCGTAGGAATCCTCGAGCTCGATCTCCCGGGCGACGGTGACGCCGTCCTTGGTGACCGTGGGAGAGCCGAAGGACTTCTCGAGGACGACGACGCGGCCGCTGGGGCCGAGCGTGACCTTCACGGCGTGGGCGAGCTTCTGGACGCCGCGGAGGATGCGCTCGCGGGCGTCGGTGTTGTACGCGATGGATTTTGCGGCCATGGTGAACTCTCCTGGGAGTGCTGAATGCGGGGGAAGGGTCCTGAGTCCTGAGTCCTCGGTCCTGACTCAGGAGCCAGGACTCAGGACTCAGGACCTGCTATTTCAATCCGATCCGGATCCACGCGACCCGCTCGGCGTCGATGATGAAGACGGACTTGCCGTCGGTGACCTTGACCAGGTGGTCGGCTTCGTTGGGGATGAGCATGGCGCTCCTGACCGTCAGGGCGTTGGGCCCGGGCTGTCCGGCCGTGAACATGCCGGCGAAGGCGACTTCGAGGTCGCGCTCGCCGTTGAGCTCGCGGAGGGCGGTGCGGAGTTGGTCGGAGGTCATGGGGAAGGGACCGAGGGACCAAGGGATGAAGGGACTGAGGGATCAAGAGACCGCGGGACCGAGGCGGTCGGCCCGCGATCAGTCGATGACCGCGAGGATGTCGTCCTCGGACATGATGAGGAGCTCGTGGCCGTCGAGCTTGACCTCGGTGCCGGAGTAGCTGGAGAAGATGACGCGGTCGCCCTTCTTGACGGAGAGGGGGATGCGGGCGCCGGTGTCGGTGTTCAGGGCGCCGTCGCCGACGGCCTCGACCGTGCCGGTCTTGGGCTTGTCCTTGCTGGTCTCGGGCAGGAAGATGCCCGAATCGGTCTTGGTCTCCGCCGCGTCACGCTTGACGATGATCTTGTCGTGGAGCGGACGGATCGACGAGTTCTTGCTCTTGGCCATGGTCTTCGGGCTCCTCACTGGAATGGTCAAACGGGGGAATGCAACCACAGAGTGCACAGAGGGCACAGAGGGGAACCAACGAAGGGCACGGATGGGCGCGGTTGCGGACGGACCGGGTCCGACGCACCGATACTGAAGCCCGCGTTAGCCGTGTTGATCCGTGTCATCCGTGGCGGCTCTGCTCTGTGATCTCTGTGCTCTCTGTGGTTCCGAATCTGGACGATTGTCAGGCGATGTCGGGCCAGCGGTCGTGATAGAACCGGCGGAGGGCGCGGCGGAGGACTTCCAGCAGAAGTTCGAGGTCGCCGGGCTCGCGGGGGCGGTCGATGACGGCGAAGGCGCCGGCGCGGAGGGCCGCGGCGATCTCGCGGGATTCATCGCGCCGCGTGGTGGCGCGCTTGACGATGACGGTGGGGGGGGGCGCGGTGAGCCGCGAGAGGACCTCGAGCAGGCGCGTGCCGCCCTCTTCCCAGGGGGCGCTCTCGTCGGCGGCTTCGTCGCCCGGGTCGCGGCGGGCGAGTGTGGGCGTGGGGCGCTCCAGCGGCAGGCCCAGGTCCACCACGGCGATGTGGATCGGGTACGCGCGGATGACCTCGGTCGCCTGACGCCCGTTGGTGGCCCGGTGCGAGCGGATACCCATGGGCTCGAGGAGCGTGGGGAGGCGGTCGGCCCAGGACTCCACCTGCCACCCGGCGTAGGACAGGAGCAGGTTGAGGCGGCAGGCGGGGCCGCAGCCGTCTGGTGAGGAGCCGCCGGGCGTGCCGCCATCGCCCGGTTGACCGGGGGGCTGCTCGCCGTCATGGGGGCGCACGTTCACCACGCTGGGTCAAGGGCAAGGCCCGTGCCGGGAGCGTGTCCGCGGATCATCGGAATGCGTCGCTTCGGGGCGGTTTGTGGGTGAGCGACGTGGCGGGGCTCTGCCAGCCCCTGTTCGCGGCTCGGGAGGGTGTGCCGAAATGGCAGGCGGGTGGGGACAGCTTGCAGATGGGCAGAGCGGCAGAGGGCCAGATGGGAGCACGGCGCCGCGGAGCGAGTGTCCGAACGGAAACCGGATCGGGGTATACTCGCGGCATGGATGTTCTGGTGTATGTGTTCGGCGCGCTGGTGCTGGTCGCGGCGGCCGCGGCGGCCTGGCTCGGGGTTGAACGTACCCGGCTTTCGACGCGCGCCGCCATGGCCGAGCGCGAACGTGACGCCGCGGGGGCCGAGTTGGAGCGGCTGCGCGCCCGTGCGGCCGAGGACACCCGCGTGCTGTCGGCGGCCCAGACCGAGCTGGCGACGCACAAGGAACGGCTGGCGGCGCTGGAGCGGCAGCGCACCAGCGACCTGGCCGGCCTGAAGAGCGTGTACGACGAGAAGGTCGCGGCCGCGGAGCGTGTGCTGGCCGAGGGCGAGCGCCGGCTGGCGGCGGCGAAGGAGACGTTCAGCGCGGCGGCGGGCGAAGCGCTGAAGATGTCGCGCGATGATTTTCTCGCTCTGGCGAAGAAGGCGTTCGAGGCGGAGCGGGCGACGGGCGTTGCGGAAATGGAGAAGCGCCGGACCGCGGTGGACGAGCTGATCAAGCCGATGGCCGAAGCGCTCAAGCGGACCGAGGACAAGCTCACGGGGCTGTCGAAGACGAGCGACGACCTGAGGGCCGAGACGATCGGGCTGGTGCGGGCGCTCTCCAGGCCCGAGGTGCGCGGGCGGTATGGCGAGATCCAGCTCAAGCGCGTGGCCGAGCTGGCGGGGATGAAGGGGTACTGCGATTTTTCGGAGCAGGAGTCGCAGCGCGACGGGGATGGGCGGGTGCTGCGGCCGGACATGATCGTGCAACTGCCCAACGAGCGCCGGATCGTGGTGGACGCAAAGACGAACACGTCGGCGTATCTGGAGGGGGCCAACGCACGCACGCCCGAGGAGCAGGCGGCGTGTCTGGAGCGCTTCGCGGGTCACGTCGCGGATCAGGTGGTTGCGCTGTCGAAGAAGCAGTACTGGGCGAATGACCCCGGCGCGTACGACTTCGTGGTGATGTTCATGCCGGGGGACCAGTTCCTGGATGCGGCGCTGGCGCGCCGGCCCGACCTGCTGGAGAGGGCCGCGGAGCTGAACGTGATCATCGCCAGCCCGAGCACGCTGATCGGGCTGCTGCGCGCGGTGGCGGTGGGGTGGCGGGAGAAGCGGATCGAGGAGCAGGCGAAGGAGCTGTTTCAACTCGGGCGCGAGCTGCACGAGCGCGCAGCGGTGGCGTTTGAGCACGTCGGCAAGCTGGGCGAATCGCTGGAGCAGGCGGTGAAGCGGTACAACGGGATGGTCGGGTCGGTCGAGACGCGGCTGCTGCCGACGCTGCGAAAGTTCGAGGAGTCGGGGGTGAAGGGGGGCAAGGAGATTCCCGAGTTGCCCGAGGTGGCGGTGCTGCCGCGGCAGCCGATGCTGCTGCCGGATAGTCCATGAGCGGTCCCTTGGTCGAGAGCATCGCGCACGCCCTGGGGTTATTCCTGATCGCGTACGCGGCCGCGGCGGCGGCGTGGGGGGCGCGCGGGCTGAGGACCGGGCCGCGGCGGGCGGTGCTGATCCCGCTCGCGGCGGTCGGGTTCGTGGTGCCGTTCTTCTCGCCGGAATCGCCGGCGTGGCTGAAGTACGTGGTGGTGTTGCAGTGCCCGCTGCTGGGGTTCCGGCTGCTCGATCTGCACATCGGGATCGAGGACTGGCGGACGCGGTCGCTGGGGGAGTGGCTGGCGTACCTGCTCAACCCGGCGGTGATCGTCTACCGGCTGCACAAGCGGCAGCGGCCCAAGCCGCGGGGTCCGGCGGCGCTGCTGCTGGCCCGCGGGCTGATCGAGATCGCGGCCGGCGCGTGGGTGCTCTCGTGGGCGTTCGGTCGCGAGTGGGGCGCGGCGCAGGGGGCGTGGTGGGAGTCGTTCTGGGTCGAGCACGCGGTGAAGCTCGCCGGGATCTACCTGTGCGTGCTGGACGGCGGGTTCGCGACGCTGACGGGGCTGTGCCGGCTCGCGGGGAGTCCGGTGGCGGACGGGACCCGGCACCCGATCCTGGCGGTGACGCCGGCGGAGTTCTGGCGGCGGTACAACATGGAGGCGGGGCGGCTGCTGCACGCGAATGTGTTCGTGCCGCTGGGCGGGCGGAGCCGGCCGGCGACGGCGATGGTTGGGGTGTTCCTGATCAACGGGGTGTACCACGAGTACCTGGCGTCGCTGATGATCGGGCGGGTGCTCGGGTATCAGGTCCTGCTGTTCGCGATCTTCGGGATCGCGGCCGCGGTCACTTGGCGGTGGCGGCCGCGGGGCTGGATGGCGGTTGTGTCGTGGGTAGGGACGGTGGTCTTTCTGGGGGCGGTGGCGGTGCTGTTCTTCATGTCGGCGGATGCGTTCATGGAGTGGTACACGGAGCAGGTTCCGTGGCCGCTTGGAGCGGGTGACTGAGATCGGAGCTTCCGCTCGCGGGCGGTACACTCGATGCGACTGAACGGGTGAAGAGCGAAGGGAGGCCTTCATGGGTGTGGGCGTGAAGCGTGGAGTTCAGAGACCTCGGACGCGCTCCGCGCGGATCGCGCGACCAAAGCCGGTCGCGAACGAGGCGCGGCGTGGTGAGCCGCTCCTCGGCGGCATCGGCGATGCTGCCGTTCGCAAGGCCACGGGCAGGGGATGGGGCGAGTGGCTGGCGATTCTCGACGCGGCCGGGGCGCGCCGGATGACGCACGCACAGATCGCCGAGCACCTGCACGAGCACGAGCGTGTCGGGGACTGGTGGAGCCAGATGGTGACGGTGGGGTATGAGCAGGCGCGCGGGCTTCGCGTGAAGTACCAGTCCAGCACCGGGGTGTACCGGGGCTCGGCGAGCCGGACGATCGGCGTGCCGGTGTCGGTGTTGTATGCCGCGTGGTCGGACGCGAAGCTCCGCAAGCGGTGGCTCGGACGCGACGCCGCGTTCACGGTGCGCACGGCCACGAAGAACACGTCGATGCGGATCACGTGGACGGACGGCGCCAGCAATGTCGAAGCGATGTTCGCGGCGAAAGGCCCGGGCAAGTCGCAGGTCGCGGTGCAGCACTCCAGGCTCTCGGACGCGAAGGGCGTGGAGCGGATCAAGGCGTTCTGGGGTGCGCGGCTGGACACCCTCAGACGGATTCTGGAAGGGTGAACGCGCCTCGAATCCGCAATCTGGAGCCCGGTTCGTGCGTATGGTCCATCAGCGGCGCGACGCGCCGTGATCGCGGCCGGCGGCCGCGACGGGGAGAACGCTCATGCCGGGACGAGGCTTGTTCCACGCGGTCGGGGTGTGCGCCGGGCTCCTGCTGGGCGCGTCCGCTGCTGCGCAGACCACGACGGTGCTTTCGCCGACGGGCGTGGCCCAGGGCAAGTTCGGGGCGGCGATCGCGGGCGTGCCCGACCTCACGGGCGACCTGCGAGCGGACATCATTCTCGGCGCGCCCGAGGAGGGCGCGGCCAAGCGCGGCCGTGTCCACGTGGTGTGGGGCACCATCGGCATCGTGGTCCGTTCGCTCGACACGCCCAACGCCGACTTCATGGGCAAGTTCGGGTTCTCGGTCGGCGGCATCGCCGACGTGAACGGTGACTCGCGTGGTGACATCATCGTGGGCGCGCCCGGCGAGAACCCCGGGTTGAGCCCGGACGATTGCGGGCGGGCGTACATCTTCTCCGGCTCCACGGGCGCGCTGCTGCGGACGCTCCAATCCCCCGGGGAGGAAGAGGGCGGGGGCTTCGGGTGGTCGGTGTCGGGGATTCCGGACGTGAACGGCGATGGGTTCGGCGACGTGGTGGTCGGCGCGCCGTTCGAAGACCCCGGCACCAGCCCGGACAGCGTCGGGCGGGCGTACATCTTCTCCGGTGCGACCGGGGTTCTGCTGTGGAAACTTTTTCCGCACGTGATCGAGGCGGATGCGCGGTTCGGGATCAGCGTCTCGGGTGTGCCGGACGTCACCGGGGATGCGCGGGGCGACGTGGTGGTGGGGACGATGCACAGCGCCGAGGCGGGGCGCGTATCACAGTTCAACGGGGCGACGGGCGTGCGCATCCGCACCGTCCAATCGCCCGGCACCGAGGCCGACGGGTTGTTCGGATTCAGCGTGTCGGGGATCCCGGACGTGAACGCGGACGGGCGGGGCGATTTCGTGGTCGGCGCGCCCGGTGAGGACCCCGGCACAAGCCCGGCGAACGTGGGGCGGGCGTACATCTACAACGGGGCCACGGGGACGCTCCTCTGGAAGCTGCTGCCCCTGAACGTCGAGGCGGACGGGAATTTCGGGTGGTCGGTGGCGGGCGCGGCGGACCTGAACGGGGACGCGCGGGGCGACGTGGTCGTCGGTGCGCCGGGGCTGAACCCGGGGACGTGCCCGACCGACTGCGGGCGTGCGTACATTTTCTCGGGCTCGACGGGCGTGCGGCTCGAGACGCTCTTCTCGCTGACCAGCGCGACGAACGGCCGGTTCGGGGCCGCCGTCGGCTCGATCACCGACGTGAACCTCAATGCGCGGGCCGAGGTGGTGGTCGCGGCGACGACGGAGTTCAACGGCGGCGTGCGGACCGGGCGGGTGTACCTGATGCGCCGGTGAAGCGTTCGGTCGGGCGTTCGGGCGTGACCGCCCCGGCGCGGCGCCTTCGCGTAGGCTCTGGCGCATCGACGCGGAACCCCATCCATCTCCGGGGCGGCTGACGCGCCGTGATCTGTGCATCGCGGGCGCCGTCTTCGCGGTCACGCTCGCGTCGCGGCTCGTCTTCCTTGTCGCTTCGGCGGACCGCGCCTGGCCGCACTCGGCGTTGTATGAAGGCGACGCGGTGGTGTGGGCCGAGTGGGCCGCGGCGATCCACGCGGGGCATGGCGATCGGTTCAACTCGGGGTTGCCGTTTTATCCGCCGGCGGTGGCGTACCTGATCGCGTGGCTGTCGCCCGGGGGGGGCGGCCCGCCGAACTTCGTCGCGATCAAGATGCTGTGGTGCGTGATGAACGCTGCGGCCGTCGCGCTCGCGTACCTGGCGGTCGCGCGCGAGTTCGGGCGGCGCATCGCGCTGATCGCGTCGGCGCTCGGGGCGTTCTCGTTCGGACTGGGCGTGATCTCGACCTCGCTCAACTCCGAGACGCCGTATTTGCTCGCGGTCGTGGCGCTGGTGCTGGCCGGGCGGCGGCTGGCGGAGCGGCCGACGTGGGCGACGGCCGGGGCGTTCGGCGTGCTGCACGGCGCCGCGAACATGATCCGCGCCGAGCACACGCTGCTCGCGGCGATGATGGTCGGCTGGGTCGTGTGGCGGTGGTGGCGGGCGGGGTGGATCGCAGAGCGGCGGTGGCGATCGCTCGGCGTGCTCGCGGCGGTCGGTGTCGCGTTCGCCGTGACGTGCCTGCCGTGGAGCCTTCACGCGACGCGCGCGAACATCCGCTATAACCGCGGCGATCCGGGCGCCCGGTTCATGCCGGACTACGACCGCATGACGCCGGCGTGGACGCCCGACGCGCGGGCGTTCTTCGATGGGCTGCCCGAGTTCGCCAAGCGCGACACGGGTGCGTACCTCTACACCGAGTCGGTGCGCCGCGGCCTGCCCCGGGTGACGGCCGAGGACGTCCGCCACATCCTCAACGAGGGTTTCGGGTACGTCCCCGAACCGGTGCGGGCGTTCACGCTCGTCGCCTCGTCCGGCCCGCTCGCGTTCGCGCTGGCAAACCACCCGGACGCGTGGGGCGGCTTCTCGAAGGCGGCGCTGGACGCGCGCTTCGGGGGGGACATCGCGCTGGGGATTCCGTCGCACCTGCGCCTGTACAACGACGGGCTGGGCGTGGGGCTGGGGTACATCGGCCAGGACCCCGGGCGATGGCTGCGGAACGTCGGCGTCAAGGTGCTCAACTTCTGGAGCGGCGTGACGCTCGGGGTGACGGCGCGCAACCTGCCGCTCGGGCGCGACGGGGAACGCCGGGCCGTGGACATGGTGACGCACGAGCCGGGGCGCGGCGCGCCGTGGCGCGCGGCGGTCACGGTCGCGGTGCTCGCGGGCGCGGTCATCGCCCTGCGCCGGGGACGCGGCGGCGTGTGGATGATCGTCATCGCGTCGAAGGTCGCCGTGACGGTCCTGTTCTTCGGGTACGCGCGCCAGGCGGTGTCGATCCTGCCGGCGTTCCTCCTGCTGGCGGCGATCACGATCGACGCCGTGGCCGCGTGGGCACTCGCGCGCGGCGTGCCGCGGAGGCTCGTGATCGCTGTCGGTGCGGGCGGGCTGATCGGGCTCGCGGCGGTCGACGCGTCGGCGCTGTTCGCTCGATCCGTGCCGCGGGTGGAGGGACCGATGCGGGCGGACCCGCGATGGGGGGCGGCGGCGTTCGTCTCGCCGGAGACGGTGAGGCTGAGGTTTACGCCGTAGCGCGGCGCCCGGCGCCGCGCCAACCGCCTACCGCGCGCCCGTCCGCTTGTCGCGCGCCCGCCGGGCCCAGTGCGGGAGCAGCCAGAGGTAGACACCGGAGAACCAGAGGAGAAGCAGCGCGGCGCCCGTGGGCAGGAAGACCCAGAGTTTCGCGCGATCGTGGAACCAGGACCCGTCGTGGAGGGACTCGACCAGGTCGGAGCGCCGGTGCATGACCTGGAGCACCGCGCCGGTGCCGGTGTCGATCTGGATTTCGACGCGGTTCCTCGGATGGACTTTCACGAGGCCGCGACCGGGCTGGACGTCGAGCCGGTCGATGTCGCTCCAGTCGCGGACGCCGGCCGCGGGGATGGTTCTGGCGATCTCGAGGATGCGGTCGAAGCCGATGACGGGAGCCTGGCCGGTGCCGCGGAGCGTCGGCGGCTGCACCCACGACCACTCCTTCTTGAGCTGGAGCAGCAGGCCGGTGGTGATGATGATCAGGAGCGGGACGGCGGCCACGATGGCGCCCCCGCGGTGGAGGCGGCGCGACCAGCGGTTGGCGAAGGCGGCGGCGGGGTTGCGGCTCATGCCCGCATTGTGGCAGATGGCCGTGGCGGCGTGCGGAATCGGGCCGACACCCGCGGGCCGCACGCCCATGCCACAGGGTGACCAGAGGTCGATGCCGCCCGCCCGTCGGGCAGGACCGACCCCTCGCGGTCCCCGGTCCGCATAGACTGGGGTCGATGCGGGTCTGCCCGACGTGTGCGGGCCCGCGGCCGCGGGGCGCGTCCGGCCGGGGCGGGTCCCGCACACCACACCGCCGCCCCGACGCCGATCGGGCGCGACGAGGGCCCCGCCATGCCGCACTTCCTTTCTCGTGCCGTCGCCGTCCCCGTGCGCGGCAGACTCACCGCTGTGTGTCTGGCCCTGCCGATCGTCGCGGGTCCCCTGGCCGATCGGGCGGGTGCGCAGATCGTGCAGACCATCCCGAGCTGGTCGGGCGTCGAGGAGGCGGGCGGCGCGTTCGGTGCGTCGATCGGCGGCACGGCCGACCTGGACGCCGACGCGCGCGCGGATTTCATCGTCGGTGCGCCGGGCGAGACCTCCGTGGAGTTGACGCAGGGCGGGCGCGTCTACGTCCACTCGGGGCGGATCGGCCTGCGGCTGTTCACACTCGAGTCGCCGCGCAACGAGCCGTTCGGCAACTTCGGGTGGTCGGTGGCGGGCGTGGCGGACATCGACGCGGACGGGAAGGGCGACTTCGCCATTGGCGCGCCGAACGAGAACCCCGGGCCGCTGCCGGACGGGTGCGGGCGGGCGTATGTCTACCGCGGCACGGGCGTGCTGCGGTTCATTCTGGGGTCGCCGGACTCGCAGACGAACGGGCGGTTCGGGTGGTGCGTGAGCGGTGTTCCGGACGTGAACGGCGACGGGCGCGGCGACGTGATTGTCGGTGCGCCGGGGGAGGCCACCGGGGCGAGCCCGGGAGGCGCGGGGCGGGCGTACGTGTATTCCGGCGGCACCGGCGGTCGCCTGTTGACGCTGACGGCGCCGGTCGAGGAGGGCGGGGCGTCCTTCGGGTGGTCGGTCGCGGGCATCCCGGACGTGAACGGCGACGGGCGGGGCGACGTGATCGTCAGCGCGCCGTGGGCGGACGGTGCGTTCGGGGTGACGGACTCGGGCGTGGCATACGTGTTCTCGGGCGCGACCGGGGCGGTGCTGCGCACCCTGCAATCGCCGGGGTTCGAGACGGGCGGACGGTTCGGATGGTCGGTGGCGGGCGTCGCGGACGCGAACGGCGACGGTCGCGGCGACGTGATGGTCGGCGCGCCGTTCGAGGACCCCGGGCTGAGCCCGGCGGATAACGGGCGCGCGTATGTGTACTCGGGGGCGACCGGCGCTCTGCTCCGGAAGCTCATCCCGCCGCAGCAGGCCCTCAACGGCAACTTCGGGTACTCGGTCGCGGGCACGAACGACGTGAACAACGACGGGCGGGGCGACCTGATCGTCGGGGCGCGCGGCGAGGCGGGCGGGTCCTTCGGAGCGGGGCGGGTTCACGTCTACTCGGGGGCGTCCGGGCTGAAGATCGTCACCATCGTGTCACCCGCGTTCGAATCGGGCGGGGCGTTCGGCACGGCCGTCGCCGGGATCCCCGATGCGAACCTGAACACGCGGAGCGACGTGCTGGTCGGTGCGCCGGCCGAGAACCCGGGGTCGTCGCCCGCCGGCGCCGGACGGGCGTACCTGCTCAAGTTCTGAATCGGCAACCCCGCGGGGCACCGGCGGTAGACTGCGCATACGCCGGAGGTTTCCATGCGCCCATCGATGTCCACACGTCTCGTGCTCGGCTTCCTGGTGTTGCTCGCGAGCGCGGCGTGCGCCTCCGCCCAGAACGTGGACCTGCGCCCGCGCTGGGAGAAGGGCGCCGAGCACCGGTTCCGCATCGAGTCGTCGAACACGATGGGCAAACCGCCGGCGCGCTCCAGCGGCCCGGGGAACCGTGGACGCGACGAGGGCGACGCACCCGCCCAGTCGGTGAAGCAGGACATGGAGATAGTCTTCCGGGTCATCGACGCCGTGCCGGAGAAGGACGCGATCGTGGAACTGGCCTTCGACCGCGTCAAGGTCGCGGTGGACGCGGCCGGTGAGAAGGACGAGTACGACTCCACGAAGCCCGGCCAGGGCGGCGGCGGGGCGGCCGGCGCATTCAAATCACTCGCCGGGTTGAAGCTCACCCTGACGATCGACCCCAACGGGAACATCACGTCGGTCAAGCCCGCTGGCGGTGCCGGCGCGACGCCGAGCGACCCGATGGTCGCGGGTCTGACCGGCGCTGATGCGATGAAGGACCTGATCGGCCCGATCTTCACACTGAAGAAGGGCGGGGGCATCGTGCGGGCGGGGCAGTCGTGGGAGAACGTGGACGAGATCAACTCGGGGCTGATCGGAAAGGTCCGGGTGAGCACGAAGCACACGGTGCGGTCGGCGAACGCGCGCGACGCGACCGTCGCCATCGACGGGCGCGTGGACGCGGACTCCGAATCGCCCGCGGGCCTCGTGCAGATCCGGGACGGCAAGTTCACCGGTTCGTACTCGTGGGGTGTGAAAGAGGGCATGCTCCGCTCGATGGAGAACCGCATGTCGTTCACGGTGCAGATAGGCAGCGGCGGCGATGACCTTGGTCTGCTCGGCGACATGGCCGTCGAGCAGCGGACGAAGGTGACGCGCCTGGACAGGCCCGGGTCGGATCGGAAGTAGCCCCGCTGTTCGGCCCACAGAAACTCCCCAAACGGGATAAACGGACCGGGCGTGTTGGGCGCCGGGTGGGGCCGCGCGCGGGGGCGCCGCCGTCCGACCGTCGTGCTCAAGTCGCGCGGCCGGCGCGACGATGGTGTGCGCGACACCATGTCGTACGAGCGGAACATGAATCCCCTGCCGAAGCCTGCCCGGGACCCGAACGCGCGCCGGCACGGGCGTGTCCGGGCGCAGACGATCACGTGCAGCCTCGGCGACGTGATGGATATTTCGATCTCGGGGATGAAGGTGCGGTGCGGGAGCAAGCCCGACCTGAAGAAGGGCGAGACGGCCCCGGTGACGATCAACGGGCTGAACGGCCCGTTCACGGTGCAGGCGAAGTTCAACTGGTGCAAGCGCGCCGGGCTGTTCAAGTGGGTGGCGGGGTTCGAGTTCGCCGAGCTGACCGGCCCGGCCCGCACCGAGCTGCTGGAGATCGCGCGGATCGCGGCGATCGGCGAGACGCTCCGCCCCGCGGACGAACACATCTTCCGTCCGCACTGATCCGGACCTGAATGCACCGCGGGTTATCCGACGCGCCCCTTCAAGTGGGCCGGCTGTCGGGTCGATGTTCGGCGCATGTCCCCGCTGAGGTACTGGCGATCCAATCCCGCGCCGACGCCCGCCGCGCCGGGCCGGAACGGCACCGAGCAGCGCCGGCACGGGCGCGTGCGCACGGGCGCGGTGGTCTGCTCCCTCGGCGAGGTGCTCGACATGTCCGCCTCGGGCCTGCGGGTCCGGTGCCAGGGCCGCCCGCCGTGCGTGGTGGGGCAGCGCGTGACCGTGACGATCGGCGGTTCGGACGGTCCGTTCTCGGTGGCCCTGCGCCCGGTCTGGATGCGCAAGGTGGGGATGTTCAAGCACGAGATCGGCGCGTGCTTCGAGGACATGTCCGAGGAGACGCGGGTGCAGCTGCTGAACCTGGTGCGTTCGGCGGTAACGATCCTGCCCGTGGGCCCGGATCACGAGCGCGGTTGATCGGTGCGTTCAGCGGGCCGCGGTCGCGGGGGCCGGGCGCGGGGTTCCCGTCCGCGCGCCGTCCATCACCCTTCGGATCGCGGCGCCCGCGGTGTCGATCATGGGGCGGGTCACGTCGAGGTGGCAGACCGCCCGCACACGCTGAGGGGCCGTGGGGAGCATCAGCACGCCCTCGCCCTTGAGGCGCGTGCAGAACTCGGCTCCGGTGCCCCAGCCCCGGTCGATGTCGAGGAACACCATGTTCGTCTCGACGCGGAACGGGATGGTGATGCCGCGCACGTTGCCGGCGAGGTCGCCGAGGCGGGCCGCGTTCGCGTGGTCCTCGGACAGCCGCTCGCGGTGATGGTCGAGCGCGTGCAGGGCGGCCGCGGCGAGGATGCCGGATTGGCGCATGGTCCCGCCGAACATCTTGCGGAAGCGGTGGACGCGGGCGATGGTCGGTTGGTCGCCGCAGACCGCGGAGCCCGCCGGGGCGCCCAGGCCCTTGGAGAAGCAGCAGGACACGGTGTCAAAGTGCCGGGCGTAGTCGACCGGGTCGAGCCCGGTGGCGGCGCACGCGTTCCAGAGGCGGGCGCCGTCGAGGTGCGCGCGGAGGCCAAGATCGTGAGCCTTCTTCGCCACGCGTGCGGCCTGCTCCAGCGGCCAGATCGCGCCGCCGCCGCGGTTCTGGGTGTTCTCGACGACGACGAGCTTCGAATGCGGAAAGTGGATGGAGTCGGGGCGCGCGAGGGCCTCGACCTGGTCGGCGTCGAAGAGCCCGCGGTCGCCGCTCGCGGTGCGGACCATCACGCCGGAGAGGGCGGCGGGCGCGCCGGTCTCGTAGTTGATGATGTGGCTGTCGGCGTGGGCGATGACCTCGTCGCCCGGCTCGGTCTGGGCGCGGATCGAGGCCTGGTTGGCCATGGTGCCGGTGGGCACGAAGCACGCCGCCTCCTTGCCCATGATCTGCGCGATGCGGTCCTGGAGCCGTATCACGGTGGGGTCGTCGCCGAGGACGTCGTCGCCGACCTCGGCCTCGGCGATGGCGCGGCGCATCGCGGCGGTGGGGCGGGTGACCGTGTCGGACCGGAGGTCGATGACGGTGGATGTCATGAAGGAAGGGTATCACACAGGGGTGATCGCCCGGCGCGCGGAATTGTGTGTCGGGCGCCCCCCGGTTTTGACGGTTTAACTTGACACGGGACCGGCGGGAGGGGTGCTGCGCAGCGCGGCGGCCCGTCACCGGTGCGTCCGTCCATTCAAGGAGGCTGGCATGACCATGTTGCGGCTCACCCTGGCATCCGCGGGCGTGCTCGTCTGCGCTGCGCGGCTCGCCGCCCAGTCCACCTTCCAGGGCATCGGGTTCCTGCCCGCGGCGGCGCACTACAGCTACCCCCTCGACATCTCCGGCGACGGCTCGACGGTCGCGGGCGCGGCCACCGACACCAACAGCGCGGGCCAGCCGGTGCGGTGGCGTCAGGCGACCGGAGTGGTGTCGCTCGGTGAGATTCCCGGCGTCTGGTCGCTTCAGGCCAACGGCGAATCGATCAGCGTGTCGCATGACGGCTCGGTGGTGGTCGGATCGTCGCCCGGGCCGGCCGCACGCGAGGCCTTCCGCTGGACGCAGGCGACCGGCATGGTGGGGCTGGGCAACCTCGGGGGCGTGCCCAACTCGGCCGCGTACGGCGAGCGATGCTCGGACAATGGTTCGGTGGTCGTGGGGACCGGCGACTACACGTTCGGCACGACCGGCATCCTGTCCGGCGAGGCCTTCCGCTGGACGCAGGCGACCGGCATGGTCGGCCTCGGGCAGATGGCGACCTCGGGTCTGCTGTACACCTCGGCCAAGGGGTGCTCGGCCGACGGGTCGGTCGTCGTCGGCTACGGGACCACGGACCAGGGATGGGAGGCCTTCCGGTGGACGCAGGCCACCGGGATGGTGGCGCTGGGCGACCACCCCGGCGGGGCTGTCGATTCCGCGGCGATCTCGTGCACCGCCGACGGGAACACGATCGTCGGCTGGATCCTCACCGACACGCGCTACGAGCCGGCCACGTGGACGCAGGCCACCGGCTGGGTCAGCCTCGGCACGCTGCCGGTCATGGGCCTGGACAACTTCGCCGCCGACTGCACGCCCGACGGGTCGGTCGTGGTGGGTGCGTGCAACATCGCGTACGGCGGCCTCCAGGGCCAGGAGTTCAGCGGGCAGGCGTTCATCTGGGATGCCGCGAGCGGCATGCGCGACATCAAGGAGCAGCTGCTGCTGCGCGACGTCAACGCGGTCGTGGGTTGGTCCCTCTTCGTCGCCGCGGGCGTTTCCGCCGACGGCACGACCATCGCCGGCGTCGGGCTGAACCCGCAGGGCGAGTACGAAGGCTGGGTCGCGCACCTGGAAGGAAGCTCGACCTGCTACCCCGACTGCAACGGGGACGGGCAGCTCAGCGTCGCTGACTTCGGGTGCTTCCAGACCAAGTACGTGCTGGGGTGCCCGTAGGCGGAAGAGACAAAGAGACGAAGAGATTGAGAGACGGAAACCCGCCGCAACGAGCAAACGCGGCCGGCAGGCTCCGGGCCTGCGGATCGACATGAAGAGACCATGAAGGTCGGCGTCGGCACGGCGCGGCCCGCCGAGGATCCACACGGCCGGGAGTAGACTCCCCGCATGGGAGAGGCACGAAACCGCGGACCGGCGTGGCGCGTCGGGGTGCTGGGCGCGTCGCTTCTGGCGGCCGCAGCGGGCGCTCAGGCACAGCTCCGCATCGCCACTTGGAACGTGACGGACTATATGGGCACGGACGGGCGCGAGCCGGCGTACCAGCTCGCGGCCTTCGGCTCGTACCAGGGCCGCCGCATGGCTCCGGACGTGCTCCTGGCGCAGGAGTTCCACAACGCGGCCGCGCACGGGTTGTTTCTGAACCTGCTGAACACCGCCGCCGGGAGCGCCGGCGACTGGGGCACGACGCCGTTCGTCGACGGGCCGGACTCGGATCAGGTGCTGTTCTACCGCACGTCGCGGGTGCAGGTGGTGAACGCGGTGATCGCGTCGGCGGGCGGGTCCGCCCCGAACCATCCGCGGCACGTGATGCGCTACGACCTGCGGCCCATCGGCTATACGGGGGCCGGCGCAACGATCGCCTGCTACAACAGCCACATGAAGTCCGGGAACACCGCCGCCGACCGCGATCGGCGGCTGGTGGAGGCCCAGGCGATCCGGCTCAATACCGCGTCGCTGCCCGCGGGCTGGGGCTTTCTGATCGCCGCCGACCTGAACATTTACACCTCGTCCGAGACGGCGTACGTGCACCTGCTCAGCACGGTGCCCAACCCGGCCCGGTTCTTCGACCCGATTCGCACGCCCGGCGCGTGGAACGACGCCGTCGGGTTCCGCTACGTGCATACACAGGACCCGGTGCTCCAGATGGACGACCGGTTCGACCAGATCCTGCTCTCGGCGTCGCTGCTGGACGGCGACGGCTTCGACTACGTCGGCAGCCTCACGCAGCCGTACAGCACGACCACGTGGAACGACCCGAATCACTCGTACCGCGCGTGGGGGAACGACGGGTCGAGCTTCAACGGCCCGCTCACCCTCGCCGCGAACGCGATGGTGGGGAGCGCGATCGCCACCGCGATCCGCGCGGCCGCGGGGAACCAGGGGCACATCCCGGTGTTTCTCGATATGCGCGTTCCGGCGGAGGTCGGGTCGCCCGAGTTCGTGGACTTCGGGCGCGTGCCGCAGAACTCGACGGCCACGGCCCCCGTCGAGGTTGTCAACGCGGGCGACGTGGCGCTGTGGTCGGTCGCGGGCGTCGCGGGCCTGAACTACGAGCTGGATGCGACCGCGGGGTTCGGCGCTCCGGCGGGAATGTTCGCCGACGCTGCGGGCGGCGGCGGGAACGTTCACACTCTGACCATGGACACGGCGCAGCCCGGGCCGAAGTTCGGCACGTTGACGATCACGTCCGACGCGCCCGACGAACCGGCCCGGACCGTGACGCTGATCGGCGAGGTTGTGGCCGGCTGCTATCCCGACTGCACGGGCGACGCGCAGCTCTCGGTGGCCGACTTCGGCTGCTTCCAGACGAAGTATGTGCTGGGCGATCTGTACGCGGACTGCAACGCCAGCGGCACGCTGACGGTCGCCGACTTCGGGTGCTTCCAGGGCAGGTACGTTCTGGGCTGCCCATAGGGAAGGGACGAAGGGACCCGCCGCGGCGGGTGAACTGCGGGACGGAGCGTGGCGGGCCGGGAAGTCGTCTCGCGCGGCTGACATCCCGCAACCCGACCGCCCGGGCGCGGGTATGCTGTGGGAGCCCCCGTGGTCCGCGGCCCGGGGCATTCTCCATGGAGGTTCCTCCGATGTCGGCTCAGCGCAACGCTCGCCATGCTGTCGCTCTGTTGCTCATCTGTGCCGGAACGGCGTCCACGGCCCTTGCCCAGGGTGCCCCGGCTGCGCCGTCTGCCGCTCCGTCTGGCGCGCCGGGCGCCAAGGCCGCGGACAAGTTCCCCCCGTTTGAGCAGGCGATCGAGGGGCTGGAGAAGGTCGTCTCCACCGCCGACGGGGCGCAGCCGCTCTGCGACCTTTACCGCGACGCGAAGACGGGCAAGCTGCTGGGCGTGCTCCCCGCGGGGTACGAGAGCAAGCTGATGATGTTCGCCTGCACGGTGACGGGCGGCGACCCGCAGGCGGGCGTGATGGGGCCGACGCACTACGCGCGGTGGGAGCGCTACGACAAGCAGCTCGCGCTGGTCGCGCCGGACCTCTCGGTGCGAACGAACGGCGACGCGGAGGCCAAGGCCTCGGTCGAGCAGCTCTACACTGGCCGCGTCATCCTCTCGACGCCGATCCTGGCGATGGCCCCCGGCGATCGGCCGGTGATCGACCTGGGCGCGATCGCGACGCGCGACGCCGGGCGGCTCTTCGGCTCGTCGGTCTTCGGCGGGTACGGCCCGGAGCTGGGCGCGGTGAACGCGGCGATCCTCCGGCTGACCAAGGCCAAGGCCTTCCCGCACAACGTCGTGTTCGAGTACCAGGCGCCGCGCCCCGACGGCCAGATCGTGCGGTTCGCGGTGTCGATGGGCGAACTGACGGGGACGGCGGGCTTCACGCCGCGTAAGTCGGACCCGAAGTTCGGGTACTTCTACGACTGGCACCGCGACTTCGCCAAGACCGCCAACCGCGAGGTCACGGAGCGCTACATCACGCGCTGGTCGATCGAGAAGCGCGACCCGGGCCTGAAGCTCAGCCCCCCCAAGCGCCCGATCGTCTGGCACATCGAGCACACCACGCCCGTGCGCTTCCGCCGGTACGTGCGCGAGGGCATCCTCTTCTGGAACGAGGCGTTCAAGGAAATCGGCATCGACGGGGCGCTGGTCGTCTATCAGCAGGACGCGCAGACCGGCGACCACATGGACAAGGACCCCGAGGACGCCCGCTACAACTTCTTCCGCTGGAACGCGAGCGACCAGACCTACGCGATCGGGCCGAGCCGCACGAACCCGCAGACCGGCGAGATCCTCGACGCCGACGTGGTGTGGCACCAGGGGCTGACGCGCTCGGTGCGTGGGATGGTCGAGAACCTTTCCGGCGCCCTCGCGGCTCACGCCTTCGGGCCCGAGACGCTGGCGTGGCTCGAGGAGCACCCGACGTGGGACCCGCGCGTGAGGCTGGCGTCGCCGGCACGCCGCGCGGAGCTGCTCAAGAACGGCGTCGGGGGGGCGGGCGGGGGGGCGGCGGGGCGCAGCGCGTGGGCGCTGGCCGCGATGGGCGGGAATGGTGTCAGTGGGGGGGGCGGCTGCTCGATCGGCGAGCTGATGGCCCTGGACTTCTCGCTGGCGGACGCGGCGTTCGCGGCCAACTTGCTGGTGCCCGGGAATGAAGACCTGCTCGAAGACCTGCCCGAGGAGTTCGTCGGGCAGATGATCCGCTACATCTCGGCCCACGAGGTCGGGCACTGCCTGGGCCTTGAGCACAATATGATCGCCTCGTCGATCCGCACGCTCAAGGAGATCAACACGCCGGGCTTCAGCGGGCCGACGGTGGGCTCGGTGATGGACTACGCGGCCGCCAACCTCAACCACAAGCTCGGCGAGGTGCAGGGCCCCTTCGCCACGCCGAGCGTCGGGCCCTACGACAAGTGGGTCATCGCCTACGGCTACGGGCCCGAGGACAAGCTGCCCGAGCTGCGCAAGCAGGCGGCCGAGAAGGACCTGATCTACCAGGCGCAGGTGGCGATCGGCGTCTCGGGCGACCCGCGGAACAACACGTGGGACCTGGGCGCCGACAACCTGGAGTTCGCCGAGAGCCGACTGTCGCTCATCGGCGCGGTGCGGGCGAAGCTGCTCGACAAGGTCGTGAAGGACGGGGAGTCGTGGGGCGTCGCCCGCCGCCGGTACCAGTCGCTGCTCGGGGTCCACACGCAGATGCTCTCGATCGCGTCGCGCTGGGTCGGCGGGTCGTACCTGAATAACGACGCCAAGGGCGACCCGGCCGCCCGCCCGCCGGTGCAGGACATCCCGGCCGAGACGCAGCGCCGGGCGTTAAAACTCGTCATCGACAACGCCTTCGAGGACGGCGCCTTCGGCCTCACGCCCGACCTCGTCCGCCACCTGGGCAAGGAGCACTTCTACGACCCGGACGCGGTGAACGAGACGATGCAGGACTGGAGCTACACGGTCCACGACTCGATCGGCGGCGTGCAGGCCACGGCCCTGACGCTGGTGATGAACCCGACGACGCTCCGGCGGCTCTATGACAACGAGTTCCGGGCCAATGGAGAGAACCCGATCACCATGGCCGAGGTCGTGAAGACCGTCTCGGACACGATCTGGCGTGAGTACAGCAACCCCGCTGGCGGTGGCGGTGGGGCGGGCAAGGCCACGGTCTCGTCCCTGCGCCGCAATCTCCAGCGCGAGCACGCCGAGCGGCTCATCACGCTGGCCCTGCTCCGCGACACGGGCAGCGCGGCCATGCGGGCCGTGAGCACGCTGGCGATGCTGGAGATCGGCCGCATCGACGACCTGGCCGAGAAGGGTTTAGCAGGCTCCCCCGACGCGTACACGAGGGCGCACCTGGAAGACGTGCGGACTCGCTTCGCGCGGACGCGCGAGGCGGCGTACAGCGTGACGCGTTAGGAAGGGACCCGCCGCGGCGGGCAGGCTGCGGGACGGAGGGACCAAGGGACGCAGGAACGGTGAACCGAAGCCCGGGGACAACGATCCCCGGGTCTTTTGCTTTGTACGCCAAGCCGCCCGTCCCCGCAGCCCCAGAGGGCGACCGGAGTGTAGTCACGGGTGGAGCGACGCGCAGCGTCGCGCAAACCCGTGGAAACCGGCATCAAATCCGGCAGAACCCCGGCAAGGGCGAAGGAAGCTGTGAACGCCGGCCCGTCCGACCGATCGCCCGAACTCAGCCGGGATCGCGGGGGCTTGTGGTAGGATGCCGCCTTGATGGCGGGCGGTCTGCGAGGACGGCGGCACAACCACGATCAGTCGCCGCGACTGATCGTGTACGGAAGAGGGCCTCCGATGAGCGGGGCACCCGGCGATCTTCGCACGCGATTCTGGCGGAATCGTGTTGAAATACAACCGGGCCGTGGTAGGTTGGAGAAAGTGCGGGCCGGTTCCGGCCCGCCAAGACGCCAGAGGCAGCGGCGGGGTGTGTGCCGCGGGAGAGTCAGACATGCACTTCAGCACACGCCGCAACCCCGGCTTTCGAATGGGATTCGTTTTCGTGTTGGCGGCTTTCGGCGCGTCCACGCTCGGGCAGGTTGCGCCGGGGCGGGGGGGGGCAGTCGCTGACGGCGCTCCAAGCCGCGTTCCCGGAGATTCGCGTGCATGAGGTCCGGGACCGCGTTCGCGCGGTCTTCGGCGCGCCGATGACCGGCGGCGCCACCGCGCGGCAGGCCGCAGAGGCTTGGCTGGCCGAGTACGCGGGGGTGTTCGGCGAAGCGGACGCCGCGCTTTCGGAACACTCCCACGTCAGGCTGCTCACCGGCAAGACGGTCATCTCGTACCAACAGTCCATGGACGGCGTCCCGGTCGAGAACGCGTTGGTGAAGGTGGTCGTACACCACGAACCGCAACTCCGAGTGACGTACGTGAGCGGCAGGCTTGGGCTGCGTCCTCCGGGCGGGCTCGCGACGGCGGTGGTGTCCGCGGCACAAGCGTTGCTCACCGCCCGACTTCACGAGGCCGCGACGGGACTGACCGTGTGGAGCGAACCCGACGCGGTCTCGATCTACGACGACCGGAGGGCGGAGAGTGCTCTCGCGCGGCGGACGTGGAAGGTCACCGGATGGAGCGACGACCTCGGGCGTGCCTACCGCTTCTACGTGGATGCGGCCACGGGCCTCGTGATCCGGCATGAGAGCGCCGTCGTTCATGCGGCGCCGGACATCACGGGCAAGATCACGGGCCATCGCTCGCCGGGGCTCGAACCGGATACCTGGGGCGACCCCCAGAACACGAGCACCGGCACGCAGCCGTGCCCGAACGAGCCGGACGAGTTGCCCGTTCAACTGGTGCTCATCGAGGCGATCGGCTCGTCGCAGCAGGTGCTCTCGTCGACCTACGCGTTCATGAACGGGCAGGGGGAGGCCGAATACACGCTGCCTCTCGCTTCCGGGCCGAACGTCACCGTCCGCGCGACGCTCATGGGGCCTTCGTGGGAGGTGTGGGACTGGTCGGGGTCGCCGACGACGGCTCCGTACTTCATGGACGTCGCCAACGTGGGGACCAATCAGACCGGTGTGGACTTCGAGCTCTTCCCCGGTCCGGACGAGTACGAGATCGCGCAACTCAATGCAATGCACCATCTGGGGGAGACGTGGCGGTATTTCAAGGACCGCATCTTCACCGACCAACCCATTCCCGGGCTTGACGACAACATTCCTATCTTGGCGAGCACGCAGGCCTTGTGCAACGCTAACTATTGGCCGTCACTCCCATCACCATACGGCCCGGGGCCCGGTCTCTCCTTTGCGCGAGTGGGTTTCTCCGAACCTTGTGGATTACCCACGCCTTGCGGGAGATGGTGTTCCAACTCAAGCTACTCGACCGCGGTTTCACATGAGTATGGGCATTACCTGCTCGACATCATGGCGGGCGTCGTTCCATCCTCCCCTCATCAGGCATTTCAGGAGGGCTATTCAGACGTTGTCGCTCACCTGGTCCATGACACGACGATCATAGGCTACAACTTTGGAAGGCCGGATCAACCGAGCATCGGCTGCAACGTGCATTTGCGTGAGCCGCTGGTGTACGACGCGCAGTATCCGGATTGCCTCGGGCCATTTGAGCAACACACTCATGGAATGCTCCTCTCGGTGATCTGGCTCGACCTGCTCGAGAACATGCGCGACACGTATAACTCGTCCGAGGAAGGCCTCGAACAAACGCGCCAGCTTCACGTCGATTGGACATTCATCACGCAAGGCGGAGAGTTCACCGGTGATTGCACGCCCGAACGCTATGGAAGGTCAGCGCACGCGCAGACTCTCACCGAGGTGTTGACCGCGGACGACAATGACCTCGATCTGGGCAACGGCACGCCGCATCAGGCCGAGATTTGTGCGGCGTTTGTCGCGCACGGTATTTCGGATGCGTCGTATTGCGGCAGCGGGCGCGCCGTCGTCCGTCGCTGCCGGGGTGATTGCGATCGGGACGGCGTTGTATCCCGGGCGGATCTGGCGTGCTTCATCCGACGGATCGCCGCCAACGATCGTCGTTCGGACTGCAATGGTGACGGGATGGTGTCGGTGGCGGACGTGGAGTGCTTCGCATCGCGCGTGAGCACCGGATGTCGCTGAGGCGTCGCTCGTTGGTTCGTTAGCGGAGATGCGTATGACGCTCATCGCTCGTTCAACCACAATCGTGTCGAGCGTGGTTGCGTCTCTGTGCGGCGCGGGCGTGGCGGACGCTCAGTGTCAGCCGCAGTGGCTGGTCCAGCCTCAGGGCACCGCGTTGAACGGGTACGTTCGGGCGGTGGGGACCTACCAAGGTCAGCTTGTCATTGGTGGGGCGTTTACGCAGGCGTCCGGGCGGACAGCGAACCGGGTCGCGCGATGGGACGGCCCGGAGTGGGCGGCCTTGGGCGAGGGCGTCAACGGGCCAGTTCGCACGGTGCAAGAGTTCAACGGTGATCTCTACGTCGGCGGCGAGTTCTCCACAGCAGGCGGGCAACCCGCACCCGGCATCGCGCGTTGGAACGGGGTCGCGTGGTCAAACCTCGGGACGTTGTCACCGGTCACGGTCTTCGATCTTGTCGTATTTGAGAACCAACTCGTCGTGACAACCGGGGGCGTGGCCCGGTGGAACGGCGCGAGTTGGGCTGGATTCGGGTCCGGAACCGGCTTCTTGGCGGTGACGCTCGCGGTTCACGACGACTATCTCTATGCGGGCGGGTTCAAACTCGTTGGCGGTTTCGAGGCGATCGCGCGCGTGGCGCGCTGGGATGGGCAATCCTGGTTCGACCTTCCCCCGGTCCCGCCGGGCGGGCCCGGGCACACCGTCACGAAGCTCGGTGTCCACGGCGGCGCTCTATACGCGGGTGGGAGCAACACCGCTGTGTCGGTGCATGGTTGGAACGGTGCAAGCTGGTACCCGATCGGGTCAGGTCTCCTCTGGTTCAACGTGTACGGCATCGCCTCGTACGGCGGGGAGCTCATCGCGGGG
Source organism: Phycisphaerales bacterium (assembly GCA_046153875.1). Lineage (GTDB taxonomy): Bacteria > Planctomycetota > Phycisphaerae > Phycisphaerales > UBA1924 > JBJXFE01. The sequence continues at coordinate 23,652 of JBJXFE010000026.1, forward strand.
GGCGATGCTCCTCTCGGCGGCCAAGGTCTGGCCCGATGGAATGGCTCGGCGTGGACTAACCTCGGCCTGGGGCTCAATGGCACCGTTCACGCGATGACCGTACACGAGGGCGCCTTGATCGCGGGAGGGGCCTTCACAGCCGCCGGTGGCCTGCCCTCGCCCTACTGGGCCCGCTACGGCTGCCCGTGCCAACCCGACTGCAACAACTCGGGCTCGCTCACGATCGCCGACTTCAGGTGTTTCCAGAACGCGTTCGTAACCCAGGACCCCTACGCCGACTGCAACGCGAGCGGGACGCTGACCGTCGCCGACTTCGGGTGCTTCCAGGGCAACTACGTTCTCGGGTGCCCGTAGGAGGAAGGGACGAAGGGACGGAGGGACGGAGCGTGGCGAGCCGGGAAGTCGTCTCGCGCGGCTGACAACCCGCAACCCAACCGCCCGGGCGCGGGTATGGCAGGTGGCCCGATTACCACCGGTGTTTCCCCGTGTCATGATCATCTCCGTTCCGGGGATGATCGTGGGCTTCCACGGGTGCCGGTCGCCAGCGACGACCTCCACCCCCCCAAAGCAGCGGGCGCGTTGCCCGTTCCGGCCTCCGTGGCCTCCGTGTTATTCGTCCTCGCCGCGGGTCAGGACCCGGCCCCGTCAGCCGCTCACTCGCCGAAATCAGGAGCTGAAGTGCCCACTTCAGGAGCTGAAGTGGCAGCGCCGAGAGCAAACGTGTTCACGTCAGGAGTTGAAGTGGTCACTTCAGGAGCTGAAGTGGCAGCGCCGAGAGCAAACGTGTTCGGGTCAGGAGCTGAAGTGGTCACGTCAGGAGCTGAAGTGGCAGCGCCGAGAGCAAACGTGCTCACTTCAGGAGCTGTTTTGCCCGAATCAGGAGCCGTTTTGCCCAAATCAGGAGCTCTTTTCAGCACGCGGGACGGACCAGAGGGCGCGTCCGGGACCCCGTCGCCCGCGGGTCCGCGATAAAAGCCGCCGCCGCACGCTCCAAACGCAGGCCGGGGGAGGGCAATGGGCAGCGGGCAATGGGCAATGGGGGCGGGCCATGAGCGATCAGCAGTGAGCAGTCAGCCGGGCCCACGTCCCGCGCGCGACCACCCCATTCCGGTCCCGATCCGTGCAATCCGTGGCCGGCCGGGTGCCACCGCTCGCCGGTCCTCCGGCGCAGCGGTGGTGAAGCGTGAATCGCACGGCTGCGCAGCGAAACGCCGCGAGCCCCGCCGCGGCGGGCAGGCAGTGGCACCCCCCCGCCCCACCCCCCCCCCCCGCATAGTTCAGGCCCCGACCACCTGCATCCGCGGGTCGGTCTTGCTGATGATCTTGCTCACGCCGTGCTGGTTGAAGCCCTTGTAGCCGTCGTTGCGCTCGAGGTTCTCCAGGTGCGATCCGATCGCGCCCTGGGAGCGGAACTGCGAGGCCTGCGCGGGCGTGACCTGCTTCTTCGCCAGCAGCACATCGATGCGGCGGCCGTCCACGCGCCAGCGCTCGCCGACTGTGAACGCCTGCTTGAGGAACGGGAAGTTGGTGAACGGGTCCATGGTCTCGACCCCCGCGGCCTCGAGCTGGGCCTTGAGCGCCTCGTGATCGAACTGGCACTCGAGGTGGTGCATCCCGGCCTGGAGGATCGCCTCGCCGTGCAGGCCGCACCAGAGGCCGACGGTGCCGAGCTCGTCCCGTTCGGGGAGCGAGTCGTGCGCGAAGTCGCCCTTCACCTCGTCGGGCGAGAGGTCCACGTCGGCGAAGATCGTGATGCCGGCGACCGGCTGTTCGAGAACCTGCGCCCCCCAGCCGGCCTCGGCGCCGGCGTAGAAGCGCTCGCGGCACTTGAAGCCGAGCTTCTCGAAGAGAGCGATGAGGCGGCGGAATGCGCGGCGCGACGAGCGGTACGTGTGGTGGTCGTGGTTCGCCCAGCCCAGGCCCAGCCGGTCCTGTCGGGTCTTCTGGAGCTGCGCGGCCCGGTTCTTCCGCTGCCAGTACTCGCGTTCGGCGATGAAGAAGAGGTCGCAGGCGGCGTCCACGCCCAGGTCCGCGACGGCGGCGTCGATGAGGTGGTCGGCGTGGTCCAGTCCGGCTTCGTCTTCCTCGGGGCCGACGCCCCAGTCGCGGGCACGCCGGCGGAAGGACTCGAGGTGGCGGACGGTCATCATCGCCTGCGTCGGCGGCCGATCGGCGGGGGCGAAGCCCGCGTACCCGTGGCGCTCGACGGCCCAGAGCTCGTCATCATCGGCGCGGAAGGCGCGGGCGCGGCGCATCGCGGCCATGGGGCCGCCCTCGATGTCGTCGCCGGCCGCGGTCGGGTCGTCCGCGACGTGCCAAGCGGAGAGGAAGTCGATGACGGAGTCCACCTTGACGCCGACCTGGCGGACGCGGCCCGCGCCCAGGACCACGCGCGGGAAGATGCCGCCCTCGTGTACGAAGCAGTCGGGCGCGCCGGGCACGGGCTTTCGCGCGAACCCCGCGGCCTTGAGCTTCGCCCGCAGCTCCGTCGAGCGGCGGACCTGCACGTAGTCCACCCAGTCGATGAACCGCGTGCCGGTCTCGTTGCGCATCCGCTGGGCGAGCGTGGCCGCGCCGGGGACGCGATCGAGGAACCCGGTGAGGAGTTCGTCGAGCAGGGCCCGCGCGGCGGGCTGCGGGGACCAGTGAAAATGGGTCTCGGCGGGGGCGGTTTTGGTGGCCATGGCGCGCAAGAGTAGCGCGGACGGGTGTTGCGGAGCGCCGCCCCGGTTCCCCGCGGCCCGTCCTCCCTCCCGGCCGCCGACCAGCGTGTTTTCTCCGTTTCTTGATCCGCCGCGCCGAGCCGGGGGACGCTCGGCGGGAGATAATCCGCCTGCGCACCATCAAGGAGTCCGCGACCCATGCGCCGACAGCTCCTCGCCTTCCTCGCCCCGATCGCGGCCTTCGCCGCCGCGGCGTTCGGTCACTTCCCGTTCATCGTGCTCGACAAGGACGGTTCGACGGCTCGGCTCGTGATGAGCGAGACGCTCGAGCCCGACCCCGGCGTGAGCATCGGCATTCTCGGCGGCACGACCCTGTCCATCCGCGGGGCTGACGGACGCGACACACCGCTGACGCTCGTAAAGGGGGAGCACTGGCTGTCGATGGAGCTTTCCGGCGCGGAGGCGGCCGGCGGCACGCGGGTGATCCACGGCACGCGGGTGATCCACGGCGTCGCGGACCTGGGCGTGATGACGCGCGGCAAGCCCCACGTGCTCATCTACCACCCCAAGGCGGTGATCGGCGATGCGTTCGACTCGAAAACGCTGCTCGGCGCCGCGGTGGCGATCGAACTCGTACCCGTGCGGGTCGAGGGCGGATTCAGCCTGAAGCTGTTCATCGCGGGGTCGCCCGCGGCGAACTCGGCGATGCTGGTTATCCTGCCCAACGGCGACGAGTTCGAGTGCATGACCGACGACGCGGGGCTCTCGCCGGTGTTCGCGGAGGCGGGCCGGTATGGCGCGTGGGCGCGGCACTGGGTGGATGAGCCGGGCGATCGCGCCGGCAAGGCGTACGAGCAGGTCCGCCGGTACGCGACGCTGGTGATGGACTATGCCGAGCCGCCCCTGGCCGCGCCCGCGGGGGCGCCGGCGGTCGGTGGACTGGTGCGCGGCGTCACGTTCCGTGCCGCGCTGCCGCGCGCAGTTGCGAGCTTCGGCGCGGTCGAGAGCGGCGGGTGGCTGTACGTCTACGGCGGGCACTCGGCGGTGCGTCACAGCTACTCGACGGCGAGCGTCTCCGGCCGATTTCATCGGCTGAACCTGAATGGTGAGGGCGGCGCTTGGGAGGAACTGCCCGGGGGCGTGGCTGTGCAGGGGCTGAACCTCGCGGCGCACGCCGGGAAGGTGTACCGCGCGGGCGGGATGGAGCCGCGCAATGCGCCGGGCGAGCCGTCGGACAGTTACTCGATCACCGACGCGGCCCGATTCGATCCCGCGTCGGGTTCGTGGGAGCCGTTGCCGGCGCTGCCGTCGCCGCGATCGTCGCACGATCTTGTGGTGGTCGGCGACACGCTGATGGCGATCGGTGGGTGGTGGATGCGCGGGAAGGGCGGGGAGCCGTGGTGGCCCGAGACGATCGACACGCTCGATGTGTCGCCCGGTGGGTCGGCCCTCGCCGCGCGCTCGTGGGGGAGCATCCCGCAGCCGTTCGCGCGGCGGGCGCTGATCGCCGCGGTGCTGGGCGATCGCGTCTTCGTCATGGGCGGGTTCGACGCGGACGAGGAGCCGAGCCTGGACGTGGACGCGTACGACACGAAGACAGGCGCGTGGACGCGCGGCCCGGATCTTCCGGGGCCGCGTCGCAACGGCTTCGCGCCCGCGGCGTGCGCGTACGACGGGTGGCTGTATCTCAGCGTGGCGACGGGCGCGATGTACCGCCTGAGCGCGGACGGCGGGGCGTGGGAGCCCGTCGCGCAGACAACGCCGCGGATCGTCCACCGGATGGTGGCGTGGGGCACCGAGATCCTCGTCGTCGGGGGGGCTGCCGAGGCGACGATGGTGGACCTGATCGAGACGGTGTCGGTCAGTTCCCCCCGCGGTCCAGGTGCTCGGTGATGAGCTTCTCGATGGTCTTTTCGAGCTGCGGGTCGTAGCCGACGGAGAAGTGCAGGAGCGTGCCGTCCACGCCGATGACGGCGAAGGCGGGGATGCCGTCGAGGCCGTAGGCCGCGGCGAGCTCGTCGCCGTCGAGCAGCAGGCCGTAGGTGTAGTTGTTGTCCTTCATGTACGAGACAGAGTCTCCGCTCTCCCAGGCGTTGACGCCGAAGACGGCGACGCCGCGGGACTTGAGCCCGTCGTGGAGGCGCTGGACGCCGGGCATGGCGGCGCGGCAGGGCGGGCACCACGTGGCCCAGAAGTCGAGCACGACCACCTTGCCTTTGTAGTCCGCGAGGGCGTGGACCTTGGCGGAGGGGTCCTTGAGCGAGAACGCGGGCGCGGGCTTGCCGACCTGGACCGGGGCCGGGGGCCGGGCGCGCGCGGACGGCTTCTGGGCCTGGACCGGCGGCTCATAGGTCTTGAGGGCGTAGCCGTCCGGGACGGCCAGCGTGAAGGTCGCGCTCTCGGCGCGCGCCGCGTCGTTGACGCGGAGGTTGGAGAGCGTGAGGCGGGCGAAGCCGTCGCCGAGCTCTTCGTGGAGGTAGTGCAGCTCGACGCGGCGCGGGAGGGAATCGCTCTCGGCGAGGAACCACCACGCGCCGTAGAGTCGAGGATCGGAGAGGTCGCTGTAGTCGGCGTAGACCACGTGGCACGGGACGCCATGGACGCTCGTGCGCCCGTCGTAGCGGGCGGGGGCGAGCGCTTCGTCGGGGCCGAAAGGGCCGGTCACGAGTTCGTCCCAGCGCGTGAGCCAGCCGATGACCCACCCCGCGCCGTCGCCAAAGAGGTCCGGGGCGTGGGCTGCGTCGGCCTCGACGACCGTCTTGTCGGCTTCGCGCAGCGACCGGAACTTCGCCCCGTCGAAGGCCGCGGCGAGCTTCGTGGGCGCGCCAGCGCCCTGCGGGGCTGAGGCGCCGTCGATGCGGAGCTTCCACGCGAGGCTCGCGTCGGTGTCGGAGCGTTCCAGCGTGACGGTGGCGCTGATCGTCGGCGACTGGACGGCCATCGCCCCCACGCCCTCGGCGTGGGCGTCGTAGCTGAGCCGCTCGGCGGCGGCGAGGGCCTTGATGGCGGCACGCATGAGTTCCGCGGGGTCCGGGGCCTGGGCCGCGGCGGGGACGCAGAGCGCCGCCGCGACGGCGCCGACGAGAGTTCGTGTCCACGGGTGCATGGGCGGGTTCTCCTTCCGTAGGCGCCGGGCGGTCAGCGTGTCGCCTTGAGTTGCTGGTCGATGATCCGTTCGAGACGTTCGATGTCTTCCGGCCTGAGACCGACACGGGTGTGGGCGATCTTGCCGGCGTGCCCGATGATGTAGAGTGTCGGGATGATCCGCACGCCGTAGCCCCTGGCGACGTCCCCTCCCTCAACGGCGAGGCGGAGGGTGAGCCCGTTGTCTTTCATATACGCGGCGGGGCCCGTAACCGGGTCCCGCGATTCGCCGGTGCTGACGGCGACCACTTCGACGCCGCGTTCCTTGAACTTGTCGTGGAGAGCCTGGACGAGCGGCATGGCTCCGCGGCCCGACGGATCGGACGCGGTCCAGAACACGAGGATGACGACCTTGCCCGCGAAGTCGCTGAGCTGCACCTCGCGGGCGTCGCCGTCTTTGAGCAGCCAGTCGGGAGCGGGCTGACCCGAGGGGATGAGCGTGGCCCGGGGCTTGATGGGCGGCGGCGGCGGCGGCGTGGGCTCGGGCTCGGGCTCGGGCGGTGCGGGGGGTCCGGCGATGCGCCAGGTCGCGGGCTCGATCGCGGGGTTGACCTGGAGCTGGGCGAGCGTGACGGCGATGCCGCCCTCCGGCGGTGGCGCGGCGCCCGCGGGCGACATGGGCTTCACGGGGTACTCCATGCGGCGCGGCAGGCGATCCGCGGCCGAGACATAGAGCCGGGCCTTGATCGGCGCGGTTCCGGCTTCCGCGCCGAGGGGAACGAACTCCAGGGCGATCGCGTCGCACTCCTCGCCTTCGATGCTCTTGCGGCCTTCGAGGGCGGCGGTCGCGGTGTCGATGAGGTGGGTCATGGGCTGGTCGAGAACCAGGTCGAGAGCGACGGGGCGCATCTCCGGGCGCGCGAGGAGCCGCGCGTGGCTCTCGCCGGGTTTCGCGGAGGCGACCTGGCCCTCGGCGGTGCGCCACCTCATCGAGGTTCCGTCGTAGACGAACTCGACGAGGGTCGGTGCGCCGGCGACGGGCCTGTCCTGCCCCCGCACCGCGATGCGGGCGAGCACGGGCGATCCGGCGATCATGCGCTCGACGGCGACGCTCGCGGTGGTCACGCCGTAGACCGATGCGAGCGACCCGTAGCCGCCGATCGAGCCGTTATAGACGAACGAGCGCGCCTGCAGGATGGCGGCCCGCGACTCGCGGAGGACGGCCTTCGCGTCGGGCGGGGCGGGCGGCTCCTTGGCGCGGGACTGGGCGGGGACCTCGGGCGGCGCGCCGAGGAGAAGTACCAGGGCGCCGATCATCGCGGACGCGAGGGGTCCCGTGCGCATCGTGCATCTCCCCCGGCGCGCCGTCGCGCCGGATGCACGATTCTTGGCGTCGGTTCAGCGCGGGGCGCGGCGAGGGCGGGAACCCCGGGCACGCGCCCGCGGGCGTCCTGGTCTTCGGCACGATCGTCTCGAGATGAACCGGCGTGCCGGTGCGGATGGGGGGGGGCACGCGGTGGGTGTTCAAGTCTCCCGCCGCCTGCACCCGTGACGCACGGGCGCGGGTCGGCGGGAGGGGGTGAGCGGGATGCGGCGCGACGGACGCGTCCGACGAGCCGATGTCCGCGGGCGCGGTGCTTCTTGCGTGCGCCGGCGCGGACCGCGTGCGCTCACGCTGCAAGCCCGGAGGCGGGGACGCGACATTGGTCCGACGGCGGGACGGAGACCGCACGATCTGGAGTTGTGTTCGGGCGTCGGCGACGGCCCGGGACCTGAAGGACAGGTCCGGGTCAGGGGTGAGCGCGCGCCGCGCGGGAGCGTGCCATGCAGAGCTTGGTCGAGGCGCTGCGCGACCCCCACGCGCGGCATGCGATGCTGGTGCATCTGCCGATCGTGCTCGGCGTGACCGGTGTCGTGCCGCTCGCGATCCTGGCGATGGGGCGATTCCGTTGCGACCGGCTCCGCTGGACCGTCGTGGCGTGGTTCGCGCTGCTTTCGCTGTCGTCGCTTGTCGCGGCCTCCTCGGGCAGCGCCGCCGCGAGGAACCTCGAGCGGTCCATCCCTCCGCTGTCGCCGGGCGACCAGCGCGCGCTGGCGATGCACGAGCACCGCGGCGAGCGGGCGTGGATCTGGCCCCTGATTCCCGCGCTGCTCGTCGCGTGGACCGCCAGACCCGCGGCGCGCCCGGTGGCGGGAAGGGCGGCGGCGGTGGCGGCGGTCGGCGTGGCGTGCTGGTTCGGGCTGATCGGTCACGTCGGAGGTCGGCTGGTGTACGCGCGCGGGCTGGGGGTGCCGGCGCGGGAAGTGGTCGCGGTCGAGGCGGGGCCCGGGCGGACGGAGCCGGACATGGCGGCAGGCGGCGAGACGGACCCCTAGCCGCGTGCTGCAAGGCGCGGTGCTCCCGGCGACATGGGTTATCGGGTTGTGGTTCTGTCACCGGGCCCGGAGGAGGCGGTGCGGCGGCCGCTGACCAGGAAGCGCCGTGTCCACAGTTTCCGGCCCGGTCTTTGTGGGCCTCCCCTCCGCGGGAGGCCTTTTTTCTTTCGCGGCGATAGCGGGAACGTTGCACGCGGGCGGGCGAAGGGTATCGTGGATCGGGTGACCCTCCGTACAGTTCCAAGCCTCGGTGTCAGGAGCACTTCCGCAATGACGGCGGCGCGGGGCGACATCAGCCTGCCGATGCAGGGCCGATCGGGCGCCGCCCGGGTTGTGGGTGAGGCGGGCGAGGTTCGGGACGCGCGCGCGAGCCTGTCGCGCGAGGAGTTCGCGGCCCAGTTCCAGACCGCGGCGGGCGGGCTGTGGTGCATCGCGGCGGCCGTGCTCGGGGGTCGGAACGACGCGGAGGATGTGTTGCAGGACGCCGCGGCCATCGGGTTCAGCAAGATCGGGGCGTTCGACCCGGCCACGAGCTTCGCGGCCTGGATGGGTGAGATCGTGCGCAACGTCGCCCGCAACCACGCGCGGAAGGCCGACCGGCGGCGCACCACGCCGACGGATCCCGCGTCGATCGACGCGGTGCACCAGGCGGCGGCTTCGCCGGGGGCGGGAGTGCTGCGGTTCGACGGGGGGCTGTTGGCGGACCAGGGCGCCTTCGACGACCGCGTGGTGAACGCGCTGGCGGGGCTCGACGAGACGGCCCGTATCTGCCTGCTGTTGCGGACGATCGAGTCGATGTCGTACCGGGAGATCTCGCGCGTGATGGGTATCCCTGAAGGAACCGCGATGAGCCACGTCCACCGCTCACGGCACACGCTCCGCGGGGTGCTGTCGTCGCGGACCGGCGGGGGGGAGGCTGTGCGTGGCTGACGCGCGGGTGAACATGGCGGGCGGCGCGATCGGGGCGCGGCTTGACGAGTATCTCGACGGGCTGCTCGCGGGCGACGAGCTGGCCGCGTTCGAGCGCGCCCTGGCCGGGAGCCCCGAGCTGCGGGCCGAGGTGGAGCTGCACCGCGAGGTCGAGGCGTCGATCCGCCGGAGCATGAGCCGCACGAACGAGGCCGATGAGGCCGCGCCGCCCCGGTGGGCGGAGCGCGGCGCGCGGTGGTACGCGGCCGCGGCCGCGATCACCGTCGTCGGCGCGACGGTCCTGTGGTTCGCCGCGTCGCGGCTGATCGAGACCGAGGTCGAGGGCGTCTACCGGCGCACGCTGGCCGCGGGGTTCGTGCCGCAGTTCGAGTGCACCACCGACGATCAGTTCCGCTCCTGGGTGTGGGGCAACTATCAGCAGAGTGTGCTGCCCGCCGCGGACCACGCGGGCGTCGAGTTTGTCGGGTGGACCTACTCGCAGGCGCTCGGCCCGTACACGGCGCTCCTGCTCGCCCGCGTGGACGGCGAAGAGGTGGTCGTCTTCATGCAACGGGTCGAGCGGATGCCGGGCAACGAGCCGACCGGGCCGATCCTTTCCGGGCTGAACATGCACCGGCGCGACATGGGGAAGCTGCGGTTCTACGAGGTCTCGCCGCTGGGTCGTGCCGCGGTGCTCGACGTGCTCCGCGAGGTTCCGCCGCCGACGCCGTGATCCGCGTGGGCCGCGGTGTCCGCCGTTCGAGCGCGCCCCTACCCTCCCTGACCTTCGCGGGGAGCGTGCATCGGCCGCGCAAGGCCGGAGCGCCATGCCACCCGCCCCGACCAGGTTCGACGGCCGATCGTGGGCGGTCGTCACGATTGTGATGACGCTGCTCGGGTGGTCGAGCGTGCCGCTGTTCCTGCGGCACTTCGCCGATGCGATCGACTTCTGGACGAGCAACGGGTGGCGGTACGGGTTCAGCGCGCTGCTGTGGGCGCCGGTGCTGATCGTCGGGCTTTCGCGCGGCACGCTCCCGCCCGGCCTGTGGCGCAGGGCGATGGTCCCGTCGGTGTTTAACGCCGTGTCGCAGACGCTGTTCTGCTGGATGTTCTACAAGATCGACCCGGGGCTGGCGACGTTCGGGCTGCGGTCGAACATCGTGTTCGCGACGATCGGGGCGGCGGTGTTCTTCGCGGCGGAGCGGCGGGTGATCCGCGCGCCGGGGTACATCGCGGGGCTGCTGATGGTGGTGCTCGGGACGCTGGGGATGGTGCTGCTGGGGCAGGGGGTACCCAGGAGCACGACGCTGCAGGGCATCCTGCTGGCGGTGGGGTCGGGCGCCGGGTTCGCGGGGTACGCCCTGGCGGTGCGCCACTGGATGCACGGCGTCAACCCGATCCAGAGCTTCGCGGCGATCTCGCTGCTGAGCGCGATCCCGATGGTGGCGGCGATGCTGGTGCTGGGCGAGCCGAGCGCGGCGGGGCGCGGCGGGTTTGGAGGGGGGGCGGCGCTGGACCTGATCGGGCGGCCGGTGGTGCTGGGGGAGGGGGGGGGCACGCTGGGGATCGACCAGTTCACCATGCTGCTGATCTCGGCGGTGATCGGGATCGCGCTCGGGCACGTGTTCTATTACTACAGCATCAGCCGGCTGGGCCTGGCGGTGTCGGCGGCGGTGGTGCAGCTCCAGCCGTTCTTTGTGTCGCTCGGGTCGCTGTGGCTGTTCGGCGAGACGCTGACGGGTTGGCAATGGGCGTGCGGGGGCGTGGCGGTGGGGGGCGCGGTGGCGATCCTGTGGGCGCAGCAGCGGATCTCTGCGGCGAGCTGAGGGGACGAACGCCCGCCGCGGCGGGTGAACTGCGCTCGCGAAGAGCGCGAAGGGTGCCACCGCTCGCCGGTCTTCCGGCGCAGCGGTGGATCGACGCGGATTCACGCGGGGGATCAGTAAACTCGGTCAGCTGATAGAATTACTCCGCCGCCGGGCCGTGCCGGAGCGGGCGAGCCTGAGACGCACGATCCGGCCCGCGACCCGATCGAGCCCGCGCAGGTGCGGCACGGTGGACGGGAGTGCGATTGGCGAGCGAGGGTGCTACTCAAGAAAGGAAACAGCAAAGCGGTCATGGTGCCGAGCCAGTTTGCGAATTCGCGGACTCGCTCCGACTGCCCGGAGCGCATCGTGGACTCTCTCGACCGACCGCTCATCGCACTTGCAGCCAGCGATGATTTCTGAGACAGCTCCCAACGGATACGAGAAGTCGTCCCAGAGCGCACGAACACCGCGCCGCGCGACGGCGACAAACCGCCATTCAGCCTCGTACTCCCAGCTCTTCGCCTTTGTGAGCGTGAGTGCGTCAGCCGTTTGGTCGTAGTTGTCTGCGAGTGGCTCGTCGTACTCAAACCGGTCGGCGAGCGTCGTAACCGACGCGACTTCAGGCAGTAAGTCGGAGTACTTCACCTTCTTCGCGGGAACTTTCCATTGCTCTTCCAGCGTGGAGGTGTCGAAGCCGATCGCAACTCCCCGGTGGGCGTCGCCGTAGTGCGACCACATGAGCAGCGACGTTGGGTCTGGCGTGAGGCAGAATATCCTCATGCGGCGAATGAAGTCCATCACTCCTGCGGCCAGTGGCCGGATGGAGGACTCACGATGCGCTTTTTCGGCCGCCTCCAAGAGTTCTCTCGCGCGTGCTTCGCCGGCACCCGGTGCCAGCTTTGACAATGCAAGCCGAATAGCACCTAGGTACCGCGCGTAAGCGCTACGCCCTAGCCGCGCCCAGTCCACAGTCCCCAATAAATGTCGCAGCAAGAGTTCTTGAGCAGCCTTACGGAATGCAGGTGTACGCAGCTGCCACAAGCTGTCCCATTGGCCGTCGAATGGGTCGTTGAACTTGAACGGAGAACTCCATCGAAGTTGCTGCTTCGAGATGTCACGTACAGCGTCTGCCAATGAGCGATACTTGTAGAGCACTCGCGGGGGGTACGTCGTTCGCTTTCGCACAAAGCTCCTGAAACGAGCTTCCCGGCTGGCAGGGTCGTGCTTCGAACGCATCGCCATATTCTGTAGCGGCTAGGCTGCGAGGGCAAATCACCCGTCGCCTTCCGCCGCGGCGCGGGCGGGGTTGGGGCGGGCGCAGGTCATCCGCTGCGGTCGGGCGGGTTGGCATGGCCGCCACCCGCTGTGGGGGGTGGGCGGAAGGGCGGAGGTAACTCTATTGGTCGCCACGGCGACTCACCTGCGGCGAGCTGACCGTGGGTCGGCGATCCCCCGTGGAGTGGTCCGAAACTGTCGAGGGGTGGTCCCGGGTCGTCGGGGGGTTGTCTTCGCTCGTCATGGGCTTGCCCCGGCTCGTGGAGGACATGCCCACGCTCGTTGAGGGCATGGCCGAGGTCGTCCCGAAGGTCTCCCCGATCGTCCGGGGGGCCTGGGACATCGTCGAGGAGGCCTCCTCGGTCGTGTAGGAAAAGGTCCGGGAACCATCACGCGCCCGCGCCACCCCGCGCCGCGGGCTCCAAACGTGGCTCACGCGCAAGAACCTGACGCGGACCAGCGCCGGAGCGGTGAGGTCGCAGATGGCAGAGGGCCAGATGGCACCGACAAGAGCGCCGGATCGCGGCGGGGGCTACAAACGAGGATCAACCGGTACAATCCCTCCGCCGCCGGGACCGCCGGAGCGGGCGAGCCAGTGATCTGGACAGCGCCCTGACCCGATCGAGCCCGCGCAGGTGCGGCACGGCGGACGGAAGTGTTCTTTCCCGGCTTGCCACCCGCCCGATTTCACTCGGTGCCGCGAGTTTCAGGCCCTGGATCATCCTCGGACCTGATCGAAACCCAACTTGACAACAGGTCGCGCTCTTTCCACTTTGCTCGCCAGCCTGGGAACTCGCCTCGCGCAGTCTGGATGATGGCGATATGCCCGAGATCAAGCTTGTCAACAGCAAGCATAAGGGAATCCCAGAACCGCTCCAAGTGCTGGCCGAGGTCACACCACAAGTAGCGGTTTGTTCCGAGAAGCGACCAAGTGTGCTCGGCCAAGAGAGAACTTCCCATTGGCGAAGGGTGGCCGCCCCGCTCGCAGTGGATGGCGTATTCGTCCGATTGGAACTTCCCTTGACTGAGCTTCCGCATCGCTGCCGGCTTGAAGAAGTCGAGGCGCTCCTCACGCGTGCTCTGCCGCCACTTGACGGAGTGAGCTCGGTCCTGCGCAAAGAGATAAACGAGGTATTCGCATTCAATGAACTGACGCACGAGCGCGGCACCGGCATACCAGCGCTCTTCGCGATAGAGCCCGACGGTCGCCGTTGACAGTTCGCCTGCTGCTTGGCATACCAGCGCAAGGCCCTCGCGATCGGGCATGTCGGCGGCCGCCCCGAAAGCCCAGAGGACCCGGCCGCACCCGTCAATGGCGTCGGATGCTTGTTGACAAAACTCTATTCGTGCGCCGTGAGCCGATGTATCGGCCAGCCTGCACTTCAGTTCCTCAACAGTAATTTCGCTGCTCATGGGATCATGGTACGAGGATGCCGGACAAGGGGAGCAGCCCACGGCGTCACGCTTCCGAGGCGCAGCGAGGCGCTCAACACCTCCGTCGCCCTTCCGCCGCGGCGCGGGCGGGCCGCTGGTGGCAGATAATCCCTCGCGCGAGCGCGGGCGGGTCGTCATCCGGCGCCCGCTTGGGCGGAACGGCGGACCGGAATTCTATAAGTTGACCGTAGTTGATAGGCCCCGCGGCTCGGTTCGGTGTCCCACCCTCCGCGTCACCTCCGCGACCCCCGCGCCCGCAGTTCACCCGCCGCGGCGGGCGTTCGTTTGCTCCGCGGCCTCTGCGCGATCTCCGCGCTCTCTGCGTACCGCTCGAAGATTCTGGATGAACCGTCCATACCGCCCTCAAGGCCTGTGCCGGTTGTGCCGACCATCCGGTCTGTACCGACAGCACCGGGGGAACGGCGCCGCCCGTCGCGACGCCCGCGACGCCCGGACACCAAAGGAGCCCGTCATGGGCGTCGTACCGGACACACGT
>JBJXFE010000049.1:0-54452 GCA_046153875.1 Phycisphaerales bacterium
CGGAGGACCGGGATCGTGGCAGGGTCTCCCCTACCGCTTCCCCCCGTCCTTGCGGTCCTGCCGGAAGCTGCTCTTGTGCTTATCGCGCGACTTGCTCTTGCGGCTGCGGCGTGAGGAGCCCGTCATCTTGTCGAAGTCAAGGGGCTTGATGCCGCCGCCGCCCGCGTGACCCAGGCCGCCCGCGGCGCCGCCGAGCGCGAGCCTGGGCAGCTTCGACTTGCCACCGGCGCGGCTGGCCGCGTCGTCGATCACGAGGTCGAGCTGGCGGCGGGCGAGGTCCACGGCCGCGACGCGGACGGTGATGAGGTCGCCCATGTTGAACGACCGGCCGGAGCGCTGATCGACCAGGGCGCCGGTGCGCTCGTCGAGCCGCCAGAAGGGCGCGGCGTTGGAGCGGGTCACGTCGCCGGGCAGGTCTTCCTTCTTGATGAAGCCGTCGGCGAGGTACTTGTCGATCTGCACGAAGACGCCGCGGCCGGTGACGCCGGTGACGACGCCGCGGAACGACTCGCCGATCTTCTCGGAGAGCAGCTGCAGAACGAGGAACTGGCGCAGTTCGCGCTCGGCGGCCTCGGCGTTCTCCTCGGTCTTGGTGATGTGCCGCCCGATCTCGACGAGCACGGGCTCGGGCGGGCAGCGGGGCGAATCGGCGAGCTTGCGGCCCAGGGCTTTGCGCTCCGCGTCGGACTGCGGGCGGCGGCGGCCGTTGTCGGTGAGCAGGAGGTACGCGAGCAGGGCGCGGTGGACGGTGAGGTCGGCGTAGCGGCGGATCGGGCTGGTGAAGTGGGCGTAGGCGCTCGACGCGAGGGCGAAGTGCCCGATCAGGGCCGGCGAATACTCGGCCTTCGAGAGCGTCCGCAGCACGGCCATGTGGACGGCCCGCGCGGCGGGGGTACCGCGCGTCGCGTCCACGAGCGATTGGAGCTGCTCGCGCGTCGGGTTCTTCGGGATGGAAAAGCCGGCGACCTTGGCGGCGCGCCGGAGGTTGTCCACGTCGCCGGGGATCGGCTCGGCGTGGACGCGGCGGAGCAGCGGCACGTCCATCTTCTCGAAGAGGCGGGCGAGCACCTCGTTGGCCTCGACCATGAACATCTCGATGAGCGTGTGCGTGAAGGCGTCGTCCTCGCGCTCGGCGTCGATGACGCGCCCGGTCTCGTCGAAGATCAGCACGCACTCGGGCAGCTCGAGCGAGATCATGCCCTGGCGCTGGCGGCGGCCCTGGATCGCCTTCGCCAGGCGGTTCATCTCGGCGAGGGCTTCGAGCAGCGGCGGCGTGTAGCTCGGCTCGGTCTTGGCGTGTTTCTTCGCTTCGTCCGGGTTGCCGTCGATGAGGGCCTGGGCCTCGAGATAGGTGAGCCGCTTGGCCGAGCGGATGATGGTCGAGGCGCATCCCTCGGTGCGGATGTTGCCGTCCTTGTCGTACGTCATGAAGGCGGACTTGCAGAAGCGCGGGACGGCCTCCTGCAGCGAGCAGATACCGTTGGAGAGGACCTCGGGGAGCATGGGGATGACGAGGCGCGGGAGGTAGACGCTGTTGCCGCGCTCCTTGGCCTCGTCGTCGAGGTCCGAGCCGGGCGGGATGAAGTGGGCGACGTCGGCGATGTGGACGCCCAGCTCCCACCCGTCGCGGGTGCGGCGGATGCTGATCGCGTCGTCGTAGTCCTTGGCGTCCGGCGGGTCGATGGTGAGGATAAAATCACCGGTCAGATCGCGGCGTTCGAGCCCGTCGCGGTCTTTCCAGGGCGAGTTCGGGTCACGCGCGCGGTGCGCGGTCCAGGCGGCGACCTCCTCGTCGAAGACCGCCGCGGCGGCGCGGGCCTGATCGACGCAGGCCTCGGGGAACTCGCCGGGGAGCCCGAACGCGGCGATGACCGCCTGGGTCTCGACGTCGGGGCGGCCGGCCTCGCCCAGCACGCGGACGATCACGCCCTCGCCCAGCTCGTTGCCCGAGGGGTACTCGGTGATCTCGATGGCGACCTTGTCGCCCGCCTTGGCGTTCTTGGATTCGGCGTCGCGCACGACGATCGGGGCGGTCAGCTCGCGGCCGTCCGGGTAGACGAGCCACTGGGCGCCGCGGCGGACGAGCTCGCCGGTGAACTGGGCGCGCTTGCGCTCGACCACATCGATGACGGCGCCGGAGAAACTCGGGCCGGACGCGCCCGAGCCCCCACCACCACCACGGTTCTCGCGGTCGCGGCGGACGCGGACGCGGACGCGGTCGCCCGAGAGCGCGTCGCCGGTGGCGTCGGGCGGGATGAAGACGTCGCCCTCGGCGGCGGATGAGTCGAGGCGGACGAAACCGAACCCGCGCGGGTTCTTCTTGAACACGCCTTCGAGGACGCCCTCGGATTCCTTGATCATGCCGGCGAGCGACGGGAGCGAGACGAGCCCGCCGGGGCTGATGTGAACGACACCCTCGTCGGCCATGTCGCGGACGGCGCGGGCGAAGTCCTCGGGCTCGTCGATGCCCAGGTCCTGGGCGAGCTGCTCGAGCTTCCGGGGCGAGTAGGTCTTGTGCTGAAGATGATCGAGCAGACGCAGGCGGTAGCGGAGCGACATGAAGGGTCAGGATAGGGCGGCGGGGATGAAAAAACCCGGGGACCGAGCCCCGGGTTCTGCTTGTTCGTCACGCGCGCTTACGGGTCGGCGAGAGAGCCGATCCTACCCAGCTCCGTCTCTCCGTCTCGCCTTATGGGGGGCACCCCAGCACGTACTTGCCCTGGTAGCAACCGAAGTCGGCAACGGTGAGCGTGCCGCTCGCGTTGCAGTCGGCGTACATGTCGCCCAGGACGTACTTGCCCTGGAAGCAGCCGAAATCGGCGACGGTAAGGTTGCCGCTCAGGTTGCAGTCCGGGTAGCAGCCCGACCCGTCGAGCACCAGCGAGAAGACCATGATCGTTCCCACGTCGGCGTTCGCGTTGTCGTTCACGGACAGCCGCCAGGTCCCGGCGCTGTTCAGGCCGTTGAACGCCGCGAGCGGCGACTCGGGCTTCCAGTCCCCGGACACCTGGAAGATCCCCGGGAAGGCCACCCCGGGCACGTCGTACGTCATCGCCGCCGCGTCGGTCAGGTTGAAGAGCACGGCCGTCGTGCCGTAGTCGAACTCGTTGAACCCGCAGGCGGTGGCCGGGTTGCCCGCGCGGTCCACGAGCGTGACCGTCGTTCCGG
Source organism: Phycisphaerales bacterium (assembly GCA_046153875.1). Classification (GTDB taxonomy): domain Bacteria; phylum Planctomycetota; class Phycisphaerae; order Phycisphaerales; family UBA1924; genus JBJXFE01. The sequence continues at coordinate 3,169 of JBJXFE010000049.1, forward strand.
AGCCGACCTTGGTCAGGGTGAACTTGAGGTCCGCCTGCCAGGTGTGCAGGATGTGGACGCCGACCTGGGCGTTGCCGATGGTGAAACTGTCGCCGACGATGATGTCGATGGTCGCCGGTGCGCCCGGCGGCGACGAGAGGCAGTCGCCCAGCCCCGCGTCGGGCACCGCGACGGGCCCGAACGCCGTGTACGTGGGGCGCGCCGACGCCGCCCCCACCGCCGCGAGCACGACCGCGGCCGCTGTCATCCCTCCACGCATGACTGATCTCCTGTTGGGCTTCATCACGCCCCCGGGGGCGCGCCGACCACGCGTCGCGCGCTCCGCCGCGGCCGCAAACCGCCGAGCCCGGAACCCGATCGCGCTCAGAATACCGGAAACGGCCCGAACCACAAGGGGCAATCCGTCCGACCGACGAAAAAACCCGAGGGCCGAGCCCCCGGGTTCTGGTTGTGCGTCACGCGCGCTCACGGTCGGCTCGGAGAGCCGACCCTACTCAAACCGGCCGACCCGTCGCGGAGCGCTGGACTACGCGATCCCTTGGTCCCTTTGTCCCTCAGTCCCTTGCCTCTACGGACATCCGAGGACGTACTTGCCCTGGAAGCAGCCGAAGTCGCCGACGGTGAGCGACCCGCTGCCGTTGCAGTCGGCGTAGGGGTCGCCCAGGACGAACTTGCCCTGGAAGCACCCGAAGTCGGCCACGGTCAGGCTGCCGCTCGTGTTGCAGTCGGCGTAACAGGGCGGCGCCGGGCAACTCTGGCGGATGAAGACCTTCCACCCCGTGCAGAGGCCCATGAAGATGTCGAGGCACCCGTCGTTGTTGATGTCCACGAAGACGAAGTCGTGGGGCTGAATGTTGATGTTCTGGTTCGAGGAGTACGGGTCGGTGAAGTTGCCGTTCCCGTCGTTGCGGAGCAGGGCGAAGTTCCCGCCGGTGCCGCAGTTCTCGATGTCCACATCGATGGGGCCGACGCCCAGGTCCACGTCGCCGTCGTTGTCGATGTCCGCGTAGTGCGAGCTCCCCCCGAAGCCGTTGGTGCGCGGGCTGGTGAGGTTGCCGGACGTCCAGGAGATGCTGTTCGGCCCGTTGACGGTCGCTTTCTTGATCTGGTCCTGCGGGTCCTGGATGACGAAGAGGTCCCACGTGGGGCCGGGGTCGATGCGCTCGGAGGCGACCATGTACGGCGAGCTGGTCCCCGGGACCTCGTGGAACTGCGTGGTGTTGAACACGCCGCTCCCGTTGTTCCAGAGGATGAACACGCCGACGTCGAACGGGCTCTGGCCGAAGAGGGTCGTGACCTTGATGAGGTCCAGGTCGCCGTCGAGGTCGAAGTCGCGCATTTCGGTGGCGGTCCCGAAGCCGGAGTTGGCGTAGTTGCCCAGGCGAGCCGCGGTCTGGTCCGTGAAGTTTCCGCTGCCGTCGTTGATGAGCATGAAGTCGGTGTCGCCGTTGTACACGACGAAGTGGAGGTCGAGGTCGAGGTCGCCGTCCAGGTCGCCGGCCGACACCGAGCACGCCATGGTCAGGTTCGGCGTGCCCACGATCGGCGGGATGCGGGCCGATTCGTCGGCGAGCCCGAGCCAGGCGCCACCCGCGTCGTCACCGCGGTTGCGGTAGTACCGCGGCGGGTCCTGGAAGGTGCTCGCGAAGACGATGTCGAGCCAGGTGTCGCCGTCGAAGTCCGCGATCACGAGGTCGCGGCAGTCCATGTGGTTGAGGATGAACCCGGGGGCGTACAGGGCCGTGCGGTCCTTGAGAACGCCGTTGTCGTTCATCAGGAGCAGCGCCTGGCGCGGCCCCTGGTTCGTGAACGGGATCTTGCGCCCGACAACGATGTCCATGCGGCCGTCCTTGTCGAGGTCGGCGGCCCGCATGTCCTTTTCCTGGTTGTCGGACATCGTGACGGTGGTGAGCTGCAAGCGCGACGCGGTCTCGTCGCTGAAAGTGAGCCACTGGGCCTGCGCGGCCGCGCCGAACCCGGCCAAGGCCGCCGCGACCGCCAGAACCCTGACGCGATTCGCCATCGCTGATCTCCTGATTCGATCGACACTTCGACCCGACGCCCGCGGGGGCGCTGACCGTGCCCAGATAGCCTACCGCAGCGCCGCGGCTTTGCCAACTTTATTCGGACCGACGGGCTCTCGTGCAGCAATGATCGGGAACTGATCGGGATCGGTGCGGTCCCGGCCGGCACTACAATCCGGGCGTGGGATCGCCCGCACGCACGATGACGAAACCCAAGCCGACGAAGGGCCCCGTCCCCGGGTCCGATCGGGCGTGGACGCGGCGTTCGCTCACGGGGCTGCGCGGGTTGAGCGCGTCGGAGCTCCGCGCGATCCTGGCGCGGGCCCGCGGGTTCGCGGCGTCCGGGGGCGGCGACGACCTGGCCGGGCGGACCGTCGCCACGCTGTTCTTCGAGGATTCAACGCGCACGCGGACGAGCTTCACGCTGGCGGCGCAGCGGCTCGGGGCGCGGACCGTGGACGTCTCCGGGTCGGGCACGAGCGTGAACAAAGGGGAGTCCTACGCCGACACGGCGCGGGTCGTCGAGGCGATGGGCGTGGACGCGATCGTGACGCGGGCGAGGCAGGGCGGGGCCGCGGACCTGGTCGCCGAAGCGGTGCGGTGCGCCGTGGTCAGCGGCGGCGACGGGCGGCACGAGCACCCGACGCAGGGGCTGCTGGATGCGTACGCGCTCGCCGAAGCGCACGGGCGGCTCGACGGGTTCGATCTTTCGGGGCTCACCGTCGCGATCGTGGGCGACGTGGTCAACTCGCGGGTCGCGCGGTCGGCGATCGCGGGGATGACGGCGCTCGGCGCGGGCGTGGTGTGCGTGGGCCCGCCGGGGCTCGCGCCCGCGTCGCTCGCGTGCCTCGGGTGCGCCGTGTCGGACGACTTTGACGGGGTGCTGGCGGGCGCGGACGCGGTGATGATGCTGCGGATCCAGTTCGAGCGTCACGGCGAGGGCGGTGATGCGCCCAAGCCGGCGGGCGGCGAGCCGAAGCGCACGGCGGCGATCGCGTCGATCCGCGAGTATCGCGAGCTCTTCGCGCTGACCGAGGCCCGTGCGGCCCGCATGAAGCCCGGGGCCTTCGTCATGCACCCGGGGCCGATCAACCGCGGGCTGGAACTCGACGGGGTCGTGGCGGACGGCCCGAGGTCGATCATCCTGCGGCAGGTGGCGCTGGGGGTGCCGGTGCGGATGGCGGCGCTGGCACTGTGCGTGGGGGCGGCGACCCGATGAACGGGACGCGGAGCGCGTCCGCGCTCGCGCGGGGGGGAGCCGGGCGAAGTACGCAGGGGCTGAGGCCCTGCGTGCTGCGTGTCGTCCGGTCGGTTCGGAGGTCCGGTCTACGCCTAGCCGTCGGTGGCGCTCGGGGCTCTGACCGACCCGCCGCTCACGGGCACCCAAGGACGTACTTGCCTTGGAAGCAGCCGAAGTCCGCGACGGTGAGCGACCCGCTCGCGTTGCAGTCGGCGTACATGTCGCCCAGGACGTACTTGCCCTGGAAGCAGCCGAAGTCGGCAACGGTGAGGTTGCCGCTTTCGTTGCAGTCCGCGTAGCACGGGGCTGCGCACGTCGGTGAGACGACGGCCACGGCGTCCACGCCCGCCTCGGTCATCGAGTTGTTCCCCGCATCGGTGACGGAGAGGCGCAGGCGGACCTGGGCGGTCGGCGCGACGAAGTCGCTCACGCGGAAGGTGTTGGTCCGCCAGCCGCCGGAGCTTGGCGCGACGGTCTCGACGGTGGTCCACGCCGCGCCGTTGTTGTTGGAGACCTCGACGGTGAGCGCATCGGTCGCGCCCTGGATGCTCAGCAGCCAGCGGGCGTAAGTGATGTTGGCGTCCGGGTGGCTCGCCAGGTCGATGACCGGCGAGAGGAGGCGTGTCGGCCCGCCGTCCACGTCCTCGTTGGCGCCGTTGCCCGTGACGAAGGCCATGCCGGAGCCGTCGGCGTCGCCGAGCGCGGCACCCTGCCCTCCGTTCGCGGCGGGCGTGGCGCGGACCCAGGCGCCGGCGGTGAGCGTGGTGTTGGCGACGGTCCAGCCCTTGTCGGTCTGGAAGTTGTCCTCGAAGACCGTGGTCTGGGAGGACTGGGCGGTGGCGCGGAAGAAGGCGGCGGGGGCGTTGAGCGGGGCGGTGAACGCGCGCCCGTCATCGGCCAGGGCCCGGGCGTAGTAGCGCACGTCGTCGCCGCACGCCGCCGCGGGGATGGAGCCGGTGAACTGCCCCTGCCCGGCGGCGTTCATGGCGGTCGGCGTGAACGAGCCGCCGTTGACGCTGACGAAGAGCTGGACGGAGGCGGGATTGATGACGGCGTCGCGCGCGCCGATCTGGACGCTGACCGGCGCGGCCTGCCCGGGGGTGAGCGCGCCCGGGGTCTGGGCGAAGTCCAGCTCCAGGACCGAGAGGCGCGTGACGAAGAGCCCGCGCTCCAGGTCGCTCAGGATGACCGTCCCGCTGGCGAAGTAGGGGTAGCTCCCCCAGTTGCCATTGAAGGACGCGCCGTCATCTTCGGGGCGCGTGTCGATCCCGGCGACACGGACCGGGCGGAGCGGGTCGGAGAGGTCGAAGACGTGCAGGCCCGAGGTGTAGTTGGACTGGAAGAGGTACCGCCCCTGGGTGTACTGGTTGTGGTCGATCGAGGCGATGCCGGAGGTCGTGGTGGCGACCATTCTCGGAGCACTGAGGTTGCTGATGTCGAAGATGCGGGTCAGGGAGTAGGGAACTTCGCCCGTGAACCACCCGCCGCCCGAGCCCGGGCCGTCGAGCTCGTCGTCGAGGTACAGGTACTTCTTGTCCGGCGAGGTCCAGCCCTGGTGGGCGTAGACCCCGCCCGGGAACGGCGTGCTCGAGAGCGTGACCGGCGCAGCCTTGTTCGTGACGTCAACGATCGCCACTCCGCTCCCCGTCACGTACAGGAACGCGATCTCCTTGCCGGCGTACGGGCCGCTCGTGAACGTGGTGATCTGCGCCTCGTGGACGTACTCGTTGGTCCAGCCCGGGCCGGAGAAGGCGGGGGCGGCCGGGTTCGTGGTATTGACGCACCCGAGCCCGCCGTTGAAGACGTTGCCACCGCAGATGTAAAGGAATCCCGAGGCGTCGTTCTGGAGGAGCGTGTGGCTGGAGCTGTGCCCGCCGTTGGAGACGTTGCCGACGTGGGTAACGATGCCCGCGTCCACCTGCGAGAGGTTGATGACCTGGATACCGAGCCCGCCCTCACTGGCGGTGTAGGCGTAGTTGCCGACGACGGCGGTGTCGTGCCAGAGGCTGACCGCGCCGGGGACGACGGCGAGGATCACGGGGTTCGCCGGGTCCGTGACTTCCACGACGCCCGTGCCCCAAGCGACGCCGATGAGCGCGTATTCGCGGCCCGACGGCGAGGTGTACCCCCAGCAGTCCGCGGCGGTGTGCTGGCTTGATCCCGCGAAGCCGGGGAAGTTGCTCAGGGGGATCCAGCTCTTGAGGATCACGTTCTGGGCCGTGAACGGGCCGTCGGTCACGCCGCCGGCCGCGTTGCGGTAGATGGGGGCGATGACCGCGGGCTTGCGGTCGCGGAGCTTCTGGGAGTCCTCGTCGGCGCGTGCCGGCCCCGCGAGCCCAGCGGCCGCGCCCGTGAGCGCGAGAACAAGGGCGGGGGTACGGGAACGGACGAGCGGATTCGTGCTTGGCATCGGGGCATCCTCGTGGTGGTGACGGCGCTCGGACGGGAATCCGACAACTCCTCCACTCTAACCCATGTCGCGGCGGTCGCCTAGTCCCGCGCGGAGTCCTGTTGCCGGGCGGCATCGGCGCCGGTGCGCGCCGGCATCGGCGGACGTGGGTGACGGCGGCGGGGAACCCGGTTTTCAAGGCGGGAACGCGGGTCCGGGGCTTGGCGCGGCTTCCGGGATGGTTCGGCACGCGGATTGTTTGGGAATCACGCGGTGATTCCGCCCGCGGGAGAGAGAGACACGAATACGAGGGTCCGGGTCGGGCGACCGGGGCTCGGGTGGCGGTCCGCGCTTGGGGCGGTCGTGCTGATCTCCGCGTGTGTCGGGTGCTCCGGGCCGGTCGCGCGCCGCCCGGTGGGAGCGCGGGCCGGAAACCAGGGCAGCGCGTGGGAGGTTGTGCTCGACGGCGCGCGGCTGGCGCGGGTGGAGAGCGAGCCCGAAACTGGGCGGCTCAACGAGCGCCTCAACCACCGCGCCGACGCGCCCGTGACGGCGCTGGACTCCTGGCCCGAGCGGGCGCGTCCCAGTGTGGATCGCCCGCGCCGCGTGTACATGACGGGCAGCTTCCGCGAGTACCTGTACTTCCGCCCCGGTCGCGGCCCGCGCTGACGCGCCGGCGGCCCGCCCCACGACCAAAAGAAAAACCGACGGCGGGGACTTGAAGTCTCCCGGCCGCCGGTCGGACGGATCACCTGGATGCCGCGCGGGGCTTAGTCGTAGAGGGCGGTGGTGCTGGGCGGGTCCACGCTGATGAGGTTCAGCGTGGTCTCGATGCGGAAGTTGGACTGCGTCGTGTGCCGCTCGGCGAAGAAGAACTTGAGGCCGTAGGACTCGCCGTCCACCAGCCAGTTGAGGCGGTCGAGGTCGATGGTCTGCTCGACGGCCGAGTGGACGCCGCCGATGTCGATGACGAGCTTGCCGTCAACGAAGACCCAGACGTCGTCGTCACCGATGAAGCGGAAGACCTGGCCGGCGCCCTGCTTGTACTGGAAGGTCGTGTCCAGCTCGTAGGTGAAGTGGAAGTTCTTGTTGGTGGACGCGTAGTTGCCGTACATCTGCCCGTTGACGGGGAAGAACCCGCCGGCGGCGACGTACTCGGGGTGGGACTTGTCGTCGAAGACGTACTTGTTGGTGCCGGTCTCGCGGTTGAGCTGGAGCGCGAGGGTCGAGGACATGTTCACGCCGGAGGTGTCGCGGAACCACTGGGCGAGGTTCGCGGCGGTGGTGGCGGCGCCGACCTGGGAGCTGCTCATCGCGCCGTTCGCATCACCCGCCATGCCGTTGATGTAGCTCTTGGGGTTGATGCGGTTGCGCCCGCTGGAGTCGCGCCACTGCGAGGTGACGCGCCGCCCCGTGGTCGCCCAGACGGGCTTGCCCTCGGAGTCGAGCGCCGTGGCGACCATGCCCATGTAGTGGCCGAAGCCGCCCGTGGGCTGGCGCTGGAAGTCCGCGTGCCCGCCGACGTCGCGCGAGCGGAAGTCGCGGACGATACCCGTCAGCGTGACCGTGGACGGGAGCTGGGAGAACGGGTCCGGGCGAGCGGAGGACGCCGACGAAGTGAACGCCACCCCGGCGGCCGCCGCGAGGATCAGAGTCCTGCGGCTGTTGAACGATCGGAACGCAGCAAACATGGTGATCTCCTGGGGCCCACGACCCCGTACCCTCGGGGCCGATCCACCGACGAGCCGCGTTCATCTTTGCTATTCGCGCCGGGCATTCGCCAGCAACGGTCGCGTGGACTGCCCGCGACCGCGACGCCTGTACCGCCTTGTGGTGGTGGGGAAACCCGCCCCGTCATCGCGTGCGGCGGGTGGGCGGCCGGTTCCGGGCGTGTTGAGCGGGCCGCGCGCGGATGATGGGACGTGGGGGCGAACGCGGGTGGGCGGCGGTGGTTGACGGCGCTCGCGGCCCACACGCGCGGCGTGGTTCACGGGCAGCCGAGGACGTACTTCCCCTGGAAGCAGCCGAAGTCCGCCACGGACAGCGTCCCGCTCGCGTTGCAGTCGGCGTACAGGTCGCCGAGCACGTACTTGCCCTGGAAGCAGCCGAAGTCGGCGACGCTGAGCGTGCCGGAGTTGTTGCAATCCGCGTAGCAGGGGTTGTCGAGCGCCAGTGCCGGGTCGGGCATGAGCGACACCGGGCGCACGCCGTCGTCGGCCACAATCCGGAACAAATCCTCGCCGATGATCGTGCCGGCCGTGAGCGCGACCTCATAGACGCCGCCGCCCAGCGCCGTGACGGCCCCGATCGCGGCGCTCCCGGCGCTCCCCGGGGCGTGCGTCACCTGAACGGACTGGATCGGGGCCGTGATCGCCTGCCCCTGCCAGTCGCGCAGCGTGATCGTCATCGTCGCGGCGGCCGCACCGTTCGCGGGGACCGACGGTGGGTTCAGCGCGGCGAGGGACTGCACACCGTCGGGCCGGCCAACGAGCGCGGCGCGCCAGGCGTCATACTGGATCTGCAGGGTGGCGACGGGGTCGGGGTTGGCGAGCTGCTGGAACGCGACGTTGAACTCCATGAAGTAGTCGCCGGTCGCGGTGCCGATCCCGTCGGGGAAGTCGCCCCCGCCGCGGTTGTCGGCCGTGATGATGCTGTTGGCCTGGTTGGGGAAGGCCAGGTCGCGGGCGCCGTCGGCGTTCAGGTCCGCCACGAGCCCGTCGCCGAGCGTCGCGCCGACGGTGTGAATCGGGCCGACCGTGAACGCGCCCGCGGGCGAGCCCGTGAGCACGACGAACCGCCCGCCGCTGATCGGCGCGACCAGGTCGGGGCTGCCGTCACCGGTGACGTCCGCGGCGATGAGGCTCGTCGGCGTCGCGGTCAGAGCGTAGGTGACGGGCGCGAACGCGCCGGAGCCGTTGTTGAGCAGCACGGTGACGCCGAGCGGCGCCCCGGTGCTCGCCGCGGCCAGGTCGATGTCGGTGTCGGCGTCGAAGTCGGCGGCTGCGAGGTACTGCGGGAGAGTCGGGACGCCGACGATCGCGCCCGGTGCGAAGGTGCCGTCGCCGTTGTTCAGCAGGACGCGCACCTCGTTGCCGGTGCGTGCGGCGACGGCCAGGTCGATGTCGGCGTCGGCGTCGAGGCGGGCCGCCACGATGTCGCGTGGTTCATCGCCGGCGGCGTACTGCACTGCGGGCAGGAACCCCCCCGCGTCGTTGTTGATCAGGACCGAGACCATGTCCACGCTCTGATTGGCGACGGCGACGTCGGGGCGCCCCGCGCAGTTGAGGTTCTCCACGATGAGCGCCGCCGGCGAGGCGCCCGCCAGCGTGTCCGTCTTCGGGCCGAACGCGGCCGCGGGCAACCCCGGCAGCACCGAGACCGTGTTGCTCGTGAGGTTGCACGTCACGGCGTCGAGATTCGCGTCGCCGACCAGGTCCGCCATCACGACGGCCCGCGGCTGCGCCCCGGTGGGGAAGCTCGTCGGCAGGCTGGCGAAGATCGAGAACGGGTTTCCCGGCGGCGTCTGGTTGGCGTGGACGCTGAGCGTGTTGCCGCTCGTGTTCACGCAGAGCAGCTCGGGCCGGCCGTCGCCGGTGAGGTCCTGGGCGGCGAGCCCGAAGGGCGCGGACCCGGCCCGGTAGATGCCGAAGCTGCCGTCGGTGTCGCCGGTGCGCGCGATGAGCATGTACGCGATGTGGGCCGACTTGGTGAACGACGCGGGCGGGCACCCGCACGACGTGGGCGACGCGGGGCATGAGCAGCGACCGTCGCCGCCGGCCACGCGGGCGGCCTGCATCGAGGCCATGAGCTTGGTCGCGACGTCGCCCGGCGTGTTGATCGCGGCCTGCACCGCGGCAGCGACCACGCACGGGCCGGTCAGGATGTTCCCCTGGATCGCGTAGACGATGTCCCCGGTCCGCCCCAGGTGGGTGTACGCGTAGGTGCCGGTCTGCCCACCGGCCCAGGCGTGGGCCCCCGTGCCGGAGAACGTGGCCGTGCGCCCGAGTGCGTCCGCGATGCCGTACTGCCGCGTCTGGTGCCCGGTGTCGAAGGTAGCGAGGCCGGTGAGGATGTCCGCGGGCGCGACGCCCAGCCCGAGGCGGTCGCGGATGAACACGCGGTTCTGTCCGGTGCTGTCCACGAAGCTCTGGGCCGTCGCCGCGCCGGTCCCGGTGAGGAGCACCGGCGTGTTGGCCTGGAGGTCGAAGCCCGTCAGGCACGTCGCGCTGCCGACCGCGATCTCCTTCGTCCGCAAGTCGATCAGGATGATCGACCACGTCGCGTCCGCGACGGACGCGCAGGCCAGGGCCGCCCCAGCGGCCGCGAGGAGCCGGACCCCGCGTCGGCGCGCCCCGACCCGACCCGTTCCTTCGGCCCGCGACGCGACAGGTATGGTGTTCACGGCAGGGCTCCATCCCCGGGCGAGAGCCGGGGTCACCGCAGGGATTCAGCATACCTCATGCCGAACCCCGCACCACCACCAATGTCACGGCCTCACCGCGTTCGAGGCCGGATAACCGCCGGAACCGCCGCACGCACCCTTGTGCTGGCCGCCCACCACCCTTGCCCATTGGCTCATGGGCACCCCAGCACATACTGACCCTGGAAGCAGCCGAAGTCGCCGACGGTGAGCGTGCCGCTGGCGTTGCAGTCCGCATACAGGTCGCCCAGCACGTACTTGCCCTGGAAACACCCGAAATCGGCGACGGTCAGCGAGCCGCTGTTGTTGCAGTCCGCGTAGCAGTCGCCGCACTCGACGACGGTGCTCTTGAGGGTGACGTTGTCCACCTGCCACCCGCGGAAGTTGTTGAACTGCCCGTCGACCGTGTCGAACTCAAAGCGGATCGTTACGGTCTGCCCGGCGAAGGCGCCGAGATTGACGGACCGCGTCTGCCACCCGCTCGACTCCGAGGCCGCGTCGACCATCACGTTGTTGACGAACACCTCCGCGCTGTCCCACCCGGCCAGCGCCTCGGTGATGAGCGAGGAGCAATACTCGAGCGTGAGAGCCGCGCCCGGCGGGACCGCCGGCAGCGCGATCGGCGCGCTGGTGAGGTTCCCGGAGTTGGTGGTGGTTCCGGTCTGGAAGGTGCAGGTCGTGGTGCTGCCGTAGTACGCGATGCCGCCGGCGGCGCACCCGGTCGCCGGATTCCCGCACACGTTCGTGGTCATGTTCCAGAGGCCGCTGGTGGTCCACCCGGCGGGCAGCCCGGCGTTGAAGTCGAACGCCGCGACGGTCTGCACCGCGGTCACGCCGACCCCGACGTTGAAGGTGGCGCCCGGCGCGGTCTGCGGCAGCGTCACCGTCGTGCCGCCCGTCCCCAGCGCGCTGAAGTAGTACTGCGGCGCATCCGTGCAATCCTTCGAGGGCAGCGTCCCTTGATAGCTGTTCCCGCCCGTGCTCGTCAACGCCACGGTGGTGAACGCGCCCGGCGCGGTGCGGAAGTGCAGCGTCGGGCTGCCGGGCACGACCTGCTGCGTGTTCGGCGTCACCTGCACGTTGAGCACCGTCGGGGTTCCCGGCGGGATGAGCGTCACAGGCGTGTGCGCGATGGACAGCGGGCCGAAGGGGATGCAGCCCGCGAGCGGGTTCGCCAGGTACCCCTGCACCGTCGGGTAGTCGATCGCCGTCCCGCTGTTCGACCCGCCGGTTGAGGTGCATCCGCCGTGCGTGTGAATGCCGATCGCCTCGCCCGTGGATTCCAGGATCACCGGCGAGCCCGAGTTGCCGCCCGTGGTGTCCACGGTGTATTGCAGGGCGGTCGGGGGATTGCGGCTCACGAACGCGCCCGTGTGGGTCTTCTGGACCTGGCTCCAGGTCGGCGTGATGGGGGCCGACGTCACACCGTAGCCCGTGACCCGCGTCACCTGAGAACTCGGCTGCGGGGCGGCCGAGGCGACGGTGTACGCCGCGTTCTGCACGAAGCGGGGCGCCTGGTTCGACACCGAGTTGACGGCGCTGAAGAACTGCGCCCCGTCCAGCCCGACGCCGAGCCCGTTGTTGCTCTGGATCGACGACTGGATGACCGGGTACTGGTCCTGCGGCGCGGGGTTGATCGGCGTCCCGGAGGCCGAGGAGAGCGGCACGTTGAACTGCACGACCGCGTTGGTGGTCGTGGTGCTGATGCAGTGCCCGGCGGTCAGGAAGCGGTTGGCGCAGTTGCCCAGGTCGATCAGCCACGCCGTGCACCCGATCGGCATGAGCCGCGCGTTGCGCGGATCGCTCGACAGCACGCGGTCGTCCGTGGGGCCGCAGATGGTCTCGATCTGCGGGCCCATTCCCGCGACACCCGCGGTGACTTCGGACATCACGACGCGGCTGGGGCCGGTCCCCGGATAGGCGTAGAGCTCGACGAGCACCGCGTCGCCGTTGAAGTACGCCGAGGTGTGCGACCACTCGCCGATCGCGCGGGCGTTCATGGGCTGCTGCCCGCCGTCCTGCATGGATGTGAGCAGGAGGTACGCGCCGTTTCCGGCGCCGACCTGGCCCGCGAGGGCGACCTGATCGAACTTCAGGCGCAGCCAGGGCGCCCGCGGAACGTGAACCATCCCGGACCACACCAGCGCGGCCGCGCCGGCGGGCGCGTTGTTGGCCACCGGGCCGGAGTCGATCGCGACCGCGGCCCGTTCGCTCAGAACCGGAGCGGTCTGGGCCGAGGCCCCCGATGCGCACGCGCCCAACACCGCCGCGGCCACCAGAGCCGTCACGTTCCGAGCCATGGTCGATCCTCCGTAGAACTGCTGTCCGTTGAACTGCTGCCGGGTGAGCCGCGGCCCGAACGGAGCCGGATGATCCGCCCGTCAGTCCGCAGAATAAACCCTCATGCGATCCGCCGCAACATGTTTTCGCACGGCCTTTCCGTGTCTCTTCGTCCCGTCGTCCCTCGGTCCCTCGATCCCTTCTTCGCTACGGGCACCCGAGGACATACTTGCCCTGGAAGCAGCCGAAGTCGGCGACGGAGAGCGTGCCGCTGGCGTTGCAATCGGCGTACATGTCCCCGAGCACGTACTTGCCCTGGAAGCAGCCGAAGTCGGCGACGGAGAGCGTGCCGGAGTTGTTGCAGTCGGGGTAGCACGGCGGGGTGTAGTCGATGGTGAGCACCGGGCGGCTGGCGACCACCGGGTGCTCGTGCGTGTCGAAGCGCTTGGCCGTGGACGTCGCCGTCTCGTCACCCACGATCATCCAGCCGAAGTTCGTGGCGGGCTGATCAAGCCAGCTCTGCACGTCCGCGGTCATCCCGGCGGTCGACCCCCAGGTGTACACGCCGAGCACGCCGACGGTCTGCGTGGCGCTGGGTGCGGCGTTGAAATCCCCGCCGGGGGTGGCCCACGTCTGCGTGTTCCAGAATGTGTGCAGCCACGTGGCATCGCCCGGCAATGCCTGGATCCCGCCGCCCTGGTTCCCGCCGGGCACGGATGCACCCTGGCCCCAGTCCGCCGAGACCGGGTGCAGGCCGCACGTCGTGTCGAAGGCGATCGTCTGCGACATGTTCAAGGTAAGGGTGACGCTGTTGATGGTGGACCCGGCGGGCACGGCCGCGGGCACGTCGAACATCATCAGGGCCCGGCGGCGCAGGTTCAGGGACGTCATGCCGCAGAACATGTACGCGCCGGCCCCGTTGCTGAGATTCCCGGTCGTGTCCTCGTAGAGGGTGTTGTCCTTGGCGGTCGTGATCTGGACGACATCCCCCGCGGCGAGCGGGGCCGCCACCGCGAGAGCACCGGCCGCCACAAGCATCTTCGGGTTCATCTCTCGTCCCTCCATTCCGTCGCGGTGCCCGATCACTTGACTGTACCCCGGCGGGCGTGAACTGGGGAGCCGGTGCACCACTTTCAGCGCGTCGTGGTGCGCACGGTTGGCCTGTGGATTCCCCAGGTTCCCTTCTCCCGGGTTGCGCACACCGTCCGCGCCGGGCCCCACCACCCATGTAGAATGGGCGGCATGTTCTGGCGGAGTTTCGGCTTTCGGGACGGGTTTTCGCCGGGCGACGTCGTGCGGCGGGCCCACGAGCGCTGGCTCGACCGGGCGCTGAGGTCCGGGAAGCCATATCCGCGCATCCCGCTCCGTCGCGCGGATCACGGCGGGTTCGACCGGATGCGGGCACGCGCCGGCGGACGCGATCGTGCCGCGCGGTGGTGGGCCCTCGCCCTGGAACGGGTGACCACGGACCCGAGCCGCGACTGAACCATCGCCCGCCCGACGCCTGTAGAATCGGCTTCCCCCCCACGCCGGGGCGATCCCGGCGCGCCCCGGAGCCACGCACGATGCCCGCGACGCAGACGACCACGCTCGGCCGCAAGTGGCTTTTCAAGATGTGCATCTTCATCGCCGCGGGGGTCATCCTCGCGGCGTGGGGCGCCCTCGACGCGGGCGTGGTGTACCCCGCGCGCGGCGCAAGGGCCGCAGAGCGGCTCGAGTTCCTCTACCTCGACGCCGTAACGGAGCGCGGCACCCGGCCCGTCATGGTCTCGTTCGAGCCCGTCGCCGAGCGTGATCGGCTCGCGAAGGAAGCGGGCCTCGGCGCGATCTCCGCGCAGGACAAGCTCAAGCTCGACTGGCTCGGGCAGCTCGCGCTCATCGGGAAGCTCGGCACGGAGCGCATCACGATCCCCGACGCTGCGGCACGCTACACGGAGCTCTCGAAAACGTGGCTGACGGCCGGCGGCACCAGCGGCAACGCCGTGCCCCTCGCGTCCTACGACATCCCGGTCCAGTGGGGCATCTGCATCCTCGGCGCGGCGCTGGCGGGGTGGCTTACGGTTCACGTTGTCCGCGTCGCGGGGCGGAAGTTCTGCTGGGACCCGGGCGAGAAGCGGCTCACGCTCCCCGACGGGTCGAGCCTCGTGCCGGGCGACATCGCCGAGTTCGACAAGCGCAAGTGGGACAAGTTCCTGATCTTCCTCAAGGTCAAGGCGGGGCATGATCGGCTTGGCGGTCGGGAGATGGTGCTCGACCTCTATCACCACGCTCCGCTCGAGGACTGGGTGCTCGAGATGGAGCGCACCGCATTCCCGGAGAACACCGCGAGCGCGCCCACGGAGGCGCCGCCCGTCCCCGCCGCGTGATCCCCCCGCAGGCGATCCCCCGCGCACCACGCATGCCCATTCTCGCCGGGATCATCGTCCTCCTCGCGTCCCTCGCGGGCGTCCTGCTCACGCTGGTCATGCTGCCCGGCCTGTGGCTCACCCTCCTGGTCGCGCTCGCCTGCTGGTGGTGGATCGGGTACGAGTTCTACTCGCCGTGGACCGTCGGCGTCGCGCTCGGGCTGGGCGTGCTCGCGGAGGTGATCGAGCTGGTCGCGTCGGGCGCGGGGGCGGCCAAGGCCGGCGGCGGGCGGTCCGGCGCCATCGGTTCGATCATCGGGGCCTTCGTCGGCGCGATCGCCGGTTCGTTCGTGGTCCCCATCCTGGGGACGATCGCCGGCGGCGTGATCGGCGCGGGCGTCGGGGCGATCGCGGGTGAGAAGGGCATCGCCGCCAAGTCGTGGAAGGACTCCGCCCGGGTCGCCCGGGGCGCGATGGTCGGTCGGTTCATCGCGCTGTGCGTGAAGATCGTGTTGGCCACCGCCATCGGGGCCCTCCTGACGGTCGCGGCCTTCATATCGTGACCCATCGCCGGCGCGGGAACCCGCGCCTGCCTCTCACGTCCGCCCCCGTTATCCTCCGATGCGCACACCGATGACCCCTCGCCCGACACCAAAGAAATCCACGCGAACGCCCCGACCTGAGCCGGACGAGACCGTACCCCCGCCCGTCCACATCCCGCCGCGGGCCCCGGAGCGGCCCGCCCAGTCCGTCGCGAACGGCGCCGCCCATGCGCGCCCGGCGCCGGGCCTGTCGCGCCCGCCGCGCCCCCA
This sequence comes from Phycisphaerales bacterium, assembly GCA_046153875.1. Lineage (GTDB taxonomy): Bacteria > Planctomycetota > Phycisphaerae > Phycisphaerales > UBA1924 > JBJXFE01. The sequence goes on from JBJXFE010000049.1 coordinate 18,679, forward strand.
CGGCGTCAAGCACTTCGTCCTCGACACGAACGTGCTCCTGCACAACCCCAACGCTGTTTTCGTGTTCAAGGACAACCACGTCGTCATCCCCTTCGCCGTGATCGAGGAGCTCGACAAGCTCAAGAAGCTCGAGACCGACATCGGGCGCAACGCCCGCGAGTGCATCCGCCACCTCGACCGGATGCGCGCCCGCGGCCGGCTCATCGACGGCGTGCGCTGGGGTGAGGGCTCGCCCGGTGTCGGGATGGCCGCGTCGGTGGGCGGCAACGGCAAGTCCGGCACCATCCGCATCGACGTGGGCGACCACGACCGCACCGGCCCGCTCGCCGAGGACAGCCCGGACAACCGCATCATCGCGGTGGCGTGGGCCCTCCACCGGCGCGGCGAGCACGTGGTGTTCGTCACCAAGGACCTCTCGGCCCGCATCAAGTCCGACGCGCTGGGCATCCGCACCGAGGACTTCGAGAACCAGAAAGTCGACGCCGAGCGGCTCAACACCGGCTTCGCCGACCTCACCGTCGGCGGCGCGCTCATCGACGAGCTCTACCGCGAGCGGATGCTCCCGGTCGATCGGCTCCGCGACGCCCTGCTCGAAACCGACCCGGAAACGGGCCAGAAGCACCACCGGGAGCTGAACGCCAACCAGTTCATCATCCTCCGCGACGCGGAGGACGAGAACCACACGGGTCTCGCTCGCCGCCTCGCGGACACCGACCACGCCATCCCGATCACCGGCCCGCGCAAGCCCGTCTTCGGGCTCATGGCCCGCAACGCCCAGCAAACCATGGCCCTCGACCTGCTGCTCGACGACGAGATCAAGCTCGTCACGCTCCTCGGCTCCGCCGGCACCGGCAAAACCCTGCTCGCCCTGGCCGCGGGGATGACCAAGGTCTTCAACGAGCAGCGCTACGACAAGCTGCTCGTCGCCCGCCCGATCATGCCCATGGGGCGCGACATCGGCTACCTCCCCGGCGACAAGGACGAGAAGCTCACGGCGTGGATGCAGCCGATCTTCGACAACCTCAACTACCTGCTCTCGACGCGCGGGTCGCACATGCAGAACGCCGAGAGCCACACGCCCGAGCAGCGGGCCGCGAAGCTCCTGGCCGACGGGCGGCTGGTCCTCGAACCGCTGACCTACATCCGCGGGCGCTCGATCCCGCACCAGTTCATGATCGTGGACGAGGCCCAGAATCTCACGCCGCACGAGGTCCGCACGATCGCGTCGCGCGTCGGCGACGGCACCAAGCTCGTGCTCACCGGCGACATCGGGCAGATCGACAACCCCTATCTGGACTCTTCGTCCAACGGGCTCTCGTACACCATCGAGAAGATGAAGGGCCTGGGGATCGTCGGGCACGTGACGCTGGCTAAGAGCGAGCGCTCGGAGCTGGCGAGCATCGCCGCGTCGCGCCTGTGACGGCCCCCGCGCTTATGAGACTCCTCACCGCACCGTGACGCGCTCTTCGCGCGCTGGCGCTGGAATTCGGCACACCACAACGCATACTCTCACCGCCTTCGAACCCGCGTGCGCCGGCCACCGCCGGCGGGCGCGCGGAACGGGGGTGCTCAGGCAGGCTGGGAAGGCCCGGTTCGTGCGACCGGCCGGATTCGTACAGCAGGAAGACAGGGAGGGGTCGAGGTCATGGCGTTTCGTGGTCCGGGCAACTCCGCCAGGCGGCGGGGAAGCGGTCGGGTCATCGCTCCGGCGGTCGGCCTCGCCCTGCTGATGGCCGCTCCCGCGTTCGCGCAGCGGTCATCCGAGAGCGCCGCCGCGCCGATCGCGCCGGACACGTCGATCGCGCCCTATGCGCCGTACGCGGGCGGGCCTAATACGTCGCTCGTCATGCTCCAGGACGGCGTCCGTCGCCTGGCGGCCGCGAACACACGGGGCGGCGCGTCGCTTCCGGCCGAGCTCGCGGCCGAAGGGGACTGGTCGGGCCCGACTCCGCAGCCCGTCCCGCTGCCCGCCTCGGCCCTGGCCGGTGGCGCGGGGCTCGCGGGCCTGTGGGTGTTTCATCGGCTGCGCCGCCGGTCGCACGCCTCGCACCGATAGAAGGGCGCGATGATCCGGGCGCGCGGCGGGTCCCTCCGTCGCTCCGTCGCTCCGTCGCTCCGTCGCTCCGTCGCTTCCTCCTACGGGCACCCCAGCACGTACTTGTTCTGGAAGCAACCGAAGTCGGCGACGGTGACCGACCCGCTCGCGTTGCAGTCGGCGTAGGGGTCGGCGGCCCTGTACCTGGATTGGAAGCAGGCGAAGTCCGCAATGGTGAGCGTGCGCGATGCGTCGCAGTCGGGAAGGCAGGGCTTGCATGCCGCCCACTTGGCGATGTAGCTCGACGGCAAGCCGCCGGCGGTGGCGATCGTCCCGCTCATGAACAGTGCCGGCCCCGACCCGTCGTCAAGTGACGCCATGTCGTAGACGTAGGAATAGCTCAGGCCCGTACCGAGCGTGCTCCAGCCGTTCTTGTCCCAGCGCGCCACGCCGTTGGCCCGCACTCCGTTCGGTCCTCCCGCCTTGAAGAACGGCCCGGCGAAGTACAGCCCCGGTCCGGTTCCATCGTTGAACACGCCGACGGGCCCGACCGCGTTGAGGTACCCTGGCGGCGACCATAGGCCGCCGCCGAGTTCCGACCACGCCGATCCATCGAACCGCGCGGCCCGCGATGCTGGCACGCCGCCGGCGACACTGAATGAGCCGCCGGCGAACAAGGCCGCGCCGCTCCCGTCGTCGAAAGGCACCAGCCGAGCGATGTAATGATCGAACCCCGGAACAGCGGCCCAGGCTGCTCCATCCCATTTTGCGTGGTAGAGCACCGGAACGCCACCAATCGATGCCATCGGCCCCGTCGCGTACAGCATGTGTTCGAACGGCCCTTCGACATCCATGAGGCCGAAGCCCCCGTAGCCCGTGACGGGCGCCACCAAAACCCACGCGGTCCCGTTCCAGCGCACGAAGGTGGAGTTGGCGGTAGCCGGGTCGATCGCGCATCCGTAGAGGTCCGCGCCTCGCCCGTCGTCAAACCGCTCGATGGCCATGATGAACGGTTCGGACAAGGCGGACTCGCTGAACATGGTCCACGCGACCCCATCCCAGCGGGCCACGCCCCGGGTAAACGGAGCGGAAGTGATGGTCCGGAACAACCCGACCGCCAACAGGGCCGGTCCGGAGCCGTCGTCATACACAAACAGCTGACGGATGTCCGTCATCGGCTCGCCCGGCGCGGGAGGAGGATTGGTCAGCTCGCCCACAGGCGCCCAACGACCGTCGCGCCAGCGTGCGATTCCGTCCACCGCGTGCTCATCCGCCGCCATGAACTCCCGACCGGATGCGTACAGCGCCGGCTCGGAACCGTCGTCGAACACTTCGAGTTGAGACACATCCTCAGCGAGGAGGCCTAGCCCCAGGCGCGACCACTCGCTACCGTCGAACGTCGTTACGTATCGCGCCGCCTTCGCGCCCGCGATCCGAAAATCGCCCCCAACGATCAGGCGTGGTCCCTTGCCTAAATCGGCCGCCAGTAGTGCATGAACGGGATGCGATGTCCACCCGGGGAGTGCCTCCCACCGCGTGCCAGTCCAACGCGAGACGAACCGCATGGGCGCACCCGCGCCGGTCGATACAAAGTCACCCCCGACGTAGAGCTTCGGCCCGCTCCCGTCGTCGAAGGCAGCCATCGCCCGTGGACACTGCTCGAGCCCCGCCGGAATCCCCGGCCCCAGCCCGGGGCCGAGCGCCGACCATTGTCCACCATCCCATCGCGCCACCCGGTATGCCGGTTGGCCGCCGGCCGTCGAAAAGGTGCCGCCGACATACAACGCCGCACCCATCGCATCGGTCATGGATGCCATTGCTTCTACGGTCGAGTTCGTCCCCACACCGACTCCGAGCGAGAACCACGCCTGCCCGTCCCACACCGCCACCTGAGAGGCGACAACATCACCGGCCTTCTTGAAGTAACCGCCGACGTACAGGAGGGGCTTGCCCGGGCCGCGCCCGTCGGGGTCGTGAACGCACATGCACAGGGCGTGGCCCGCGCCGCCCGTTGCCGGAACCGTCAACCCGGCGCCGAGCGAGGACCAGACCTTGCCGTCCCACCGGGCGACGCCGACGGCGGGCGTGCCGCCAGCCGTGGTGAACGGCCCGCCGACGTAGAGGGCCGCCCCCGAACCGTCGTCGTAGACACACAGTGTCCGCACCATGCCGTTGACGCCTGTCCCCAGCGCAGTCCACGACGTTCCGGCCCACTTGGCGAGAAAGGGGGATGAACCGATCGGCTGAGTGATGGATGACCCGCCGGCGAAGAGTGAGGGGCCGGTGCCGTCATCAAACTCGGCCAGCGCAAATACTTGCCAGTCCAGCCCCGGTCCGAACGGCTGCCATCGTTCACCATCCCAGCGAGCCACATGGGTCGCTGGCAGCCCGCTGGCGAGTGTGAAATCGCCGCCAGCGACAAGATTCCGACGTGGGCCGTCCGTGAGGGTGGTGATCGCCCGCACCGACCCGCTGAGTGCGGAGAACGGAAACTCGTCCGACCAGTGTGGCTGGCACGACTGAGCCAGCGCCGGACGAACGGCGACGAGCACGATTGGGATCATCCAGACGCGCATAACCCCATTCTCACGTCGCGCCAGGTGCCCCGATCATTGGGCGACCCCTCCCGTGCCACCATCATCCCCGCACCGGGGATGATGGTGGTTGTGCGGCCATGCTGGCGTTCTACTCGCCATCACGGCGGCATCCTACCACAGGGTCCCCCGGCATCCCGGTATTCGCCGTGCGATCGCTCGAACGGGTCGGGGTTCACACGTACCCCTTCCACTATCGAACGGGTTCTCGCGCCGTCGCAGGAGCTTGCGGTACGGAGCGACCTGCGTGTCCGACGCGGGGTCGATGCTGAGATCGTACAACGCACGTGCGAGGGGCCGGGCGCTCACGGCGGATCGGTAGGCCCACCTCGATCAGTCGCCGCGGCGACTGATCGTGGCACTCGGGATCGCCGCCCGTGGCCGCGCCACCCGTCGACGCCGCGCAAGCTACGGGATGGGCGCGCGGCACTGTGCGATGCGCGGACTCCCGAAGGGCCGCTACGAGACTTTCTTGATGACCGGCACGGGCTTGTAGCTGCCTTCAAGGATGGCCTTCGAGTCCGCGCCGAGCCAGCCCTCGAGCACGCCGGCGTACACCGTGCGGAAGTCGATCCGGTGCTTGAGGTCGCCCTCGTCGAGGTCCGTCAGTGAAGGATGGTCGCCGATCACGCCGGGGCGGACCATCGGGCCGAAGAGGAACATCGGGGCGGCCGTGCCGTGGTCCGTGCCCTGGCTGGCGTTCTGGGCGACGCGCCGCCCGAACTCGGAGAAGGACATCGTGAGGACGCGCCCGTCCATCTCCGCGGCCTTGAGGTCGCGGTAGAACGCACGCACGGCCGTGGCGAGCCGGTTGACGAGGTTGGCGTGGGCGCCGTTGGCCCCGCCCTGGCCCGCGTGCGTGTCGAAGCCGCCGAGCTGGACGTAGTAGACGCGCGTGGGAAGACCGCCGCGGATCATGGCGGAGACCATCGCGAGCTGCTGCGCGAGCGGGTTGTTCTGCGGATACTCGGCGAGCGGGCGCTGGCGCACGGCCTTGCGGAGCAGGTCGCTGGAGACCTGCGCGTCCATGGCGGTGCGCATGAGGAACGCGGCGTTGGAGTTGGGGTCCACGCCTTCTCCCGGCGTGCGGGCCTGGATGGCGTCGTAGGGATCGCCCAGAGCCTTGTGGATGTCGCCGCCGATCCAGCGGAAGAGGTCCTCGGTCTCGAAGGCGACGGGCTTGATCTTGCGGCCCTGCATGGCGAGGGGGGCAGTTCGGCCGACGGCGATGCCGGGCATCGTGGAATCAGCGGGGGCACCCGGCGGCTGCGGCGCGCCCTCGGGCCGGCCGCTCTCGCCCTTGCCGAACCCGCAGCACTGCGCGTCGAAGTAGCGCCCGAGCCAGCCGTCGCCGGTGGCGCTGGTGTCGGCGGTGTGCCAGATGTCCATCGACTTGAAGTGCGAGCGGTTGGGGTTGGGATAGCCCACGCCCTGGACGACGGTGCAGAGCCCGTCGTCGTACATCTCCTTCATGGCGGCCATCTGCGGGTGGAGGCCGACCCCGTCGGAGTTTGAGAGCTTGAGCACGTTCTCGGCCGGGACGGCGATGCCCGGGCGCGACTTGTAGTACGCATCGAGCCCGTAAGGCACGACGGTGTTCAGCCCGTCGTTGCCGCCCGAGAGCTGGATGACGACGAGGATGTGGTCCTCCGGTACGCCGGGGATCGACGTGAGACCCGGGAGCGCCGTCGGCAGGCCGAAGGCGGAGCGGTTGAGGAACCACGGGACCGTGGCCGCGGCGGACGCGAGCGTGAGGCCGCGACCGAGGAACTGGCGGCGGGTGAAGGCGGTGGCGCGATCGAAGTTCATGGGCGGACCCCGGGGAGCGAGACAGCGAGACAGCGAGACAGCGAGACAGGGGAGAGCCGGGTCGCAGCGTGCTCGCCTTGGTCGGGCGGAAGCAGCAAGTCAACGACGCCGCGGTACGCGATCGTAATGGTGCGGATGTTCGCGAGCGTCTCGTCGGCAAACTCCATGGAGCCAACGAACGCAACGGTGGCGTTGCGCGACATGCGAGCATGTTCCGAAAGCGTTGCGCTGGTGTACCCCACCAGATGCACATGAAATACCTCGTGCACCCCGGGACGGATCGTCGTGAACACCGCCTCATCGTCGGCGGGGTGCCACCTGGTCCCGCTCGCATCGCGAACCCATGGCAGATGGCCGCCCTGGTTGTCGGACACCTTGCTCCGCATCAACGCGCTCATCAGTGTCAGCTCGCTCACCCGAATCGGCGCATCGGTGTTATTGCGGACCTGAACGACAAACATCGGATGGGCACCGACGAGCGCCAGCGTGTGAACATGGATGGTGAACGGCTCCAGGAGCGCCGGCGTATCGGACGCCTTCTCCACGGCCGCGGGAGCGGGTTCAACGGATACACCGGCTCGCGGCGCCCCGCTCACTGCGCATCCGCCGACGCCCACCAGCATGGCCGCGAACAGCGGCAACATCGCCGGCATGACAGCACATCGCAGCGCACGCGATCGCCACACCCTGTCACGCTGTCTCGCTGTTTCGCTGTCTCGCTTCTTCAACACAGCTGATACTCCGGCATCGCGGTGATGAGCACGAGCATCCCAGTGACGGCGTCGGGGGTGACGGAGCCGCCGAGCGTACTCATGAAGTTGGTGAGGGCGGCGCGGGCGTCGGCGGGGGCGCGCCCGAGGTTGAACTTGAGCAGGTAGTCGATGACGCGGGCGGCATCCTTGTCCGCGCCGGGCTCGGCGCCGGCCAGCTCGGCCAGCAGCGGCGCGGGGTCGTACTTCTCCGCGTCGGCCATGGCGTCGTAGCCGCGCGGCTTCTTGCCGGTGAGCAGGAAGGCGAGGATGTTCTGGCGGACGAAGAGCGTCGAGGTGTTGATCCATGATCGCCCGCCGTCCCAGCCCTTGACGCTGGGGGGGAAGAGGACGTGCTGGCCCATGAGGTCCAGGGCGTCGAGCAGGAGCGAGAGGTCGCGGACGGGGGTGTTGAGCGATCGGACCGCGCCGACGACGAGCTGCACCGGCGACTTGATCTGCTGGCCCATCACCGCGGGCTCATAGAAGTGCCGGCTCAGGAAGAGCGTCCGGAGCACGGGCTTGAGCTCGTAGTTCGACGCGCGGAGGGAACCCGAGATTCGGGCCAGCACCGCGCGCGTGCCGGGGTCGGTGTCGCGGTCGGAGTCCGGCGCGTCGGCGACAAAGTAGCGGTAGAGCTTGCGGGCGATGAACTGCGGGCAGGCAGATTGCGACAGGATGGCCGCGACAAACTCGTCGCCGTCGAGCTGGCCGGAGTGCCCGAGGATGTTCTTCGCGCCGGTGTCGTGGTTGTTGCGGACGAACTGGAAGGCGTCGTCATAGAAGGTGTAGCCGGTGAGGGCGCGGGCGCCGTCCTTGATGTCGCGCTCGTCGTAGTTGCCGACGCCGAGGCTGAACAGCTCCATGAGTTCGCGGGCGAGGTTCTCGTTGGGGCGGCCCTTGCGGCTGTCGTTGTTGTCGAGGTACGCGAGCATGGCGGGGTCGCGGATGATGGCGCGGAGCAGGTCGCCGAAGCTGCCCAGGGCGTGGCGGCGGAAGAGCTCGTTCTGGAGGAACATGTGGTAGCTGTTCTCGATGGTGCGGTAGCTGGTGGCGAAGTGCCCGTGCCAGAAGAGGACCATTTTCTCTTCGAGCGGGCGGGGCGTCTCGATCATCCGCTCGAGCCACCACTTCTGGACGTCGCGGATCTGGCTGCGGTCGCGGCGCTCGCGCTTCTCGCGTTCCAGGCGGAGCTTGGCGAGCGCGTTCTCGTCCTGGGCGCGTCGGGCCTGCGCGATGGCCTGACGCTCCGCGGGGGAGGGCGGGTGCATGATGTCGTTATCGAACTCGCTGGCGCGGCCGTTCTCGTACGGCACGTCGGCGACGTTGAGGAGTGAGTCCACGGCCTTCGTCGGCCCCCAGGAGACGAGCGTCTGGACCTGCAGCGGCGTTCCGCCGAAACCGGCGCGCCACAGGAGGTGGCGGGCCTGGTCGTAGCCGAACTCTTCGGGGCGGATCGGGCGGAGCGAGCCGCTGACGGGGTCGGGGCGCTCGGTCGGCGAACCGGCGGGCTGGTTGGAGGCGGCCATGCGGGTGCGCTCCTCAGGACACTCCGATCGGCTCAACGCCGACCCGAGCGACGCCATTGCCCCGAGACATTATTGGGGCGCGGCGGATCGGGGGTTTCATGGGTTCGGGGCGGAGCCGCACTGGTGTGACCGTTCGGCGGTCCTTCGGCGCCGCGGTGGTTGGGGGTCGATGGCACCGCTGCGCGACGAAACGCCGCGAGCGGCGGCACCCGCGTCGCCGCCCGTCAGCGCCGCGCGTGCAAGCGCCGCGACCAGACCCAGGCGAGCGCGACGAGGGCGAAGAGGACCGCCCCGACCGCCTGGTGCGAGGTGGTCAGGATCGCCTCGATCGCGGGAGTGCGGATCGGGCCGCCGCCGGGCTCGGGCGGGGGGGCGCCGCGCGTCGGCGAGACCATGACCGCCCAGAGTGACACGAGGCCGAGCAGGAACTGGACGCCGACGGTGTGGATCAGCGACTTGCCGATGCGACGGAGGATCGGGGGCTGGTCCGGCTTCGACATCGTCGCGCCCGCGATCATCGCGAGCGTGATGACGACGAAGGCGAACGCGGCATGGGTGTAGAGCGCGTGGGTCGCGCCCTTGCTCACGGCGGCCAGGTGGCGATAGGCGGCGCCGAGCGAGAGTTGCACGATCATGCAGAGCGCGAGCGCGGTGGTGAGTTTGCGCAAGCGGCCGGCCGCGGGGTGGGGCGCGGGCGGTGCGGCGGCGGCCCAAGAGGGGCTGAGCATCGCCGCGATGCTCACGGCGAGAGCGAAGATGAGCTGGCCACCGATGCCGTGAAACAGGCCTTTCAGGGCGTCGTTCTCGATCACGCGCAGCCCGCCCACCGCGCCCTGCGCGATCACCGCGGCGAGCAGGATCAGAGTGAGCGCGGCGACGCGCCGGCTCGCCCCGCCGGGGCCGGATCGCGAGAGCGTGCCGAGAAAGAGGACGATGGAGCAGAGGCCGACGAAGGTGCCGAAGAGCCGGTGGGAGTGTTCGAGGAATCGCTGCGGGTCGGCCATGAGGCTCAGCGGGTAGAGGAACATGTTGGCGGTATCGGATCCGGGCCAGCCGCGGATGGCCATGCCGGACTGGGTGCTGGTGACGGCGCCGCCGAGCACGAGCAGCGCGAGGATTGCGGCGGCCGTGATGATGCTGAAGCGGGAGAGCCAGCCGCGAGCGTTGGCGGTGGCGCGTGCTGGTTGGTGAGCGCGGAGGCGCGCGCCGACGAACGAGCCGATTGACCCGATGACGGCCCCGAGCGCAAGAAACGCCGGGATGAAGATGAACGCGGACGGCCGGAGTCCGGATGTTCCGGGTGCAGGCTGATTGTTCGTAGATTGTTCGACAAGTGCCGATCCAAGGATAAGAAGGCAGATCGCGGCCGTTGCAATTCCCGAACATAAACCTATCTTTAGCCGATCGGCGACTGATTCCGACCTTCCGACCATGATCGCGGCGACGACCCATGCGCCCATGACCACCGGTCCCGTGACGGACGCCGACAGGTCGAGCCACGGGATGTGGGCGATGAACGCCGCGCACCAGGCGGCGAGCGCAACCGCGAACCCGGCGACCAGGACGCGACCGGTCAGCCCTCCGTCGCGCGTGCCTGCCGAACTCGCCGTGCCGTTGCCGGGTGTGTTCATGGGGTACTCCGATCCGGGAGGTGTCAGGTATTCACGATTCGTGGTTCATCATGCCGATTCTGGCGCTGTTGTTGCGGTTGAACAGTAAGGCGACTTGACAGGCGGCATCCAGCCTGCAAAAAATCCCGTCCCACAGCAATCGGTCCTCCGAGGAACCGCGCGGGAGTACCCGCAACGCGCACTCGATGGGCTGGTGGCCAGGAGTCGCCCTTGCCCGCGCTCTTTCCGAAGTGGATGAACGCCTTGCCGACGCTCGCGGCGCTCGGGTCGGTGGGCGGCCTGACCGTCGTGGTTGGCGCTGTGTGGTACTGGGCGACCCCCGAGTTCTGGGAAGTGGGCTATATGCCGTCCCAGCCGGCGCTGGCCGAGCACTACATCGCCGAGCTGAAGTCGCCGGCGGACCCGAATGAAAGGCCCAAGCCGATCCCCGGCGTGGATTTCCCCGGGTTCAGCCACCAGATTCATGCGGGCAAACTCGGGATCGACTGCCGGTATTGCCACACGAAGGTGGAGCAATCCTCGGAGGCGAACATCCCGAACGTGGCCACGTGCTTCGGGTGCCACGCCGAGGGTCATGTGAGCCGCGAAATCGCGCGGGATGACCACACGAACTTCATCCGGCTGGCGTACACGGCGACGACGAACGACGCGGGCGAGGCGATCGAGGGCGGAGCGTCGATCCCGTGGAAGCGCGTGCACAAGCTGCCGGACTACGTGCGGAACTTCCCGCACAACGTGCACGTGCGCGCGGGCGTGAGCTGCTTCTTCTGCCACGGTCAGATCGCGGGGATGCCGGTGGTGCACCAGGAGCACAGCCTGTCGATGAGCTGGTGCCTGGATTGCCACCGGACGCTGAAGGATGACCCGCACAAGGGCCTCGTGCCGCCGGACAAGGTGACGCGGCTGGTATGGGTCGAGCAGTCGTGGTCGAAGGACCCCGCGGCGCCGGCGCTGGCACGCCAGGTGTATGAGTCGCTCAAGCTCGCGCCGCCGGAGAACTGCGGGGCGTGTCACTACTAGCGATCAGCTATCAGCAACTGGCAACTCGCAGGAATGTGGATTCGAGCCGCTGAAGAAGGACTCAGGACTCAGGACTCAGGACCCAGCACGCGGCACACCGCGCCCCCGACAGCAGGAACTTCGATGGTTGCTCACGATCAATGCCCGTCGTCGAAGAAGGCCGGTTTCCCCGGGAAGGCGGAGCTGGAGCGCGAGGCGCGGGAGCTGCCGCGGCTTTCCGGGACGACCGGCCGGCGCGTCTGGCGCAGCCTCGACGAGTACGCGGACACGCCGGAGTTCCGCGAGACACTCGAGCGTGAGTTCCCGGCCGGGGCATCGGAGCTGCTCGCGTCATCGCGGCGGACGTTCCTTCAACTGATGGGCGCGTCGCTGGCGCTGGCCGGGGCGGCGGTGGTGCCCGGGTGCCGGCGCCCCGTCCACAACATCATGCCGTACGCGGCGACGACGCCCGAGGACGTGGTCCCGGGCAAGCCCCTGTACTACGCGTCGTCGATGCCGCTGCCGGGGGGCGGGGCCGAGGGCGTGATCGTCGAGACGCACGAGGGTCGGCCGACGAAGGTGGAAGGCAATCCGCTCCACCCGATCAACCAGGGGAAGAGCTCGATCTGGTCGCAGGCGTCGGTGCTCGGGCTGTACGACCCGGATCGGCTCAAGAGCCCGGTGCTGCGCGCGGGCGCGTCGGGCGCGGACGAGGGCGCGTACAAGAGCTGGGACGAGTTCGCGCTGTGGGCGAAGGACCACTTCGGGTCGCACGCCGGCCCGCAGGGGTCGAGCCTCGCGTTCCTGGTGGAGAAGAAGACCAGCCCGTCGCGCGACGCGATGAAGGCGCGGGTCATGGCGCACTGGCCGCGGGCGAAGTGGGTGGCGTATGACGCGGGCGAGGGGCGCTCCGCGGGCGCGGGCCTGGGCATGGCGCTGGGTCGGCCCGGGCGGCCGATTTACAACCTGCGGCGGGCGAAGGTGATCGTGACGTTCGACGCGGACCTGCTCGAGTGCTCGGCGGGCGGTCCGGCGGCGCTGGTGCACGCGCGCGACTTCGCGTCGACGCGGCGCGTGCTGAAGAACACGGACGACATGAGCCGCCTGTACGCGGCGGAGTCGGGGTTCTCCGGCACGGGCGCGGCGGCGGACCACCGGCTGCGGCTCGCGCCGTCGCGGATCGCGGCGCTGGCGGTCGAGGTGGCCAAGGCCGTTCTGGCGAAGGTGCCCGGCGCGGACGCGGGGCTGACCGCGGCCGTGAACGCCGTCGGCGTGCCGAGCGTGGACGGTCTGGACCGCGACTGGATCAACGCGGTGGCCGACGACCTGACGAGCCGCGACGCCGGGCACGCGGCGCGCGAGGCTCGCGGGCGTGGCGAATCGGTGATCGCGGCGGGTCCGACGCAGCCGGCAGAGATTCATGCGCTGGCGGCGGCGCTCAACCGCGTGCTGGGTAACGACGAGGCGAACGGCACGGTGCGGTACATGCCGGCGAGCGAGGACGAGGCGGCGGACTCGGCGGCTGGGCTGGCATCGCTGGCGGACGACCTGGCGGCGGGGCGCGTCACGACGCTCGTGGTGATGGGCTGCAACCCGGTGTACGACGCGGCGCCGGAGCTGGGCTTCGCGGCGGCGTACGCGAAGGCGACGACGGTCTGCCTGAGCGTGGACGACAACGAGACGGCCCGGGCCTCGACGTGGGAGCTCAACGGGGCGCACTGGCTTGAGGCCTGGGGCGACACGACGGCGGCGGACGGGACGCACGCGCCGATCCAGCCGATGATCGCGCCGATCTACGACGGCAAGAGCGACCTGGAGCTGCTGTCGATCCTGCTGGGCGACGAGCACGCGGACGGGCATGAGATCGTGCGTTCGGCGTGGCGCGAGCGTGCCCGCGGCGATTTCGAGACGTTCTGGAAGCGCTCGCTGCACGACGGCGTGTTCGCGGGTGCGAAGGTCGAGCCGATCGACGCGCGGGCGGACTTCGGGCGCGTGTCGTCGGCGCTGGGCGGGCTGCGGCTGGCGAACGCGCCGACGAGCAACGGGCTGGAGGTGGTGTTTCAGCCGTCGCACCTGTACGACGGGCGCTTCGCGAACCACGGGTGGCTCCAGGAGCTGCCGCAGGCGGGCACGCGCGTGGTGTGGGACAACCCCGCGCTGGTGAGCCCCGCGACCGCCGCGGCCTTGGGCGTGCTGCCGGTCGGGTTCACCCAGGCGGACCCGAACAAGGTGTACACGACGCCGAAGTACCCCGAATCGCGGATGGCGACGATCACGGTGGGCGGGCGGACGCTCCAGATGTCGGTGTGGATCCTGCCGGGCATGGCGGACCACACGGTCATCCTGCCGCTGGGCTACGGGCGCACAGCGTGCGGCAAGGTCGGCTCGGGCGTGGGCTTCAACACGTTTGCGCTCCGCGGGCGCGACGGCGCGGCCGTGGAGACCGGCGCGACCATCGCCGCGGCCGGCGGCACATACATGGTCGCCAGCACGCAGACGCACTGGTCGATTAGCGGGCGCACGGCGCTGGTTCGCGGCGTGGACCTGGCCGCGTGGCAGAAGCACTCCCACGAAACGCCGCACGAGCACATCGACAAGCTCTACAAGACCAAGTCGCTGCTCAGCTTCGGCGAGCGGGTGAGCCACAGCGAGCTCACGCACACGCCCCCGAACCTGAACATTTACCCCCACCCGCACCTGCAGCCCGAGGGGCAGGCGGACCCGAGCGACACGGGCGGGCTCGAGGGTCGGTCGGCCGAGCCCCAGCCCGGCTCGGCGTACGCGACGCGCCCGCAGTGGGCGATGTCGATCGACCTGGCGACCTGCACCGGGTGCGGGGCGTGCACGATCGCGTGCCAGGCGGAGAACAACATCCCGATCGTGGGCAAGAAGGAGGTCGCGAAGGGGCGCGAGATGACGTGGATCCGCGTCGATCGCTACTTCACGGGCGACCCGAACAATCCGGACGACATGCTGCACCAGCCGGTGGCGTGCGTCCACTGCGAGAACGCCCCCTGCGAGACGGTCTGCCCCGTGAACGCCACGGTGCACGGCCCCGAGGGGATCAACTACATGACGTACAACCGGTGCATCGGCACGCGGTACTGCGCCAACAACTGCCCGTACAAGGTTCGCCGGTTCAACTACTTCGACTTCGGGGTGGCGAAGTTCAAGGGTTCGTACCTGGGCGAGGACGCGGTGCCGTACTTCGGCGAGCGCAACCCCAACCTGGTCCCGCCGCGCCTGCGCGCCAAGCTCGACGAGATCACGAAGATGGGGATGAACCCCGACGTGACGGTGCGTTCCCGCGGTGTCATGGAGAAGTGCACCTACTGCATCCAGCGGATCAACGCGGCGCGGGTCGAGGTGAAGCTGCACAACCTCGGGAACATCCCCGACGGATTTTTCCAGGTCGCCTGCCAGCAGGCGTGCCCATCCGGGGCGATCGTGTTCGGCGACCACCTCGACACGACCAGCGCGGTCCACACGATGCGCGAGCACGCGCGGACGTACGCGCTGCTCGGGTACCTCAACACCCGCCCGCGGACGACGTACATGATCGGCGTGAAGAACCCCAACCGCGGGCTGCTCGAGGCGATGAAGAAGCGCGGCGTTCACGGCGTGGAGGAGCGGCTCCACCTGATGGACGAACCGTTCGGACATGGCGGCGGCGGCTCGCACGAATCGGACTCTCACGCGGCGCCCACGGGCGGCGGGCACAGCCACGGGCCGGACGGCGGTGCGGGCGGTCGTCGCGGGTTCCTGCGTGACTCGGCGAAGGCCGCGGCGGACAAGGGGTACGCCCTGTCGCTGAACGTGCTCGGGGCCTTCACGGGGGTGCAGGCGTGAGCGCGATCAACCCCGACAAGGTGATGGCGGAGCGTCTGGCGGGGCTGACGCGCGGCCCGCGGGTCGGCGCGGCGCTGCCGCCCGGCTCGGGGGACGGCTCGCTGGTGGACGACCCGGCGACGCGGGCGCCGCTGGTGCTGAACGACCGCTCGTTCACCGAGATCACCGACATCATCTGCGGGTACACGGAGAACAAACCGGGGCGGTGGTGGCTGCCGACGCTGGGGTTCACGTCGACGGTGGCGGGGATCGGCACGCTGCTGGTGCTGTACCTGATCATCACGGGCGTGGGCGTGTGGGGCCTGAACAACCAGGTGAGCTGGGCCTGGGACATCACGAACTTCGTGTTCTGGATCGGCATCGGTCACGCCGGGACGCTGATCTCCGCGATCCTGTGCCTGTTCAAGCAGAAGTGGCGGACGGCGATCAACCGGTCGGCGGAGGCGATGACGATCTTCGCGGTGATCTGCGCCGGGATGTTCCCGGGGATCCACGTCGGCCGCGTGTGGATGGCGTGGATGATGTTCCCGCTGCCGAACTCGAACGTGATCTGGCCGAACTTCCGCTCGCCGCTGCTGTGGGACGTGTTCGCGGTGAGCACGTACTTCACGGTGTCGCTGCTGTTCTGGTACATGGGGATGATCCCGGACTTCGCGACGCTCCGGGACCGCGCGGTGCAGCGGCTGCGGAGGGCGGCGGAGGGGCCGGAGATCCCGTTCCTGTGGATCCGGGTGGACGCGGTGCGGGCGTTCGTGTACGGGCTGCTGGCGGGCGGGTGGCGGTTCGGCAGCCGGCACTGGCACACGTACGAGAAGGCGTACCTGCTGCTCGCGGGCGTGAGCACGCCGCTGGTGCTGAGCGTCCACTCGATCGTGTCGTTCGACTTCGCCACGAGCGTGCTGCCCGGGTGGCACACGACGATCTTCCCGCCGTACTTCGTGGCGGGGGCGATCTTCGGCGGGTTCGCGATGGTGCTGCTGCTGCTGATCCCGGCGCGCGAGCTCTACCCGAACATGAAGGACTTCATCACGCTCCGCCACCTGGAGAACATGGCGAAGATCATCCTGGTGACGGGCATGATGGTCGGGTTCGCGTACTCGATGGAGTTCTTCGTCGCGTGGTACAGCGCGAACAAGTACGAGCTCGAGACGTTCCAGAACCGGGCGTTCGGCCCGTACTGGTGGGCGTACTGGACGATGATCACCTGCAACGTGGTGAGCCCGCAGCTCTTCTGGAACAGGTTCTGCCGGCAGAGCCCGGTGGTGATCTTTATCGTGGCGGTGCTCGTGACCATCGGCATGTGGTTCGAGCGGTTCGTGATCATCGTGACGAGCCTGCACCGGGCGTTCATCCCCGGCGAGTGGGGCATGTTCCACCCGACGCCGGTGGACATCGGGATCTTCGTCGGGTCGCTGGGGATCTTCACGACGCTCTTCCTGCTGTTCATGCGGGTGCTGCCGGTGTTCGCGATGGCCGAGCTCAAGGCGGTGCTGCCGCGGGCGGACCCGCACGGGCACGACGACCACGCGGGCGCCGCGAAGGGAGGGCATTGACCATGGGCCTTCTCTCCGGGCTGGTCCCGTTCCTTCGGCGGATCGGGGCGCACCACTACTTCCCGTTCCTCGGGGCGCCGGCGGCGCGGTTCGTGACCGAGGCCGGGCAGCCGGTCCACGGCATTCTCGCCGAGTTTGACGACGTGAAGGCGGTGTATCACGCGGCGGAGAAGGTCCGCGACGCGGGGTACACGATCTGGGACGTCCACTCGCCGTTCCCGATCCACGGGATCGAGGCGGCGATGGGCATGAAGCGGACGATCCTGCCGGTGTTCGTGGCGATCGGGGCGTTCACGGGCGTGGCGGCCGCGCTCGCCATGCAGTACTGGATGAACTACGACTACCCGCTGGTGGTGCAGGGCAAGCCGTACACGGCGTGGGAGCCGTTCACGCCGATCACGTTCGAGCTGGGCGTGCTGTTCTCGGCGTTCACGGCGCTGCTGGGGATGATGGCGCTCAACGGGCTTCCGCGGCTGCACCACCCGCTGCTGTCGCGCGACCGCTTCCTGCGGAGCAGCCAGGACCGCTTCTTCATCGTCATCGAGGCGCGGGACCCGAAGTTCGACCCCGCGCGGACGCGGCACGTGCTGAGCGTTTCGGGCGCGGGGGCGGTGGAGCTGGTGGAAGAGTGAAGGGACGGAGACACGAAGGCGACGCATGACGATCAGGGCTTCACATCTTCTCGGGCGCATCGGGGTGGCGGCGTTGCTGGTGAGCGCGGCGGGCGGGCTGCCCGGCTGCCGCGGGGACCGGTCGGACAAGCGGCCGCACCAGTTCCTGCCCGACATGGACGACGCGCCCAAGTGGAAGCCGCAGACGGGGAGCGAGTTCTTCGCGGACGGTCGGACGATGCGTCAACCGCCGGCGGGGACGGTCGCGTTCGGTCGCGTGGCGTTCCTGTCCGATGAGGCGTGGGCGACGCCGTTCATGGCGCAGCGCGACGACCTGCTCAAGCTGGATGACGCGTTCTACCGGGGGTATACGGGGCGGACGAAGCGCGGCGAGGCCGAGGTGCTGACGTATGTCGATCGCATCCCGCCGCGGGTGACGGTGGACGCGGCCCTGATCGCGCGCGGCGCGGACCGGTTCGCCATCTACTGCGCGGCGTGCCACGGATACGCGGGCGACGGCAAGGGGATGGTCGGCCAGCGCTGGTCGGCGCCCGTGCCGAGCTGGCACGACCCGAAGTACTCCGACCCCAACGAGCCCGACGGCAAGAACAAGGACGGGTTCCTCTTCGTAACGGCGCGGCTCGGGGTGCCGGGCGTCGAAGGCCTTCCGAGCCCCGAGGACACGCCGGAGCAGCGGCGGATCAAGCTCGAAAAGATGAAGATGCCGGGGTACGCGCACGCGGTCTCCGAGCGGGACGCGTGGGCGATCGTCGCGTACATCCGCGTCTTACAGGCGTCGCGTCGCGGGACGGCGGGGGACATCCCCGCGGACCTGCGCGACCCGCTGGAGCGCGACCGGCGGGAGCAGATCGCGCGGGCCCGCGCGGCCGCGACGGCGGCGGGGTCGGCCAATCCGGTTCCGGCGAACCCCGTACCGGCGAACCCGACCCCCGCTTCACCCACGGGAGGCCGCTGACATGAGCCACACGGCGGCACATTCCCGTGCGGGCGGACACGACGGGCATGGGTCGGGCCACGACTCCGGCCATGGGGGCGTGCTGGCGCACGACAACATCACGCTGTCCAACGGCTCGGGGCTTTCGCTCGGGCTGCTGCTGGCGGGGGCGGTGCTGCTGGCGGCGGCGATCGGGGCGGGCGTGGCGATGGAGGGGTACGGCACGCAGGCGCTGGCGGCGGTCCACATCGGCGCGATGAGCTGCCTGGCGATGTGCCTGGGCGGGCTGTTCTTCACGATGGTGTTCCACCTGACGGGCGCGGGGTGGTCCGTGACGGTGCGGCGGCAGTTCGAGAACCTGATGAAGGTCATCTGGTTCCCGTTGCTGATCGCGGGGTTCATCGCGATCCCGCTCGAGATGCTGGTGACCAAGGGCATGCTGTTCTCCTGGATGAACACGTCGCTGTCCGGCGAGGACGTTCTGTACCAGGAGAAGTCCACGTTCCTGAACCCGCTGTTCTTCGGCTTCCGCGTGGTGTTCTACGCACTGCTGTGGAGCTACCTGGTCTGGAAGCTCTGGGGCTACAGCACGGAGCAGGACCGGACGGGCGACAAGTGGCTGACGAACCGGGCGCGGTTCACGAGCTCGTGGGGGATGCTGGCGTTCGCGCTCTCGACGGCGTTCGCATCGTTCGACCTGCTGATGAGCCTGGACTGGCGGTTCTTCTCGACGATGTGGGGCGTGTACTACTTCGCCGGGGCGGCGTTCAGCTCCGTGCCCGTGGTGGTGATCGTGCTGGCGCTGCTGCGCCGGGCGGGCAAGCTCAAGGGCGCGGTCGGCGAGGAGCACCTGCACGACCTGGCCAAGCTGATGTTCGGGTTCACGGTGTTCTGGGCGTACATCGCGTTCAGCCAGTACTTCCTGATCTGGTACAGCGCCATCCCCGAGGAAACGAGCTTTTTCCTCGCCCGCAAGACGGGCGGGTGGGAGAGCCTGAGCATTTTCCTGTGCGTCGGGCACTTCATCCTGCCGTTCTACATCCTGCTGTGGCGGTTCGTGCGGCGCAGTTTTGCGCTGCTCGCGCTGATGGCGTCGTGGGCGATCCTGATGGAGGCGGTGGACATCTACTGGATCGTGAGGCCGATGGTGTACGCAGGGCAGCCGGACAGCGTGCGGCTCGGGTCGATCTGGCTGGATGTGGCGGGGATCGGCGGGGTGATGCTG
This sequence comes from Phycisphaerales bacterium, assembly GCA_046153875.1. Lineage (GTDB taxonomy): Bacteria > Planctomycetota > Phycisphaerae > Phycisphaerales > UBA1924 > JBJXFE01. The sequence goes on from JBJXFE010000049.1 coordinate 38,218, forward strand.
ATGTTCGCGGGGCTGCTGGCGCGGCGCGTGGCGTCGGGGCCGCTCGTGCCCCTGCGTGACCCGCGGTTAGGGGAAGCGCTGCATCACGCGAACTACGTGTGACGAAGGCGGAGCGGGGAAGCAGGGATCAAGGGATCAAGGGATCAAGGGATCAAGGGATCGAGGAACGGGAAGGCAACCGGATCGAGCCATGTCGCACAAGCCGCATTTCACGCCCGAACTGCACGAGGAGCCTGACCAATGGCACCGGCACACGCCCGACGAGGGCGAGCCGCAGGCCGAGCACGCCGCGCACGAGAACACGCTGATCCTCGCGGGCGTGTTCGTGGCGATCGTGGTGTTCATCGCGTCGACGATCACGGCCAGCGTGCTGTACTTCAACCGGCACGTGACGGGGCTTCGGCGCGAGCAGATCGAGAGCACGCTTCTGGCGGGCGACGCGCTGGCGTACCGCGACACGTCGGAGGCGGCGCAACGGACGTACACGTGGGCCGACGCGGAGAAGGGCGTGGTGCAACTCCCGCTGGATGTCGCGACGCGCCGGGTGGTGGAGGAGTACGCGGGTCGGTGACGACGCAACGGAGCCGGGAACGGGCATGAAGCGGAATCGGGTGCAGTTCGGCGCGGCGTTCGCGGCGGTGTTCACCGCCGGGGCGGCGCTCGCGCAGCTGAACCCCAAGGAGCCGCCCGAGCCGATCCGCAACCTTGAAGTGAAAGAGCGGCTCGGCGAGCGCATCCCCCTGGACCTTTCGTTCCGCGACTCGACCGGCGCGACGGTGAAGCTGTCGAAGTACTTCAACGCGGGCAAGCCGGTCATCCTCGTGCTGGGGTACTACGACTGCCCGATGGTCTGCCCGCTGATCCTGGAGCGGCTGCGCGAGTCGTTGAACCAGGTGGACTTCACGGTCGGCGAGGACTTCCGGGTGGTCTACGTCAGCTTCGACCCGGACAACACGCCGGCGATGGCCGCCGCGTCGCGGCACGAGGCGGTCGAGAGCTACCAGCGCCCGCGGACGGAGGCCATCGACGCGGGGTGGGCGTTCCATGTGTCGGACGCGGGGCCGGTGAAGCGGCTGGCCGACGCGCTGGGGTACGAGTACCGGTACCTGGACGAGTCGGGGGAGTACTCGCACCCGGTGGCGCTGGCGTTCCTTTCCGGAGACGGCGTCATCAGCCGGTACATCTACGGGTTCGACTACGACCCGCGGGACGTGAAGCTGTCGCTGCTGGAGGCGTCGAAGGGGGCGATCTCGAAGAGCCTGGGCGACCGGCTGATGTGGTTCTGCTTCCACTACGACCCGAGCACGGGCAAGTACTCGCTGGCGGCGTTCCGGGTGATGCGGGCGGGCGGGTTGGTCACGCTCGTGGGCGTAGGCGGGCTGATCCTGTCGCTCAAGCTCGGGGAGCGGGCGCGCCGGCGGTCCCGGGCAAGTCGTGAGTCGCGGCTGGAAGTTATCGGCGGGACGCGCCTGCACGGGCGCGCCGCGATCGCGGGGCACCAGGCATGATGAACGCGTGGGTGAACACGCTGGGGCAGGGCGGGATCCTCGAGAAGGCCCACACGTGGCAGTTCCGCGAGCCGGCGGGCACGGCGCTGGGGCGCGAGTCCGACGCGATCTACATGGGGATCTTCTGGATCTCGGTGGTCGCGTTCGTGGTGCTGATGGTGCTGATGGTGTGGTTCGCGTGGGCGTACCGGCGGCGGCCCGGGGTCGTCCCGCCGCGGAGCCCGTCGCACAACACGCCGCTGGAGCTGTTCTGGACCATCGTGCCCTCGATCACGCTGGTGTGGATGTTCTTCGCGGGGTTCTGGGGTTTCGCCAAGGCGATCGTCGCGCCCGCGGGCTCGGAGGAGCTGTTCCTCGAGGCGAGCCAGTGGCAGTGGAGGGTGACGTACCCCAACGGGGCGGTCTCCGGGTCGCTGCAGACCAGCGTGAGCGTGGCGGCGGACCAGACGTACGCGGTGAGCCGCAAGCCCGACGCTCCGCACAAGCACCTGGGCTCGAAGGAAGCCCCGATCATCGTGGTGCCGGTCGGGCGTCCCGTGCTCATGCGGATGATCAGCAACGACGTGCTGCACGCGTTCTGGATCCCGGACTTTCGCGGGAAGCTGGACGTCATGCCGAACCGGTACACGAACTACTGGTTCGAGGCCGACGAGAACCAGATCGGGGACCACTGGGTGTTCTGCGCGGAGTACTGCGGCAAGGAGCACTCGGAGATGCTGGCGGTGCTCCGGGTGCTGCCCGAGGACCAGTACCAGGCCGTCATCAAGGGGTGGGCGACGCCGAGCAGCCCGCTCGAGGCCGGGCGGCTCTGGTGGCGCAACTACTGCTCAAGCTGCCACACGATCGACGGCAAGCCCGGCACCGGCCCGACGTGGAAGAACCTCTTCGGGTACGAGCAGACGTACACGGACGGCTCGAAGGGCGTGGTCGACGAGCAGCACGTGCGCACGTCGGTCATCTACCCCTCGGCCAAGGTCCGGGCGGGTTTCAAGAACGAGATGCAGACGTTCGCGGGCAAGCTGAGCGAGTCGCAGATCAACCAGATCATCCTGTTCATGCGGACACACTCGGATCGCGGCGGATCGCCGGCGGAGGAGCCGAAGCCGGACGGGGGCGGGGCGCCGCCCGCGGCCGGCGGGGCGGGTGGGGGTTGAGCACACGGACGTTGACGGAGGTGCGGCGATGACCACCATCGACAGGACACACGGCGGGGGCCTGCACGGCGGGCACGGCGGCGCCGCGCAAGGCTCGGGCCATGGGGGCGGGCACGGCTCGGGCCACGGGGGTCACGACGACAGTTACCTCGTCCCGCAGGGCGGGTTCTGGGCGACGGTCTGGTCGTGGGCGACGACGATCGACCACAAGAAGATCGGGGTGATGTACCTCTTCGGCGTGCTGTTCATGTTCTTCTGGGGCGGCATGGCGGCGATGATGGTCCGCATCGAGCTGTGGGAGCCGACGCGCACCACGGTGGACGGGGCGACGACGGGGCTCGTGTGGGGCTCGGGCGACAACTACAACAAGATCTTCACGCTCCACGGCGCGATCATGGTGTTCATGTTCATCATCCCCAGCGTCCCCGCGGCGCTGGGCAACTTCTTCCTGCCGATCATGATCGGGGCCAAGGACGTGGCGTTCCCCCGGCTGAACCTGATGAGCTGGTACCTTTTCGTCTTCGGGTCGCTGTCGGCGGTGGCTGCGATCGTGCTGGGCGGCGTGGACACGGGGTGGACGTTCTACACGCCGTACAGCACGATGACGAACAACGACTACTGGAAGCTCGTGTGGATGATCCTGGGGGTGTTCATCCTCGGGTTCAGCTCGATCTTCACGGGGCTCAACTTCGTCGTCACGGTCCACAAGCTGCGCTGCCCGGGCATGGGCTGGTTCGACATGCCGCTGTTCGTGTGGGCGATCTACTCGACGGCGATCCTGCAGGTGCTGGCGACGCCGGTGCTGGGGATCACGCTGCTGCTGCTGATCTTCGAGCGCGTGTTCCGCGTCGGGATCTTCGACCCGGCGATGGGCGGCGATCCGGTGCTGTTCCAGCACTTCTTCTGGTTCTACTCGCACCCGGCGGTGTACATCATGATCCTGCCGGGGATGGCGATCATCAACGAGACGGTGGCGGTCCACTCGCACAAGAAGATCTTCGGGTACCGGGCGATCGCGTTCAGCTCGTTGTCGATCGCGGGGATCAGCTTCCTGGTGTGGGGGCACCACATGTTCACCAGCCAGGGGGAGATCGTGAGCACGATCTTCTCGGCGCTGACGTTCCTGGTGGCGATCCCCACGGCGGTGAAGGTCTTCAACTGGATCGCGACGCTGTACAAGGGCTCGGTGGTGTTCAACACGCCGATGCTCTACACGCTGTTCTTCCTGTTCACGTTCGCGATCGGCGGGCTGACGGGGCTGCCGCTGGCGACGCTGATCACGGACCTGCACCTGCACGACTCGTACTTCGTGGTGGCGCACTTCCACTACGTGATGATGGGCGGGACGGTGATCGCGCTGCTGGCCGGGCTGCACCACTGGTGGCCGAAGATGTTCGGGAAGATGTACAACGAGAAGGCGGGCATCGTCGGGTGCATCTTCATGTTCATCGGGTTCAACGCGACGTTCTTCACGCAGTTCATCCTGGGCACGCAGGGGATGCCGCGGCGGTACGCCAGCTACGTGGACGAGTTCCAGACGCTGCACCAGATCAGCTCGTTCGGGGCGCTCTTCATCCTCATCGGGTTCCTCGTGCACCTGGCCAACTTCGTGCACTCGCTGGCGGCCGGGCCCAAGGCGCCGCCGAACCCGTGGGGCGGGCTGTCGCTGGAGTGGGAGTGCGCGAGCCCCCCGATCGAGCACAACTTCCATCACGAGCCGATCGTGAAGCACGGGCCGTACGACTTCGACGACGTGGTCCCGCCGCACTGCGACCCGAAGGACTGGCCGCTGCCGCCGCCGGCGGCGGAGGGCTCGCACCACTGACACCGGAGTTCAACACGGAGGGCCGCGGAGAGCCACGGAGAACAGACCGAATGGAGCCAGAAGAGAACCGAATCGAGTTGCCCGCCGGTGCTCCGTGGCCCTTTGTGGCCCTCCGTGTTTGAGAAGCGAGGAACGATGACGACGATCGACGCGAGACACGGGATGGGGCACGGCGGGGCGGAGTCGCCCCCCTGGGCCCGGCACGAGCACGGCCCGCACTGGCGCAGCCGCGAGGCGGAGTTCGACGCCGCCAAGTTCGGCATGTGGCTGTTCCTGGCGACGGAGGTGCTGCTGTTCGCGGGGCTGTTCTGCTCGTACGCCGTGTTCCGGATGCTGCACCCCGAGGCGTGGGCCAACGGGTCGCACTACCTCGACTGGCGGTTCGGGTTCACCAACACGGTGATCCTGCTGGTGTCGAGCTTCACGATCGCGATGAGCATCCACAACGCGCAGAAGAACCAGCAGGGCTGGCTGAAGTTCAACCTGGCGTTCACGGTGCTGTGCGCGATCGCGTTCGTGTGGATCAAGCTCCAGTTCGAGTACATCCCCAAGCTCTCGGCGGGCAAGGCCCCGGGGATGTGGTTCAGCTATCCGTTCGCCGAGAACCCGTACGAGCCGATCTGGTGGAGCGTGTACTACGTGGCCACGGGGATCCACGCCACGCACGTGCTCATCGGGGTCGGGCTGATCTCGTGGCTGCTGATCCGCTCGTACAAGAACCACTTCGGGCCGGGGTACTACACGCCCGTCGAGATCGTGGGGCTGTACTGGCACATCGTGGACGTGATCTGGATTTTCCTGTTTCCGCTGCTGTACCTGATTCACTGAGGAGCGGGCAGAGACGAAGAGACAGTGAGACGGTGAAGGAAAGGTGAGGTTCAGCGATGTCGGCGCCGCATGAAGCACATGCCCACGGGCACATGAACGCGATGGACCCGCACGGGGACCACGCGGGGCACCACGGGCACGTCATCATCCCGGTCCGCGTCCTGGCGGGCGTGCTGTGCATCCTGCTGTTCTTCACGGTGGTCACCGTGTTCTTTTCCCGCGCCGAAGGGTGGGTCGCGGGCTGGTTCCACATCGAGATTCCGCACCTGGTGAACGTGCTGGTGGCGCTGTCGATCGCGGTGGTGAAGAGCGTGCTGGTGGCGATGTACTTCATGCAGCTCAAGTACGACAACCCGCTCAACGCGCTGGTGTTCCTCTTCTGCCTCGTGGCGTTCACGCTGTTCATGTTCTTCTCGATGACGGACCTGGGGACCCGCGCGGCCGTGTACGACTACAAGGCCCCGAACCGCCAGGAAGGCGGGACGGGCCTGGCGAGCAAGGCCGGGGCCGACGCGGAGAACCAGCTCACGCCCGGGCGGCCGCTCGCGGAACAGCGCCGGCTGGCGGCCGTCAAGAAGTGGGGCGAGGCGGAGTACGCCCGGCGTGCCGCGGCGGCCCACGCGGAGCACGCGCACGACGATCACGGCCCGAAGGCCCCGAGCGACGCGAACCGCAGCCGCCCGCTGCGCGGGGTGACGGCCCCTGCGCACGGGCACGAGGCGGCGCCCGGGCACGCTCCCGCGCCGGCCGCCGGCCACTGACCACTCCCCCGGGGCGAACGTCCATGACCCGCCCGCGCGTCATCACCGGTCTGCTGGTCCTGGTCGGCGCTGCGGTGATGGCCGTCAGCGTGTGGTCGATGATCGGCAGGATCACGCGGTACTACGACAGAACCGGTCAGACGCTGCCGGTGTTCAGCGCGATCAACCAGCGCGAGTTCGACTTCCACACGCTGCACGTCGTGATCGCCGACGTGCCTGACCCGGCGGGCGAGACCGTGGAGGTGCGGTTCGGGCCGACCGAGCTACGCCTGAACCCCACGGTGGAGCCGCGCAGCCCCCAGGTCCCGGGGCTGGCGCGTCACGAGGAGTGGCTGAAGGTGCTGCGGTTCGTGGAACAGGGGCGCACGCCGCCGGCGGAGCTGAACAACCTGGTCGCGCACGGCGAGGCCGGGGAACGGCTGGTCGTGGTTGTCCGCGACCCGCGCCGCGCGCTGGACGGGACGACGCACGGGCTGGGGCGCCCGGCCGACTCGATCTTCGACCTGCACGAGCTGCTCCCCGACGGAACCATCCGCAGCGAGCGTTTCGGGTTCCCGCTCAGCCGGCGGGCGGCAGAGGCGGCCGCCGCGTCGGACACGCCGGTGGCGGGCGTTCCGCCGCTTGAGGAAGGGACGTGGCAGTACTACGCGGCGCTGATGACGATCCCGCGCGGCTCGCGTCCCACACCGGCGTTCACCCGCGACGCTGTGCGCTCGATGGGCTGGACGCTGCCGGCGGCCGCGTTCTCCGGGTTGCTTCTGACGCTGGCGATCCCGGCGTTTCTGGCCCCGGCGGGGCGGCGTGTGGCGGCCGGCGGGGCGCGGTGAAGACTCACGGCGCGCGCGATTCGCGATGGAGGATGATGGCGCAGGCGACCACGGCCGCGGTCTCGATCCGCATAACGTGGGGCCCGAACCGGGCGATCCGCACGCCGACGGACCGGGCGCGGTCGAGCTCGTCGCCCGCCCAGCCGCCCTCGGGCCCGATGAGCAGGCGCTGCGACGCGGCCCCGCTCGGGCGATAGGGCTCGCCACCCGCGTCCGCGAGGATGATCGAGTCGGGCGGCGCATCACGCAGCGCATCGTCGAACCGCGCGGGGTCGGCGACTTCCATCGCCCAAGCCCGTTCGCACTGCTTGGAGGCCTCGACCGCGATCCGGCGGACGCGGTCCATCTTGGTTCCGCCCGGCTCGGCGATGCCGTGGCGGGTCTCCAAGGGCCGCCAGAGGGCCGCACCCACTTGGCTGACGGCGTCGATGAGTTCGCCGAGGCGGGCCCCCTTGGGAACGGCGGACCACACCTCGATCCGCGGGCGGACAGGTTCGACGGCGGTCACGCCCCCCAGCGAGAGCCGAACCTCCCAGTGGCCGTCGGCGGGCGATCGGGCGACGCCCTCGATCCGGGCGTCGGCGACATGTCCCCTGCCATCGAGGACTTGTGCGGCGTCCCCCACTCCCAGCCGTTTCACCCTGACAGCGTGGCGTGCTTCCTCGCCGCGGACGGTGAGTTCGGCCTTTCCCCGTGCCCACGGCTCGTCGATGTAGAAGCGGTGACTGCTCACGGTCCTTGGGTCCGATAGCCTTGTCCGGGCCCGGATCGCGGCGGATGATGCTCCGGCGGGACGCCCGATGCCTGAAACCACGCACCCATCGCAGGATACCGAGAAACTCGACTCGCGCGTGTCCGCGCTGCTCGATCAGATGCAGCAGGCGTCGGACCGCGTGCTCAAGGAGCTCGACAGCGCCGACGCCTCGGCGGCCGCGCCGATCGCGGGGGACGGGCTTGGCGCTGCGGTCGACCAGATGATCGGGCAGGCGCGATCGGCGGTGCGTGATCCCGCGGGCGTGCCCCCGGCGTCGGCGGGCGGGGTTGAGGAGGTTCCCGGCGAGATCGAGTCGCTGGACCAGCACCTGGCCGGGACGGGCGACGCGATGATCGATGGGGAGATCGCGGATGAGGCGGCGGTGCTGGCCGCGGCGGCGGCGGTCGCTCCCGCCGTGGCCGTTGCTCCCCCGCTGCCGGCTCCGGCCGCGATGCCGCCGGCCGCGCCGACTCCGCGCGATTCCGTGAGCAGCGCGCCCGCGGCACCCTCGGTGCCGGGCGCGCCCGCGACCAGGCCCGCCGAGCCCGCGCGCGCGAAGCCGGCGCCAAACCCCGCGGCGAAGGCGGGCGTTCCGCCCACGGCGCGCCCCGGGGTCGTCGCCCGCGTGTTGCGTCCGGCGTGGGCGGCGTTCGGGCCGAGGCTGATCGACGCGGGCGAGGCCGTGTCGTCCTTCGTGCCGGCGAACCCGCCGGCGTACCGGCGTCTCATGGGGTACCTGGCGCTGGTGGGCGTATTCAACGCGGCGTGCCTGCTCACGTACAACTTCGCGTTCCGCGAGCCGGCGACGCCGGCGCCCGCGGCGGAGCACGGAGCGGAAGCGAGCGACGGGCACGGGGCGGCAAAGGACGCGCACGGAGCGGAGCCGAAGACCGACGGTCACGGCGCTGAACCGAAGAAGGACGACCACGGCGCTCCGGGCAAGGACGACGCGAAGAAGAAGTCCACGGCGAAGAAGCCCAAGACGCGTTCGACGCTGCCCAAGGACAAGAAGGGCGGCGGTCACGGCGGCGGGCATTAGCCGAGACGGACCGGGTCGTTTGCTGACGCCGGTGCGCGGCCGTACTGTGTAGGCGATGTCGCAGTATCAGTCTCCGCGCGATCCCTTCGGCGGCTCGTACCGTGCGGATGAGCCCGCGGAGGCGCCCGCGCCGCGGATCAGCGGGCTCGCGGTGGCGTCGATCGTGGCCGGCGTGCTGTGCTGCGTGCCGGGCGTGGGCGCGGTGGGTGTCGTGCTGGCGATCGCGGCCCTGATCAGCGTGTCGCGGTCGGAGGGGCGTCTCGGCGGGCGGACGCTGGCGTTCATCGCGCTGGTGCTGGGCGTGCTCGGGACGATGGCGTGGGTGGGGATCGCGCTCGGTGTGCGGCAGGCCTACATCATCTACGACCGCGAGTTGATGGGCCCGACGGTCGAGGCGGCGCAGTATGGAGAGAAGGACGATTGGGCCCTGTACCGCGGGCTGCTGACACCGGACGCGAACGGGCGTGTGTCGGACGCGGACCTGGAGGCGTTCCGTGCGGCGTACCGGACCCAGTTCGGCCCGCTGGTCGGCCCGGTCGGGGGCTCGTCGGCGGCGGGCAGGGCGGGGCCGCAGCCCGGCGGGCAGGGCTCGAAGGACGCGATCGACATCCCGATCCCTGCGGAGTTCCAATCAGGGATGGCGTTCTTCGTCATCCGTTTCCCGGCGCAGGTGTTCTACGACGTGTTCCTGTCCGGGAAGGACCTGAAGAGAAAGGTGGACAACATCGGGGTGTTCACGACGGACGGGATGATCTGGCTCGTGCCCGACGCGCCGAAGCCCACGCCCTAGCACGCCGATACCTCGAGCGACCCATGCCTCCGTCCGAACCTCTCATTTCCGTCCGCGGCGTGGTCAAGCGGTTCGAGGGGCGCGCGGTGCTGGACGGGATCAACCTCGACGTGATGCCCGGCGAGACGATGGTGATCATGGGGGGATCGGGGTCGGGCAAGAGCACGATGCTGCGGCTGATGATCGGGTCGTTCCCGCCGGACGAGGGCACGATCCGGATGTTCGGCAAGGACATCACGGCGCTGGGCGAAGAGGAACTGAACGGGGTGCGCAAGCGGTTCGGGATCCTGTTCCAGTCCGGGGCGCTCTTCAACTCGATGTCCATCGCGGACAACGTCGCGCTGCCGCTGCGCGAGCACACGGAGCTGCCGCGGAACATCATCGACATCACGGTGAAGATGAAGCTGGAACTGGTGGGGCTTCGCGAGCACGCGGAGAAGTTCCCCGCGCAGATCTCGGGGGGGATGAAGAAGCGGGCGGGGCTCGCGCGGGCGCTGGCGCTCGACCCGCGGATTCTGTTCTATGACGAGCCGTCGGCGGGGCTCGACCCCGTGACGAGCGCGGAGATCGATCGTCTCATCATCAACCTGTCGAAGAAGCTCGGGGTGACGAGCGTGGTGGTGACGCACGAGATGGACTCGGCGTTCGCCATCGCCGACCGCATGGCGATGCTCGACAAGGGGCGGATGCTGCGGGTCGAGGCGCGCGACTGGTACGACCGCCTGCGCAAGCTCTCCGATCAGGAGTCCGCGGGGCTGCCCGAGGACCAGCGGCTGATCCGCCAGTTCCTCCGGGGCGACGCCGAGGGGCCGATCACGACGCGGCGGGCGCTGACCAACTACGCCGACGACCTCATGTCCACGGTGGACCCGGACGGCCCGGTCCTGCCCAGTGTCGAGGCGACGCGCGGCGCGTGAGCGCGTTCGGCGCGTGGGCGGGGGGCTGTCGCTCACCGCGCCCGCCCCGGTCGGACGATGTACCCTGTGATTCCCGACCCCACGGAGCCCTCCATGTCTGCCCGCGCGGCCTCTCGGAACAACCTGATCGCCGGCGTGTTCGTGGTCGGCGCCGTCGTGCTCGCGGTGGCGATCAGCATCGTCCTCTCCGGGATCGAGGATCGGTTGACGGCGACCCGGGCGTATCTCGTGCGGTTCTCGACGCTGGATGGGACGGCCGGGCTCGAGGCCGGTTCGCTGGTGAAGTTCGGCGGGCAGAAGATCGGTCGCGTGACGCGGATTTTGATCGCCGACGGGAGCGGCGGCGGCGAGCCGCCGTCCATCGATGTGGGAGTCGCGCTCCGCGCGGACCTGCGCGTCCACGAGGACGCCGTCGCCTACCTGGTGCAGCCGATCCTCGGCGGGCTCGCGTCGATCAACCTGCCGACGCTGGGGTCGGCGGCGGGCGTGGCCTCACCGCGCGGCAGCGGGCCGGAGGTTGAGCCGGGCGAAGCGATCCCGGGTCGGATCGCCCCTCCCTCGTTGCTCTCCTCCGCGGGGTATGGCGAGGAGCAGGTGAGCCAGGTGCAGGGACTGATCCGCGACGCGGCGGAGGCGGTGGATCGGGTGAACCGGGTGGCCGAGCGGATCGAGCGCGAGGTCGAGCCGACGATGGAGCTGGTCCGGGGCACGCTGACGGACGCGCGGCAGATCGCCGCGGACCTGCGCGGGAAGATCCCGGAATGGACAGGGAAGATCGACACGACGCTGGCGTCGATGGACTCCGCGGCGGCAGACTTCGATGCGGTGGGCAACGAGTTCCGCGACCAGGCCGCGACGGCGCGGAACATCCTGAACGACCTCGAGGGCGTGGTCGAGCGCAACGTGGACGACGTGGAGAAGATCATCGCGGACGTCTCGAGCGCGACGGGCAAGCTGGACGGCGAGAGCGTCCGCCTGCTGAACGAGCTGCTCAAGTCGGCCGAGGAGGGGGCGGAGCGGTTCTCGGGGCTGGTAGCGCAGGCGGACCAACTCCTGGACGAGGAAGCGCCCTCGCTGCGGAAGATGCTGGCGAACTTCCGCCTGGCCAGCGACCAGATCAAGCTGGCGACCGTGGAAATACGAACAAAGCCCTGGCTGCTGCTGTACTCGCCGAAAACCAAGGAGCTCGAATCCGAACTCCTTCAGTCGACCGCGCGGACGTATGCCGAGGCCGTCAGCGACCTGCGGGCCGCCAGCGAGGCGCTGGAGTCCGCCGCGGGCAGTGATGGGTCGCCGCTCGCGCTGGAGCGCGAGTCGATCGTGGCGATGACCGATCGCCTCGCCCGGGCGTTCAAGTCGTATGAGGAGGCCGAGCGAAAGCTGCTCGACCTGCTGATCGAGAAACGACCATGACGAGCCCAACACGGGGCCTGACGGAACGACGGTGGCGCCCGCGCCGGGCCGCCGCCCTCCTGGGTCTGCTGTTTGTCGCGCCGTCTCTTGGGCAACCCGCCCCGGAGAAGCCCCAGGGCGGCGGGGGCGTCGGCGACAAGGTCGTCCGGTCGGTCGAGGAGCTGGCCACCCGCGCGGAACGCGCCGCCGCCGACGCCGGCGCCTGGATCGACCGGCAGCAGGGTGGCCCGCGCCCCTCGGGCGTGTGGTTCCTTCTGGACAACGTGGACCCCGCGGCCCCAGCGGAGTGGACCAGGCTCCACGCGGGCGAACCCCCGCCGGCGCGGGCCGTGCTGCTGATCCACGGGCTCGACGAGCCGGGCGGGATCTTCGACGACCTGTCCAGGGCGATCCACGATCGGGGGCGCGAAGCCGGGTACGCGCTGGCGCGGTTTGACTACCCCAACGATCAGCGGATCGCGTCGTCGTCGGACCTGCTCGCGTCGTCGCTGCGCGCGATGCGGGCGCGGGGTGTCGAACGCGTTGATCTGGTCTGCCATTCGATGGGCGGGCTGGTCGCGCGCGACGTGCTGACCCGCGCGGGGATGTACGAGGGGCGCGCCCGCGGGCACGCCGACCTCCCGGACGTGGAGCGGCTCATCCTCGTCGGCACGCCGAACAAGGGCTCGCCGTGGGCCAAGCTCCGCGCGCTGGCCGAGGTCCGCGAGCAGCTCGCCCGATTCGCCGACGACCCGGACCACGACGCCCGGGGGCTCCTGGGGTTCATGAAGGACGGGATGGGCGAGGCGGGGAACGACCTGCTGCCGGGGTCGCCGTTCCTGGTGGAGCTGAATGCGCGCCCGATGGCCCAGAGCCCGGTCACGACGGTGATCGTCGGGCGGCTCGCCCCGGTGAAGAACGACGACCTGAAGTGGCTCTCCGAATCGTGGCTCCTCCGCCAGGTGCTCGGCGCCGAAGACGCCGCCGCCGTCGCCCAAGGCATCACCGAACTCTCCGCGGAACTGGGCGACGGCGTGGTGCCGGAGAGCTCGGCGGCGCTCCCCGGGGCCACGGACACCGTCTACTTCGAGGCGAACCACCGCGGGTTGCTCAAGACGCTCGACATCGTTCGTCAGGCGAGGGCGGCGGTCGGAGCCGGGGGCGCCGAGCCGCCGGCCATCGCGGTGATCCTCGACCGCCTGGGCCGGCCCGCGCCGGCTCCGTGACGCCCGAGCGCATTCCGGTCCGCAGACCTCATCTGTTAGGATGCGTCCGTGGCGCAGCGGCGGCATCATTACGAACTGGCGTTCGAGCATTACCTGCGGGACCGCCGGATCCCCTACGTCGCTGTCGATGAGGCCCGCAAGGCGCTGCTGCCGGATGATCCGGCCTTCCGGATGGCACCGCCCGACAGGAACGGCGCGGCGGCGAGCCTCAAGTCGTTCGATTTCGTGCTCTACGGGCGTGACGCGAACCTGCTCATCGAGATCAAGGGGCGGAAGATCGCCCGTCGCGTGCGCGCCGTGCGCCGCGCGCGGCACGGGCCGCCGTCGGCGGGTCGGCTCGAATCGTGGGTGACGGAGGAGGACGTTGACTCGCTCTTGACCTGGGAGCGGCTCTTCGGCGACGGGTTTCGTGCGGCGTTCGTGTTTGTGTACTGGTGCGACGAGCTGCCGGCGGCGGCCCTGTTCGAGGAGGTGTTCGAGTTCCGGGGGCGCTGGTACGCGATCCGGGCCGTCCCGCTGAGCCGGTACGCCGCGTCGATGAAACCGCGGAGCCGCCGCTGGCGGACCGTCCACGTGAGCAGCGCGGACTTCGACCGGATCAGCACGTGCCTGTGCGGGCGCGCCGGTTCGCCCGGCGGCGGGGCTTTACAGCACGACGCGGATCCCGTAGCATCCGCGTCGGTATTGGAGGTCGCCCCATGAGTTCGGACATCGCGTCGGGCAGCAGGAACAAGGTCGGCTCGGGGCGGAAGGCGAGCGCGGCCTGGGTCTTGGCCGGGATCGCGGCGGCGATGAGCCTCGCGGCGCCGGCCCCGGCTCAGTTGACGCGGCCCCAGGCTCCGACAGGGCCGGGCAGCGGCAACGCGATCAATGTCGCCCCACCCAGACCCGGCACGCCTGACCGCCCCCCCACGCTCTGGCTGATCGGGGTCTCGGCGGTGCTCGGCGCGGTGATCGTCGGAGCGGCACTGATCCCGAGCAAGCGGGGGCATCAGGACTAGAAGGGATCAAGGGATCAAGGGATTCTGGTGTCGGCCATGTCGAAGACGCGCGGAGCGATCTTGGTGAACGCGGGGCTGCTGGCGGTGCTTGCCGGCGTGTCGCTGGCCCCATCGGCCGACGCCCAACGCGGGACGGCCCGCGCCCGCGGCGACTACTCGATGGTCGCGGGGCGCATCCAGGGCGGGAACGCGGCCGTGGTGTACGTGCTGGATGCCGCGAACCAGGAGATGATCGCGCTGCGCTGGAATGAATCGACGAAGTCCCTCGAAGGGGTGGGCTTCCGGGACCTGAACCAGGACGCGACGGCCGAGCCGGGACGGTAAACACCATGACCGACACCGCCGCCACGAACGACAAGTCCCGCCTGTCGCCGCTCGCCGTGCTGTGGGCGGGCGCGTTCGTGCTGGCCGGGCTGGTGATCGTGCAGGCATCGCGCCTCGGCGGTACCGAGGCCCGGGGCGAGATGGTGACGCAGGTCGGCGGGTTCGCGCTGCTGACCGCGGACGCGGGCAGCGACGACATGATCGTGACGATCGACAACCGCCGCGAGCAGTTGCAGGTCTACAAGGTGGTCAACCAGAGTTCGCTGGAGCTGTTCAAGCGGTACGAGCTTCCCCGGGTCTTCGCGGACGCCCGCGCCAAGGCCCAGGGCGGAAAGTAGCCCTTCCCGCGCCGCCCCGGCCGTTCAGTGGGGCCGCTCACTCGGCCGCGCCGGCGCCCGTTCGTGTCCGGACCCCGCCGGCCCCCGGGTCGCCGTCGGGACTTCACCCCTCACCCGGCCGATGCACGTTGGGAGCGGCCCGCCCGCGGAGCTCTTGGCGCGCCCGGGCACGTGACGGGAAGGGACCATGCCGATCCATCCCCTGCCGCAGTTCGAGTCCGACCTCAAGGAATTCGAGGAGGACCGGCTCGCGTACGAGCGGCTCAAGGTGCCCAGGACGCTGGTGGTGCGGTTCGGATCGATGAAGCTGGTCGGCGAGTTTCCGTGGGACGGGAGCGCCAAGCCCGGGTGCGGGTCCAAGATCATCGTCCGCACTCACCGCGGGACGGAGATCGGCGAGATGCTGACGAGCACGTGCCCCAACAGCGGGTGCTCGAAGAGCGTGTCGCGCCAGGAAATGCTCCAGTACATCGAGAACTCGGGGGGGCGGGACTACCCGTTCTTCACCGACGGGCGGGCGCTGCGGATCGCCACGGGCGAGGACCTGGACCGGCAGGCGAAGCTGGAGCAGTCGAAGCACGAGCTGAAGATGACCGCCCGGCGGGTGGCCGAGCCGCTGGGCCTGCCGCTGAAAATCGTGGACGCCGAGCCGATCCTGGGGGGCGAGCGGCTCACGATCTACTTCGCCAGCGAGCAACGCGTGGACTTCCGCGAGCTGTCGCGGCTGCTGTCGGAGGAGTTCCGGGCGCGGGTGGACCTGCGTCAGGTGGGGGCGCGCGACGAGGCGCGGCTGACGGCGGACTACGAGCGCTGCGGGCAGCACTGCTGCTGCAAGAACTTCCTCAAGGTGCTCAAGCCGGTGTCGATGAAATCGGCCAAGACGCAGAAGGCGACGCTCGACCCCTTGAAGATCAGCGGGCGCTGCGGGCGGCTGATGTGCTGCCTGCGGTACGAGGACCAGACGTACGAGGACCTCGTGAAGCGTCTGCCGCGGCGCAAGTCGCGCGTCGGGACGCCCGAGGGCGACGGGATGGTCCTGGACACGCAGATCCTCACGCAGCTCGTGCTGGTGCTGCTCGACGGGCAGGACAAGCAGGTCGCGGTGGCGGTCGAGGACCTGACGGAGCCGAAGTCGGCGACGGCCCCGCCGTTCGCGCCGCCGCCCGCGGCTGTCCCCGGCGGCGACCGGGGTCGGCGCGATGGACGTGGCGATGGACGTGGCGACGGCCGAGGCGATGGGCGCGATCGCGGCGGCGGGCCGCAGCGCCCGGCCCGCCCGCCCTTGTCGAGCGCACCGTCGCGGCACCCGCAGGCCCCGGCGCGCCCGCCCGCGCCCGAGCCGAGCGTCGTCGCGCCCGGCTCGGAGGCTCCCGACGCGGGTGGGGATGAGCGTGCCGAACCGATGACGCCCGGGATGAACGGCCCAAACGTCCCGAACGGCAGCGACGGCGCGGCGCGCGACGATGCTCCCGGCTCGGGCGACAGCGCGCCCCCGGAACGCGGGCCCGCCCCCGGCGATCCGCTGCGCCGTCGGCGGCGGCGGCGGCGGCG
>JBJXFE010000050.1:0-25936 GCA_046153875.1 Phycisphaerales bacterium
GGTGGGCACGATGGGCTGGATCAGGGCGAACATGGCGTTGGCGTAGTCTCGGATCTCCTGCTGGGCGTGGGGGTCCATCCGCAGCGAGAGGAAGTGCAGCAGATTGTGCAGGTCGATCTTCCAGTACCACTCCGTGTAGACGCTCAAAGGAAGGCCGATGCGGGCCAACTCACGGGCGATGCCCCCCTCAAGTGCCTTCTCGTAGCCGGCATACTGGGCACGCTCCGTCTCCTCCAGGTAGCGCAGAAAGTCTTCGGCGGTCGATACATCCGCCGGTCCCTCTCCGCCCTGGCGGTTCGTCTTGCTCTGCTGGCGGACGCCCTCCACTGACGGTCGGTAAAAGCGGTCCTTCACCACGGAGTAGCGGGCGGAATACTCGTTGACGTTGGCCGTCCGGTGCCTGATCCACTGCCGGGCCACGAAGATGGGCATGACGTGGTGGAACTTGAACTCCACCATCTCGAACGGCGTCGTGTGCCGGTGGCGGAGCAGGTAGCGGATCAGCCCGCGGTCTTCGTTCACTTTCTTGGTGCCCTGCCCGTAGCTGACCCGGGCGGCCTGGACGATCGCGGCGTCCGCGGTCTGCCCCCGCGGCACCAGCCGCGGCATGGCGTCGGTCAGGGCGACGAAGCCGTGATCGTGGATCTTCACCTCGTGGCGCGAGCAGCCGCCCATCACGTCGACGAGCGGAGACTCGGCGGGCACCTTCGCGATCGCGGGGGCGTCGGGCATGGGGCACAGGATACGGAGCCTCCGCCCGTCTTTCAGGCGCGCGCGGGCCGCCCGTGCTCCCCGCGCAAACGGGCCGGTCATCCGACCGTAAACTCGGGGCGCCATGGAGAGCCGCCTGCGCCTGGAAATCCTGCCCCAGCCGGACGAGACGACGTGCGGGCCGACCTGCCTGCACGCGATCTACCGGTACTACGGCGATCGGATCGCGCTGGGCCGGGTGATCGGCGGGGTGAAGCGGCTGCGGGGCGGCGGGACCATGGCCGTGCATCTCGGGTGCCACGCACTCCAGCGCGGGTACAGAGCCGCGATCTACACCTACAACGTGGCGGTCTGGGACCCGAGCTGGTTCGCGGGCGGTGAGCCCGAGGCCGACCTGCTCCGCGCCAAGCTCAAGGCGCAGGCCGCCGTCAAGAGCGGGTACCGGCTCCAGGCCGCGACACGCGGATACCAGGCGTTCCTCAAGCTCGGCGGGCGTGTGCTGATGACGGACCTGACGCGCGGGCTTGTGCGGGACTACCTGAACCGCAAGGTGCCGATCCTGGCGGGCGTGAGCGCGACGTACCTGTACCGCTCGCCGCGCGAGGTCGGCGCGCCCCGGTGGTACGACGACGTGCGGGGCACGCCGACCGGGCACTTCGTGGTGCTGTGCGGGTACGATCGGGAGAGCAAGGAGGTCATGGTGGCCGACCCGCTCCACCCCAACCCGCCCTTCGACAGCCACAAGTACCGCGTGAGAGTGGACCGGCTCGCCGGCGCCGTCTACCTCGGCGTGCTGACGTACGACTCGGTGATGCTGGTGATCGAGCCGCCGGAGCGGGCCACCCGCCCGCCTCGGCGTGGCGTGACCCGGGGGAAGCAGGGATGAACGAGCGTGCCGACGCGGACGACGCCGACCCGCGATCAGCGCGCAGGGGGCCCCTGCCGTGCTGACCCTGATCGTCCTTGAGAACCCGCGCGAGTGGGACCTGCATGTCGGCGGCGTCGAGGTCGTCTCGGCCCGGCGGTACCTGGTCGATCCCGCGTACAGCGACCTGCGGGCCGCCAAGGTCTTCAACCTCTGCTCGTCGTACCGCTACCAGTCGCTGGGGTACTACGTCTCGCTGGTGGCGGCCGCGCGGGGGCACAAGCCCCTGCCCGCGATCGCGACCATCCAGGACCTGAAATACCAGCCGATCGTGCGGGTCCTCGCGGAGGACCTGGCGGCGCTGATCCGCCGGAGCCTGGCGCCGCTCAAGGGCAACACCTTCACGCTCAGCATCTACTTCGGCGGGAACATGGCGGAGCGGTACGCGCCGCTGTGCCGGGCGCTCTTCAACCAGTTCGCGGCCCCGTTGCTGCGGGCGTCGTTCCGCCGCCACCCCGAGGACGGGTGGCAGCTCGAGTCGCTCCGCCCGATCGCGATGAGCGAGATCCCGTCGGAGCACGACGCGTTCGTGCGGGCGCGGTCGGAGGCGTATTTCTCCAGGCCTCGGCGGGTGGAGCCGAAGCGCCGCGAGCACCGGTACGACCTGGCGATCCTCTCCGACCCGGACGACCCCAACCCGCCGAGCGACAAGGTGGCCCTCGCCCGGTTCGTGCGTGCGGCCGAGTCGCGCGGGTTCTCCGTGGAGATGATCGACCAGGACGACGGGTACGGTCGGCTCGGCGAGTTCGACGCGCTGTTCATCCGCGAGACGACGAGCGTGAACCATCACACGTTCCGCTTCGCGCGCCGTGCGGCGGCCGAGGGGCTCGTGGTGATCGACGACCCCGAGTCGATCCTGCGCTGCACGAACAAGGTGTACCTGGCCGAGCTGCTCGATCGACACCGGGTGCCCACGCCGCGGACGGAGATCATCAGCGCCGACAACGCCGCCTCCGCCGCGCTCAAGATCGGGTTCCCCTGCGTGGTCAAGCAGCCGGACAGCTCGTTCTCGCTCGGGGTGGTGAAGGCCGACACGGAGCGGGAGTTCAGCCGGCACCTGGACCGGCTGTTCAAGGTCTCGGAGCTGCTGATCGTGCAGGAGTTCCTGCCCACCGCGTTCGACTGGCGGGTCGGGGTTCTGAACAGGCGGGCGCTCTACGTCTGCCGATACCACATGGCCGGCAAGCACTGGCAGATCATGGACCACCGCAAACCGGGCGCATCGTCGTCGGGACGGGTCGAGGCCGTCCCGGTGGCGAAGGCGCCGCGGAATGTGGTGCGGCTCGCGGTCAAGGCCGCGGGGCTCATCGGCGACGGGCTGTACGGCGTGGACGTGAAGGTCGTCAACGGGGAGCCGATGGTCATCGAGGTGAACGACAACCCCAGCATCGACGCGGGGTGTGAGGACGCCGTGCTCGGGCGGAAGCTGTACGAGCGCATCATGGACGCGTTCGTCGAGCGGCTCGAGACCGCCGGGAGCTAGCATCGTGGAGCACCGTTTCGGCCTCTTCGAGCGGTACGGCGTCGAGATCGAGCACGCGATCGTGCGCACCGACACGCTCGACGTGCTGCCCGCCGCCGATGCCGTGCTGCGCGACGCCGCGGGCGCGATCTGCGGCGAGGTCGACCACGGCGGGGTGTCGTGGTCCAACGAGCTGTGCCTCCACGTGGTTGAGCTGAAGAACACGGAGCCCGCGGCGACGCTCGATGGGCTGTCAGCCCGGTTCCAGGAGCAGGTCGGGCGCGTGAACGCGCGGCTCGCCGATCCAACGGCGGACGCACCCGGGCCCGCACGACTCATGCCCGGCGGGATGCACCCGTGGATGATCCCGGCGACGCAGACGCGGCTCTGGCCCCACGACCATGCCGAGTTCTACGCCGCGTTCGACCGCATATTCGACTGCCGCCGGCACGGCTGGGCGAACGTGCAGAGCGTCCACCTGAACCTGCCGTTCCGTTCGGACGAGACCCCGCTGTCCGAGTTCGGGCGGCTGCACGCGGCGGTGCGGCTGATCCTGCCGCTGCTGCCCGCGCTGGCGGCGGCGTCCCCGGTGATGGACGGACGCCCGACCGGACTCATGGACAACCGGCTCGCCGTGTACGCGATGAACGCCGTGCGCGTTCCGTCGATGACCGGGCGCGTGATCCCCGAGGCGGTGTACACGCGCGAGGCCTACGAGCGCACCGTGCTGGGCCCGATCTACGACGAGCTCGCGCCGCTGGACCCTGCAGGTCTGCTCCGCCATGAGTGGGCCAACGCCCGGGGCGCGATCGGCCGGTTCGAGCGCGGCACGATCGAGATTCGGCTCATGGACGCCCAGGAGTGCCCGCGCGCCGACGTGGCGATCTGCGGCGCGGTGGCCGCCGTGCTGCGCGACCTCGTCGCCGAGCGGTGGCTCGACGTTCACCGGCAGCAGGCGTTCGGGATCGATCCGCTCGCGGAGGTCCTCGGCTCCACCATCCGGGACGCCGAGCGGGCCGTCATCCGCGACAAGGACTACCTGCGGGCCCTCGGGTTCGGTGCGCCGGCGTGCACGGCCGGCGACCTCTGGGCTCACCTTGCCGAGACCATCGGGCCCGGCGCGTATGTGCCGGACGAGGGACCGGGCGAGCATCCGCTCGACGTGATCCTGCGCGAGGGCCCGCTGGCGCGGCGCATCGCGAACGCGCTGGGCCCCGGCCCGAGCCGCCCGCACCTGGTCGCCATCGCCGGGCGGCTGTGCGACGCGCTCCGCGACGGGAGGTCGTTCCGTGGCGCGACGTGACGCCCGGCGTGCCGCGGTCGTGCTGCTCCTGACGTGCGAGCACGGCGGGAACGTCGTGCCGCGACGGTACGCCGGGCTGTTCCGCGGGCGCTCGGCGCTGCTGCGATCGCACCGTGGGTGGGACCCGGGCGCACTGGTGTTGGCGGGAGTGCTGTCGCGGCGGCTGCGGGCGCCGCTCCTCGCCGCGTCGGTCACGCGGCTTGTGGTCGACCTGAACCGCTCGCCGGACCACCCCGCGGTGTTCTCCGCGATCACGCGCGGCCTGCCCGGCGTGGAGCGCAACCGGATCATGGCGCGCCACTACCACCCGTACCGGAACCGCGTGGCACACGCCGTGGCCAACGCCCACAACACCGGGAACGCCGTGGTCCACGTCGGGGTCCACTCGTTCACGCCCGTGCTCCGCGGGAAGCGTCGGCGCACCGACATCGGGCTGCTCTACGACCCGTCCCGTGTGCACGAGCGGGCGCTCGCCGAGCGTTGGCGGGACGCCTTGGGCGTCGCGGCTCCCGGGTTGCGGGTGCGGATGAACGACCCCTACCGGGGCACGTCGGACGGCCTGACTACGACGCTGCGGCGGGCGTGCCCACGCGTCACCTACGCGGGCATCGAGCTTGAGGTGAATCAACGGCTGGTGCGCGGACCTGCGGTGCGTGAGCTGTTCGGAGTGATCGCGGGCGCGCTCGACGCGGCACTGGTCCCACCGCGTCGGCGCGTGTTCTCGGTCCGCGGTCGCGGTGGATCCTCCGAACCCGTGATCGCTTCGCACACGCCCCGATCGCGGGTGCTCCGTCGGTGCACCGTCTCATAAGACCCCCGGTCGGCACGATCGGACCCGCGCGCCGGACCCCACGTGGACCGGCAGGGGCCGCGGGCCGATGAACCCCCCGAGGCCGCGGGTCGGGTTCCGCCCGCGGATCCAGGGGAGGGGGCGCTCGCGGCTCATGCTGAGCTTGCGGATCCATCTTGTGCTGTACGTGCTGGCCATGTCCGCGCTCGTGGCGGCCGGGGCGATCTGGTACGGGCTGCACGGGCAGGACCGCACGGTGACGGAGGAACTGGAGCGCGCGACGCGCGCGGCGGGCCTCGTGCTCGCACAGTCGATCTCGACGCCGATCGCGCGCGCCGACCGCACGGCCGTCGAGCAGACGGTGCGCGAGTGGATGGCGCGCGGGGTGTTCGCGCGGATCACGGTCGAGGACGCGCGCGGCGATCGCGTGGCGCACGCGATCATCGCTACGCCCAGGCCGCCGCGCTACTGGTGGCTCTGGAAGTGGGTCCTGGGCGACGGCACGGAGGACCCGCCTCTGGTGGTGGCGACGCCGATCGTCGGGCCCACGGGCGGGCGGCTGGGCGTCATCAGAGTCCAGCTCCCGTCCGAACGCGACGCGTTGACGATGCACGCGGCGGTGACGCGCGGCGTCGGGATGGCGGCCCTCGCGCTCGGGTTCGTCACGGTGTTCACCGCGCTGGCGGCCGGTTACCTCACGACGCCCCTGGGGCGGATCGCGCACGGCGTGGCCGAGCTGGGCAAGGAGAACTTCGGCGTCAGAATCGAGCTCGGCGGGCCGCTGGAGCTGGCGGGGCTGGCGTTCTCGATCAACAACGTCGCGGAGCGGCTCAAGTCGATGGCGGCGCTGCAGGCCTCCACGATCGAGAAATCGAACTTCATCAACAACGTCGTGGAGTCGATGGTGGCGTCGCTCATGGTGGTGGACCAGGACGCCAAGGTCCGCGCCCTGAACCCGGCGACGGGCCACCTGCTCGGGTACAAGACGGATGAGCTGATCGGGCGGTCGTCGAGCCTCATCTGCGTGGCCGACGGGTTCCACCTCACGTCCTCGCGGCTGTCGCAGCTCCTGGGCTCGGGCGCGCTCAAGGACCACGAGGTCAACTACATCTCGAAGGACAACCGGCACATCCCGGTCAGCCTGTCGGGTTCGGCGATCAAGGATGCGAAGGGGCGGGTCACGGGCTATGTGTGCATCGGGACGGACATCTCGCAGCGCAAGCAGGCCGAGGCGGAGAAGCAGAAGCTCCACAGCCAGCTCGTCGCCACGAGCCGACAGGCCGGCATGGCCGAGGTCGCCACCGGCGTGCTGCACAACGTCGGCAACGTGCTCAACAGCATCAACGTCTCCGCCGCGGTCGTCGAGGAGACGCTCAAGAAGTCCAAGGTTCCGATGGTGCGCCAGGTTGCGGACCTGCTCGGGGAGAACCGGGCCGACATCGGGCGGTTCATGGCCGAGTCCGAGCGCGGCCGCCTGCTGCCCGACTATCTGTCGAAGCTCGCCCAGCACCTGGCCGACGAGCAGGCGTCGCTGATGACCGAGATGAAGTCGCTCTCGAACCACGTGGGGCACGTGAAGGACATCATCGGGGTGCAGCAGTCGATCTCCCGCCCCGCCGGCGTCGTCGAGCTGCTCTCGGTTCGCGACCTGCTCGAGGACGCGGTGCAGATGGTGGCGCCCAGCGCCGCACGCCACCACGTCACAATCGTCCGCGAGTTCTCGGAGACGCCGCAGGTCAAGACCGACAAGCACCGCGTCCTCCAGGTGCTCGTGAACCTGCTCACCAACGCGATGGACGCCGTCAAGGAGACCGCCCCGCAGCGCGACGGGCGGATCGTGCTGCGCGTCAAGCGGAACCGGCCCGATACGAAGACCGTGCGCGTCGAGGTCGAGGACAACGGCATCGGCATCCCGCCGGACAACGTGACGCGCATCTTCACCCACGGGTTCACGACCAAGAAGAAGGGCCACGGCTTCGGGCTCCACAGCTGCGCGCTCGCGGCCAAAGAGCTCCAGGGCGCCCTCACCGTCTCGAGCCCGGGCCCGGGGCAGGGATCGACGTTCACCCTCGTCCTGCCGATCGAGCCCGCCATGGCGGGCGCCGCGGCCGGCGCGACACCACCGGCGGCCCAGGCGGCATGAGCCCAGCATGAACCGACGCATCCTCATCATCGACGACAACGAGGCGATCCACGCCGACTTCCGCAAGATCCTGTGCGTCACGCGCGAGTCGGCCGAGCTGGCCGACGCGGAGTCGAAGCTCTTCGGCGCCGCCGCGACGCGCAAGCACGTCCCGGTGGACTACGACCTCGCCTCCGCCCTCCAGGGTCAGGCCGGGGTAGACATGGTCAAGAAGGCCGTCGAGGAGAACCGCCCGTACGCCCTCGCGTTCGTCGACATGCGCATGCCGCCGGGGATCGACGGCGTCGAGACGGTCGAGCGGCTCTGGAAGGTCGATCCGAACGTCCAGGTCGTCATCTGCACGGCCTACTCGGACTACTCCTGGGAAGAACTCGTCGACCGCCTCGGGCAATCCGACCAGCTCCTGTTCCTCCGCAAGCCCTTCGACAACGCCGAGGTCTGCCTGATGGCGGGCGGGCTCACGAGCAAGTGGAACCTGGCCCGGCAGGCGCGGATGCGCATGGCCGAGCTGGAGGTCCTGGCCGAGGAGCGGACCGCCAAGCTGAGCCTGGAGATCGCCGAGCGGCGCGCGGCCGAGGAACGCCTGCGGCACATGGCGATGCACGATTCGCTCACCGGGCTGCACAACCGCCCGTACCTGGTCGAGCACCTGCGCAAATGCCTGGAGCGGCAGCGCCGCGAGCCGACCTATCTGTTCGCGCTGCTCTTCATGGACCTGGACAACTTCAAGCTGATCAACGACAGCCTGGGGCACGACACGGGCGACGAGGCGCTGGTCAGCACCGCGCGCCGCGTCCTCGACGCCCTGCGCTCCACCGACACGCTCGTCCACGCGAACACCGACACGACCGCCCGGGTCGGCGGCGACGAGTTCATCGTGCTGCTCGACGGCGTGGCCCGCCCGAGCGACGCGATGGTCATCGCCGAGCGCATCCAGCAGCGGCTCGCGCCGCCGTTCGAGCTCCGGGGGCACAGCGTGCGCCTCAGCGCCAGCATCGGGATCGCGGTCGTGGACCGCGCGTACGAGCGCCCCGAGGACATCCTGCGCGACGCGGACGCCGCCATGTACCGCGCCAAGGGGCTCGGCAAGGCCCAGTACTCGATGTTCGACGACCGGCTGCACGCCGAGGCGCTGGCGCGCCTCAAGCTCGAGAACGACCTGCGCAAGGCGGTGGACGAGCACGAGTTCCGCCTCGTCTACGAGCCGATCGTGACGACCGACACCGCGGGCCTCATCGGGTTCGAGGCTCTCATCCGGTGGCAGCACCCGGAGCGCGGGCTGGTCAAGCCCGGCGACTTCATCCCCGCGGCCGAGGAGATGGGGCTGATCGTCCCCATGGGCCACTGGGTCATCCGCGAGGCGTGCCGCCAGCTCCGCGCGTGGACCGACGCCAACCCGCACCAGAAGCGCCTGTCCATCAGCGTGAACCTCTCGAAGCGCCAGGTCACGGAGCCGGGCCTGTGCGAGTTCGTCGAGACCACGCTGAAGGAGACGGGGCTCGAGGGCGAACGCCTGAACCTCGAAGTCACCGAGACCGCGATCATGGCCCGCATGGAACCGGTCGCCGAGGTCCTCCGCCGGCTCAAGCTGCTCGGCGTGAAGATCCATATGGACGACTTCGGCACCGGGCTCTCGTCGCTCTCGTGCCTCCACCAGTTCCCGATCGACGTGCTCAAGATCGACCGGTCGTTCATCATGAACATGACGGGCCGCCCGCAACTGGCCGCGCTCGTGAACGCCGTGCTCACGCTCGCGAGCAACCTGAACATCACGGTGATCGCCGAGGGCGTGGAGACGATCGAGCAGCTCACGCAGCTGCGGGCGCTCGGGTGCCAGTACATCCAGGGCTACCACGTCTCGGAGTCGCTCGACGCCGTGGCCGCGGGCGCGATGATCGCCGAGGGTCCACGCTTCCGCGCCGCGGCGGCGTGAAGGTTCGGCGCGTCACGGTGCCGCGAGGCACCGGTACGGGTCGGGAGCACGTCGGCTCACGGGCCGGCACGGATCGGCACGGGCAGATTCTCGTAATCGACCAGCTCGAAGGCTTCCACGGGGAGCGCCTCTCGCTCCGATTCGCGCACCTTGTAGGCATCGTCGGTCGCGCGCCCGACGATGTGTCCGTCGGCGTCCAGCGTGAGCGTGATGCTGCTCGCCTTGTCGCGCCAGGGCGACGTAGCCGCGAGCGCCGTATGAGCCCCGTCGTCCCAACCGGCGCCCGCGCGGACGAGCCCGGTTCCGACGCGAGGGACGGTGCGCAGCGCCTCGATAGGCCCAAGCCATCGGTACCAGGCGAGCGTCGGATCGGTGCGCCGGCCGCGCTCGACGAGCCACGTGTCGGCGGGCCGATGCCCGTCGCGCGGTTCAACCGCGCCGACAACGCAGGGGTAGAGGGGGTCTCGCAGATCGACGCCGCGCTGGTCCCATCGCGCTTCGCTGTTGAGGCCGCAGAACACCAGGCGGCGCGCCGCGGGAAGCCAGCGCGCCATGAGCACGGCGCCCTCATGCCAGACCTCGTACCGGGGGCGACCGACAAGGTCGAAGACGCGGACGGCCGTGGGCGAACTGCCGCCCAGGGCGTGCAGGACGATCAGTTCAGGACCCGGAGCATCCTCGAACACATCGGCGAGGAAGGCACGCTCGATGGCGGGGACGATGTCGCGGCGGGCGCCATACTCGCCCGGTGGTCGCAGCGGCGTGTCGGCGGTGGACCAGACGCGGCGCCCCGGGACGGCGGCGTCAAAGGCCTCGACGTGCCCCGGTTCATTACTCTGGTGGTGGTCGTATTGGAAGCCGATGAGCACGAGCCGTCCGCCGCCGAGCGCCGCGGGCCGTTCGATCATCGCGCGGAACACGACGTGGCCGCCGGGCCCCGCGTCCCACGTGTGCAGCGTGTGCCCGCCCCGTGAGCGAAGGGCCACGTAGCTCGACTCGGTCGAGAACAGACGATCCGGGCGCAGCGCGAGCCAGTAGATCCCCGCGCCGGTGCCGCCCAGCGTCAGACCGGCAACGGCCACGCAGAACGCCGCAGTGGACGCGACGGGGTGGCGGGCGATCCAGCGCGACAGACGCATCCACGGGCCGGGTGGGCGCGCCACGACCGGCTCGTCCGCCAGGTGACGGCGGAGATCGGCGGCCAGCTCCGCGGCGGATTGGTACCGCTCGTCCCGGCGCGGGGCGAGCGCCTTGAGGACGACAGCCTCCAGATCGCGCCCGAGCTCCGACGCGACAGCGCGCGGAGAAGGCGGGGCTTCAGCGCGGATGCGGCGCGCGGCCGCGGCGACCGAGAGACCACGCAGGTCGTGAAGGGGCCGCCCGCACAGGAGTTCGTAGAGCACCGCGCCGATGGAGTACACGTCCGTTCGAACGTCGAGGTCGCGGGCGTCGCCGTCGCACTGCTCGGGGCTCATATAGCGCATCGTGCCGACGATCTGGCCGGCAACCGTGAGGAGGGTTGCGCCGTCCTCGGGCTCGCAGAGGCGCGCGACGCCGAAATCGATGACCCTGACGCGCCCTTCCGCGTCGACAAGGAGGTTCGCGGGTTTCAGGTCGCGGTGGATCACGCCGCGCTGGTGCGCGTGGTGAACGGCGTCACACACCTGCACCGCGAGTGCGGCGCGCCCGCGCGGGGACAAACCGCGGCGGGTGGCGAAGCCGTCGATCGGCAGCGCGTCGGGCACGAGCTCGAGCGCCACGAACGGCAGGCGCCGCCCGCGATCGTCGAACACGCCGAACTCGTAAACCTGCGCGATCCCGGGGTGGCGCAGACGGGCGAGCAGGTCGGCCTCGTGCTCGAAGCGGCGCAGCGCGGCCGCGGCGGGGGCGCGGGAATGAAGCACCTTGAGCGCCACCCTGCGGCGCGGGCGGTCCTGTTCGGCCTCGTAGACCACACCCATGCCGCCGGCGCCGAGGCGACGGACCGGGCGGAAGCCACCGATGCGTTCGGGCATGGACTCGTCGGAAAGGTCGGCTTCCGTGTCGCCGATCGCGCTCGCGGGGATGTCGGTCTCGGAAGCGAGCCTGCCCGTACCGTGCGCGAGCAGCAGGCGGTCCACACGCCGACGGAGGGCGTCGTCGCGGGCGCACGCGTCGTCCAGCACGCGGGCGCGATCCGCCGGGTCGGCCGCCAGGGCATCGAGAAAGACCTGCTTGGCCTGTGATTCGGTGGACATGGCGTGCCGCTACGCGTGGTCCGTGACGCGATCCGTGAGCCAGGCTCGCGCATACGCCCACTCACGCTTGACCGTGGCCCGCGAGACGCCCAGAAGCTGCGCGACGACGGCGACGCCAAGGCCGGCGTAGACGCGGAGCGTGACGACTTCGGCCGCCCGCGCGTCTTGGAGACGCAGGGCCTCCAGCGCTTCGTCGAAGCCGGGCCAGTCCGTGACGCCGTCCCGGTCTTTCGGCTCGACACCGTCAACGCCGGGGCCGTCCAGGGAGAGGCGGACGTGGTCCCCGCCGTGCTTGGGACGGCCCTTGCGCCGGGCGTGCTCGACGAGGATGCGCCGCATCGCCTGGGCGGCGCAGGCGAAGAAGTACGCGGGGTCGTCCCACTTCGCGCCCGCGTCCTTCGTCAGGCGCAGGTACGCCTCGTGGACGAGCGCCGTCGGCTGGAGCGTGTGCCCCGCGCCCTCCCCGGCGAACTGCCGCTCCGCGAGCCGGCGCAGCTCGTCGTACACGACGGGGAAGAGCCGGTCGGCGGCGCGGCTGTCGCCCGCGCCGACAGCGCGGAGCAGCACCGTGACATCAGTCGGCAACTCCCGCCCGGGCGTCTGTCCATCGGAACATTCGGTGGATTGTGAGCCCCGCACCGGGGCGAGTATCGCAGAACCTCAGGGGAACGCAACACCGGTTCACGGCGTCGGCCGGGGCGGGTGTGCGCGATCAACCGTCGGCGCCCCGGCGGGCGGTGTCGGTGCGCGATCAGCGTGGCGGAACAGGCCGCGCGGAGGGATGGCGATGACGACGATCCGTGCGTGGATGGTCGCGGCAGTGTCCGCAGCGACGGGGGCCTGCTCGGCGGCGGCGGGCCAGACGATCGTGCCCGGCGGACCGGTGAGCGGAACGTGGGACGCCGCGGGCTCACCGTACGTCGTGCAGGGAGACCTCCTCGTCGGCGACCTCCTGATCAAGGAAGGCGTCGAGGTGCTGGTCGACGGACCGTACTCCATCGAGGTGCTCGTGCGCCTGCGCGTACTGGGTACGCCGACTCAGCGGGTGACGATCACCTCGAACAACCCCGTGTCCTGGTGGAAGGGGATCGGGTTCACGGACACAGGACCGGGGTCGGAGTTCAGGCACTGCACCCTCGCGCGGTCGGAGAACAGCGCTGTGCGGATCGGCGGACCGAGCGTGTCGCCGCCGACCTTCTTCCGATGCTCCATTCTCGACAACCGAGCGACGGGCGTCATGTCCGAGGCCGGGGCCGGCGCCGGAATCCACGCGGTCGTCCCGCCCGGACAGATGCTGATCATGGACTCGTGCCGGATTGCGGACAACGCGGTGGACCCCGGCGTGAACGCGTGGGGAAACTACAAGGGCGGAGGGGTGTACGTTCATGGCGCGGCCGAAATCACGGGGTGCGTCTTTGAGCACAACGAGGTGTACGCCTACGGCAACTGCCCGGGCTGCGGCGTGACCGCGCGAGGGAGCGCGGTATTCGCCGAAGGCGACGGTGAAGTCGCCCTGAACGTCTGCACGATCGTCAATGGACGCGCACACGCGGAGAACGGCGTGGACCGCGACAGCCGGGGCGCGGTGTACTTCGCCGGAACGGGTGTACTCCGGCTCACGAACTGCATCGTCGGGTGCAACGAGACCACGGGCTGGAACCCCCAGGCCAGCGGCGTGTGGGTCGAATCGGGCGAGGCGGAGATCGTCAACACGACGATCGCGCGGAACGCCTCCGAAGGCCTGTCGAACAACGGCGCCCTCGTCAACGTCAGGAACTCGATCCTCTACTTCAATGCGTCGGGCGGGCCGCAGTTCGTGGGCACGGTCGCGTTCGAGCATTCCAATGTTCAAGGCGGCATCCAGCCCGGCCCCGGCAATATCAGCAACAACCCGGCATTCAAGGGCATCGGCTGCGACGCGTGCCAGCTCGGCATCATCTCCGCTTCACCGTCCGTAGATGCGGGCGATCCCGACCCTGGCTACAACGACGCGTGCTCCCCCCCCTCCCACGGCACGGTCCGCAACGACATGGGCGCGTACGGCGGCCCGGAAGGCTGCGGGTGGCCGTATCCCTCGTGGTGCTACGCCGACTGCAATGACAGTTGCACACTCACCGTCGCCGACTTCGGCTGCTTCCAAGGCAAGTACGTGCTCGGCGATCTGTTCGCGGATTGCAACCAGTCGGGCACGTTGACCGTCGCGGACTTTGGTTGCTTCCAGGGCAAGTACGTCCTCGGCTGCCCCTGAGCTTGGCTGGGCGGCCGGCGTGAGAGGATACGGACGGCATGATGACGCGCGCCGATTGCGGGTCACTCGGCCCGCTGCACGTCGTCTTGTTCACGCGTTGGAGTACTCCGGCTCGTTCCCCGGCTTCCACTTGATGTTGCACCCGATGCTCGGCATCTGCGTCGCGCTCACCGGCGTGCCGGCGAGCACCGCGTCCAGCGCCGCCCGGACATCGCGCCCCGTGACCGCCAGCGGCGTGCCGCCGGAGCGACCCGGAGGGCGGCTGTCGTCGAGCTGACCCCGGTACACGAGCTTTCGGGCGCCGTCGAAGACGTAGAAATCGGGCGTACACGAGGCCCGGTACGCCTTCGCCACGGCCTGCGATTCGTCGTAGAGATACGGGTACGTGTACCCCGCGGCCTTCGCCTCCTCGGTCATCTTCGCGGGCGCGTCATCGGGGTACTTCTCCGCGTCGTTGGAGCTGATCGCCACGACGCCCACGCCTCTGGACTGGTAGTCGCGTCCGAGCCGGGCCAACTCCGCGCGCACGTGCTTCACGAACGGGCAGTGGTTGCAGACGAACATGACGAGCAGGGCCTTGTGCCCCGCAAGGTCCTTGAGCGCAACGCGACGGCCCGCGCCGTTCGCGTCCGGCAGGTTGAAGTCCGGCGCCGCGGTGCCGAGCGGGAGCATCGTCGATGGGGTTGCGGCCATGAAGCCCTCCTGTGGATAGTCGCGCAATTGGACGCGCGCCGCGGAGCGGTGTCCAGCACGCCCACGCTTGATGCGATATGACGCCACGCGCGGACCCGCCGCTGATATCGTGCGCCGATGGAGTACGCGGTCATCCTCACGGTGGCGCTCGTCGCGTCGCTCCTGACGCTCTTCTCCGGGTTCGGGCTGGGGACGCTGCTGCTCCCGGCGTTCGCCGCGTTCTTTCCGCTGCCGCTGGCCGTGGCGATGACAGCGGTTGTCCACCTGGTGAACAACCTGTTTAAGTTCGCGCTCCTCGGACGGGGCGCGGACCGGCACGTGGCCGCACGGTTCGGGCTCCCCGCGATCGCGGGCGCGGTGCTCGGTGCGCTGCTGCTCTCGCGCCTGGAGCATCTCGGACCGGTCGCGTCGTACTCCATATCCGGTCGCACAGCCATCGTGACATGGGCGAAACTCGTCATCGGGCTGCTGATCGTCGCGTTCGGGCTGATTGAGGGATTGCCTGCGACCCGGCGCGTGGAGTTCGGGCGTCTCTGGCTGCCGCTCGGCGGTCTGGTCAGCGGTTTTTTCGGCGGCCTCTCGGGGCATCAGGGAGCGCTGCGCTCGGCGTTCCTCATTCGGGCGGGCCTCTCCGCGCAGGCGTTCGTCGCAACCGGCGTTGTGATCGCGTGCCTCGTCGATGTCACGCGGCTGGGTGTGTACGCCGGGCACACGCGGACCGAAGGGCTCGGTTCACAGTGGCCGATCGTCGCGGCGGCGAGCGGCGCGGCGTGCCTGGGCGCGGTTCTCGGCACGACGCTGGTGCGCAGGGTGACGCTCCCGATGCTGCGGTGGATCGTGGCGGTCGGGCTGGTGATCTTCGGGTGCGTGATGGCAGCGGGAATCGTGTAAACACGCAAGTCGGTAGGGCCCGCGTCGTGTTCATCATGTCGTGTATCCACGATGCGGCGTTCGCACCGCTATACCTGACAAATACTTGACATTCTGTCTGAAGTCGATACCCTAACAAAATGAGACTATCGGTCGCGCTGACAGCGGCACGCCTGACGGATCTGCGTTCGACGATGGTGCGGGCGTCCTCGTCGGTTGTTCCCACGGGATTGGGTGCGCTTGACCGGGCCCTCCCCGGCGGTGGCCTCGGGGGTGGGCTGGTCCATGAGTGGATCGGGGTGCAGGACAATGCGGGGGAACCTTCGCAGCAACCCGCCGTTGCTCGGAGGACTCCGTGGTCGCCCGCACTGACGCTGCTCATGGAGATGGCATGGCGCGCGGCGGGTTCATCCCGGAACGGGGACGGACGGCTCGTGTGGATCGGACCGGGCGTCTGGCCCTACCCGGTGTCGTTGGTTCGCGATGGACATGCCGGGCAACGGACGAGTCTGGATCGGCACCTCTTTGTACGAGCCTCGCGGCCCGCGGATCGTGTGTGGGCGATTGATCTGGCGCTGCGCAGCCGGACCGCGGCGGCGGTCATCGCCGACGGGTCAGGGTTTGATCTTGCCGCGACGCGACGGCTGCAGCTCGCGGGCGAGGCGGGGGACGGGCTGTGCCTGCTGGCGCGTCCGCCGTGGGAGCGCGCCGAGCTCTCGGCCGCGGCGACCCGCTGGGTGGTGTCGTGCATGCCCTCTTCATCCATGAACCGACGATGGACCGTCGAGCTCCTGCGCTGCAAGGGAGTGCAGCCCGCGTCCCATACGCCGCGCGTGTGGGTTCTGGAGCAAGACCGTGCGACGCGTGCTCTGCGTGTGGCTGCCGACGTTCTCGACCGACCTGGTGAAGCGGAGGCTGGCGGGACAGGCGTCCGCCGAACCGGGTGATCGCCGGGGCGGCCGGCGACAGGCTGTTGTGCTGACCCGCCCGGTGGCTTCGCGCGAGCTGGTGGCGCGCCGGTGCGAGATCGCCGCGGCGGCCGGCGTCGCCGAGGGCATGGATTTGGCGCACGCCCGGTCGCTGTTGCCGGCGCGAGCGGCGCCGTGCGTCGAGCCGCATAGCGAAAATCACGACGCCGCGGCGTTGCACGCGATGGCCTGCAGGGCGCTGCGGTTCTCGCCGCTGGCAGCGCCCGACCCGCCGGACGGTCTGCTGATCGACATCACCGGCACCGAGCGGCTCCACCGGGGCGAAGCGCGGCTCATCCGCGCCGTGGCGACGGGAATCCAACGGCTTGGATTCGCGGCGCGCGTGGCCGCGGCTTCGACGTTCGGCTGCGCGTGGGGGGTCGCCCGATTCGGCGCGCACGGCTTATCGCGCGTGCCGACCGGGCGCGAGCAGGAGGCGATCGGACGCCTGCCCATCGCCGCGCTGCGCGTCGACGAACCGACCGTGCTGGCACTGGGCGAGATCGGGATCACCAGCATCGGACACGTGCTGGCCTTGCCGCGGGCGTCGCTCGCCGCCCGATTCGATGGGATCCTCCTCCGCAGGCTGCTCCAGGCCCTGGGCGGGGCTGATGAGCACATCAATCCTGTTCGGCCCGTGCCCCCCGTTCAGGCCGAGCTGATCCTTGACGGTCCGACGGATCATTGGGAATCGGTCGAGGCCGCGACGAAGCGGGTGGCCGATGAACTGACCACGGAACTCGCACGGCGCGAGCACGGCGCGCGGCGGCTCGACCTCGAACTCCTCCGCCCTCATGCGCCGCCCGCACGCATCCGGGTCAACCTGAGCCGCCCCAGCCGCGCCGGCAAACACCTCTGGTCGCTCCTGCGTTCACAACTGGAACGCACGGACCTGGGCGGGGGCGTCGAGGGGGTCGTTCTGACGGCCTCCCGCACGGCGCGTCTCCGGCAGGAGCAGCGCAGCAGCCCGTCGCTCGGCTCCGATGGCGAGCAAACGACGCCCGCCGTGTGGGGCGAACTCATGGACACACTGGCCGGGCGCTTGGGCGCCGACGGCGTGCTCCGCATGGAACTGGTGGAATCGCACCTGCCCGAACGGGCCTTCCGCGAGCGGTCCGCGATGGAGACGCCGCAACGGGGTCCGCAAGCAGCCGTGACCGGCGCCGATCGGCCCACCACGCTGTGGGCTCGCCCGGAACCCGCGGACGCGATGGCGCTCACTCCCAACGGCCCGCTCCTGAGCCTCGGCTGGCGCAACCGGCGATGGAACGTCCTGTCGTGCTCGGGCCCGGAGCGGATCGGGCCGGAGTGGTGGCGATGGACGCCGGGGAAGGAGACGCCGCCTGATCGGGACTACTTCACGGTGCAGACCGAGTGCGGCCGGCGGCTCTGGGTATTCCGACACCGGGGAACACACCGGTGGCTCGTGCATGGGGAGTGGAGTTGAGTCGTGCCGGCGAACGAGTTCCCCAAACTCAGACCCCATCCATTCCGCCAGGCCGATGAGCCGGTTGCACGCGCGACCGACGGCGACGGGCGGCGCCCGCCCTACGCCGAACTGTGCGTCACGAGCAACTACACATTCCTCACCGGCGCCAGCCACCCGGAGGAGTTCGTCACCCGGGCCGCGGCGATCGGGTATCGCGCGGTCGCGATCACCGACACGCACACCCTCGCGGGCGTCGTGCGGACCCACGTGGCCGCGAAGGAGGCCGGCCTCCCGTTCGTGCTCGGGTCGCGCCTGCGGCCGACGGACATGCCCGGGTGCAGTGTCTTTGTGTATCCCACCGGCATGGACTCGTACCGGCGGCTGTGCCGGCTGCTCACCGTGGGCAAGCGTCGGGCGCCCAAGGGCGAGTGCCGCCTTGAGTTCGACGACCTGTCGCGGCACGCCGAAGGTCTGCTCGGGATCGCCGCTCCCGACGGCGAACCCGCCCCGGAGTTCGAGGCCGGCGTGCGGCGCCTGCGGGAGCTTTTCGACAACGACCGGCTCTCGCTCGCGGCGTGCATGAGATACGGGCCGGACGACGCCGATCGTATACGGCGCATCGCCGGCCTCTCGGCACGCACGGACACGCCGCTGGTGGCCACGAACGACGCTCACTATCACCACCCCGACCGCCGGACGCTCCACGACGTCGTGGCGTGCATCCGTCACGGCTGCACGATCGCGCAGGCGGGGTTCCACCTGAACGCCCATGCCGAGCGTCACCTCAAGCCGCCGGAGGAGATGCGCCGGCTTTTCGCCGCGTATCCACGCGCGATCATCAGGACGGGCGAGATTGCCGATCGCACGAGCGGGTTCAGCCTGGACCAGTTGCGGTACGAGTATCCCAACGAGGTCGTGCCCGAGGGCCGGACGCCGCAGGAATACCTGGCGGAGCTGGCGTGGTCGGGCGCCGCGCGGATCTATTCAGGCCGGGTCCCCGAGAAGGTGCGGTCGCAGATCGAGCACGAGTTGCGCCTGATCGAGGAGCTCGGGTACGCGCCGTACTTCCTGACGGTGCACGACCTCGTGCGCTACGCGCGGACGGGCGAGGAACGCCCGGGCGACCCGCCGGACAAGGGCTGGGCCGGGCCGATCCTCTGCCAGGGCCGCGGGGCCGCGGCCAACTCGGCGGTGTGCTACGGCCTGGGGGTGACCGCGGTCGATCCCGTCCGCATCGACCTGCTCTTCGAGCGCTTCGTGAGCCGGGAGCGCCACGAGCCGCCGGACATCGACATCGATTTCGAGCACGAGCGCCGCGAGGAGGTGATCCAGTACATCTACCGCAAGTATGGACGCGAGCGAGCGGCGCTGACCGCCGAGGTCATCACCTATCGCCGGCGCAGCGCCGTGCGCGACGTGGGCAAGGCGCTGGGGCTCTCGCTGGACCTGGTGGACCGGCTGGCCAAAGACATCGAGTGGTTCGACACGGGTGTGGCCGGCCCCGCGCGACTGCGCGAACTGGGGCTCAATCCCGACGACCCGACCCTGCGATGGCTCGTGCGCCTGGTGGGCGAGCTGCTGGGCTTCCCCCGTCATCTCTCGCAGCACGTGGGCGGGTTCGTCATCACGCGCTCGCCCCTGTGCGAACTGGTGCCCGTCGAGAACGCGGCCATGCCGGATCGGACCATCATCGAATGGGACAAGGACGACATCGACGCCGTCGGCATGTTGAAAGTGGACGTGCTGGGGTTGGGGATGCTCACGGCGCTGCGGCGGTGCCTGGAACTGGTGAACCGGCGTCGCGGCATGCCGCTCACGCTGGCCACGATCCCCGCCGAAGACCCCGCCACCTATCGGATGATCCAGCACGCCGATACCGTCGGCGTCTTCCAGATCGAGAGCCGGGCCCAGATGTCGATGCTGCCCAGGCTCAAGCCCGCGACGTTCTACGACCTGGTCATCGAGGTCGCGATCGTCCGGCCCGGCCCGATCCAGGGCGGGATGGTGCACCCCTACCTGCGTCGGCGCGAAGGGATCGAATCGCCCGAATCACTCCCCGACGATGTCCCCGAGCACGTGCGCCGCGGCGTCCACGAAGTCCTCGGCAAGACGCTCGGAGTGCCGCTCTTCCAGGAACAGTGCATGACGCTCGCGGTCAAGGCCGCGGGATTCTCGCCCGGCAAGGCGGACCAGCTTCGGCGCGCCATGGCTTCATGGAAACGCAAGGGCGACCAGATCCACCGCTTCGGGCGGGACCTGATCGAAGGAATGACGAGGAACAACATTCCAGGAGCGTTCGCCGAGCGCTGCTTCAAGCAGATCAAGGGCTTCAGCGAATACGGCTTCCCCGAGAGCCACGCGGCGTCGTTCGCGCTGCTGGTCTATGCCTCGGCGTGGTTGAAACACCACCACCCCGCGGAGTTCTGTGCCGCGCTGCTCAACAGCCAGCCCATGGGCTTCTATGCCCCCGCCCAGCTCATCCGCGACGCGAAGGAGCACGGTGTACGCGTGCTGCCGGTCGATGTCGCCCGGAGCGACTGGGATTCCACCGTCGAGAACGGTTCGGTGCGCCTCGGGATGCGGCTCGTCAACGGCATCGGGCGGCCCGAGGCCGAGCGCATCCGCGCGACGGTCGCCGCGCGCGGCCCTTTCCCCTCGATGCTCCCGTTCTGGCGTGCCAGCGGCGTCACGACCCGGACCATGCGGCGCCTTGCCGCGGCCGACGCCTTCGGGTCCATGGAACTTTCGCGTCAGCAGGCGCTCTGGCAGGCGCGCCTGCTGCGCGATGAGCCGATGCCGCTGTTCAACGATCCGTTCTCCTCTTCGGCCCCGCCCCGTGATTCCGTGAGCGCCGACGGCCTCGACCGCCTCCCCGCGATCAGCCCGCTTCGACAGGTGGTGCTCGATTACGACGCCGTCGGCCTCTCGCTCAAGGCCCATCCCGTCTCCTTTTCGCGCGAGCGGCTCCGTGCTCTCGGTGCGGTGCCGTGCGCCGACCTTCGCGACCCGGCCCGGACGCCCGAGGGCGAGGCCGTCACCGTCGCCGGGCTCGTGCTGGTCCGACAGCGCCCGGGCACGGCCAACAACGTCACCTTCATCACGCTCGAGGATGAAACCGGCATCGCCAACCTGGTCGTCTGGCACCGCGTCTACCAGAAGTTCCGCCGCGCGGCGAGCGCCCGGCTGCTGGTCGCCGCCGGTCACGTGCAACGCCGCGGGGAGGTCGTGCACGTGACCGTGACCAGCATGCGCGCCATGGACCAGTCCGTCGAAAACCTCAGGCTCGACCCGAGGAACTTCCGCTGAGCGTCACGCCGGCCACCGTCGGGCAACCCCATGGCGCCCGTCTCAACCAGGCTATGCACACGTACGTCGCCCCGAAGCGCGAGCACACCCACCCGGGTCGCGGCACACCCGTCGAACCGGGACGAGGTCCCGCCCGCGGGCTCCCGTATTCAAGCGGAGAGGGGGGGATTCGAACCCCCGAGTGAGCAAGCCCACTACCGGTTTTCGAGACCGGCCCATTCAGCCGCTCTGGCACCTCTCCGGTGGCCGAGAGTGTACCGGGCAGGGACAGCGTCGGCGAACGGGCATCGTGCGTCCCACTCGAAGAGCCTCTTCGTCGTTTCGTATCTCCGAGGTCGGCTCGTCCGAGCCTATCCGACCCCGTTCACGGACACCCGAGCACATACCCGGTCTGGAACGCGCCGAAGTCGGCTACGCTGTGCTGCCCGTCGCCGTTGAAGTCCGCGCAGGGCTGCGCGAGCACGTACGCCGACTGGAACGCCCCGAAGTCCGCCACGGTGAGCGATCCGTCGCCGTTGAAGTCCGGGCGGCACTCGCACTCATCGGGCGTCGCGTTCGCGTTGCAGTCTCGGCTGGAGCCGCCCGAGATGTCCTGCGGGTCGGGAATGCCGTTGCCGTTGCAGTCCGCCGCGGCCGCGCCCGCCGCATCGATGATGCCGTACCCGCGTACGAACAGCGGGTCGGGATGCCCGTTGGCGACCTGGTCGGCGGCCGTCGCGAAGACCATCGTGCGCATGCCGTCCACGGTCCAGGTGGGTCGGGCCTGGATGAGACAGGCCGCCGCCGATGCCACGAGCGGCGTCGAGAGCGACGTGCCGCTCGCCGTCGTGTACCCGGACGTTGAGCCCGGGGAGACGGTCGAGGTGCCGGCCCCCTTGGCGAGCACCTCGGGCTTGACGCGCCCATCCGCGGTCGGGCCGTCGGAGCTGAACCCAACGATGTCCCCCGACCCGAAGACGGCGCCGCAGGTCAGGACCTTGAGCGCGTCCGCGGGCGCGATGAGGTGGGATGTGGCCGGGTTGCCGTCGTGGCCCTCGTTGCCGGCCGCGGTGCAGCAGAACACGCCGTTGGCCGTCGCGGTGTTCACCCCGATCGCCGTCACGGCGGTCAGGCCGTTGAGCTGCGACTGGGTGTACCAGTCGATATAGCCCAGCGAGCTGGTGGCCATGTCTCCGCCGTGCTGCTCGATGAACGCCAGGCCCGCAACGTAGTTGTCCTCTTCGACCGGCGTCTCGCTCTCGATGTCCTCGGTCTTGCAGAGGATGAACGAAGCGTCGTAGGCGCCGCCCACCAGCGTCCCGGGGCGGTACGCCCCGAGCACGCCGAGGATCATCGTGCCGTGGTCGTGCTGACCCGGGGGGTCGCCGGGCTCCGGCGCGGCGTTGGGGTCGTTCTTGACGAAGTCCCACTCGGCGACGACCTGCAGCGGGTGCTGGGCGTGGTTGAACGCCTCGTGGTTGCGGTAGAACCCGGTGTCGAGGATGCCGACGATGATCCCCGCGCCCGTAAAGCCCAACTGGTGGAGGCTCACGAGGTTGATCTGCTCCAGTTCGTCCTCGGAGTTGCCGTAGAACCCGTCCGCGGTTCCCCCGCCGACCACGGGCCCGACCGTCGCCGCCGTTCCCGGGCCGGTACGGATCGGCTGCATCAGCCGCACGCACGGGAGGGCCGCGATCGCGGCGGCCTGCTCCGGCGTCGCCTTCACGCTCACGCCGTTGACCCAGGGGCTCTCGACGCGGATCGTCGCACCCGTGGCGGCGACCTGCTCGATGTAGGCCCGCACGAGCGGGACGTCCCGGATGTCGAAGAGCCCGGGGTCCGTGCGGCGCATCCGACGGCGCTCGACCGCGCGCGGGTTGTACGTGCGCTCGAGCTCGTTGATCGCGGCCCGGTACGCCGCCCCGCCCGCGGAGGCGGGGCCTTTGTCGGTGAAGAACACCCACGCGTTGACCGGCGAGCCGGCGGCGAGCAACCGCTGCAACGACGGATGCACCTTGTCCGTGCCCGGTCCGGGCGTGGGCGCTGCGGTCCCGTACCCCAGGAGAAGGAGGAACATCCCCACGCAGACCGAACGGCGCAGCTTCATGCACGAATCTCCGCTGGGCGCTTGACGACCGCACCATCGTACAGGTTGAAGATACCACGAGACGCGCCCGCCGACATGCCGAATCGCGCTCCCACGGCGTGTTTTCCGGCGCGAGCCGGACGGCCGGCGCTGGTCCGCTCCGCTGTTACGGCACAGAATCCGGACCGCCGGCGGCGAACGCCGCCATGAAGCAGGCGCAATCCGCGATGGCGAGCGCGCCAACGAGGAAGCTAGGGTTGGAACGGGGCGGCCCGTTGAGGCTGATCCAGCAAGTCCGGGCCGTAGAGCTTCACGAGCGTGCGACCAATCAGTTTCTTGAGAGGTGTTTCTGTCGGTCCGTGGGCCAACTTGAACCACGCGGCGAGCAGCGCCGGCTCGGCGCGGGCCAGCAGCGCGGCCCGATCGGGGGACCGAGGGTTCGCGGCCAGGCGCTGGACATCGGCCGCGGCAATGACCCCGTCGAGCCAGACGAGCCACCGCGTGCCCGCGGGAACGATCAGGGCCCACGCGGCGCGGTTGGCCCTGGCGAGCTCCGCGCCCTCGTCGAGCGGGCCGTCGCGAACGAGGTGGTACGCCAGGGTGAACTCCAACGCGAGGGTGTGCGGGTCGGCATCGCCGGCCTCCGCCCGCGACCGCGCGAGCAACTGACGGATGGCCCGGACCCGATCCAGTTCCCACGGGTACTGCACGCCCGCTCCGTCGACGGGGTTGAGCGACTGAAACGCCCATTCCATGTACGGCATGATGGGGAGCAGCTGCCAGACGTCCCCGGAACTGCTCCCCGCGCTCGCGAACTTGTACATCAGCTCGAACTGCTTCAGCGCTTCGCTCTGAAAGCGCTTGTTCCCCGCGAGTTCACCGGCGGCCACGCTCGCCTCGTGCTCCTGCCGCCGCGCCACGGCCAGGACGCGCCACCCGCCGATCCCCGCGCCGACCACGACGAGGATGAGGACGGCGATCACCGCCGCCAGCGCCGGGCTCCGCCTCACCCAGAGTCGCAGACGCCGCGCCAACGGGGGTCGGGTCCAACGGATCGGTTCGTGGCGCAGCCATGCCTCGAGATCGTCGGCGAGCTGCGCCGCGGAGCCGTAGCGGCTCGACGGCCTCGGGGCGAGGCATCGGCGGCAGACGGCGTCGAGTTGGGGGTCGGCGTCGGGGCGCAGTTCGCGGATGCTCGGAGCGCGCGTCCGACCGTGCGCGTCATGGTGAACGAGCTCGATTTCCTCGGCCGACTCGCCGTTGGGCAGGC
Organism: Phycisphaerales bacterium; assembly: GCA_046153875.1. GTDB lineage: Bacteria > Planctomycetota > Phycisphaerae > Phycisphaerales > UBA1924 > JBJXFE01. Next base: position 24,354 of record JBJXFE010000050.1, read on the forward strand.
GCCTGGTGAAGAGCCAGTACAGCATGCCGCCGATGGCGTAGATGTCCGCCGCCGGCGCCAAGGCCCCCGGCTCCATGCGGTACTGCTCGGGCGCGATGAAAGCGAGATTGCCCACGGGCCCGCGGTCACGGGCCTCCGGCTCGTGTTCCTCCCACGCCCGGCTGCGGACGGCGACGCCGAAATCGGCGATGCGGGCCTCGCCGTCGTGGGCGATCACGACGTTGCTCGGTTTGAGATCGCAATGAACCAGACCGGCGGCGTGGGCGGCCTCGATGCCGCGCGCGACGCCCGCGACGAGGCGCACAACCTCGTCCTGGGGCATCGCGGGTCGCGCCCCCGCGTAAGCGCCCATGTCGCCGCCCGGGACGTACTCGTAGACGATGAAGTCCTCGCCGCGGTCGGAGGTGCCGCGATCGATAACGCGCACCACATTGGGGTGCACCACGCGCCGTGCCTTGGTGGCCTCGTCGACGAAGCGCTGCCTGCTCCAGGACCCCTCGGCGCGGTCGGCAAGGAGCTTGACGGCGACCACGGCCTCGTGCGCCGTCTCGGACATGAGGCGGTCGATGGCTTTGTAGACCTCCCCGGCGGACCCCCGCCCGAGAAGTGTGGTGAGCTCGTACCGGTACCGTCCGTCCGCCAGTTGCGGGCCAAAGCCCGACGGCACGACGCGCGCCGGCGCCGGACGGATGAGGGCGCGTCGCAGGCTGGACGTGGACAGCACGGCCCGCGAGAGCACCGCCGCCTCCCGGATCGCCGCCGCCAGGCCGGGGTGGAGGGCGACGAGCCGCTCGGCCGCCTGCTCGGCGCTGTCGCCGCGCGCGGTCATGCGCCGCAGCGTCACGTCGATGGCGGCGTCGAGCGCCTCGACCCGCGCCGGCAGATCGGCGACGGCGTCCAGGTACCGCGACAGCGTGACATCCAGCCCTTGGCGGACGCGCGCCCGCCCGTCGGCCTCGATCAGGTCCGCCAGGTCGCCGTCGGCGCCGATCCCCGCATGCCCGACCAGTTCGGCAAAGCCCGGATCGGTGTGGCTCCCGTACGCGTGCTCCACCTGCGTGCTTGTCGATCGCGCCACGCGCGTCATGGTCCATCCTCCGGCGCGAACTCGCGGCGCAGACGCGAGCGGATGCCGGCCCACCGCTGGCGCACGGCCGCGGCGGATAAGCCGACCTGCTCGGCGGTGGCCGCGTGGGGAGTGCCCATGAGCCAGAGCGTCAAGATGGTCTGGTCCTTGGGATCGTGGAGGGACCGCAGGGCGCGGTCGATCTCAACCTCGGGCGCGTCCTCGGACTTGTGCTCGACGCTCCGCAGGCGCGCCAGCATCGTGCGGGCGAACCCGCTGTCCTCGGCCTCCACGGACTGAAGCCGGCGGAACACCCGCGCCTTGTCCACGACCGCGTGCTCGGCCATACGTTGCAGGAGCGACCAGAGCTGGTTCTCGGTCGTGGCCCCGAGCTGGCCGGAGGACACAAAGCGGTCCAGTCGTCGGGCCAGCGTGGAGAGGATGTCCACGGAGTCGAAGACGCGCCGCATCGGCTGAGAGAGCTTGCTCCGGATGCGCCGCAGCAGACGCGAGCCGT
>JBJXFE010000060.1:0-12581 GCA_046153875.1 Phycisphaerales bacterium
CGGTCACGAGCGCCCTCCGCGCGGCGTCCGACGTGTCCGCGAAAACGGTCGGCCAGGGTGCGAGCCGCCCGCCCGTCGCCTCGCGCTCACCCGCGCGGCCCGACACGATCAGCAGCCGCGGCGCCGCTGGCGGCGGGGCCGCGCCCGCCGACGCCGCCTCGGGCGTGACGGGCGGCTCCACCCCTTGAGGGCGGAGCGGCGCGGCCGGCGCCGGCGACGCCGGCGGTGAACTGCGTTGACGACGATCCATGGCGTCTCTCCCACCGTGCGGGCGGGGCTCCACCCCCGCCCGTCCGTCTCTCAGGCGGCCCGCGCCGCCCCCACCGTCCCCGGTCGCTCCTCCACCCCAGTTGCGGCCGCGCGGAATGCGAACGTGCAGGTCGTCCCGACACCCGGCGTGCTCCGCAGCGAGACCTCTCCGTGGTGCAGCTCGACGAGCCGGCGTGCGCGGGCCAGGCCCAGCCCGGTCTGCCGCCCCGCGGGCTTGTCGCTGTAGAACGGATCGAACGCGTGCTGGAGCGTCTTGGGCGTCATGCCCGTCCCCTTGTCCTCGACTTCGATCAACAGTCGGTCATCGGCGGACGCGCGATGAACGCGAACATCGATGGGGCCCTCACGCGACGCCTCCAGCGCGTTCGTGATCGCCTCGCTTACCGCCATCGAGGCCAGTTCTCGGTCTACGGCCGCGACCGGGGGCGGATCGGCGACATTCACCCGCACGCGCCCGTGCTGGCCCGTGCGCCGCTCGGCCCGTTCGATCGCGCCCGCGACCACCGCGCTCAGGGGAGTCGGCGCCAGCACCGGCGTGGGCGGGTCCGAGAGCAGCCGAAGGCTCGTGATGAGGTCCGTCAGGTGTTGCGCCGCGTTGACGATGGCGGCGGCCGCCGCCTTGTCGCTCTGGGCCGTCAGGCTGTGGGCCAGGAGCTGGCTGCGCCCGCTGATCACCGTCAACGGATTGTTCATCTCGTGCGCAGCGCCGGCCGCCATCTCGCCCAGACGCACCAGCGACTGCGCCTCGGCGAGACGGTTCTGCGCCTCGGCCAGCGAGCGGTTCGATGACGCGAGCTTCTCGCCCAGGCGCTTCGCGCCGTCGTGCTGGGCCGCCGCGACAATCACCGCCGCCCACGTCCCGGTCGCGGCCGAGAGCAGCGCCCGGTCGAGCCCGACGCTCTCGATGTCCGCCTCGTGCAGCAGCACCACGGCCGGGCCGTCCTCGCGCGTCCCGGTCAACGGCAGCAGACGTACACGACGGATGTCCCCCGCGTCCGTCAGATAGTCCGTCAGCCACGGCAGCAGCGACAGCGCCGACAGGCTGATCTGCTCCGGGTCGGCCAGGCGCGAGAGCGACGACGTCCGCCCGCGCGGCGCGTCAATCACGCTCGAGCGCACGGCCGTCCCGTCGGGCGCGAACTGCACGAGCTGCCACGGCTCCGCGGGGTCGTCCGGACGCGACTGGAACAGCACGGCGCAGAACCCCGACCCCAGCAGCACGCACGCGGAACGCGCCACGTCCGACAGCGCGTCGCTCACCGTGCGCCCGGGGTTGCGGTCCGCGTGGAACGCGTTGATCGCGCCGAGCACGCGCGACTGCCGCTGCGCGATCCGCGAGCGCGCCTGGAGCAGCGTGTTGATCCGCGCGAGCTGACGGTTCGCGCCCGTCAGGCACCGCATGAGCAGCTCCGGCGACGTCTGGTCGTCGATCCCCAGCAGCTTGCAGCGCTCCACGACCATCGCGTGGAGCTTGGCCGACGCGGACTCCACCAGGTCCCCGTCCAGCCCGTGCTCGCGGCACGCGGCGTGGGCGAGCGGCGCCGGGTCGAAGTCCCCCGACCACCCCAGGTGCAACCCGCGGCAGACCGCGTCCGCCACGCTCACGATCGACACCAGCGCTTTGTGCGGCAGGTCGGGGATCGAGCCCGGCGGTTGCCCGTGCAGCCACATCGCGTCCTGCAGCGCGTGCGGCAGGCCCCAGTGCTCCCCGAGCCGCTTGCCCGCGGTGTGGTGATCCAGCCCGATCAGCTCGCGCTCGACACCGCTGCCCGCGACGCCGCGGCGCTCGGCCAGACCGATGACGCGCGAGTACGCCCGGGGCAGCGCCAGGTCGAGCGCCAGCTTGCCCAGGTCGTGCAGGAGCCCGGCGACGAACGCCTCTTCCGGCACCACCTTGAGCCCGTCGTGCGCGTCCGCGATCAGCTCGCTCGCGCAGGCCACCGCCACGCAGTGCGTCCAGAACCCCTTGCGGTCGAACCGGTGTTCGCGCGGCTCGTCGTCGTCCGCCTCCGCCCCCGCGCCGGCCCCGTCCATCAGCTCGTACACGCTCACCGACAGCACGGCGGACTGCACGGCCTCGAGCCCGACCATGACCACCGCGCGCCGCACCGTCGTGATCCGCTCCAGCACCGGGCGGTCGGCGCGCCGGCACAGCCCGAGGATCCGGGCCGTCAGCGCCGGGTCGCTCTCGATCAGGGTCACGATCTCGTCCAGGTCCGCGTCGGCCGGGCTGCTGATCTGCAGGAGCCGCGCGGCGATCGGCGAGAGCGTCGGCAGCGCCTCCACCTGCTGGAGGATCAGCTCGACCTGGCGCACCCGGGCGTGTTCGCTCGTGGCGGGCATGGCTCTCCGGCCTCCCCCTCACACCCTCGCGTTCAGGCGTGACGCGCCGCGCCGGACGCCGAACCGTTCACCGTCCCGGCTTCGAGCCCGAGCAGGTCGTTGATCCGCCCGATCAGCTTCTGGATGTTGAACGGTTTCTTGATGAAGTCGTCCGCGCCCGCCTTCATCAGCGTCTGAATCTCGTCCTGGTTGACGACGCCGCTGACGAAGATGATCTTCGTGTCCTTGGACATCGTGTTCGACCGCACGCGCTGGCACACGATGTTGCCGTTGATGTCCGGCAGCATGTAGTCCAGGATCATCAGGTGCGGCTTGAACGACTCGGTGAGCAGGCCCGCGTCGTACCCCGTCGCGGCCGTCTTGATCTCGAACCGCCCGTCGCGCCCGAGAATGTCCTGGAACAGCGCCACGATCTGCGGGTCGTCGTCCACCACCAGCACGCGCTTCTTCCCGCCCTCGAGGATGTCCACGGGAATCCCGTTCGCCTTCATGAAACGGATCAGTTCCTCGCGCGGGATGCGCCGGAACTTCGACCCCGGCACGCGGAATCCGTTGAGACGCCCGCTGTCGAAGCAGCGGATGATCGTCTGCTGGCTGACCTTGCACACCGCGGCCGCCTCGCCGGTCGTGAAGATCCGCTTCTCGCCCCAGTTCTCGCCGGCGCCGGCCCCGTGATCCTCAGGCCCGTGCGCGCCCGCCCCGTTCATCTCGCCGCCCGCTTCGGCTTTCATGGCTCAGCCCCGTCCTTGGCGCCAGTGGGAGCGACCGTCGGGCGCACGCCCGGCGCACCGTCCCGGGAGCCCGGCCTTCCGAACCCCTGGGCCGACTATCGACCCCTACCTTGCCTAACTTGACACAGGCGTCCGGGAATCGATCCTGACGTCTCCGGAACGCCCGTCCTCCACTCTCGATAACGCCCAGATTGACCCCGCGGATGCACCAGCCGTCATTTTCTTGCGGAGCGCCGCCGCCACTGCGTCACCGCGTCCGGTTCCCGCGGATACACGGGAAGCAGCGCTTCGGGGTCGATCTCGGGCAGGATCAGCGATTCTTCGAAGCACGCCGCGGCATCGAACACGGGTTCGACAATCTCAATCCCACGGCGCGCGGCCGCGGCCCGGATCGCGTCGGGGAGGAATCGGTCCGCAAGCAAAAGCCCGAAGTCCGCCGACGCGAAATCGTCGGCGGTGACGAGCCGCCCGGCGTCGCGCGGCCGCGACGGCGCGTCGAACACCGTAAGAAACGTCGCATCCCCCTTGGACGCGACAGCCACCGCAAACGGCCTGGCGGGCCCGCCCGCCGCTCCCACGTCGATCAACGCGCGATCGACGCGGCGCGCGGCCACCCGGGCGCTCGGCACACCCACGCACCGCGCCCCGACGGCCTCGGCGATCAACTTCGCGGCCGCCACGGCGATCCGCACACCCGTGTACCCGCCCGGCCCGACCGAGCAGGCAATCCGCGTCAGGTCGCGGGGCCCGATCCCGAGCCGGCGCGCCAGACGGTCGATCGCCGGCATCAGCCCGTCGTCGCGCCCGGAGGCGCGAGAAGTCGGCGCCACCGCCTCCACGCCGAGCACGCGAGCGGCAGCGCCCGGGCCGCCCTCGCCGATCGCCACGCCCCCACCGCCGACCCCGCCCGGGTTGCTCGTTTCGATCGCCAGGGTCAAGGCTCGCGCGGCGGGGCTGGGCACGCGTCAAGGGTAGAGCCCCGACCTCTTCGCGCGCGTCATGGCCCGCCGATTTCGGGCCGATGCTTGATACCGCGGGGACATCGGCGTCATCCACGTCGGCGGGCAGGCCGGCGCAAGACCGGGGAAAAGGCCATGCGGGTTATTGTCACGCCGTCGCTCACCCCGCACGAGCACATTGATGTGACGAACGCCCTGACCGCCGCGATCGCCCAGGAGCTGGCCCGGGCCCAGGGCGGCAACGACGTGCTGAACTGGCTGGAGGCGGAGCGGCTGCTGCGGGGGCTGATCGCAAGCGATCGGGCCATGCCGCAAGAGCCCGCGCGCACCACGCCGGCGCGCGAGCAGCCCGTCGGCCCGGGCGCCGAGCCGCGCCCGCGCCGAACCCGCAACGCCGCCCCGCGCGTCACGATCCCGTCGCGACTTGCGCGGCGGCCCGGGAACGAATCCCCGATCGGCGCGCCGTGAACATGATCGCGTGCGGGCCCGCACCGCGCCCGACGACGGGGCCCCTTGCCTACCCTTTGGTCCCATGAGCCCCACGGCGTCGAAGAAACCTCCCTCCAAGGCACCCGAGCCGGAGTACGTGCTCGGCGTGAGCGACCAAGAGACCGGCCGCCTGGGGCTCCAGCACCGGCTCTGGTCCGAGTCTTCGCATCGTCTGTGGGAACTCGCGCGAATCCAGCCTGGCATGCACGTGCTCGATGTCGGCTGCGGCCCCGGGTATGCCGCCGTGGACCTGGCCGAGCTCGTCGGCGCGAGCGGGCGCGTCGTCGGCGTCGACGAATCGCCGCTCTTCCTCAAGCAACTGCACGACAAGGCCGCCGCACGCCGTCTCGTGCATATCGACCGCGTCCTCGGCGACGTGCAGCAGCTCGACACGCTCCTGGCGCCGGCGCACGAGGCCTTCGACGCCGCGTACGCCCGCTGGGTCCTCTGCTTCGTGCCCGACCCCGAGTCGGTCGTCCGCGGCGTGGCGAAGCTGCTCAAGCCGGGCGGCCGCTTCGCGGTCCAGGACTACTTCAACTACGAGGCGATGACCATCGCCCCGCGCCGGCCCGCCTTCACCCGCGTGATCCAGGCCGTCGGCAAGAGCTGGCGCGACCGCGGCGGCGACCCCGACATCATCGGGCGCTTCCCCGCGTTGTGCCGCCGGCACGGGCTCGTGGTTGAATCCATGAGCGTCAACCACCGCGTCGCGCGCCCGGGCACGCCCATCTGGCACTGGCCCGACTCGTTCTGGGCCAGCTACCTCCCGCGCCTCGTCGAGATGGGCTATCTCACCCCCTCCGACCGCTCGGCCTTCGAGGCCGCGTGGTCAGAGGCGTCGACGGACCCCGACACCTTCATGTTCCTCCCGCCGGTCTACGACGTCGTCGCCGTCAAGCGGTGACCACGCCCACTCACGGCCCGGGCGTCGCCGCCGGCTGCACATACACCGCGCGATCCGACGCGACATCGAGCTCGCACAGCAGCAGCCGCCCCGGCTCGGCGTCCCGGCGCTGGTAGTCGGCGATCACCACCCACAGCGCGATCCGCTCAACACGCTCCCCGCCCGCGTGGTCCGCGTTCCACCGTCGCGCGAAGTACCAGACCATCGGCTCGAGCCTCTTCACCTGGCCGGGCTCGGGGATGCCCAGGTTCATCATCGCGATCCGCCAGCGCATCGTCGGGAACTCCCCCGACACCGACGCGGGCTTGGCCCACGACACGGGCCGTCCGGCGCGGAAGCAGTCCACCCGCCGCCCGTCCGCGAGCTTCCCCTCTACCACGAACCACCCGTACTGGTCGCGTGGGTCCGGGGCGAACATCGACCAGCGCTGGTCCAGCATCAGCGCGTGCCCGAGCAGCGACAGCGGCGGCCCGTGCAGGCGTGCAGCCCCCGGGATCGGGAGCTGGCTCAGGTTCACGAGCGCGACGTAGGCCAGCGCGATGCCCGCGCCCGCACTCGTGAAGCGCGAAGTCGCGATCGCCGGTGCGCCGGGCGGCGCCGCGCCCGCGCCCCGTCGGTCCCAAACACACCGGGGGATGAACACCGTCCACGCCGCGATCGACGCGAAGCTGAACAGCCCTACGGTCATCGTGACCTCGATCCCGATGTGGAACCCGACGAACACTGCCACCGCGATCAACCGCGCCGGCCCGCGCCACACCGGCAGCAGCGCCAGCACGGGCCCGAGCCATTCCAGCGCCAGCGTCCCCCACGTCATCACCCGCAGCAGTCCGGGGTACGCCAGCAGCGCCGCGCCCGCGGGCGTCGTCAAGGAGTCGTTCCACAACGCGACGCCCAGCGCCGAGCCGTCGCGCCACGTCGCTCCTGACTTCATCGCCGCGGTGAACCAGTAGACCATCGCGACCTGGAGCAGCAGGGCCGCTCCGGGCCACGCGACATACGTGTTCGAGCCGCCGCGCACGGACGCGCCGCGCCGCGCGTCGAACGACCACCGCGCCCCGGTCGGCACGAGCACGCTCCAGAACAGGAGGATGTGCAGCAGCGCGTCCCCGCCCCCGCCAACGTCCGGGTTCACACGATGGAGGCTGAGCGTCAGCAGCCACGCCGCCGCCGCCGTCACACGCGAGCGCCACCCCGCGATCAGCGATGCCGCAACCAGCCCCGCGACCACGAACAGCACGCCCTGGGCCCACGCGCTCCCCATCGCGTACCGGTGCAGCGACAGGTACGCGAACACGCCGTCGATCTCGGCCCGCGCCGCCGCGGGCATCACGCCGGCCTCGGTGTAGAACGCCCCCAGGTCGCGGGCCCGGTCGAGCAGGTCGCCCAGCATGATCGCGCCCAGCGCGATCCGGAAGAGCGCCAGCGACCGAAGATCGATCTCGAACCCGCGCCGCCACCAGGGCACCGATCCCCCGCCGACCCACCCGGGATTGGCCCCGCCCGCGCTCACCCGAGCAGCTCGCGCATCGCATCAAGCACGCCCTGGGCGAGCGCGGGCGACTTCTCGACCCACACCGGGCATCCCGCGTGCCGGAGGATCCGCTCGCTCGTGTGCCCGAGCAGCGCCGTCGCCGCCCGTGTCCGCGCATACGCCGCAACGATGAGGAGGTCGATGCCCTCCTCCGCCACGAGCTGCGGCACGCCCACGGACGGCGCGCCCTCCGCGACCTTGATCCGGATTCTCAGGCCGCCCGCCCCGGGCCCGAGCACGCGAGCGACCTGCTCCGCCGCCAGCTGCTCGCCGACCGCCTTGAGCCTGCGGCAGGCGTCCTCCCACGACGCGATCATGTGGTGCCCGGGCGGGATCTCGAAGCAGTGAAGCACCGTCAGCTCGGCGACTCCGAGCGCCGCGCACAGCCCCGCCGCCCGGCGCAGCGCCAGGTCCGAGCCCTCGCTGAAGTCCGTCGCGACGCCCAGCCTGCGGAACACACCGGACGACTCGGGCGGAACAAGCAGGACGCTGACCGGCGAATCCCGCACGATCCGGTCGGCGACGCTGCCCAGCCGCCCCGACTTCGGCCCACCCTTGCCGTACCGCCCGGCCACGATCGCGTCCGCGCCGACGCGCTGCGCCACCCGCAGCACCCGGCCCGGAGGCGAGCCCCGCTCGACGTGGAGCATCGCCGAGTCGAGCCCGTGCCCCACCGAAAACTCCGCGAACTCCCGCTTCACCTGCGCGTCATGGGCGGCGACCAACCCCGGCACCGCCCGCTCCGCGTGCTCGCTGACCGGCTCGAACGCGTGGACCGCGTGGAGACCCGCGTGCATCACGCGCGCGAGGGCTTGGGCGGCCTTGACCACCCCCGCCGACTCGATCGTCAGCCCCGCGGCCACGAGGATGGTCTTGATCTCGCGCGGGCGTTCGTCGGACATGCGGCGCTCCGTGGCTCGGCGTCGTTGAGCGTAGCACACCGAGCCGACAACGGTTTCACACCGGTTATCGCTCCCGACGCACGCCGCGGATCGGGCGGCGGCCGCGGCGCGCCGGCGACGCCGGCGCGGGCCGCGTGTCACGACCGGTTCATCTTGGCGCCCGGACGGCGCATCCCGCTCCGGGCCCTCATGACCGCGCGCCGGCCCGCCGATCCCTCATGCCGTCCGACGGTGCCGGTGCGCGTGCGCCCCGCCGCCGGACCATCGCGCCGCCCGGAAGGGGAGAGCCATGCCCGCCGCCTGCCCGAACTGCTCCGCCGTCCAGGAACGCCTCGGTACCTTCTGCACCTCGTGCGGGAGAGCGACCGCCAAGGCGAGCGCAGGCGGCGCCGCCGCCTCCGCCCCGTCGGTGCCCGCACCGAGCGCCGCCGAGCGCGCGGCCGGCCCGGACCCGCTCGCGCGCCTCACGAAGACCTGCGTCACCTCGCTCCTCCTCGTGGGCGTGATCCAGCTCGCCGGAGCCGTGGCCGCGACCATCCTCAGCCGCGTGATGCCCGAGACCGCCAAGGCGCTCCTCTTCATGGGTGCGCTCTGGGGCGGGGTCGGCGCGGTGCTCGTCGCGCTGAGCTACTGGGCGCGGCGCGATCCGCTCACCGCCGCCGCCGGCGGGTTCGTCCTCTTCACCTCCTTCTGGGCCCTGGACATCGTGGACAACCCGTCCACGGCCGCCGAAGGCCTGTTCATCCGCGTCATCATCGTGGCCTTCCTCGGGTGGGCCGTGGCCGCGGGGGTGAAGCACCGCGCCCTGAAGCGCCGCCTGGAGCAGCCGCGCTCGCCCGCCGCCCCGCGCCAGGCCGCCCCCGCGACCCAGTCCACGACGCCCGAGCCGCTGCGCACCGCCGCGTAACCGTCGGCCCGAGCCATGCCCAGCCATACCGATGCGCTCGCCGTGGACGGAGCGGACGCGGGCCGACCCGCCCCCACCCGCTACTGCGCCGATTGCGGCTCGCGCGATCCCGGGCGCGGGCACATCTGCCCGGGCCCGGCGCGCCCGCGCGCTCTCGATGCCGGACCCATCAACCGCCACGACCCCCGGAGCGACACCCAATCCGAAGGCCAGTACGACGCCCAGATGTCGTCCGTCCGCGATGCGCTGGCCCTCTATTTCTCCATCCTCTCCGTGCTCGGCGCCGCGTCCGTCGTCGCGCTGCTCATGCCCATCGTCACGCCCGAGCAGGACGCCGCCCTCGACCTCACGGCGAGCGCCGCGATGACCGCCGTCGTCGCCATCGCCGCGATCTTCGCGCGCCGCCGACTGGCCCCGGTCCTCACCACGATCGGCGCCCTGCGCTGGTACGCCCTCGCGCCCGTCGCCGCGCTGGGCACCTTCGCCCTCGCCACCATCCTGTGCGACGCCGCCGCGTTCTGGTTCGGCGTGCCGCTGGTCGACGCCACCGCCTCCATGCGCGCCGCGGGTTTCCCCTGGGCCGTCGCCGTCGTCGTCCTGTGCGTCCAGCCCGCCATCTTCGAGGAGCTCGCGTTCCGCGGCGTCATGTCGGCCTCCCTCGAGCCCGCGCTGGGTGTCCGGCCCACCATCGTCCTCACCGCGTTCCTCTTCGCGATCATCCACCTCAACCCGATCTCGCTCCTTCATCTGCTCGTGATCGGCCTGACGCTCGGCGTCCTGCGCCGCGTCAGCGGATCGCTCTACCCCTGCATCCTCCTGCACCTGTGCCACAACGGGCTCTGCCTGCTCGAGGAAGCCCTGCGGTAGCCCGGGCCACCCACTGACCGCCTGGCCCGCCGCACCAAAACCCCTGTCTCGCTGCCTCTCTCTCTTCGTCTCTTCGTCTCTCCCTCTCTTCGTCTCTACGATTGGGCCGAATGCCCGACGCCCACACCCACATCCGTAACTTCTCCATCATCGCCCACATCGACCACGGCAAGTCCACGCTCGCCGACCGTCTCCTCCAGGCCACCAACGCCGTGAGCGCCCGCGAAGCCCGCGACCAGATCCTCGACTCCATGGACCTCGAGCGCGAACGCGGCATCACCATCAAGGCCTCCGCCGTCACCGTCTACCACCGCCACACCGCCGGCGCCCGCACCGACGAGCTCGAGACCGACTACGAAGCCCCCGTCGATGAGGCCGGCCGACACAACGTCGCCAAGGGCAAGGGGGCCGCCGAGGAGCACGGCGACCTCTTCATGCTCAACTTCATCGATACCCCCGGTCACGTGGACTTCAACTACGAAGTCTCTCGCGCGTTAAAGGCCTGCGAGGGCGCCATCCTCGTTGTCGACGCCACCCAGGGCGTCCAGGCCCAGACCGTCGTCAACGCCTACCTCGCCATCAACGAGAACCTCACGATCATCCCCGTCATCAACAAGATCGACCTCCCCTCCGCCCGCGTCGACGAGGTCGCGATGGAGATCGAGCAGGTCCTCGGCATCGACGCCACGGACTGCCTCCTCGTCTCCGCCAAGACGGGCAAGGGCATACCCGAACTCCTCGCCGCGATCTGCGAGCACCTCCCCCCCCCCCGCCCCGCCGTCGTCCCCCAGACCCGCGCCCTCATCTTCGACGCCCAGTACGACGACTACCGCGGCGTCATCGTCTACGTCCGCGTCTTCGACGGCGAGCTGCGCGTCGGCGACAAGATCCGCATGATGGGCACCGGCCGCACCTTCAACATCACCGACATCATCAAGTACACGCCCAAGCCCCAGCGCGTCGAGTCCGGCCGCATCGGCCCCGGCGAAACCGCGTCCATCGTCGCCGCCATCCGATCCCTCAAAGACGTCCGCGTCGGCGACACCGTCACCCTCGAGACCGAGCGCGGCGGGCCCGCCTCCGAACCCCTCCCCGGTTACAAGCCCCCCCGCCAGATGGTCTTCTGCGACTTCTACCCCGCCACCAGCGAGGAGGAGACCAGCACCGGCCGCGGCGGCAACGACTTCGAAAAACTCCGCGACGCCGTCGAGAAACTCTCGCTCAACGACTCCTCCTTCACCTTCCAGCCCGTGCACTCCGACGCCCTCGGCTTCGGTTTCCGCTGCGGCTTCCTCGGCCTGCTGCACATGGACATCATCCAGGAGCGCCTGGAGCGCGAGGGCGGCGCCGAGTGCGTCCAGACCGCCCCCACCGTCTCCTACGAAGTCCTCATCCGCGGCACGACGTACACCCCGCAGAGCGCCGGCGCCGGCAAGGCCGCAACCGGCAACCAGGGCCGCGCCGTCGAGCAGGTCCGCGTCGAAAAATCCCCGCAGGGCGACAACGCCGTCCTCGAGGTCCACAACCCCGCCGACCTCCCCCACCCCGGCTCGATCCTCGAGATCCGCGAGCCCGTCTGCCGCGTGGACATCATGCTCCCCAAGCCGAGCATCGGCGACATCATGAAGCTCTGCCTCGACCGCCGCGGCCTCTACAAGTCCCAGACCTTCGTCTCCGAAGCCCGCGACATGCTCACCTTCGAGATCCCCCTCGCCGAGATCATCTACGACTTCTACGACAAGCTCAAAGGCATCACCAGCGGCTACGGCACCATGGACTACGAGGTCATCGCCTACCGCCCCGACAACCTCGTCAAGATGGACATCCTCGTGAACAACGAGCCGGTCGAGGCCCTCAGCATCATCGTCCACCGCGACAAGGCCGAGCACCGCGGCCGCCACCTCCTCCGCCGCCTCCGCGAGCAGATCCCCCGCCACCAGTTCGAGATCCCCCTCCAGGCCGCGATCGGCGCGAAGATCATCGCCCGCGAAACGATCAAGGGCTTCCGCAAGGACGTCACCGCCAAGTGCTACGGCGGCGACGTGAGCCGCAAGCGCAAACTCCTCGAGAAGCAGAAAGAGGGCAAGAAGCGGATGAAGTCGGTGGGGTCGGTGAATATCCCGCAGGAAGCCTTCATGGCGGTGCTGGATCAGGGAGAGTGAGCCATGCCGGGCCCACCAACCTTGCCGATCGAGCCTTCACCTCGAACCCGGGTGTACGCGGACACCTCGGTCTACGGCGGAGTATTCGACGACCGGTTCGCGTGGCACTCCGCGGAGTTTTTCGCTCAAGTCAGAACCGGGCGCCTGCGGCTTGTCACGTCGGCGCTCGTACGCTTGGAACTTGAGCCTGCACCCCAATCCGTTCGGGACTTCTTCGCTGAACTCGGCGATCTTGAAGACGCTCCAGTCTCCGAGACCGCCCTCGACCTGCAACAACAGTATCTCAGGGCAAGCGTCGTAGGAGAAGGTTCCGCCACCGACGCGCTCCACGTCGCCGTGGCTACGACCGCCCACTGCTCGATCCTGGTGAGTTGGAACTACAAACACATCGTGCACCGCGACAAGGCCCCCCGCTACAATGCAGTCAATATCCTCGCAGGTGCCCCCGCCATTGGTATTTTTTCCCCCGCAGAGGTTCTCGAATATGGACAAGATCTTTGATTGTGTCGAGAT
>JBJXFE010000065.1:0-126995 GCA_046153875.1 Phycisphaerales bacterium
CGGGCCCCGGCGCGACCTCCACCAGGTCGAACCCGACGATCTGCTTGCGCGATTCGTGCAGCATCGACAGCAGCATCGCGGCCTGATTGAATGACAGCCCGCCGGGCACCGGCGTTCCCGTGTGCGGGCAGAGCGACGGGTCGAGCCCGTCGATGTCGAAAGTTACGTAGACCCGCTCGGGCAGGGCCGCGATCGCCTCGCGGGCGAGGTCCGCGAAGGGCGTCCCGCCGTCCATCGCCTCGTGCCACTGGTCGTCGAAGTACGTGGTGACGCGGTCCCCTTCCTCGATCCCCAGGTCCATCTCGCCTTCGCCGAAGTCGCGGATGCCGACCTGCACTACCTTCGACACGCGCGGCAGCCGCGTGACCACGTTGTGGGTCACCGAGGCGTGCGACCACGCGAAGCCCTCGAACCGTTCGCGCAGGTCCATGTGCGCGTCGACCTGGAAAACACCGATCGGGCCGAAATGCTCTGCGCACGCCCGGATCGCGCCGAAGCTCGTCGAGTGCTCCCCGCCGACGAGCCCCGGCGTCTTGCGCTCGTGCAGCACGCGGCTCACGGCCTCGTGGACCCAGGCGTTGACGTCCTCGCTCGCGGCGTCGATGCGCTGCACGGTCGCGGCGTCGGCCTCCGCCGCGCCGCCCTTCTCGATGAGGGGAAGCGTCAGCGCCCTGGTGCGCACCGAGAGAGCCGCGATCCGCTCCGGATTCGGCTCCATGAAGATCCGCCGCTCGTACACGCGCCCGAAGCGCCGGTCGTAGAGGTCGACCTGTGCCGACGCCGAACGGATCGCGTCCGGCCCGCGCGATGTCCCGCCGCCATACGACACCGTCGCGTCCCACGGCACGGGCACGAGCACGATCCCCGCCTCGGCCCGCGTGTGCGGCAGGCCGAACACGCCGGTTCCCGGTGCCGCCGCGGCGTCAGGGTCGAATCCCATGGCCCTTCTCCCGAATAACCCCGGCAGCGTATGCTGGCGGCGCACCCTGCGCGCCGCCGTGTCTCATCGCCCCCGCCGCGTCGGACCGAAGAAAGGCGTGCCATGACGAACGAGCCGAGCAAGCCCGGGGACACGGGGGCGAGCGTGCGACCGTCCGCGCCCGCCGCGGAGCCCTACGCCGTCGAGCCGTTCAGCCCGTCCCCGAGCGGCGCATCGGCGCCGCGCCCGGCGACCGGCAAGCTCGACGCGCCGCCGTTGATCGAGGGATTCGAAGAGGACGCCGACTTCACCCATGATCCGGAGGTCGAGGCAGCGCTGAAGGGCAAGCCCGTCGGTGCGGCGAAGGTGCGGGTCGTGGGTGATGAGGGCACGTCCCCGGCGCCGCGCCCCGACTTTGTCCGCCCCGGCCTGGGCGGCCCGAAGGTGTGGGCGATCGTCGGCGCGGTGCTCCTCGCGGCCGCGCTGGTGGCCGTCGGGGTGACATCCAAGCAATCCGCATCCAAGACGACCGCGAGCGTCTTCCTCACGCTCTACAACGTCCTGCTGCACACCGGTACCGGCGTCGTCGCGGTCTGGATCGCGTCGGTGCTCACCGAGCGCCGCCTGGGCCGCTTCGAGCTCGCCGCCGCCCGGATGTTCACGGCCGTCGCCGCGCTCACGTTTTTCTACAGCCTGCGCGTCTCGCTCTTCAGCACCAGCAAGTTCGAGCAGGACATGTGGTCCGCGTTCCTGGGGGCCGCCGGGTACGTCGGGGCGGTCGCGGGGCTGTTCCGCATCTGGGGTCCATCGCTGGCGTTCGTGATCGGCAGCCACCTGGCACTGTGGCTCCTGGTGCAGGTCGGGATGTTGCTCAGTGCGCTGGCCGCGCCGCTGCCGCCGGCGTGACCGTGACGCCGGGCGGCCCATCTGCAACAATGCCTGTTCGATGGACTCACCCGTGCAGCCCGATCCGCTCGGCCGCGCGTTGGAAGCGTTCGAGGTTGCATTCGCCCGCCGCCCCCGATGGGCCGCCGCCGCGCCGGGCCGCGTCAACCTCATCGGTGAGCACACCGACTACAACGACGGGTTCGTCATGCCGATCGCCATCGACCGGCGGACGGTCGCTGTGGGCGCGCCCGCGGCCGATCCGTCCGTGTCCCGCCTCTGCGCCGCGGACCTGAACCAGACGGTCGAGGCAGACCTCCGGGGCCCCATCAAGCCCGCCGACTTCATGCGCGGCACTTGGGTGTCGTATCTCGCGGGTGTTTTTGCGGGTTTTCCCGACCGGACGAACCTCGACCTCGCGATCGCTTCATCCGTCCCGATCGGCTCCGGCCTTGCCTCGTCGGCCGCGCTGGAGATGGCGGTGGCGACACTGCTTGAGCAGGTCCGCGGCGGGCCGCTCGACCCGATCGCCAAGGCCGTGATCGGCCAGCGGGCCGAGCACGACTTCGCGGGCGTGCCCTGCGGGATCATGGACCAGCTTGTGTCGGTCATGGGCCGGCGCGACCACGCCCTGCTGATCGACTGCAGGTCGCGCGAGGCCACGCCCGTGCCCATGCCCGGCCCCGATCGGGCCGCAATCGTGGTGATCAACACGCGCGTCCGCCACGCGCTGGCGTCCGGCGAGTACGCAGCGCGGCGGGCGACGTGCGTGGCGGCCTCGGCGCAGCTCGGCGTGCCTTCCCTCCGCGACGCGACGCCCGAGATGGCCGAGTCGCGCCGGCGCGACCTTGGTCGCGCCGAGTTCCTGTGCGCCCGCCACGTCACCACGGAGGATGCGCGGACCCTCGCGGCCGCCGACGCGCTGCGATCAGGCGACCTCGCGGCCATGGGCCGGCTGATGACTGAATCTCACGCCTCGCTCCGCGACGACTTCCGCGTCTCGTGCGCCGAGCTCGACACGGCCGCGGAGCTCGCGTCCGGCGTGTCCGGCGTCCACGGCGCCCGCATGACCGGCGGAGGGTTCGGCGGATGCGCGATCGCCCTGTGCGAATCCGCGGCCGTCGGTCCGCTGACGCGCGCGATCACGCTCGGCTACCGCAAACGCCACCGGCGCGAGTGCGAGGTCTACGCGACGACGGCGTGCGACGGGGCCGCGCCAATCGCGCTCTGAATCACGGCATCGACACCGCGGGCGTCACCCTGTGTCCGGCCCTTACGCTTCCGCCCCGCCCCCGGCCGCCGGGATGGCCTCACCCTGGATGTACGTCTGCCCGCGGTAGAACTGCGAGTACACGAGGTACGCCACGGTGGTGATCCCCATGAGTCCGGCGAAGAACCAGTAGTAGTTCGCCCCTTCCAATGGCGTCTTCCCCGCCTCGTCCTTCATCGCGTCCAGGGTGAAGTTCACGCCCGAGACGACGAAGTTGCCGGCCGACACGCCCAGCAGGTACACGCCCATCACGAAGCTCTTCATCCGCGGCGGGCTCTGCGTGTAGGCGAACTCCAGGCAGACGATCGACACCAAGATCTCCGCGGCGGTCAGCACGAAGTACGCCACGAACTGCCAGCCGATGTTGGGCATGGGATCGAGATGCTGCACAAGGTGCTCGGGCCTCCAGCCCGCCGTCGCCGCCGCCTGGGCGATCGCCTTGACGCTGTCGGTCATCGACGCGGCGTTCTTGGGGTCGATGGACTCCGCCAGTCGCACGATCTCGCTGAGCTTGTCCGGCACCGGCCCGGTCTGGCCCAGCGCCGCCCACAGGCCCGGCGCGACGCCTCCCGTCTTGGACGTGATGGCCAGCTCGATCAGCGCTGAGATGGCGAACGCCCCGGCCGTCAGCACGAAACCGATCCCGATCTTCCGCAGCGGCGTCGGCGCGAAGAACTTGCCCATCGCCGGGTACACGACGTACGTGAACACCGGGATCATCACCAGGATCAGCAGCGGGTTGACGACCTGTACCTGACTTTCGAGCCACGTCACGCCGAGGAACTGGCGGTCCATGCTCTCGGCCTGGAGCACCCAGGCGGAGCCGGTCTGGTCGAAGATCGCCCAGAACACCGGGACGAAGATCAGGAACAGGGGGGAGAGATTCTTGAGAGCACGCAGCCCGCCCGGGCTGAACGTCTCTTCCTTGAAGCGCGACCAACCGCTGGGCGGGACGTGCACGAACCTGTTGCGCCCCATCCAGAACACGATCGTCGCGATCCCCATCAGAACGCCCGGCAGCCCGAACGCCGCCCACGGCCCGACCTTCGCGAGCAGCACCGGCGTGAGCATGTTGCTCGCGGCGGCGCCGAGGTTGATCGAGAAGTAGAACCAGTTGAACACCTGCGTGAGGAGTCGCTTGTTGCCGGTACCGAACTGGTCGCCGACGTTCGCCGACACGCACGGCTTGATCCCGCCCGCGCCGATCGCGATCAGGATCAGCCCCGCGAACAGCAGCGGTTTCATGTCCCACAGGCCCGTCTCGGGGCCCGCGTCCATCAGGGCCAGGCACCCGTGCCCGAGGCAGTACATCAGGCTGATCAGAAGGATCGTCTTGTACTTCCCCCAGAAGACGTCGGCGATGATCGCGCCCAGGAGCGGGAAGAAGTACGCCGCGGCCGTAAACAGGTGGTAGACGCCCTTCGCCTTCTCGTCGCTCATGAAGTCCGGCTGACCCGCGGAGTCCAGCAGGTGCTTGGTCATAAAGACCGTCAGGATGCCCTTCATCCCGTAGAAGCTGAATCGCTCGGCCAGCTCGTTGCCGATGATGAACGGCACGCCGGGCGGCATCTTCGTCAGTGTGTGGTCCGGGGCCGTGCGATAGGTGTTTGCCATCGGGCGGGAACTCCTGGCCGCCTCGCGTCCGGCGGGAATCACAAGATATCGGCCCGCGGCCGGTCCCGCGACCCGCATTCAGACCAGAATCCACCGCCGTTTCGCTAGACTCGCCGCCGCGGCGACGGCCGCGAGGAGTTCCCATGCCCGAAACCCCACTCCGCCGCCGCGGTTTTCTCGACTTCATCGAATGGCTCGGCAACAAGCTTCCCGAGCCCGCCACCCTCTTCGTGATCGGCGCGGCCGCCCTCATGGTCATCTCCCACGTCGGCGTGGTTCAGGGATGGTCGGTCCAGCCCGTGACCCCGCGCCGCGCGATCGACCCCGGCACCGGCGCGCCGGGCATCGAACTCGTCCCCTCCGGCGACCCCCTCAAGGCCGTCAGCCTCCTCGACCGCGACGGGCTCCACTGGGCGATCACGAGCATGGTGACGAACTTCGTGACCTTCCCGCCGCTGGGGATCATCCTCGTCGGGATGCTCGGCGTGGGCGTGGCCGAACGCACCGGCTTCATCGCGGCCCTGCTCAAGGCGTTCATGCTCGCCGTGCCGCGGAGGCTGATGACGCCGACGATGGTCTTCCTGGGCGTCAACGCGTCGCTCGCGACGGACGCGGGGTACATCGTGCTGCCGCCGCTGGCCGCGGCGCTCTACAAGGCCGCGGGGAGATCGCCGCTCGTCGGCATCGCGGCCGTCTTCGCCGGGATCGCGGGGGGCTTCAACGCCAACCTGCTCATCACCAGCCTCGACCCGCTGCTCGCGGGCCTCACGCAGCCGGCCGCGCAGCTCGTCGACCCGGCGTACACCGTCAACCCGGCGTGCAACTGGTACTTCATGATCGCCTCGACATTCCTGCTGACCTTCGTCGGCTGGTGGGTGACGGACAGGCTGGTTGAGCCGCGGCTGCGCACCAAGCCCGCGGACGACGGCGGGCCGGTGTCCGCCTCGGCCGACGACCTGGCGGCGCAGCGGCTCACCGACGCCGAGATCCGCGGGTTGCGGTGGGGGTCCGCGGCCGCGCTGCTGGCGATGGGCCTCTTTCTCGCCGCCATGCTCGTTCCCGGGGCGCCGCTGCACGGACGCGTGGACGCGGCCGATCCGGGCTCGCCGCTGCGCTGGCCCGCGGCGATCGTCCCGATGATCTTCATCGTGTTCCTCGTGCCCGGGCTCGCCTACGGCGTCGTCGCGCGATCGATCCGTTCCGAGCGGGACGTGGCGAAGATTATGACCGAGTCGATGGTCTCGATGGCGCCCGTCATCGTTCTCTCGTTCTTCGCGGCCCAGTTCCTCGAGTACTTCAAGCACTCGAACCTCGGGGGGATGATGGCGATGCGGGGCGGCAAGGCGCTCGCCGCGTCCGGGCTCCCGCCGGAGCTGCTCATCGTCGCGTTCATCGGCGTCGTCATGCTGTTCGACCTTCTGATGGCCAGTATGTCCGCGAAGTGGATGGTCTGCGCCCCCATCTTCGTGCCCATGTTCATGCTGGTCGGGATCAGCCCGGAGCTGACGCAGTGCGCCTACCGCATCGGCGACTCCGTGGCGAACACCATCACGCCCCTCAACGCCTACCTGATCGTGATCCTCGCGGTCGTGCAGAAGTACGCCCCGCGCTCGGGTATGGGCACGCTGGTGTCGATGATGCTGCCGTACGCGATCATCTTCGCCGTCGTGTGGGCGGCGATGCTCGTGCTCTGGATGCAGATCGGCGCGCCGCTCGGGCCGGGCGGGCCGCTCGAGTACCTGCCGCGGAATCCGTGACGGGTCTTGTCCGGAGTTCTTGAAGAAGCACGCAGAGTTCGCGGAGCAGAGCCGCGCAGAGGCCGCGAAGAACAGCTTGAATCAAGCCGTTCTTGATCCGGTCGCACCCCGGCGAATCAAATACTCCCGCCGCTCCGTGCCTTTCTTGGCGATCCCTGCGTGATCTCCGCGACCTCTGCGTACTCCCCGAGACATCACTTGGCGCGCCGGTGCTCCCCGATCCGCTTCGCCACGTCCTCGACGATGTCGTTGGGGATCGGCACGCTCAGGTTGTACTGCGCGATCTTCCAGTCCTCGCCGATCTTCAGCAGCACGCCGGAGCCGCGGCACGTCCCGAGTTTCTCGTTCGTCAGCATCTCGTCGAACCACGCCACGGTCTTGTCGGCCGTCAGCGTGACCTTGCGGTCGCGCGAGGTGTACGTCCAGCCCTTGCCCTTGTCGAAGTGCGGGCGGGCGAACTCCTTGAACTCGTCGCCCGTCCACCGCTCCCACGAGTCCGTGCCCAGGAACACGCTCGTGCTCGTCCAGTGCGAAAAGTATCGGTCGAAGTCTGCCTTCGCGGCCGCGTCGTGAAAGTCGTCGAGGACCGCGTCGATCGACGGGGCCCGATCGGCGAGAAGCACGAGGCCCACGACATCGCGTTCAGCCAACTGCACCGCATTGAGATCCGCGGATCCCAGGTTGGTGGTGGGGGTCGTGGGCTGGAACGCCGCCCCGCCAACCGCAACCAGCCCCGGCCCGCACGCCGCAACGATCAATGCTCGCTTCATGGCTTGGCTCCCGCCGGTGGAGAATCCGTACCGCCGGCCTCTGGTTTCTTGTCCCCCGGCCACGTCTGTTTCACCCACGATTCGTAGGCCGCCTTCTGCTGGTCCGACGGCTCCTTGACCCGCCGAACGATCCACTTCGCGTCCGGGCGTGCCGCGGCCGTCACCATCGCCTCGCGCATGGCGTCGTACCGGAAGTACGTCACCTTCACCATGTCGCCGGGGGCGAGTCGTTTTTCGATCCCCGCCAGGTCGCCCGCGCGGAACCGCTCGCCGTTGAGCGCGATGATCGTGTCCCCCGCGATGATCCCGGCCGCGTACGCCGGTCCGTCCGACGCTACGGCAGAGACCGAAGCCGACCCGCCGGCGTCGGTCACGCTCAGGCCCAGGAAGGCACGCTCGGCGTGGGCGGATGATCCGTCGGGATGAGCCGTCGCAGTTGCTCCGGGCTCTGGCTGCTCATTTGAGCTTTGCGCTTTGAGCTTAGAGCTCTCCTCCCCCTTCAGCACCACTTCCAGCCCAACCACCCCCAGCGCCGCCTCAAAGTCCACCGGCTCCGTCGTCCGCACGACCCTGACGAACAACTCGGTCATGTCGCGTCCGGCGCGTGTGTTGACGGCCGCGAGAACATCATCCGTCGTGAACCCGGGCCCGCTCAACGGGAACGCCTTGTACAGATCGCGCATCACGTCGTCGAGCGACGCGGCGTTTCCGCTCGCTTCGCGGACTGCCATGTCCAGCACCATGCTCGCCTGCGCCCCCTTGTCATAGAACGACACCGTCGAGTTCGCCGCGTCGGGCGTCGGCTTGTTGAACTTGATCCAGGCGTCGAAGCTGGAATCCTCGAGGCTCTGTACGCCCGCCCCCGGCCGCCGCCGCGCCCCGTCGATCATCTCCCCCAGCGTCTTCAGGTAGTCGTCGGGCTTCGTGATCCCGGCGCGCACGAGCACCAGGTCGTCGTAGTAGCTCGTCGTCCCCTCGGCCACCCACAGCAGCTTGGTGTAGTTCTCGCGCTGGTAGTCATACGGCTTGATGCCCGCGGGACGGAGCTGCTTGACGTTCCAGGTATGGAACATCTCATGGGAGACCAGCCCCATGAACGAACGGTGTCCGTCGGCCGTGTCGAACCGCGAGGGCGAGACGCCCATCACCGTGCTGTTGAGGTGCTCGGTGCCGCCACCTCCGCCGGGATAGCAGTGAACGATGTAGACGTAGCGCTGGTACGGCAGATCGCCGAAGACCTCGCGCTCGGCGATCACAACCGCGGCGAAGTCCTTGACCAGCTTCGCCCGGTCCCAGTGCTCGCGCCGCTCGACCGGTTCCAGCACCGGCGGCGGGCGCGCCGTCCAGAAGATGATCTCGTGCGGTACCTTCCGCTCGCCGTCTTCGACTTCGAACGGCAGCACCTCCTGCAACCCGATCTCAAGCGGCGAGTCCACGAGCACGTCGTAGTCCGCGGCGAGAAACACACGGGGGTTGGCGCCCCGGTCGATCGCGGTCAGGCCGGTCGCCACGCGCCACTCGGGCGGCGCCTCGACCCGCACGTGACACGGTTCGCCGCGCAGCCGCGGCACGTACAGGAACGCCGCGGCCGGGCTGAGAAAGACGTGCGTGTCGTCGGCGTGACGGGTGCGATCGGCCAGCGAGTTGGCGTAGATCACCGCATCGACGATCACCTCCTCGGTCGCCGGGCCTTTGACGGTGATACGCCAGGTTGCCTTGTCCACCTTCTCGCATGGCAGCGCCACGCCCTCGCCGGTTCGGGCCGTCACCGATCGGAATGTGCCCGCCATGTCGAGCACCTGGTAGCGGCCCGGCCGCCACACGGGGAGCAGCACGTCCAGGGAACCGCTGTCGTCGAGCAGGTCCCGCACGCCGCGCACGATCATCGAGACGGTCACGACCTGCGACCTGGCCTCGTGCGTGAGCACGACGTACTCGACGCGCGGGCCGTCCTTGTTGAACGAAGCGGGGCGCGCACCGGCCCGGGCCTCTGTACGCAACGGAACCGCCATCAGCGTCACGAGTGCTCCGGCGAGCAGCGCCGACGCCAGCAGGGTGGGGTGGATCATCGGCGTCAGTTTACGGGCCGACGAACAGCGCAGCACGGGTCCCGCCGTTCCCATCCCATCAACGGGCTGATGCCCCGCCGACGTACCATCCCCACATGAACCTGTTCCGGATTACCGCCGTGCTCGTGGCCGCCACCCCCTCCGCGGCCCAGGACCTTCCGATCGTCACCGTCACGGCCGACGACACGGTGATCGACCGGTCGTGCCGCGTGATGATCCCCACGGGCACGGTGATCCCGGACGCTAACGGCAACGGGGTGATCCACGTTCGCGCCGCGGGCATCACCGTGGAGTTCGCGCCGGACGCGGTGCTGGCGGGCGCGCCCGCCGAGGTCCCCGGAGATCAGCTCGCGGGCCTGGGCATCGTCATCCTCGAGGCGGACAAGGTCACGCTCAAGGGCGCCCGTGTCCGCGGTTACAAAGTCGGGGTCCACGCGCAGCACGCCGACGAGTTCGTGATCGACGGTGCCGACCTCTCCGGCAACTTCCGCCAGCGGCTCAAGTCCACGCCCCAGGCCGAGGACGGCGGCGACTGGCTCTGGCCTCACCGCAACGACGCCAACGAGTGGATGACCAACTACGGCGCCGCTCTCGTCGTCGAGGACTCCGAACGGGTCACCGTCCGGCGCGTGAAGGTCCGCCGCGGCCAGAACGGCATCATCCTCGACCGCGTTAGCGAGTCGAAGGTCTACGACAACGACTGCTCGTTCCTCTCCGGGTGGGGTCTGGCGATGTGGCGGTGCCGCGGCAACGCCGTTACCCGCAACGCATTCGACTTCTGCGTCCGCGGGTACAGCCACGGCGTGTACAACCGCGGGCAGGACTCCGCGGGCATTCTGCTCTTTGAGCAGAACCACGCGAACGCATTCGTCGAGAACTCCGTGACCCACGGCGGTGACGGGGTTTTCGCGTTCGGCGGGCGCGAAGCGCTCGGGGAGGAATCACCGGCGGAGTTCGACCATTTCCGTGCCGGAAACCGGGCGAACCTGTTCGCCGGCAACGATTTGTCCTACGCGCCCGCCCACGGCCTCGAGCTCACCTTCAGCTTCGACAACATCGTCCACGGCAACCGCATGGTCGAGAACGCGATCTGCGGTATCTGGGGCGGCTACTCGCAGGACACGCACATCGTCGGGAACACCTTCGAGGGCAACGGCTCGATGGCTTACGGCCTCGAACGCGGCGGCGTGAACATCGAGCACGGCGCGGGCAACGTCATCATCGGCAACACGTTCAAGAACAACGCCTGCGGCGTTCACCTGTGGTGGGACGTCGATGAGGGGTTGATGAAGCTGCCCTGGGCGAAAGCGAACCATCGTGGCGAAGGGGGGCGCACGCTCCCTTCCATCGACAACATTGTCGCCGACAACACGTTCACCGGCGACAAGATCGGGCTTTATCTGCGCGATTGCGACACGACCACCGCCGCCGGCAACCGCTTCGATGCGGTGGGGAAGCAGGTGGACGCGACACCGGGCTCCGAGCCCATCGCCGGCGGGCGTCCGTCGGCGGACGACCTGGGCGCGGACTATCAGCTGTTCGGCGACACGCGCCCGGTCGGAGCCCGGGCATCCCTGCGCGGTCGGGACAAGATCGTGATGACCGAGTGGGGGCCGTGGAACCACGAGAGCCCCCTCGTCCGGCTGGTGAAGGCCGGCGGCGCGACGCACGTGTACGAGGCGCACAACCTGCCGCCGGGCGCGATCAGGGTCCGCGGAGTCGCCGTGCGCCCGAGCGTTGAGGCCGGCCCGCCCGTGCGTGTCACCGTTTCCGTCGAACAACCCGGTGTGTTCTCGTACGTGCTCTCCGCGGCGATGGGCGATTTTGAGCAGGACATCAACGCCACGATCATCAATGCGTCGTGGGACACGGTGTTCTTCGCCTGGCCGCGACCGGAGCAGATGCAGGACGCCTCAGGCACGCCCCGTCCGCCGCCGGACCTGACCGTGTGGCGTGCCCTCGCGAACGGGCCAACCGCCGTTCGCGCGACCGTGCCGCGTCTGTCCTTCCCGCACGGCATGGGTGGACCGAGCAACCTGAAGATCTCCGAGGCCGTGACCGGCGCGGGGTTCAAGGGGGACTACTTCGGCATGATCGCCCGGACGCGCCTGCCGCTCCGCGCCGGCGCGTGGCGGATCAGGACCAACAGCGACGACGGGGTGCGTGTGCTGGTGGACGGCCGCGCGGTCATCGAGAACTGGACGCATCACGGCCCGACCCGGGACGCCGGCGAGTTCACGGTGGACGCCGATCGGGCCGTCGAGATCGTCGTGGAGCACTTCGAGATCGCGGGCTTCGCGGTCCTGGAGGTCGAGCTCGAACCAGTCGGCGAGGCTCCGCGATGAGCCGTGTGGCCCAGCTCGAGAAGATGCTCGCGGCCGAGCCGAACGACCCGTTCGCGCTCTACGGCCTCGCCCAGGAGCACGCGAAGGCCGGGGCGCTCGCCCGGGCGGTCGAGTCTTACGATCGCTGCCTCGCCGCCGATCCTTCGTACCACTACGCCTATTTCCACAAGGCCCGGGCCCAGGAGGCGATGGGCAGAGCGGACGATGCGATCGGTACGCTCAAGACCGGCATCGGGCGTGCCCGCGCCGCGAACGACGCCAAGGCCCTGAGTGAGTTGACGTCATATCTGGACGAGTTGACGCCGTGAAGCGTTCGAAGCCGGCCGCGACCGATCCTCCTGAATCCGCTGCGCTCCGCGCCGCGACCAGGGCGCTCGCCGCGCGCCCGCTGACGCGCGTTGCGCTGATCGAACTGCTCGTCAAGCGTCGGCACGCGACGGAGGCGGCTCACGCGGCCGCGGATCAACTGGAACGCGCCGGATTCCTCTCCGACCAGGCCGCGGCGGACGCGATCGCGCAGTCCCGGGCATCGCGCGGTGATTCGCCCGCGCTCATCGAGCAGAAGCTCCGTGAGAAGGGAGCGGATGCCACCACCGCTCGCCGTGCGGCGGCGTCGGTGACCAGCGGTCGGGCCGAAAATGCCACCGCCCTTGAACTGGCCCGTAAGCGTGTCCGGGCTGCACCGCCGTCGCTCTCTGTCGAAGGTCTGCGCCGGCGAGTCTTCGCGTTCCTGGCGCGACGGGGTTATGAGGAGGATGTCGCCGCCGCGGCGGTCGAGCGTGCGGTGGGCGAGGTCGCGCCGCGCTGACCGGCGGCGCTACTTCAGCGACGCCATGTCGATCACGAACCGGTACTTCACGTCGCTCTTGAGCATCCGGTCATACGCCTCGTTGATCTTCTGAATCGGGATGACCTCGACATCGCTCACGATGTTGTGCTTCGCGCAGAAGTCGAGCATCTCCTGGGTCTCGGGGAGCCCCCCGATCGCCGACCCCGCGATGCTGCGCCGTTTCATCAGCAGCGGCCAGACGCTCGGCGAGGGGTGCGGCGACGACGGCGCGCCCACCAGGCACAGCGTCCCGTCGAGCCGCAGCAGGTCCGTGAACGCGTCGAGGTTGTGCGACGCGGCCACCGTGTTCAGGATGAAGTCGAAGCTTCCCGAGTGCTTCTTCATCTGCGCCTCGTCGCGCGACACGACCACCTCGTCCGCCCCGAGCCGCTTGCCGTCCTCGATCTTGCCCGGCGAGGTGGTGAACAGCACGGTCCGGCAGCCGAACGCGTGCGAGAACTTCACGCCCATGTGCCCCAGCCCCCCGAGCCCGACAATCCCGACCTTCTTCCCCTTCGCCGCGCCCCAGTGGCGCAGCGGCGAGTAGGTGGTGATCCCCGCGCACAGCAGCGGGGCGGTGGCCGCGAGGTTCGCCTTTTCCGCGAGGCGCAGCACGAACCGCTCGTCCACCACGATCGATTTCGCGTACCCGCCGTAGGTCATCTTCCCCGGCATGTGCTTGTCCGGGCTGTTGTACGTCAGCGTCCACCCGTTCTCGCAGTACTGCTCCTGCCCCTCGCGGCAGCAGCCGCACGTGCGGCACGCGTCCACCAGGCACCCGACGGCCGCGAGGCTCCCGGTCTTGAACTTCTTGACGTTCGCACCCACCTTGGTCACGCGTCCCACGATCTCGTGCCCGGGCACTACGGGGAACACGACGCCGGGCCACTCGCCGCGGGCCGTGTGCAGGTCGGAGTGGCACACGCCGCAGAACAGGATTTCCAGCTGCACGTCAGTCGGCCCGGGGTCGCGCCGGTCGATCGAGAGCGGGGCGAGCGGGCTCGTCGCGGTGACGGCGGCGAACGATGGGGTCTTGGTCGGCATGGTGGAGTTCCTGAAGGGGGCCGGTGCCGGCGCGCGCCCGGTGACGCGGCCGGCGCGACTGTAGGTATGGCGCGATGGCCGGTCAGCGGAATCAATGATCCTTCGGTGGCACGTTCGCGTCGGGGGCGGGAGGGGGAGGCGATCGACATGCCCGATGGTCGTCGGGATGACGCGCACCGGAGGTGTCGCGCGTTTAACCCACCGCTCTTCGGTTACGTCCCGTCACCCGGACCAGGATTACCCCCGCCGTAGCAAGCGCGATACTCGAACCGCACGCGACCATTAGCGCACCCCCGAACGGGAAGTTGATTTCGTGGATGTCGGACCAAATGAACTCGGCGGCCGCGGAGGAAGTTGCCCCCTGCATGTTTGAGGGCCACGGCAACTCGCCGCTCTCGAGTCTGCGGGCCAGCCAATCCATTGTTACGGCGTGCAGGGAGATCTCGGTCAGCACGGCGCTGACCAGAGGGGACGGCGAGAGCACGACCACCAGCCACGCGAGGAATCGCACGGTCCACCCCCTGTCCTCTTCACATCGGGTACAGAACCCTTCAGTCGCGCTCGAGGCCCTGTGCGGCCAGTTGCCCGTTGCTCATTGCCCGCTGCTCACCCCGCGTGCCGTGAAACTTCCTTCGCCACGTCCAGCGTCGAGGCCTTCCCGCCCATGTCGTACGTGCGGACCTTGCCTTCCTTGATCACGCGCGCGACCGCGCTCTCCAGCCGCGTGGCCTTGTCGGATTCCTTGAGCCAGTCGAGCATCATCTTGGCCGTCAGCAGCATCGCGTGCGGGTTCACCTTGTACTGCCCGGCGTACTTCGGGGCGCTCCCGTGCGTGGGCTCGAACACGGCGTACTTGTCGCCCAGGTTCGCCGACGGCGCGAAGCCCAGCCCGCCCACGAGCCCGGCGCACAGGTCGCTCACGATGTCCCCGAACATGTTCTCGGCGACGAGTACCGAGTAGTCCTGCGGGTTCTTGAACATCCACATGCAGATGGCGTCGATGTTGGCTTCGTCGGCCCAGATGCCGCCGTTGGCGGGCGTTTCGTAGTCCTTCGACATCTTGCGGAAGATCCGCGTCATCAGCCCGCCGGTCTCGCGGAGGACGTTGGGCTTCTCGACCAGTGTCACCCGCTTGCGGCCGGTCTTCTTCGCGTACTCGAAGGCCTGGCGGCAGATGTTCGTGCACCCCTGCACGCTGACGATCCGCGTGGAGAGGGCGACGGTGTCCAGCCCCTTGTCCTTCCACGGCTTCATCTTCGGGTTCGCGCACAGCGCCGTGTACACGCTCTCGGGCAGCGGGAAGAACTCCACGCCGCCGTACATCCCCTCGGTGTTCTCGCGGAAGACGACCTGGTCGATCATCACCTCCGCGCCCGACGGGTTGGCCAGGACCGTGCCGCGGTAGTTGAGCGGATTGCCGGCGTAGCTCTTGCACGGCCGCATGTTGGTGTGGAGGTTGAAGAGCTGGCGGAGCTTGACGATGGGGGAGAAGTAGACCAGCTTCTTGTCCTTGAGCTCCGGGGCGAGCTCTTCCTTGGCGTCGTCCTGCGGCTTGCTGGTGATGGCGCCGAACAGAGCGCAGGTGGACGACTGGAGCACCTTCACCGTGCGGTCGGGTAGCGGGTTGCCCTCCCTGCACCAGAAGTCCCACCCGATGTCGCACGGGACGTACTCGGCGTCGAGTTTCATCGCGTCCAGGACGATCCGCGCGGCGTCCATCACGTCCTTGCCGATTCCGTCGCCGGGCATCCACGCGATCCGGTACTTGGCCATGTCTGGCTCCGTTGAAGGCCCGCGTAGGGCGGGCGCGGCGGAGAGCATAGTGAAGCGGTCGAGGTCGCGGGATGTTGTGCGGCGGTCGGTTCACGGTCGGTCGGACACGTCGGGCGGAGCGGTTACCCCTCCGATTGCGGCCGGTTCACGCCGTCTCTAGACTGCCGCCCCATGGCGATCCAGCAGCTCTCCGAGGAACAAGTCCGCACGATGACCCTTGAGGAAAAGGACCGTTGGTGGCTCGCCAACGTCTTCAAGGGGAACATGCCGCAGCTGACGATCCGGTCGGCGCTGACCGGCTTCATCCTCGGCGGGCTCCTCTC
This sequence comes from Phycisphaerales bacterium, assembly GCA_046153875.1. Classification (GTDB taxonomy): domain Bacteria; phylum Planctomycetota; class Phycisphaerae; order Phycisphaerales; family UBA1924; genus JBJXFE01. The sequence continues at coordinate 15,599 of JBJXFE010000065.1, forward strand.
CGCGACGAACCTGTATATCGGGGCCAAGACCGGCTGGTCGTTGGGCGTCGGCGTGACGTCGGTCATCCTCGCGTTCGCCCTCTTCAAGATCATGCAGCGGATCGGTCTCGCCCGGGAGTTCACGATCCTCGAGAACAACGCGATGCAGTCCATCGCGACGGCCGCGGGGTACATGACCGCCCCGCTGATCTCGTCGCTCACGGCGTACATGATGGTGAGCAACCAGCTCCTGCCCTGGCACCAGATCATCACGTGGAACATCGTGATCTCGATCCTGGGCGTGCTCTTCGCCTTTCCGCTCAAGCGGCGGTTCATCAACGATGAGCAGCACCCCTTCCCCGAGGGGCGGGCCGCCGGCGTCGTGATGGACACGCTGCACTCCTCCGACGCCTCGGTCGGCATGATGAAAGCCCGGGCCATGCTCTGGGCCGCGGGAATCGCGGCCGCGTGCAAGTTCATCCAGGCCGAGGGCATCCAGGAGTGGATCCAGCACAAGATGCTCAAGCTCGAGCACGCGCTGGGGTGGTTTCCCAACAAGCTCATCCACCTGCCCGAGCAGCTCGACGTGCTGTACGTCTGGTTCGCGGGCAAGGTCGGGCTCGGCATCCCCAAGCTCGGCGGGATCGACTTCCGCCAGTGCGGCGTTACGCCCGCCCTGGACATCTCGCTCATGGGCGCCGGCGGCCTCATGGGCATCCGCGGCGGCTTTTCTCTCCTCGTTGGTGCGATCCTGAACTACTGCATCCTGGCGCCGTGGATGATCAACCGCGGCGACATCAAACAGGCCACCAATCTTGCGACCGGCGAGCTGCGCTTCGACGCCCTGGGCAACGCGGTCTTCGGCTTCCGGCAGGTCACGTTCTGGTCCCTCTGGCCGGGCGTCGCGTGCCTGGTCGTCGCCTCGTTTGTCGCCTTCTTCGCCAAGCCGAAGGTCATCATGAGCTCGTTCCGCGGGCTGTTCGGCAAGCGCGATCAGACCAGCGACGTGCTCAAGCACATCGAGCTCCCCAACTGGGTGCCGATCATCGGCATCCCCGTCTTCAGCCTGATCGCCGCGCTGCTGGGGAACGCATACTTCGGCGTTCCTATCTGGGCGTGCCTCGTCGGGCTGCCGCTCACGTTCGTCCTGACGCTCGTGGCCGCGAACTCGACGGCGCTGACGTCCACGACGCCGGTTGGGGCGACCAGCAAGATCACGCAGCTGTTCTACGGCGTCGTCACGCCCAAGGACATCAAGACCAACATCGCGACCGCGAGCATCACGGCCGAGGTGGTCTCCAACGCGTCGAACCTGCTCATGGACATCAAGCCCGGGTACATGCTCGGCGCCAAGCCGCGCCAGCAGGCGATCGGGCACGTCATCGGGATCTTCGCCGGCGCGATCGCCTCCACCCCGCTCTTCTTCCTGCTCTTCACGACCAATGTGGCCGAGAAGGGGGTCGAGAGCATCCAGAGCGACAAGTTCCCGATGCCCGCGGTCACCATCTGGCGCGCCGTGGCCGAGGCCCTGACCAAGGGGCTCGGGGAGTTGGCGCCCTCGGTGCAGTACGCGGTCGTGGTTGGGGCGCTCATCGGATTGGCGCTCGAGATCACGAGGATCGCGACCAGGGGCAAGTTCCTGCTCTCGCCCATCGGGCTCGGGCTCGCGTTCGTCATCAACTTCCAGTCGGCGATCGCCATGTTCCTCGGGGCGTTTTTCTTCTGGCTCATGGGCGTCGGACGCAACCGCCCCGAGAGCGCCCCCAAGAGCACCTGGATCGAGAACCACGAGCCGATCTGCGCGGGCGTGATCGCGGGTGCCGCGCTCATGGGCATCGCTGATGCGGTTATCACGGCGTTTGTGCTGCCGCTGTACAACTGATGCGTGCGACGGACGGCGATCGTCCCGGGCGCGTCGGTTTGTTGAAACGTGCCCACGTCAGGCCCGCGCCAGCCGCTTCCGAACGACGTTCTCGGCGCCGCCCGCCACGACCAGTTCCTGCGCCACCGGCGAGAGCGGCGGGAATGCGAACTCGCGACCCGCGAACCGCACGACCGACGCGCGGTAGTCGATCTCCGCGTCGCCGGCGACAACAGTCTTCGCGCCCCCGTCTCTTCCTCTCTTTGTCTCTTCGTCTCTTCTCAGATGCTCCACCAGCGGCGGGCACTCGAAGCACACAAACCCGTTGTTGAACGCGTTGCGCTTGTAGGTCTCGCTGAAGCTCCCCGCTGCGACGCACGGCACGCCCTTGTGCTTCAGGGCGGTCGCGGCCTGCTCGCGGCTCGAGCCCGTGCCGAAGTTGAACCCGCTCACGACGATGTCGCCGCGTTGATACAGGCCGTTGAACGCGGGGTCGTAGTTCTCGAAGGTCACCGCGGCCATCTGGTCGGGCGTCATGGCGTCGTTGTACGTGTGCTTGCCGGCGTAGATGCCGTCGGTGTTCAGGTTGTCGCGGTCGAGCCAGAGCAGCCGGCCGCGGACGGCCTCCGGGAACCCCGCGATGATCTCGACCGTTCGCCCGGTGCCCCCCGCGTCCGCATGTGCGCTTTGAGCTTTGAGCTTTGAGCCTTCGGCCTTCCTCGCCTCGAACCGGACCCGTGCCGTCTCGAACCGTCCCGGCGCGCAGATGTACCCCGCGACCGCGCTCGCCGCGACGACCGCCGGCGAGCCGAGGTACACCTCGCCCTTGCGGTCGCCCATGCGCCCTTCGAAGTTGCGGTTGGTGGCGCTGATGCCGACTTCGCCCGCCTTGATTGTGCCGCGCCCCAGCCCGATGCAGGTGCCGCACCCGGGCGGGAGTTCGATCGCCCCGGCCGCGACGAGCGCGGCCCAGTGCCCGTCGCGCGTGGCCCGTTCCTGCACCTCGGCGCTGGCCGCCGCGAGGTAGAACTCGACGCCGGGCGCGACCTGTTTGCCTTTCACGATCCGTGCGGCCTCGGCCAGGTCCTCGTACCGGGCGTTCACGCACGACATCAGCCACGCCTTGTGGATCGCCACGCGGCGCGACTCGATCTCCGGGAGCGCGTGCATCGTCTTCACGTCGTTGGGGCCGCTGACGTGGGGGATGATCGTCGAGAGGTCGATGGAGAGCTCGACCGCGTACGCCGCGTCGGCGTCGGGGATCAGCGGGCACGCGGGCCAGCCCGGGCTGCGTTCGGCTCCCCGAGGCGCGTTCTGCATCGCCCACCACGACTCGACCTCGGAGCGGGTGTAGCCGCCCAGCGAGTCGGCACGCCGCGTGCCGGGCCTCCGCCCCCCCGCGAAGTAGTCCGCCCGAGCCAGCAGCCAGTTGCGCAGCACCTCGTCGAACGGGAAGACCCCCGCGAGCGCGCCCCACTCGGTCGTCATGTTGGCGATGGACATCCGCTGGTCCATGGTCAGGCAGGCGACACCCTCGCCCGGCCCGGCTCCGGGCGCGCTTACGAACTCCACCGCGTGGTTGAGCACCTCGTCCTTGTTGAAGAGCCCGCAGAGCGCGATGATCACGTCCTTGCCGACCACCCCGGGCCGCAGCTTCCCGTGCAGCACGCACCGCGCGACCGGCGGCACCTGCCACCACGTTACGCCCGTGGCCCAGAGGCTCGCGGCGTCGGTGCGCACCACGGGCGTGCCGAGCGCGGCCATCGCCCCGTAGAGGTTCGAGTGCGAGTCGCTCCCGACGACCATCGCGCCGGGCGTCACGTACCCCTGCTCGACCATGACCTGGTGGCTGATGCCCGTGCCCGCAGGGTAGAAGTCGATCCCGTGCTCGGCGGCGAACTTGGCGATCTTCGCGTACTTGCCGAGGTTTTCGGGGGTGACGTTCTGGATGTCATGGTCGATGGCGAAGACGGGTTGGCGTGGATCGCTCACTCCCCTGCCCGAGCCCTTCACCATCTCCAGGAACTTCGGGATGACCGCGCCGGTGTTGTCGTGTGTCATGACGTGACGCGGCCGGATCGTGACGAAATCGCCCGAGCGGATGACGGTGCCGGCTGGCAGCCGCTTCCTGTCGGGCCCAACGGCGTAACGGGTGGCGATCTTCTCGACGACGCTCAGGGGGGTGAGGCCGGTGGACATGGCGCGGGCATCGTATGAAGATGCACGCCATCCCGCGGACGACCCATGGACGACGCGATGCCCAGCCCCGATGCCCGCGGCGAGTTCACGCTGCTGTGCGAGCGCTGCGGGTATGTCGTCGAAGGGCTGCCCGGCGACGGCCCTTGCCCCGAGTGCGGCACCCCGATCGCCGATTCGCTCCCGGATCGGCGGCGGGGCTCGCCGTGGCAGCAACGGGCCGGCTTCGCGTCGTGGCTCCGCACGGGCATCCTGATGCTGCGGCACCCGGTCCGGGCGTGGGCGGTCATCCGCATCGAGTCGACGTGCATCGGTTGGGCGCAGGTGAACCGCGGGGTCGCGGCCGCGCTCATCGCGATCGTGACCTCCGCCCGGGTGACGCGTGCGACGGTTGGGCCACCTGCGCCCGAGTTCTTGCGATGGTGCTACTGGGCGGTTGTTTCCCTGGTGCTGACACTGCTGTTCACGATTGTCCTAAGGCTCCTGACGGCGGTCGAGCACCGCGGCGTCCGCTTCTTCGGGGCGCGACGCGGCTGGCGCGTGACACACACCGTCGCGGATGCGGTGTGCGCTCACGCTTCGGTGGGGTGGCTGGTCGCGGGCGTGCTGTTCGGCGCGGGCGCGATCATCGTCGATTCGGGCCTGGCGCGTCAGACCGCGGCGGCGATCGGCCGCCCGATCCTCGCGCCGACGCCCTGGCTGCGCTACTTCCCGCCCGGTCTCGGGTTCTTCGCCGGGCTGCTCGTCTTCGAGTTCCTCGTCTACTTCGGCGTGCGGCACAACCGCTACGCCAATCGCAGCACATCCGGCGGCCCCGGGACCCCCGGGTAACATCCCGCAACGAGGGCGGCGGGATGGGGCCTCGTCCCGCGCTGCCTCGATCCCCCGGGTGCGGTCACAAAAACTATCTGGCGAGCGGTAACGAGGCGGGCGATGGGGCATCCAAACAACGGCCCAGGCTCCAACCGATGCACCCCATGGGGTGAGCCCGTGACGGAAGCTCTCGAACATTTTTGCGCCGCGGGCGATGCATGCGAGCGGTCAAGCCCTGGTGAGTTGGCCGCGCCCGCGGAAGCGGACCTGTTCCTCCGGCTCCGGGCTTGCGATGACGAGGCGTCTGACGAACTGGTCCGACTCGCCGGGGGGCGCATGCTCGCGGTCGCACGGCGGATGTTGCCCAACGAGGATGACGCCGACGACGCCGTGCAGGACGCCTTCCTCAGCGCATTCAAGTCGCTCGAGCAGTTCGACGGCCGCTCGCGCCTGACCACCTGGCTCCACCGGATCACCGTGAACGCCTGCCTGATGAAGCTGCGATCGCGGCGTCGCCGGCCGGAGCGATCGCTCGACGACCTTCTCCCGCGGTTCACAGAAGACGGTCACGCGCAGATCCCCGCCCGCCGCTGGAAACCCGAGCATGCCGCCGGCATCGAAGCCGCCGAACGCCGGGCTCTGGTCCGCGCGAGGATCGACGAGCTCCCCGAGCAGCATCGAGTCGTTCTCATGCTCCGCGACATCGAAGAGCTCGACACGGACGAGACGGCGCGGCTGCTGGGGGTCAGCCCCGCGGCCGTTAAGACCCGGCTGCACCGGGCCCGCCAGGCTCTGCGCACCATGCTCAACCCCTATTTCGCCGAGGAACTTTCGTGAACAAGCCCGAGTTCATCAGTTGCCGGGAGCTCAGCGAGTTCCTCATGGACTATGTGGATGGTGCGCTGCCGCCGGATCGCCAGCGCGAGTTCGACCGGCACCTGGCGGTCTGCCCGTCGTGCGTGGTGTATCTGGATAGCTACAAGGCCACGATCCGCCTGGGCAAGGACGCATTCGCGGCCACCGACGAGCCCGCGACGCGCGTCGCCCCCGAGGGGCTGGTGCGGGCCGTGCGCGAGGCGCGCAAGTCCGGACGAGTATCGCCCCCCGCCTGAGGGCACCCGCGGAACGACCCATGACGCCCACGACCATCGCCAGCGTGATCGTCGGCGCGGCCCTGCTGTACGCAGGCCTCGGCCTGATCTTCGCGGTTGCGTTTGTGACGCGCGGTGTGGCCCGAGTGGACCACGCGGCCGCCGGAGCCCCCTGGCCATTCCGGTTGCTCATCCTCCCCGGTGTCGCGGCCCTCTGGCCGCTGATGCTTCGCCGGTGGCTCGCGGCGGCGCGGGAGCCACGTCCATGACACGCCCCCTCCGCCGCGGGCACCTGCGTGTGTGGTTCGTCCTGGGCCCCGCGGCCGTGCTGATCCTCGTCGCGGCGCTCGCGTCGCGTCGCCCGACACCGATCCAGCCCCCACCGGTCACGTCGTCCCCCGTGGAGCCCGCACCATGAGCGTCGGCTACTCCGCCATCCAATGGAACCGTCACAAGCGCGTGTACGACGCGGCGCTCGCGGCCGGCCTCGTGCTCTACGTCGCGCTCTTCACGGGAGCCTCGCTGGTGCTCTGGTCGGGCGAGCACGCGGTCAGCGCCCCGGTGCTCGCGATGCGGGCCCTGGGGTCGTGCGCGGCGCTTCTGCTCCACGTCATCCTGTGCATCGGCCCGCTGGCACGGTTGAACCCGCGGTTCCTGCCGCTGCTCTACAACCGCCGGCACCTGGGGGTCGCCGCGTTTCTCCTCGCCCTGGTGCACGCGATCATCGCGATCGGCTACTACCACGGGTTCGGTGTGCTCAATCCGCTGGTCTCGCTGCTCTCCGTCAACACCAACTACGCATCGATCACCGCGTTTCCCTTCCAGGTGCTCGGGCTCGGCACGCTGGCTGTGATGTTCCTCATGGCCGCGACCAGCCACGACTTCTGGCTCAAGAACCTCGGCGCCGCCGCGTGGAAGAGGCTGCACATGCTCGTCTACCCGGCGTACGCCTTGCTCGTGGGGCATGTGGCGCTCGGGCCGCTCCAGACCGCCCGCGGACCGCTCGCCCCCGCCGTCGTGGGGCTGGGCGTGGCGCTCGTGGTCGGCCTGCACCTGTGGGCCGGGTGGCGCGAGACACGGCGGGATCGTGCGCCCGGGTCGGCGTCGACACCGGCCGACGACCCGATGACGTGGATCGACGCGGGCCCGCCCGACAACATCCCCGCGGATCGCGCCCGGATCGTCTGCGCCGCAGCGGGGGGCGGGCGAGGCGGAGAGCGCATCGCCGTCTTCCGCCACAAGGATGGTGTGAGCGCCGTCACCAACGTCTGTGCACACCAAGGCGGCCCCTTGGGAGAAGGAAAAATCGTGGACGGGTGCATCACCTGCCCGTGGCACGGGTGGCAGTACCGCCCGCTCGACGGGTGCTCGCCCCCGCCGTTCACCGAGAAGATCGCCACGCACCACGTGCGGATCGTCGCGGGGCGCGTACGCGTCGATCCGCGGGCTCGGCTGCCGGGCACGCCCCTGCCGCCGGCGCGGCCTGATGAGGTGCCGCATGGCTGAAGCGTCAACACCCCCTTCCCGCGCGATCGGGGTGGGTGTGCGGGGGGCGGGAGACGAGTTCTACGTCGGGTATCTGCCCGTGCCGGCGCGGCAGCGCCGGTTCCTGTGGCTGATCGTGCCCGCGATCCTGTGGGCTCTTCTCGCCGCGGCCGCGCTCATCGCGCGTTCACAGCCCGACCCCGGCAACGCCGTGTGGGACGACGCGACCGCCCGCACGTTCACCGGCGTGCTCATCGCGCGCCCCTACCCCGTGGTGCTCGCGGAAGACGCGGGCGATGGCGCCCCGGGCGCGCTCCTGCTCGTAGAACTGGGAAAGTTCGGCCCGGGCCCGCGCGCCGCCCCGTTCGACGGGCAACGCGTGAGGGTCTCGGGCTGGCTGCTGCACCGCGATGACCGGCGCATGCTGGAGCTGGAGCCGGGCGACGGGGCGCTCCGCGCGCTGAACGGTGCGGAGCCAACGTCGCCCTCCGCCCCGCCGGTCCCGCGCTGGCTCGGGCGCGTCACGCTCCGCGGCGAGATCGTCGATTCCAAGTGCTACCTGGGCGCGATGAAGCCCGGGCACGGGAGGACGCATAAGGAGTGCGCCACGCTCTGCATCCGCGGCGGCATCCCCCCGATGCTGGTCACTCGCAACGGGCGAGGTCGGGTCACGTGCTACCTGCTGATGGACCCGTCGGGCGGTGCGCTCGACGCCGCGGCGTGGCCGATGATCGCGGACCCGGTTGAAGTGTCGGGTGATCTTGAGCAGTGGGGCGGGGGTGGGGGGCTCTACCGGCTGCGCGTGCGTGCGGCGGACATCCGCAGGTTGTGACGGTGGTGGTGTGGGTGGTGGGGTGGGGTGGGGGGAGTCGGGGACAGGGTGCAGGGGACCGGGGGGGAGCGTGGGGAGGCAGAAAAGAAGCCCCGGGGCTTCCCCCGGGGCTTCGTGAACACTCCGTCCATTCGTCCCTGAGTCCCTCCGTCCCTTCATCCCCTACGGGCACCCGAGGACGTACTTGCCCTGGAAGCAGCCGAAGTCGGCGACGGAGAGGCCGCCGCTGGCGTTGCAGTCGGCGTACAGGTCGCCCAGGACGTACTTGCCCTGGAAGCAGCCGAAGTCGCCGACGCTGAGGCCGCCGCTCAGGTTGCAGTCCGCGTAGCAGGTCGAGCCGCAGTCAACTTCCGCGACCGCCCAGTTCGCATTGTTCGCACCGCCGCCCGTCCACAGGTTGCTCCACGTGAGCTGCCCGGGCTGCAGATCGCTCGCCGAGGTGCCCGCCCAGTCGATGCTGTCCCCGATCGCGTTCGGGGTCCACAGATTGAAGACCAGCAACGTCGGCGGCCCCGGCGGCGTCCAGATCGGGCCGAGCGTCGGCCCGTTGTGCCCGCCGCCGCTGCTTGTCAGCTCGGTGTAGGGCCCGATGGGATACGACGCCGGGTCCATCTGAAAGTCATTGAACGGCGACGCCGCGGACGGGATGTCGCCGAAGATGATCCAGCCGATTCCCTGGCCCGCGAACCACGAGCCGTCGTTGTTGTCGAGCGTGAGTGTGATCTCATACCGATAGAGCCCGCCGCCCAGGTCCGTCTTGCAATAGTCCATGCGGAACGGAGTGGCCGACGCCGTGCCTGCCATGGACGCCAAGAGGCACGCCGCCATCAAGACTGAACGCTTCATTCGCTGTTCTCCTCTTCTCAACTGCTCATACCCGTGGACTACACGCGGCCGGGACGGGATGAACCCTCCCGGGATCCGCACCGAACCGACGGCCTCACGACGCGTGCGCCGCCGCCCCTCCCGGTTGACCGGCGACCACTATCGCGGGAAACGGCGATCCACGCAAGCAGGAAACTTCCTCCCAATGGTCGCAATTAAGGCCGACTCGCTCGCCGCGGGGCGGTTCGTGCTTTGACACCCCACGGGGTTTCACTAGACTGCCGCGCCTCCCCGGCCCCCATCGACCCTCTCACCGCCTTTCGCACGGGACGGGATGGGGGGCGTCGGGCCGGTATCCCGTTCCCGTCCTCGCGTTCCGAGACCCGCGTTCATGCCCAACCCAGACCTGAAGTTCATTCCCGGCCGCCTGCCCGACGGGTACGCCGCGATCCCGATCAGCGCCGAGCAGGCAGGAGCTCCGGCGCGGCTGTGCGTGCTGGCCCGGCGAGCTCCGGATGCTGCCGCGGCTCCGCTCGTGCTCATCCGCGACCTGCTCGACGCCAACGTCTACCTGGGGTGCCTGTCGGATTCCGGCGGTGTTGTCCACCAGTGGGTCGAGGTCTGGGTGCAGGACATTTCGCGGCTCGCCGATTCCCCGGCGGGCGCGAGCGGGAGCCTCACCAACGCGATGGTCGACGATCGCTGGGCGCGGCAGGTCAAGGCGTTCGAGCGGACGGAGCGCCCGCTGCTGATCCTGACGGGCTGGGAAACCAGGCCGGCCGCGCCGACCTGGCTCGACCCGGCGGGGGGGGGGGGACAGGCCGTCCACCCGCGCGACACCCAGAGCGGCGACCGCTGGACCCTCTGCCGCGACGACGCCGTGCTCGTGAAGGCGGGCCTGCCCGCGTACTCGCGATCGCTCCACCGGTACCTGTACCTGCCGGAACTCGGTGCGGAGGGCGCCTTCGTGGCCGTGACCGCGGGGGCGCCGACGACCAAAGCCTGCAGGCCCATCGCGGAACTGGGTGGGGGTGGGGGTGGGGGCGGGGGGCTCGTCGCGTTCAATCCCGGCGGCGGCATGATGCTCGCGCGTGCGTTCAGCCCGGTCGGGCTCGAGGCGTATGTCGATCTGCTCGCGGGCGGGGCGTGGAAGGGAGTTCCCCACGGGCGATCCGTCCTCGACCTCGAACTCACCACGCAGGCCAAGACGCCCGGCGTCGCCGACCACCTCTCCGAGGGCGGGCTCTTCCTCGGCACGCAGGGCAAGCACGGGCGGCTGGTGGAGTCGTTCCACCTGCGCCTGCGGGCCCTGGCGGACGCGGTCGCCGCGGTCCGGTCCATGACGCACGACGGTCAGCGACCGTTGCTCAACATCTCGGGGGAGAGTTTCTGCGTGCGGCTCGGCGAGCCCGCGCGGGGCCTGCCGTACCTCTGGACCTCGCGCGTGACGCTCACGGACCCCGGCGATGCCGTCGCGCTCCCTGTCCAGGCCGCGGACGCGAAGTACTTCGTGGCCGCGCGGTCGCGCGGTGCGTCGATCTACCGCTCCGAATCCGCGACGAAGGCGACGCAGGGGCGCGGGACTGTCCGCATCCGCGAGGTGCTTACGGAGCGCGCCGAGGACCTCGTGCTGGAGGGGACGCTGGCCTCCGACGAGCGGGTTGGGGCGACGAAGAACGACCTCGTGTGGCTGCGCTTGAACCTCAAGTCCGGGCGGCTGGATGTCTACGCGAGGGCGGATGCCAAGGCCGCGATGGCCGCGGGAGAGTTCCGCTTCCGCACCCTTCCGCAGAAGATCGCCGCCGACGCCGTGGAGTCGCTGCGTGCGGCCACCGGGGTGCCGCTCGCCGAGACGCCGTTCGAGGTGATCCCGTCCGTGAGCTCGCCGGCCGACTTGTACTCGCTGGGTGTCCTGGCGGTGCGGATGTTGCTGACCGACCCGCGCTCGCCGCTGCCGGTGGCGCTGGACGAAACCCTGAGCCTTGCACGGCAGCTCGGGGCGGAGCACGACGCGGGCGTGCCGCTCCACGACCGCATCCGCCGCCTCTTTGACAAGGACGGTCGCTGGGCTGCTTCCCTCGGCCCGCAGCGTCTGGCGCACGAGGAGATGAAGCCCGCGGCGGCCTTCGACCTTGTGCCCGCCGACCTCTGGTGGCGGACCCTCGCGGCGATCGTGCGCATGTTCCCCGGCATGGGCCCGGACAGCCGGTGCGCGAACCTCGGCGATGCCCGCCCCGGCGGGCTCCAGGCCGTGTACGACGGCGTGATCGAGGATCTCGACGCCCTCCTGCGCCGCACGCGGAGCCTGATCGTTATCGACTGGTCGTACAACCGCGAGGTCCACGCCGTCGTCCGCGGGTTCCTGACGAAGTTCGGCGGCTCTTCCGGTGCGAAGGCGGCCGCCGGACGATAATCTTCACGACGGCGAACGGCGGTTCACGGATCGATCCACGAAAGGAGCGGGTCATGGGCGTGCTCTGCGTGCGGGGTTGGTGGCGGGCGGCGGCGGCGGTGTCGGCGGCCCTTCTGCTCGGCGCGTGCAGCGGGCCGAGCATGGGCAAATACAACATCGAGCTCACGCTCGCCCCCGACGTGGCGTCCGCGCCGGGAGGCCCGCCGCCCATCAGCGTCGATATCGTCGGGCTCAACGACACCCAGGTCGGCGCGTGGTCCGGGTACCGGATCAGCCGGTACTGGTCCCCGGGCGATCGGCTGCGGTCCGAGGCCGCGTCGTTCCGCGTGGGCCGGACCTTCGGCCCGTCCAGCCCCGGCCCGCAGACCCTGGCCCGCACCGACCCGGTGTGGGCCACGTGGAAGCAGAACGGCGCGATGCACCTGTGCGTAATCGCGGACCTGCCCGGGGCGCAGAGCGGCGACACCGACCTGCGACGGATCGTCATTCCGCTCGACCAGCGCCGCTGGGACGTGGAGACGATCAAGATCACCGTATACCGAAGCCAGCTCATGTGTACGACGCCGTGGAAGCCCGAGCCGAAGTGATCGGCGCAGGGCCTCGGCGCCCGGGGGGGCGGGGGACGGATGGCGACATTCGGGCAGTTCGAGACCGTGCGCGAGGTCCACCGCAGCGGGCTCAAGGCCGTGTGGACCGCGCGCCGCGCGGGCTCGAACGACGAAGCCGTCTTCGCGGGCGTCCTCTGCGAGCCCGACCCGGAGATCACCGGGCACGACGCGGCCGCCCAGGCGGTCGAGTCCTTCCTCGACCAGGCCGGCGTCCAGCGCAAGGCCGCGTCCGGCGGCGGTGGGCACTGGGCGCCCGTCCACGACGCGGGCCTCCAGGAGAACGGGGCGTTCCTGGTCACGGACCTCTTCCCGCGCTCGGCGGAGCGTCTGACGCTCAGCCGCGTGCGCACCGACGCGGCCACACTGCGCCACGTGGCCGGATCGATCGCGGCCGGTCTGCGCGAACTGCACTCGGCCTTATCGCGCCCGCACGGGAACCTCCGCGCGACCAACGTGCTGATCGGCCCGGGCGAGTGGGCCCAGGCCCGCGTGGCGCTGTGCGACCCGCTCTCCACGCGGTCTGTCAAGCACGCCAAGGCCGGCGCGGACCAGCGCGCCCTGGGCGAGTTGATCTACGAGCTCGTGCTCCACCAGCCGTACCGCGGGGCGTTCCCCGTGGCCGATTCGCCGGAGTGGGCCGGCCTGGGCCGGACGAGGGCCGGGTGGCTCGCCCTGTGCAACCGTCTGCTCGACCCTCATCATGCCGAAGGCGTGCTTCCGCTCGCGGATCTGGAGTCCACCATCGCGGGCCTCGTGCCCGCCGCGGGCGGGAGGAAGACGGTCTTCCTCGTCGGGGCGGCCGCGGCGTTGCTGCTGGTCGTCGCGGCCGTCGTGTGGTTCGTCTGGCTCGGTCGCGCCGATCCGAGCCGTGCGCCCGACCTGGCCCGCTGGGCGCAGAGCGGCGAGGCGAACTGGAAGCAGCTGTGCCGCGATTGGCGCGACGTGGAGCCGTTCCTCGGGGCCCTCGCGGAACCAGCGCCCGAGCCCGTGCCCGGCGTGACCGGCGCGCCCGCCACGCGGGCGGACTGGTACGCCTCCGCGGATGAGCGGCTCCGCGATGCCGTCGCCGCGTGGTCCGCGGCCCGGCGCGAGAACGGCGCCAGCCCCCGCGACATAGCCGAAGCCTCGCGGCGTACGGACATGGACTCGCTCAGCTTGTCCCCGCCGCGGCTGGTCCAGTCGCCCGCGGGCATGGACAAGACCGAGCGTCTCCTGCGGGTGATCGGAACGTTCGAGACCGCGACCAGCGCCGAGGGCGGCGTGCCGGACGCGCTGCAGGCCCGAGCGACGGAGTTCCACGCCCGCAGGTGGACCGTTCTCGCCGAGGCCCTGCGCAGCGCCGCGGACGCCGCGACGGGGGGCGATTGGTCGGAGCGGGTCGCGTCGCTCGACGCCGCGATCGGCGCCGCGGCGCGCGCGAAGCGACTGGAAGCCCGGGCGGCGGCCGTCGACGCGATCGGGTCGCGGCTCTTGGCCAGCGGCGACGATGTCGTCGCACGGTACGCGGCGTGGTCGAAGCGGCCCGCGATGGACGCGGCGCAGCGCGGCCTCCCGATCACCCAGGCGATCGACGCCTTCGACTCCGCGGTGCTCGCCGGCGTCGAACAGCTCGGCACGCGACTCGCCGAGGCGATGGAATCGCGCTGGTCGCTCGTGGACCAGGAGTGCCTGCGGCGCACGAGCAGGGTGTACACGCACGGCGCGGGGCTCGACCCTGGCGATGCGCTGGCGGCGTGGCTCACCGATGTCGCCTCGGATCAGTTCACGAGGCCTCTGCCCGCCGACGATCCGGCCGCGTCATGGGCCGGCGCGACGCCCACCACCACCGTCCGTGCCGACTTTGCCGAGTTCCGCGCCGATATCCGCGACGAGCCCGATGAGAAGGTACACGCTCGGCTCGCCGAGCTCGAAGCGCGGATCGCCGCGACGGAAGCGGCCGCGAACGAGGTGCGCGGGTTGCCGTGGGGAGCCTGCACGAAGGCGGAGAAACAGCGCCGCGCCGGGGAGGTCGTGGCCTCCGCCGAGGCGGCGCATAAGGAGGTCTCCGCGTACATCAATGAGTACGAGGCGACGTATGTCTCCAGCAGGAATGAAGCGCTGGAGAAGCTCCGCACGGAGCCCGCGCCGGTGACCGATTCGGCGGCGCTGGCGGCGGTCTGGGCGGGCTGGCGCGACGCCCTCGTGCGCGACATTGAGAGTGGGACGCCGTTCAGGCAGGTGATCAAGCGGTCGAACGCCGCGCGCGAAGCACTCGTCGCCGTGCAGCACGCCATCCCCGCGGCTCCCACGCCGGGGGACGCCGGCCGTGCGTCCAACTCAGCTCTGGCCGCGTTTGCCGCGGAGCGCCGAGAGGCGGCGCTCGCCGAAGCGTTCGTCGCCCGGGCCCAGCCGCCGACGGTCGAGAATGCACCGGCACTCGCCGCCGCGTTCGACACCGTCGCACGTTCCTACGGCGAGTTGAGCTCGGGGCTGACCGCGTTGGCGTCGGGCTCCAACGCGGTCGAGACGCTCCTGGACCAGGGGCACATGCTGGCCGAGGCCCTTCTCGGCGGCGGCACGCTTGGCGATCGGGCGGCCGAGATCGAGGCGTCGCCGGTGTACGCCCAGGCGCCCGTCCGTGCCGCGCTCGCGCCCGTCGTTGCACGCATCGAGAAGCTCCGCGAGATCGAGGGCCTGAAGTCACCCGCCGACCTGACCCGCGCGCTGCGTGCGGCGTGCGGAACGCCCCAGCGCCCCGAGGCGGCGCGCACGGCCTGGCGGGGGCTCGCGTCGCTCGCCGCCCCCGCATGGCCGCAGGGCGTCGATCAACTCCGCGAATCGCTCGCCCTGCGCGATGACCTGCGCCGCGTCTTCGGAGGAGTCGGCCCCGAGGAACGCCGTGGGGCGTTGAATGCCGAGCTTGACCGCTCGCTGCGCGATCGCTGGGCCGCGGCCGCCGTGACGATGACAACGCCGGCCGAACTCAAGAGTGCGTTCGGGCTTATGGCAGATTTCGGCGTCGCCGTCGAACACGTCACCGATCCGCGGCTCGCCTACGACCTGCTCATCAACGAACTCGAGCCCTTGATCGCCTCGCGCGGCCCCGGCGCGGGCCCGGTCTCGGATGATCCGACCCTGACCCGGTGGGCGGCCGAGCGACTGGGTCGTCTTCCCGCCTCGGGCTCCCCGCTTGCCTCGAACGAGCGCGTCGCGGCCTTGCGTGAAACACTCGCCGCCGTCGCACGGGGTGATCCGATCCCGGACGCGCAGGTCGGCCGCGCCGAGCTCGGCCCGGGAACCGCCGGGTGGGAGATCGAGGACGTGGGCGGCGAGGGCGAGCGGCTGCGCTTCACTCCCCCCGCGGGGGCCGCGAACGTGGCACCTCTGGACTTCGTCCGCCTCGCCGTCGAGGGCGGCCCGCCGGTGTTCCTCTGCACCACGGAGACGCCCGTCGGACTTGTCCTTGGGCTCGCATCGGCCGCCGACCATCGCGCGGCCCTGGCGGCGCTCCTCCCCTCACCCGAGCAGATGAACGGCCCGAGCACCTGGGCCCGGGCCGGCAGCAATCTGCGGCTGAGCACCACGTGGCTCGACAAGGACGCGCTGGACAAGCTCGCCAGCAGCTACTCCGAGCTGCGCGCCCCGATCGGCGAGGTGCTCACGGGCCGATCCGAGCCCGCGTTTCCGTTTCAGCAGGCCCCGCCCGGCGCGGCCGTGTATGTCGCGCGGGCGTTGGGGTGCCGCCTCCCGACTGCGGCGGAGTGGCGTGCCGCGGCCCAGCGCGAGGGTGCGCCGATTGCGCCGGGACGATGGAACCTGCGCGACGCGGCGTGGGAAACCACTCACAACGGCCTGGCCGCGATTCTGACCTCGAAGAGCCTGGAGACCGACACGCGGCTGAACAGCTGGTTCCCGTGGCCCGATCGCGGGGCGTACCTGCCGCAGGCGTTCCGTCCCGGCGGCGGCGGCGTGCAGGTCGGCGTCCAGAAGCTGGCGGTTCCTCGCGGCAGCACCGACGGTGTCGCGCTCTTCGCTCCCGTCGGGTCGGACGTGGCCGCGGCCCCCGCGGCGACCTTCCACCACATCATCGGCAACGTCGCCGAGTTCGTGACCCAGGCTCCCATCGCGGAGAGCGAATGGCCCGCGGCGACGATCGACGCGGTCCCGGTTTTCGTGGCCGCCAGATTCGGCGTGTTCCGCGTCATCGGAGGGTCCGCGCTCTCGGCCGAACAGGTCGGCGAGGAAGCACCCCACGAGATCGATGACGACGTGTCGGGGTATTCGGACGTCGGGTTCCGGCTGGCGTTCGACGCCGAGGGCTACCGACGCCGCCCGCGCAACTACGCGGAATGGATCGCCTCGGCTCTCGGCAAGACCCCGTACCTGATGCCGTAGCTCAGCGGTCGTCGGTGACCGACCCGTTCGTAGGCACCGTCACTGTGGTGAACTCGGACGGAGCGCCCGGCTTGTAGAACACGGGCGCCCGGTTGGACCGTGGCATCTTGCGGGCGTAGATCGATCGGGGCGTGGCGCTCGGGCCGGTATCCGCGCCGGTCCACGGTGCGTCGGGCGCCCAGGCGATCGTGGTCTCCTCGGCGAAGACCGCACGGCCCAGCCCGTCGCCGGCCATCATCGTGGGGTACGCGCGCCCCCGCGCCGATGAGTTGGCATGTGTGAACCCGATCGATCCGCACCCCCCCACGAGGGCGGCGGCCGCGAGCCCGAACACAGCGGTGCGAACGCTACTCATGTCGCTCTCCCCTCCGGGCGGCGCGGGTCCGCGCTGTCCGTCCGACCACATGGGATCGGAGCGCGGCGGGCGGAACTGGACCCGAAGGCCGGCCGGCCCGGATCGACGGAGCGCGGAATCGGCGCAGCCCGCGCGCGCGGCGCGGGTGTCGCAGGCTTCCCACGCGGCGTCCCGGACCGCCTGCCCCTATAATCCGCCCGAACCCCGGCGGTCCGACGCGATCGGCCGTCTCCCGATAGGATGTCGCGCGTGCCCGCAGACGGATCGACCAGCGAACTCGCCGGCAGGGTCGCGTCGCTCGCGAACCGGCTCCGGCTCGTCCAGTTCGACTTCGCGGACGATGCCCCCGAGGCCCGCCGTGGCGCGCTGGAGGATGAGGTCGCGCGAGCCCTCGACTCCGTGGTGCCATCCCAACGTGAGGACTTCCTGGAGCGGCTGCGGGAACTGTTCCCGGCCTGGGACGCCAATGTCGCCGTCGCCCCGCAGGCCGAGGCCGCTGCGGGGGCTTCGCGGTTCGACGAGCGTGAGCTGAAGAGCGGCAGCTTCCTGGTGGAGCGGCTGGCCGCCCTCGCCCCCGGGATGACCGGCGACGAACGGGGGGCGGTCATCCGGCGCATGGTCTCCGCCGGGCTCGCGCCGCCCCCGTCGGTCGGGAGCGGGGTCCCGGAAGCCGCCGCCGAGGCCCTGCGCAAGCGGTTGAACGTGCCCGCGCCGGCACCCCTGGACGCCGCGCGCGTGACGGAACTGGCGGGGTTGCTCGCCGAACTCGCGGTCAGCCTCGACCAGGTGGTGTGGAACACGTGGCGCGCCATCGCGCCGCGCTCCGAGCTGCGCCGCTCGGGCGACCTGGCGAAGACCCTCGGCCGCTTTGCCACGGGCGATCAGGACGTCCCCCGCGGGCAGGTCAAGCAGGACGTGGAGCGCATCCGGCAGCTCACGGCCGCCCTCATCTCGTCGGTCGGGCAGGCCGGACGCCAGTGGGCCCAGCGTCACACCGCCCGGTTCTCGGTGGACGCGATCAAGGAGGCGGCGGGTCCCGGCACGCTGACGAAGTCGCAGGCCGTCAAGTCGTGGGAGAAGTACGTGGAGCTGGCCGGCACTCTGGACGCCGTGGCCCTCGAGGCCGAGTTGCTCCAGACGGTCGCCAAGTTCGCTGAAGACCTGGTCAAGGGCATCAACCGCTGAAACACGCGGGGGGGTCGGGTTTCGCATGGCGACGAACGGGTACGTCCACTGGCACGAGGGCCTCTTCCTCCAGCCGCACCACCTCCAGTGGATGCAGCGGAGCCTGCTCACCCGCTTTGCCGACGAACGGCGGCTGGCGTGGGCCCACCCGTATGGCGTCGTCGAGGCGCGGCTTTCGGCCGACGCCCTCGAGAACATGCTGGTGCGGTTCGATGCGCTCCGGGTGGTGATGCCGAGCGGGCTCGAGGTCCACGTGCCCGAGCACGCCGACCTGCCGGCCTTCGACATCAAGCAGGCGTTCGAGGGGACGAGCGGGGGCTTTACGGTGCTGCTGGGCATCCCGCTGTGGTACGCCAGCCGCGCCAACGCCATGGAGCTCGGCGCGGAAGGGGACTGGCGCGTCAAGCGTCAGTATCGTGTGGCCGAGGCGACCGCCGCGGATGAGAACACGGGTGAGAACCCGCAGACGCTGCTGATCCGGCGGCTCAACGCGCGACTCCTCCTGGAAACCGACGACCGGTCGGACCTCGAGACCATCCCCCTGCTCCGCGTGGCGCGCGGCACCGGCGAGGAGACCGCCCTGCCCCGCCAGGACCCCGCGTTCGTCCCTGCCTGCATGGTCCTCGGCGCGTCACCGACGCTGCGCGACCTGGTGCGCGACTTCGCCAACCAGGTCGAGGCCAGTCGCGCGGACCAGCGTGTCAAGCTCACGCGCGCCGGGTTCAGCGTCGAGACGATGCGCGGCGTGCAGTTCTCCCAGATGCTCCGCCTGCGGACCCTCAACCGCTTCGGCGCGCGGCTGTCGAGCCTGTGGAGCGCCCCGGGCGTGACGCCCTTCGAGCTCTACCTGGAGCTGCGCGAGCTGCTGGGGGACCTGGCCGCCCTCGTCCCGGACCCGGACCAGTACGACGCGCCGCGGTACGACCACGAGGCGCCGATGATCGCGTTCCAGGAACTCGTCCGCAAGATACGCCCGCTGCTCAAGGCCGAGGGGCAGGAGACCTGGCTCAAGCTCGAGTTCCGCAAGGAGGCGGCGGCCATGGTGGCCGAGCTCTCGCCCGATCACCTCTCGCTCCCCAACGAGTACTTCCTGGGCATCCGCACGGCCCAGGACCCGCGCGCTGTCGCGCGCCTCGTCGAGGACAAGGACCAGTTCAAGCTCATGGCCGGGAGCATGGCCGGCCGAAAGCTTTACGGCGTCAAGCTCCAGGAAGAGCGTCATCCGCCGCTCGAGCTCCCCGCGCAGGTGGGCCTGTTGTACTTCCGGCTCAACCGCGCCGAGAGCGACCGGATGTGGGGGCAGATCAAGACCGAGAAGAAGATTTCGCTGGAATGGCCCAACATCGAAGGGTCGGACTTCCAGGTCACGCTCTACATGACCGTGCCGGGCGGGGGAGGCTGATCCATGACGCTCCTGGAGCTGTGCGAGCCGGTGTTCCAGTATGTGTGCCGCCTGAACCGGTCGGTGCGAAAGGGCGTCCGCCCGGACGCGGCCCAGTCGCGCGCGGACATCAAGGCGATGTTCGCGGACCTCAAGGCACGCGCCTCGACCAATCCGATGCTGATCAACCAGTACGAGAAGGTCCGCCTGCCCCTCGTGTTCTTCGTGGACTTCATGATCCGCGACATGAATGTCTTCGGCAAGAGCTGGACCGACCTGGCCGACGAGGAGACCCCGCCGCAGTTCGGCGGCGATCAGAAGTTCTTTGACCTGCTCGACGAGACGCTCAGGGAAGCGGGCGAGCCGGCGAATGAGCGGCTGGCCGTGTTCTACACCTGCGTCGGGCTCGGGTTCACCGGGTGGTACCAGGGCCAGCCGGAGTACCTGCGGAAGAAAGCGCTGGAAGTCTCCAGCCGCATCCGCGGCGCGATGGAGCCCGACGAGACCGCCAAGGTCTGCCCCGAGGCGTACGGGAACGTCAACACCGCCGACCTCGTGGAACCCCCGGGATCAAAGCTCGTGGGTGTGGCGATCGCGACCGTGGGGCTGATCGTTGTGGTCTTCGCGATGAACGTGGCGGCGTACCGCCACCGTCGCGCCGAGATGGCCGACGCTCTCGACGCGATCATCGGGCTCGGCACACGGGACGGCGACCGCCGAGCCGAAGTCACGGAGGGCGCGCCATGATCGCCGTCGTCGAACGGTTCGTGCAGCTCCCCCCGGCCGCGAAGGCGGGCGTGGCCCTCGCCTCGGGCGCGGGCATCCTTGCGTCCGTCGCGCTCCTGCTGTCGGCGCAGGCCGCGTACACCCTGGCGGCCGGGCTGGCCCTCCTCGCCGCGCTCCTGCTGGGGTACCGCGCGCTCCTGAAGTGGCACGGCAAGCGCAAGGCCGCCCCGATGACGCAGGCGCTGGCCGGCAACGCGGGCTCCGCGCCGATGGGCATCGCCGATCCGGCGCGCCGCGCCGCCCTCGACGGGATGCGCAAGTCGTTCGAGACCGGCGTGGAGAAGTTCCGCTCCGCCGGCAAGAACCTCTACGCGCTCCCGTGGTACGCCCTCGTCGGCGAGGCCGGCTCGGGCAAGACCGAGGCGATCCGCCACTGCAACGTCGGGTTCCCGCCCGGCCTGCAGGACCAGCTCCAGGGTGTCGGCGGCACCATCAACATGAACTGGTGGTTCACCAACCACGCGGTCATCCTCGACACCGCGGGGCGGCTCATGTTCGAGGAGGTCGAGCCCGGCAGCACCAACGAGTGGCAGGAGTTCCTCAAGCTTCTGCGCCGGCACCGCCCCAACTGCCCCATCAACGGGATGCTCCTGGTCATCCCCGCGGAGAGCCTCATCCGTGACACCTCCGACGAGATCGAGCGCAAGGCCGGCAAGATCGCCGCGCAGCTCGACAATATCCAGCGGACCCTCGGCGTGCGATTCCCCGTCTTCGTGATCGTGACCAAGAGCGACCTGATCAACGGCTTCCGCGACTTCTTCGACACCATCAAGGACCCCACGCTCCAGCACCAGATTGTCGGCTGGTCCAACCCCGCGGACCTCGACACGCCGTTCAGCCCGGAGGCCGTCGAGCAGCACCTCAAGACCGTGCAGAACCGGTTGCAGCGCCGCCGGCTCGGCCTCCTGCTCGACCCGGTGAACACCGAGGACGCGAACGCCCGGCGCACCGACCAGGTGGACGCGCTGTACGCCTTCCCCGACGCGCTCATGAAGATCGCGCCGCGCCTGCGGCGCTACCTCGAGATGATCTTCGTTGCGGGCGAGTGGTCCTCCAAGCCGCTCTTCCTCCGCGGCATCTACTTCACCTCGTCGATGCGTGAGGGCTCGGCCCTGGACGCGGACCTGGCCGAAGCGCTGGGCCGACCCGTCGAGGGGCTGCCCGAGGGCCGGCTCTGGGAGCGCGACCGGGCCTTCTTCCTGCGCGAGCTCTTCCTCTCGAAGATCTTCAAGGAAAAGGGGCTCGTCACCCGCGCCGGCAACACGCGCCAGCAGCAGCGCCGGCGGCGCTCCGTGGTGTTCGGCTCGGCGGCCGCGGCCCTCGCCGTCGTCGCCGGCTTCACCGCGTTCGGCTGGATCGACCTGCAGTCGGCCGTCTCCCGCCCGGTGACGTTCTGGTCGCAGGTGCAGGCGGCGTTCGCCGATCCGGAACGCCTCGAAGCACCCTCGGTGTTGCTGAACCGCAACCCGGACGGGCCGGTCTACCGCCCGCCGAACTACGTCAGCTCCGAGGGCGAGTCGAACCCCGCGGAGCTGCGCCTGCGCGGCATCTCGGCCATCCGAGGCCCGCACCGTTACGGCGAGTTCGCGAAGGTGCTCGCCGATGAGGCCGCCAACCCCATCAAAGTTCCGTTCATCTTCCGCCTCGTCGCCTTCGTCACGCGCGACGACACCGGCAACCTGCTCGCGTCGAAGCGCGGCGAGGCGGCGCGCGTGCTGCTCGAAGAGGTCGTGCTGCGCCCGGGCCTGGAGGAGACCCGCAAGCGTCTCCGGGCCGAACTCGGCCGGCCGGCCGAGGGCGCGCCCCGCGCGCCCGGCGCCTTCGCGTCATCGCTGGCGCAGGAAGCGTACCACCAACTCGCGCGAGTCGAGCTGGCGGCCCTGGAGGGTAACACCGCGCCGGCCGCGATCGACCCGCACCCGATCCTTCTCTACCCGCTTGGTTCCTCGGACGAGCTCGCCGCGGACCGCGCCGACGCCGAAGAGGACGCCACCGGCTTCCGCGACGCGGTGTCGCGCCTGTACGCGCCCGCGAACGGCGATCGCGCATGGGGCCGTCGGTTGGCGTCGCGCGACCCCGAACTCGCGGTCCGGGGCGCGCGATCGCTCGCGGCCGAGTGGGCCGCGCCGACGGGCGGCGAGCTCGGACCGGCCCGCGGGCTGCTCGACGAACTCGAAGCGTTCGACGCGGCCGAGAAACAGGTTCACGACGGGATGAAGAGCCGCGCCGCGTTCGACGACGCGAGCGGAGCGTGGGCGACGCCGTACGCCGCGCTCTCCGCACGCGTCGCGCCCATCGGGTCGCGCGTGCAGGAGCTCGCGCTGGCCCCGGGCAAGGGATTGACCGAGGCCTACGCCGAGGCGATCGTCCGCTGGAGGCAGCGCGTCGTCGACCCGCTGGTGAACGACCTGTCCCGCCTGGAGCCGGGCGAGGGCGGGCGGGCCGCGGCGATCGGCGAGGGCTCAACCGCGACGGACAAGGAACGGCGGACGATCCTGGTGCAGGCGCTCGCTGCGCTCAAGCCCTACGCGGGCGAGTCCGACGCGGACCGTGCCCGCGCCGAGAAACTCAAGACGCTCGACGAACTCCACCTGGGCCCGACGCGCGACCGCTACGGCAAGCGAGCCGACGCCTACGCCCAGGTTGAAGCGCTGCGCGCCCTGGCCGGCGCGGCCGCCGATACGCCGCTCGGCCGGTTCAAGCTCGCCCTCGATGACGTGGACTCAAGGCTCACCGCCACCGGAGCGAAGCTCGCCAAGCCCGCGGACCTGCCCGCGGCCGCCGCGACGCGCTGGGATGCGGCAACCGCCGCGTCGAACACGATGGTCAACCTGGCCGCCCGCGAGCGCCGCCGGCGACTCGCCGCGTCGTTCGTTGACCTCGCGCCGCGGACCGCCGAAACATGGGAGTCCGCCGTGCGGTCGGTCGCGGCCTTGCCGGAGTCCGGCGTGGTGGAGGCCGACCCCGTGCCCCTCACCCAGATGGAGCAACGGGCCGTCGCCGGCAAGTTCCGCTTCGATGAGCGCTACCACCCCGCCGCGGCCGCGGCCTTGCTCGGCGACGTGGCGCGGGTCGACGCGGTGCGGAAGGACCCCGCGGTCGGCGCGCCCGACGCCGAGTCCGCGTGGCGGTCCATTCTCGCCGCGGACCGCACGTATGCGAGCGCGTACATGGACCACTGGACCTCGGGCCGTCTGAGCGACCTGGGGCTCCGCACGGACCTGAAGTGGGCCGAGTTCAGCAAGGCGATGGCCCGCCACCCCCAGGTCGAGGACTATCTCTTCCGGCTCGATGGACTCCTGGACCAGATCGCCAAGGCGGTCGAAGCCGTTCAGCAGCACCTGAGCGATCCGGCGGTCAAGCCTTCGGAGGTGCTCGCCAACATCGCGGCCGCCAAGACGGCGCTCGCCCAAGGCCAGCGTTCCGGCAAGTTCCAATCCGTTCTGGGCCGCTGGCTGGGGCTGGACGGCGACGACGTGGGCAAGGCTCGCGAACAGCTCCGCAAGTCGGTGAAGGACGAGGAGTTCCTGGTGCGCTACGTGCCCGCCGCGGTCGAGCCCGGCGCCGAGCTCCGCGACGCGGCGTCGTGGTTCTGGGAGAACTTCGCACTCTCGGCCCTCACCCTCGCGGCCGACGAGTCCGAAGCCCGGAACAAGTCGGAGGTGGATGACCTGCGCCGCAGGGCGGCCTTCCCGCTCGACACGGGTGCGGGCCCCGAGATGAGCCCCGCCGACGTGGCGAACGCCGGCCGCCTGGTCGCGGACATCCTCCCCGCGACCACCGGCGGCGACTGGACGCGGACCCGGCGTGAGAAGTTCGACAAGCAGATCGCCCGCCTGTTCGGCGCGGGGTTCAGCCAGCACGCCGAGTGGCTCGGGCGTGTGCGCTCGCTGGTGGCCGCGCTGCCCCCGCGCGAGGGCGAGACGCTCGCGTGCAAAGTCTGGATCGCCAAGCCGCCCAGGGATTATCCGGTGGAACGGACCGTCGCGGACCCGATGCCGTACCTCGACGTGTACCAGGGTGAGACCCGCGTCGGCGGGGAGTCTCTCAGGTCCGTGCAGGACCGACTGCCCGCGGAGCTGCCCGAAGCGGGAGACTGGCAGTTCGCGTATCCGCGCGATGGTGTCCGGTTCGACTTCTACGCCAACCCCGTGGACGACTCCAAGCGCGAGGGGAAGAAGCCCCTCCAGGTGGTCCGGATGCCGGGGTCGTGGGGAGCGCTGCGGCTCCTGCACGGGACGCCCGAGGCGCCGTGCGTCGCCGAGAAGCTCGACGCCGAGGGCCGCCGCTGGCGCGTCGAGGTTCGCGCCGCGAACCCGCGCCCCGACGCGCCCCCGGAGCAGGCACGCCTCTCGCTGTGGCTGGAAGTGGAGTTCACCGCACCGATGCCGGCGCTCGATCGTTGGCCGAAGAAGTAACGCGCCGGGACCCGCCCCGGCGCGAGGAGACCGCGCTCGCTCATGGAACACGCGCACCCACCCCGGACCCGCGGCGGCGAGGGGCTCCACGTGGCCGCCTTCGGCAAGCATCCGGGGTGGAACGACCACATCGACGACCTGGGGCTCGACACGCCCCGGCTCATCGAGATCAAGCGCCGGATGTACGTCGAGGGCATCGGCGGCAACATCGACGCGGGCACCTGGGACCGCCTCGCTCCCGAGCAGCAGGTCGAGGGGTACAACCACGTCTTCGTGTGGCGGACGCCCGCCAGCATCGTCGTCGGGCGGATGTGGTCCAGCCGTGACGGCAAGGGGCGGACGAAGTACCCGATGGTCGTCTGCGCGGAGTGCCGCGGCGTCCCGCTGGCGTGGGCGCTCGGCGAGGGGCTGCCGATTCTCGACCGGCTGCGCGAGCGCTGTGTGGCGACGGAGAGCGCCGACGCCGTCCGCGCCGCGATGGACGAGGCCGAGGCCGCCCTGCGCGATCGAGCCGCGGCGCAACCCCCGTCCGGGCCGGAACTGCTCGTGTCGGACCGCGTGCTCGCCGAACTCGCGCAGCGCCCGGAGATGGGCGCGGGCTCGGTCGGGCTCCTGCGCCTGATGTACCAGGTCGAGCGCGAGATGGCCGACTACAAGCCCTGGACGCGAACGGCCACTCGCGCGAAGCTGGAGGCGCCGCGCCCCTGCCACGTACGGGCGCCCGCGTGCGGGACCGACCCGGCCGAGATCGGCACGCGGTGGATGCACGCGGCCCTGACCCTGCTCGCGCCCGGGACCGAGGTGCTCGTGTTCATCGCCCTCGGCGCGGGCTGGGTGGACGTGATCGTGGGGAACCCCGACCCCGCGTCGTTCTTCTGCGTACGCGCCAACCCCCGAGCCCTCGCCCCGGTGACGGACGTGCCCTACGACCTCGACGCCGAGTTCACCGCGCGAGCCCGCCAGCGTTTGGCGGGCGCGGGCTCGGACGAGTACCGGCCCCTGGGCGGGCAGGGCGCGCCCGTCGAGACCGTCGTCCGCCCAGGAATCCTCTCCAAGATGGCGTTCTGGAAGCGGCGGTCGACGCTGATCCTGGGGCTCCTGGCGGGCCTCGCGATCACGTTCGCGGCCCTCGGGCTCCTCCTGGATCGGGCCCGAACCGGCGCGGGGGACGACTCGGCGCAGCGCGCAAACGGACGCGACGGATCGCCCACCCGCGCCCCGCCGGGCGGCACGGAGAAGAACGCACCAAGCAGCACGCCCGACCCCACGCTGGCCGCATGGAGCGACCTCTGTGCCATGTACCGCGGGTGGTTCGCTCAGTTCTCCCGTCAGCTCGATGAACCGCCCGCACGCGTCGCGCCCGGCATCGTCGCCGCGACGCGCCGCGAGCTCTACGCCGCGGACCCGACCCTCAAGCCCCTGCTCGAACGCCTCGCGACGGGGGGCGGCACGGACCCGTGGTCGATCGCGGGCGTGACGCGGCGCGTCGACCTGGCCACGCTGACATCGTCCCCGCCCGGCGCGGTGCGGACGCCGGCCGCCGCGCAGCGAGTTACCGCCGGGCTCGACGCGGCGCGGGGGTTCACCGCCGCGCTGCGCGGCGAGTGCGACGCGATGCGTCAACTGTCGGGCGGGGTCGCGTCGGCGGTGGCCCGCAAGTGGGGCGCCGTCGGCGAGCATCTGGGCGCGGTCGCGGCCCGGTGCGCAACTCCCGGTTCGGATTCGGCCTCGGCGCTCGACGACACGATCGCCGCCGCCGAACTGGTCCGGCGCATCGAGGAGTCCTGGGCCCGTGTCGCCCGTCATGCACGGGCGACCGCCGCAGCGGGGGACCGTGTGCCCGAGGCGTACGGCTCCTGGGCCGAGCGGGCCGGGCGCGAGGCCGCGGGCGCGGGGTTCGAGGGGTTGATCGCGCTGGATCTCGCTGCGGCCGAGGCCGATCGCGTCGGGCTGCGCCTGGTGGAGTTTCTCGCCGGCGATTGGACGACCATCGACCGCGACGCGTTCCTGGCCAGCGGGGCCCACGCCAAGTTCACCGACCCGACGCCCGCGGCGTTCGACGCCTGGGTCTTTGAGGCCCGCAGGTATCCGAGCCTCGACCCGGCGCTCAACCCGGTGCGGACGTGGGGGGGGGACGCCAGGCTCTCTCAGGTGCGTGCCCAGGCCGAGCGACTGAGAGCCGAGTTCGGTGATCCGTCCGCCCAGGACGCGGCCCTGCGTGCGCTGGGCGACCGCGTGGATCGCTTGAAGCGCCTGCCCTGGAACGCGGCCAACCGCGACACCATCACCGCCGAGGCCGCGTCGATCGAGGCCGAGCTCGACGCGGTCTGGCGGACGCTGGACCGTCGCCTGGTGTCCGCGGCGTCGGGCCGGGTGGCGAGCGCCGCCGAGGCGAGGGCCGGGCTCCGGGCGCGGACCCGGGTGTCGGCGTCGTCCGATGCCGTGAACACCGCGTGGCTCGCCTGGCGCGACGCCATCCTCACTACGTACGACGACGCGCGCTATGCCGACATGCTCGCGCACGCCCGGGCCGCCGAGGCCGCCCTGACCGCGCTGGATGAACGCCTCGCGGGAGGCCTCGCCCCGCCCGATCCGGCCCGCCCGTGGCACGAAGCCCTCGCCAGCGCGGCACGGTCGGAGCGCGAACGGAGGGTTGGCGCAGCCGTCGCGGGCATCGTCTCAACCCCGCCCGGCGTCAACGATCGCGCGCCCCCATCCTTCGAGGACGAGGCGGGTGCGTTCGACCGTTTTGTCGAACAGCTCGGGTCGTTGCGGGGCGATCTCGACGCGGCCGACCGGCTCCTGCAATCAGGACACCGGGCCGAGGATCGAGGCTCGGATGGGGTGTCGGCGGCGGACCTCGTCGCCCGCTGCGCGTCGACCCCGGTCGCGTCGACGCCCGGCGTCGAACAGGCGGTGGCGCCGTTCCGTGAGCGCGTGGCCGCTCTGGAACGCCTCGCCGGCGAGACCGGGCGTGGCGTGCTCGTTGCGCGCGTCGAGAGCGCCGGTGCGGGCGACGCGGCCGAAGCGCTCACCGCCTGGCGTCGGCTCGGCGGGCTTATCCAACCGCCGTGGCCGAGCGGACCCGACGAACTGCGGGTCGAGGCAGGGTTGCGCGCGGCGATCGAGCGCGTCATCACGGCCGTTCCGGATTCCGCCCGGCGCGACGCCCTGGGCCGGGAACTCGCCGCCGAGGGGGCGGCCCGGTGGACCCGTGCCGCGGCGGCCGCCCGGACACCAGCGGATTTCGACGCCATCGCGGACCAGATGGGCGCTTTCGGCGTCGCGCCCGACGCGATCGCGGACGAGCGCACGCGGTTCAACCTCGCGGCCCGCGATGCCATCGCCGCGACGGCACAGCCCGGGATGAGCGACGATGCGGCGCGCCGCGCCGCAGGTGTGGCGGCCGCCAAGCTCCGGTCCGCGGGGCCTGGGATCGTCGCACGCCCGCCGGTCGCGGCGCTCCTGGCCGAGCTCGAGGCCCTGGCCTCGGGTGTCGAGCCCGTGAAGCCGAAGCCCGAGGTCCGCGATCTCGGTCCCGGATCGATCGGGTGGGCGAGCGAGGAGCTCGACGGTGGGGCGCGGGTGCGGTTCACGAGTCCGGGCGGCGCCCTGTCGCTCGAGTTCATCCGCGTCGAGGCCGCGCCGTCCGCCGGTGGCGCGAGCGGATCGACGGAGCCTGTCTATGTCGGCGCCGCAGAGGCGACGTTGGCGGTCATGACCGAGGTGTCGCGCTTGCCCGGCGCACGCGAGGCGCTCGCCATGTTCCTTCCGGACATCGATCGCCCGGGTCCCCTCGGGTGGTCGCGCGGCCCCGGCGGGTTCGCAACCGCCGCGGCGTGGATCGCGCGCCTCCCCGCCGGATCGAAGTCCGCCGATTATCCGGCCCTGGAGGCCGCGGGTCGCCCGACCGCCGATCATCCGGCTCAGCACGTTTCGCCCGCGGCGGCGATGTATGCCGCGGCCCGACTGGGGTGCCGCCTGCCGTCCACCGAAGAGTGGCGGGCCTCCCTGGCGCATCAGGCCCGAGCAGCCTCCCCCGCGGCGACGCCGAACCTCCGCGACACGCGGTGGCAGGGATTGTGGGCGTCGGCGGAGGCGGTCCGCCTCAAGGGTGGCAAGCCGTTCTGGCCCGACGCCGGGATATTTGTCCCCGCCGGCGGCGACAAGGGGGGCGAACCCGTTGATCGGTCCGCGTCGCACCCGGGCGACGACGGGGCGCTCTGGTTCACCCCTGCCAGTTCGGACGGCGGAATCATCCATCTTGTCGGCAACGTCGCCGAGTTCGTGTTTGACGGCCCGAGTCTGGGGGGAGCGCCCGCGGACGTGACCCCCGAGGCCGTGGAC
Source organism: Phycisphaerales bacterium (assembly GCA_046153875.1). Classification (GTDB taxonomy): domain Bacteria; phylum Planctomycetota; class Phycisphaerae; order Phycisphaerales; family UBA1924; genus JBJXFE01. The sequence continues at coordinate 44,548 of JBJXFE010000065.1, forward strand.
GCCGTCCTCAGAGCCTCGCCCGCGCTGCTGCGGGTCATTGGGGGGTCGGCACTCTCGCCGCCGGCGCAGTCCACGGACCAGCCATTCCCGGTTGACGCCCTCGATCTGGCGGATCGGGTCGGGTACGCCGACGTCGGCTTTCGCCTCACGTTCGGAGCCGACGGACCCGCCGCAGCGACGCCCCCCCCGCGGGACCGACTCCGTCGCCTGCTGCACGCGGGTGTGTACCAATTGGAGTGAACAAGCCGGGAATGACCAGGCCTCGACCCGGGCGCACGATGTGCGCAGGTCGCGTTGCGGCGGGGACTTGACGTTCGCCGTGCAAACTTTGTAGCCTCTGTATGCTGGGGGAACGCGTAACCGATCCCGCCCCGGTTTCTTGCGGGGTGTTTGGTCTGGTTGTCGCTCTACCGCCGGAGAGGATGGGTTCATGCGCGCTCGAACTCAGGACGGGGTTCCGCCTCGGGGCATGGTGGCGGCCGTTGTGGTCGCCGTCGCGGGGCTCGTGATGGGGCTTCCAGCCAGGGCCCAGGATGCGGGCCAACCCGCCGCGTCTCCCGCGACGGACCATGACACGCCCAGGTACCCCGTCAGTCGGTTCGTGGTCCGGTACCCCGCCGAGAACGCAGGGTTGCCCGATCCCGAGGACGTGCTGCGTTCAGCGACGGTGCACCTCGGGATCGCGCCGGGGGGGTACATCGCTCCCCGCGAGGGCGTGGCGGTGGTCGAACTGCGCGTCGGCGACATCGCCGACGAGCCGATGCGCCGGTTCAGCCTCTCGGCCCTCGACGCGGTGGTGAAGGCGGTCTTCGAGGAGTTCAAGGCGCGCGGGCTGGTGGGCCTCGTCGTCGAGGCGGAGGACGACATCCCCTCCCCGGTCCTGCGAAACGCCGAGACCGGGGCGTATGAGCCCGACACACAGGACCCGATGTTCGGGCGCGACCTGCGCCCCGAGCGCCGCCCAGACGCCCAGACAGAGCTCCATCTGACCGTGCACACCGGCGTGGTGACGCAGGTCCGGACCCTCGCATCCGGGAAGCGGACCGCTTCGGGACCCCGGCTCAACGACCCCCGCCACGACTTCATCCGCGAGGGATCGCCCGTGCAGCCCGCGTCCGAGACGGGCGACGGGCCCCGCCGCGACCTCCTCCGCAAGGACCTGGTGGACGCCTACATGCAGCGGCTCAACCGCCATCCCGGCCGGCGCGTGGACGCGGCCGTCTCCGCCGGCGAGGAAACCGGGCAGATCACGCTCGACTACCTCGTGCAGGAGAACAAGCCCTGGGCGGCCTATTTCCAGGCGTCCAACACCGGCACGAAGCAGACGGATGAGTGGCGCGAACGGTTCGGGTTCAGCCACAACCAGCTCACCGGGCGCGACGATGTGCTGTCGGTGGACTACATCACCGCCTCGTTCGACTCGGCCAACGCCGTGCTCGCCTCCTACGAAGCCCCGCTGGGGCGGTCGGACGTGACCCGCTGGCGCATCTACGGCAACTGGAGCGAGTTCACCGCGTCGGACGTCGGCATCTCCAACGAGACATTCGAAGGCAACGGGTTCACCCTCGGCGCCGAGCTCACCTGGAACTTCTTCCAGCGCGGCGAGGTCTTCGGCGACCTGGTCGCCGGCGCGCGATTCCAGAACGTGCAGGTGGACAACTTCGCCGCCTTGACGTCGGGCGACGAGGATTTCTTCCTTCCGTCGATCGGCGTGCGGCTCGAGCGGCAGACCGAGCTCTCGTCGCTGATCGCGTCCGCCATGATCGAGGGCAACCTCGCGGACGTCGCGGGGACGGACGACCAGGGCATCGCCGACCTGGGCCGGCTGCAGGTCGATGACAACTGGTTCGTGCTCAAGTTCGAGGCGACGCACTCGTTCTTCCTCGAGCCCTACCTCAACCCGCGCTTCGAAGACCCCGCGGCGTCGCCCACGCTGGCGCACGAGCTGGCGCTCACCGCACGCGCTCAGTACGCCTTCGACTACCGCCTCGCACCGTCCTTCCAGCAGGTCGCGGGCGGGTTCTACTCCGTCCGCGGCTACCCCGAATCGGTGGCCGCGGGCGACACCACGCTCGTCGGCACGATCGAGTACCGCTTCCACATCCCCTGGGCACGGTCCCCGGGCGAGCCCGGCCGGCTGTTCAGCGATTCGTTCCGGTACCGGCCTCAGCAGCCGTACGGCCGGGCCGACTGGGACCTGGTTGCTCGGGCCTTCGTGGACGCCGGGTGGACGTGGAACAGCGAGAAGCTGGGGTTCGAGGACGACGAGGGCCTCGTGGGCGTCGGGGTTGGGCTGGAGTTCGCCGTGAAGCGCAACCTGAGCCTGCGTCTCGACTGGGGCGTGGCCCTGACGGACACCGAGGGCGGCCAGCCGCTCACCGGGGGCGGCTTCGCCCCGAACGTGACATCCGGGAGCAACCAGGTCCACCTTTCCGCAACGATCCTGTACTAGACCGAGCGATGCCGAGCCGGTACGCCGGGGCCGAAGAGGGCCGGGCGGACCACAAGGAGGGCGTGATGAAGGCCGGAACAAGCCGCAAGCCGTGCTTCGAGGGTTCGGTGGTGGGCGTCGGGCTGGGGCGTTTCGTGTTCGCGGCCGCGGGGTCGCTGATCGCGCTGGCCGCACCCGCCCTCGCGGGGCCCAAGGGTCAGCAGGTCGTGGCCGGGCAGGCGACGTTCCAGCAAAACGGCGCGACGACGACGATCCACGCCGGCAACAACACGATCATCAACTACTCGAGCTTCAACATCGGCGGGCACGAAACCGTGCGGTTTGTGCAGCCGTCCGCCACGTCGCGCGTGCTCAACCGCGTGCAGAGCTACGACCCCACCATCATCAACGGGCACCTGTTCTCCAACGGGCTCGTCTACATCGCCAACCCGGCCGGCATCTTCTTCGGCGGGCACGCGGTCGTCAGCGTCGGCGGTCTGGTCGCCGCCGCGGGCACCATCACCAACCAGGACTTCCTCGCGGGCGCCGACCGGTTCACCGGGCTGACGGGCGAGGTGCGCAACCTCGGCACCATCCAGGCCGGGCGCGTGGACATGGTCGGGCAGTTCGTGGCCAACCACGGCGTCATCTACGCCGACAAGGGCACCGTCACGATGTCCGCCGGCGACGAGGTGTTCATCGGGCCGCGCTCCGGCGGGCTCTACGTCAAGATCAAGGACACCCAGCCCAACCCGCAGACGGGCAAGGCGGGCGTCGACAACAGCGGAACGATCCACGCGCGCGCCGGCGCGTCGATGCTCAGCGCCGGGGACTTGTACTCGCTGGCCGTGCGCAACACCGGGACGGTGCGCGCCGACAAGATCACGCTCGAAGGCAAGGGCGCGGGAGTCGTCCACGCGGGCGGCACGCTCGACGCCTCCAACCACGCGGCGGGCGGCGTTGGCGGCACGGTCCACGTCCTCGGCGGCAAGGTCGGGCTCTTCGACGCGAACATCGACGCCTCGGGCGACGCGGGCGGCGGCACGGTGCTCGTCGGCGGCGACTACCAGGGGCACGGCGCCGTCCGCAACGCCGCCCGCACGTATGTCAGCGAGGGAACCACCATCCGCGCCGACGCCGTGAACACCGGCGACGGCGGCAGAGTCATCGTGTGGGCCGACGAACTGACGAAGTTCCACGGCCAGATCACCGCCAGCGGCGGCGCCGCGGGGGGCGACGGCGGGTTCGCCGAGGTCTCCGGAAAGAAAACACTCGAGTACCAGGGCTTTACCGACCTGCGCGCCGACCAGGGCCGCCGGGGCACCCTCCTGCTCGATCCCAACAACCTCACGATCCAGGCCGCGGGCTCCAACACCAACATCTCGGGCACGGGGACCGGCGGCGACCCGTTCACCACCACCAACGACAACAGCATCCTGCTCGTCGGCACGCTCGAGGCGCAGCTCGGCGCGAGCGACGTGGTGGTGCAGACCGGCACGGGCGGGACCAACGCCCAGGACGGCGATATCACCATCGCCAGCACGATCACCGCTCCCGGCAACGGTAACTCGCTCGAGCTCCTCGCCCACGACGACATCTTCCTGAACGCCAACATCGACTACACCGCCAGCAGCGGCGACCTGATCCTGCGCGCCGACGGCGTCTCCTCCAACAGTACGGGCCGCATCGTGGACGGCGGCGGCACCATCCAGATGGGCACGGGCGACCTGGCCCTCTCGGCCGGCAGCGGTATCGGCACTCTCGCGGACCTGATCGAAGCGACGGGCGTGGACAACTTCGCCGCCGAGACGGACTCGGGCGGCATCTTCTTCCGCAACTCCGTCGGCGGCGACCTGGACATCACGACCGTGGCCGGGATCGTCGGCGTCACCGCCGGCGCGGGCAATATCAGCATCATCACCACGGTCAACTCGCTCGACGTCTCCGCGGACATCACCGGCGCCGGCACGATCGCGCTCACCAGCAACGACGACATCACCGTGGACGCGGATATCACCGCGGGGGGCGCGATCACGCTCACCGCCGACTCCGACACGGACGGCGACGGCGCGTTCACGCTCGCCGCGGCCCGGACGATCACCGCCACGAACCAGACTATCAACGTCATCGCGACGGACGTCATCCTGTCGGGCGCGACCGACAGCCTCATCGACGCGGGCAACGGCACCGTCAACCTCCTCCAGTCGGTCCCGACCGGGGGCGGGGCCGCCACCATCGGCGTCGGCGCCGCGGCCACGGGCACGTTCAACGTCAGCGACACCGAGCTGGACAACATCACCGCGGGCGCGGTCGTCATCGGCGACACCTCCGGCACGGGCGCCGTCGACGTGAACGCCCTGGGTTTCAACCCCGGGTTCGACCTGAGCATCAACGGCGGCGCGATGGACACCGCCGCGATCACGATGGGCAACGGGCGGACCCTCGCCCTCCGGTCGAACGGCACGCTCACGGTCAGCGCCGCCCTTAGCGCTCCCTCGGGCGTTATCACCCTCCGGGGGGACGACCTGGCGATCAACGCCGCCGTCTCCACCGGCGCGGGCGCCGGCACGGTAAACCTCGTCCCGAACGCGGGGCGCACCGTCAGCATCAGCGCGACACCCCTGCAGTTCGACCTCTCCGACGCCGAGATCGACTTCATCCAGACCAGCACGCTGGTCATCGGCGCGTCGAACTCCGGGCTGATGGTGATCGACACCCTCGCCCCGGCGTCCACGACGGACTTCACCAACCTCACGCTGACCAGCGGCAGCACGATCGACGAGGAAGGCGACAACAACACGACCGACATCACGATCGCCGGGCTGCTCACGCTCAACGCGGCGGGCGGCATCGGCGTCAGCGGCGGCGCCGGCGGCGCCGGAGCGGGGCCCCTGGACATCAACGCCGCCAGCCTGGCCGCCCACGTCTCGGGCGCGGGCGGCGTTTTCATCAAGGACACCGGCGGCATCACGCTGACGGACGTCGACACGGCCAACGGCGACGTCGCCGTGCGCTCGACGGGAGCGATCATCGCGACGGACGTCGCGGCCACGGGCGACGTGGAACTCGTCGCCGACGCGGGCAGCGTCACGGCGACGAGCATTGTCGCCACCGGCGGGGACATCGACCTGACCGCGACCACCGGCCTGGTGGCCCTCGCCGCTGTTTCCGGCGCCACGCTGGACGTCGTCGCCGGCGGCGGCAGCATCAGCGATACCGGCGTCGTCGCGATCACCGGGGCGGCCTCGTTCACCACCACCGGGACCAACGAGGACATCACGCTCGACACGACGACGGCCGGGGGAACGATCTCCTTCAACACGGTCGGCGCCAACGGCGACGTGATCTACGCCCGCGACGGCAGCTTCAGCCTCGGAGCGTCCACGGTCGGAGGCGACCTCACCTTGACGTCCAACCTCGGCGGCACCATCACCGTCGCGGGCGCGTCGAGCGTCGGCGACGATGCCACGCTCACCGCCAACGGCGGAGGAAGCCTGGCCGACTCCGCCGCCCTGCAGGTCGGCGGCGACGCCGTGTTCACCACGACCGGTGGCGGGAGCATCACCCTCGACTTGCTCGACGTGGATGGGGCCCTGAGCACCATCGCGGTGAACTCGTCCGCCGCCGCCACGATCGTCAACACGTCCATCATCCGTCTCGCCGCGTCGAATGTCACGACGAACCTGACGGCCACGGCCGCCAACGGCGGGATCGTGGTCTCGGGGGCCTCGGCCGTCGGCGGCAACCTGCAGCTCACGGCCCAGAACGGCGGGGGCCTCTCCGACTCCGCGATCATCCAGGTCACGGGCAACGCCACCTTCACGACGACCGGCGGCGGCAACGTGGTGATGGACGACATCGACGTGGACGGCGGCGCCAGCACGATCGCCGTCAACTCCTCCGGCAGCGGCACGATCCTGAACACCACGACCGTGCGGCTGGCCGCGTCCGCCGTGACGGGCGGGCTGACCGTCACCGCGACCACCGGCGACGTGCAGGTGGTCGGCGCGTCCGGCGTCGGCGGAAACCTGTCGCTCACCACGGTGGGGGCGGGCAGCATCTCCGACACGGCCGCGATCCAGGTGACGGGCAACGCGGCGTTCACCAACCAGGCCGCCGGGAACATCAGTCTCGACCAGCTCAACGTCAACGGCGGGTCGAGCACGATCGCGCTCAGCACCGGCGGGTTCGCGACGATCGCGAACGATGGCGCCGTGCGCCTCGCCGCGTCCACGGTGGGCACGGCGCTGACCGTGACGGCCGACGCCGGGAACATCACCGACTCGGGCGCCGTGACCGCCGACAACGCCACGTTTACCACCGGCACGTCCGGCGCCGACATCACGCTCGACGACACCACCACCACCAACGCGATCCGCTTCAACACCACGGGCGCGGGCGGCGACGCGACCTACACCCGCACGGGGTCCATCAATCTCGGGCTCTCGAACGTCGGCGGGGCCCTCGCGATCACCGCGAACGGGGCCGGGAACATCACCGACAGCGCAATCGCCACCGTGACCGGCGCGGCGTCGTTCACCACGGTCGGCGGCGGGAGCGTCACGGTCGATCAGCTCGCGGTCGCGGGCGCGATCTCCGTCACGACCCCCGGAGCGGCCTCGGTGCAGAACACCGCGGGCACGACCGTCATCGGTCCCACGGCGGTCACCGGCCTGCTCACCATCACCGGCAGCGGCGGCGTCCAGTTCGGGTCCGCGGTCGGGAACGTGATCTCCGCGGGCTCGCTGGACGTGACGGCCGCCGGCGACATCACCGACACGGGCAGGCTTGCGATCACCGGCACGAGCGCGCTCGATGCGGGCGGCTCCGATGACGTGCTGCTCAACAACGTCCTGAACGACTTCGGCGGCACCGTCACCATCACCGGCGCGGTCAACGCCTCGCTCGCGGACGCCAACGACCTCGACGTGGCCGCGTTGTCCGTCACCGACCTCACCTTGAACGCCGGCGACGCGCTCACGCAGTCCGGGGCGTTCACCGTCTCCGGCGATGCGGACGTGACCGGCGGCGCGGGCGGCATCACGCTCAACGACGCCGCCAACGACTTCACCGGCGAGGTGCGGCTGACCACGACCGCCGCGGGCCACGCGGGAATCACGGACGCCAACGCGATCGAGCTGGGCGACTCGGACGTGGCCGGTGACCTTGCGGTGGCCGCGACGGGGGACATCACCGACGCCACGGGCGCGTCCGTGCAGGTCGCGGGCACCACCTCGCTCGACGCGGGCGGGTCGGACGACGTGCTCCTCAACAGCGTGCTCAACGACTTCGTCGGGACCGTCACGGTCGCGGGCGCGGTCAACGCCTCGCTGGCCGACGCCAACGACCTGGACGTGGCCGCCCTGTCGGTCACCGACCTGGCCCTTACCGCCGGCGATGCCCTGACGCAATCCGGCGCGTTCACCGTCTCCGGTGACGCCGACGTGTCGGCCGGCGCGAACGGCATGACGCTCAACGCCGCCAATGACTTCACGGGCGAACTGCGGGTCACGACCACCGGCGGCGGGGATGCGACCATCACCGACGCGAACACCGTCGAGCTTGGCACGTCGAGCGTGTCCGGCGACCTGGCTCTCACCGCGACCGGCGATATCACGGACGCCGTCGGCGCGACCGTCGCTGTCACGGGCACGACAAGTCTGGACGCCGGCGGCGCGGGCGACGTGCTCCTCGACAACGCCACGAATGACTTTACCGGAGCGGTGAGCGCGACCGGCGCCGGCATCGTCACCCTCGCGGATGCGGACGACATTGTGCTGGGCGACATCGCCGCGACCACGCTGAACGTCACGGTCGCCGGCGGCATCAGCGACAGCGGGGCGCTCAACGACGAGGTTACGGTCTCGGGCGTGACCACGCTGGCCTCGACCGGCGGCGGGGACATCGTTCTCGATGCCGCCGGGCATGACTTCGGCGACAAGGTCAACGCCTCCACCACCGGCGACGCCACGCTCCGCGATACGGACGCGATCGAACTGGGAGAGATTGCCGCCGCGAACCTCAGTGTCACCTCCGATCTCGAGACCGCGGGCCAGACCGCGATCTTCCAGAGCGGCGACGCGGGCGACGAGATCACCGTCGCGGGCACGACCACACTCGACGCGGGCGTGAGCAACATCCGCCTCGACACCGGGGCGAACAACTTCGGCACGGTCGCGGTCGCCGCGGCCGGCTCGGCCGGGCAGGTCTCGGTGGTCCTGGTGGACGCGGGCGCGATCGACCTCGGCGCATCCACGATCGCCGGGCAGCTCAACGTCACGTCGGGCGGCGCGATCACGGACAGCGGCACGCTCGCCGTCGGCGGCATCCTCTCGCTCACGACGCTCAACAACACCGCCGGCGCGGCGTCGATCACGCTCGACGAGGCCGCCTCGACGTTCGGCCAGGTCCAGGCGAGCACGCGCAACGCCGCGAACAGCGCCAACGTCGCGTCCGCGATCTCCATCACCGAGAGCGGCGCGATGAACCTGAGCCTCGTGCGGACCGCCGGAGCCGGTTCGTTCACGGCCTCCGGGGCCGCGACGCTCGGCACGGTGACGGCGGGCTCGCTGGGCGTCATCGCCGGCGGCGCGATCACCGACTCGGGCGTCGTCACCGTCAGCGGCGACGCGACGTTCCTGACCCGCAGCGCGGGCGGCGCGGACATCACGCTCGATTCGGCCGCCTCCACCTTCGGACGGCTCACCGCCCGTTCCGAGAACGCGGCCGGCACCCCGGGCGTGCTCACCGGCGGGCGGATCGAAATCGCCGAGAGCGGCGTGATGACCCTGCTGGAGGTCGCCACGACCGGTGACGTCGAGCTCACCGCGTCCGGCGCGATCGTCGAGGCCGTCGCGGGTCAGGACGCCGCGGCGGACGTGGTCGCGGCCAACGCCGAGCTCCGCGCGGGCGGCGCGATCGGCGGCCCGGGCGGCACCGCGCTCGAAACCGACGTGGATGCGCTCACCGCCGCCACCACGGCCGCGGGCACGATCATCATCGACGAGGCCGACGCGATCAATCTGGTCAGCGTCGCCACGGCCGATGGTGACATCACCGTGGACGCCGGTGGAGTCATCACCGCCACGCTTGTCCAGGCCAACAGCGACGTGACGCTCCGCGCGAACGGCGGGGGGATTGAGGTCGGGCTGATCACCGCCGCGGGCGCCGCGGGCACCGTCACGCTCGAAACCACCGGCGCGGGCGCCTCGATCACCGAACTCGGCTCGGACGCCGCCTCGGACATCAACGCCAACACGCTCGTCGCGACCGTCAACACCGTCGCGGCCATTCCCCCGGCGCTGATCGGCGGGGGCACGGGCGGAAACCCGTCGCTCGAGACGGACGTGGCCGTCCTCAACGCCACGGCCTCCGGCGGGGTGAACATCCGCAACCTCGATACCGCCGCCGACACGCTGACCGCGACGGTCAACTCGGCATCGGGCGCGGTCACGATCCGGACGAACGGCACTCTGGCGACGGGCGGAGCCTGGACGGGCCGCCCGATCACCATCGCGGCCCGGGACGTGAACATTGCCCACACGGTCACGAGCAGCGGCGCTTCGTCCATGGCGATCCAGCGGATCGTGACCGGCGCCGTCCGCATCGGGGCCGGCTCGGGCCTGGGCATGAACATCTCGGGCGCGGAGCTGGCCCTGATCTCCGTCCCCGGCGCGGGCCTGACCATCGGCGGTGAAGGGAACACCACCTCCATCACGGTGGACACGGTGGCGGCCGCCGAGAGCGCGGGGATCAGCGGCGTGCTCTTCCTCGACGCGACCGTCAACGGCGGGTCCATCACGTTTACCGGCGCGGGCGCCTCGTCGTTCCGCGCCCTGCGCGGCGAGGCCGACGACGGCATCACGATCGAGCGCAACGTGGTGACCACGGTCGGCGATCTGGTGCTCGACGGCGACGCCGACGACGCCGCGGACAATACAGACTCCATCACCCTCAACAACGGCCGGCGGCTGACGGCCGCGGGGCTCCTCGACCTTGCCGCGGCCACCGGCGGGATCGACGCCGCAGGAGCCGTCACGCTCGAGGGCGGCGGCGGCGTTCGCCTCCGGGGCGACATGACCGCCGCCGCGGACGCGACGATCAACGCCGACCAGGACGCCGACGGCGACGGCGTCTTCACGATCGACGGCGGGCGCACCGTCACGGCCGACAATCTGTTCATCACCGCGGCCGGCGCGACCATCAACGGGTTCATCGACACCGGCTCCGCCGGCGACGTCCAGATCAACCGGTCCACGACCGGGACGATCGAGGTCGGGAACGAGACCGGCGCGGTCGGAGTCCTCGCCCTGTCCAGCGTCGAGCTGTCCCGCATCACGACCCGCGACCTGATCATCGGCGACCCGCTCGCCGCGGGCGCGATCGTTACGGGCATCACCGTGGACCGCGTGACAAACGGCGCAACCGCGAACGTCGGCGGCACGGTGACGCTCGGAGCGTTCGGCGCCGACGGCTCGGTCACCTTCACCGGGCCGGATGTCATGAACGGGTTCCCGGCGCTCACCGTGAACACGACCGGGGCGGCCACGGTCAACATCGGGATCGGCACCGGCACCGGCACGCTCCGGTTCAACAACGGGGGCCTGCTCACCATCGCCCCCTCGGCCGCGACGATCGCCGCCCAGGGCTCGTTCGCCCAGGCCGGCGCAGGGGCCGCTTCGATCGGCGCTGATATCACCGCGGCGAACGGCGACGTCTCCTTCGCCAGCGCCGTCACCCTCACCGGCGACGCGACGTTCAGCGGCACGGGGGTCACGCTGGGCGCCGACCTGAACTCCGACGGGACGGCCCGGGCCTTCACCGCGAACACGATCGGCAACGGCGCGACGCGCTTCCTCGGCGCCGTGGGCACCACCTCGGCGCTCGCGTCACTCTCGACCAACGCCGACGGCACGACGGAACTGGCGGGCGACGTGACCGCCACCGGGGGCGTCGCGCTGCTCGACCCCGTCACCCTCTCATCCGACGTGGTGATGAGCGCCGCCGGGGCGGGCGGCGTCACCCTCGGCGCCGGCGTCTCCGGCGCGTCCGCTAGCTTCACGATCAGCGCCGGCGGCGGTGCGGTCGATGTCACCGGCGGGATCGACCTTTCCGGCTCCAGCGATCAGGACGGCGGTGCGCTCGCCGTGGACGCGGCCGGGCCCGTCACCGTTACGGGCGCGATCGACACGTCCGCCGGAACCTCCACCGGCGCGGGCCGCGCCGCCGGCGCGGTCACGGTGTCTTCCGACACCGGCGACGTATTGCTCGGGGCGCTCGCGGCCGTCGGCGGCGACGCGACCGCCGGCGCGGGCGGCGCGGGCGGGGCCGTGAACATCGACGCGATCGACGGCGACATCGCCGCGGGCGCTATGAACGCGCGCGGCGGCGCGGGGACCACCGGCGTCGGCGGCGACGGCGGAGTCGTCTCCCTCGACGCGCTCCAGGGGTCCGTCCGCGTGGCCGGCATCGTGTCGGCCGGCGGCGTTTCCGCCTCCGGCGCGGGCGGCGACGGCGGCGCGGTCACGCTCCGCGTGGACGCGGACACCCGCACGCGAACCGAGTTCAACACCACCTCCCAGCTGAACGAGACGTTCACCGAGCCGGTCGGCGTCATCGTGCTCGGCGGCGGCATCGATGCGGGCGGCGGGGACGGAAGCGGCACGAACGACGGCGTCGCGGGCGACATCAACCTGAACGCTGCCGGGCGCGCGGGCGTGTCGGCCGTTGCCACCATCCTGGGCTTCGCCACCAACGCCAACGGTACCTTCGACCCGGCCACACGCGTCGATATGACGCTCATCGGACGGAACATCATCGTCGGACCTAACGAGAAGATTGTCGTGAACGGCACCTTCCGCGCCGAGGCATCGACCCTCGTGCGCATCGGCGACGTGGTGGCCGGCGGAAGCGGGGCGGGTGCGCGCGACATCGTGATCATCACCCCGGCGCTGGAGATCAACAGCCGCCCGCGCGGGGCGCTGCTCTTCCAACCTCAGGCAGGCCTGGCCTTCGTGCTCGGCGCGACGGCCACCACGAACCTCGAAGGCGTGGACTTCGCCGCACGCGGTGAGCTGCGCTTCGAACGTCCCGACGGCAGCGTGCTCACGCCCGGCGACGTCACCATCATCGGAGCGGTCGCGGGCGACCCGACCCCGCGGTTCGCGGCGGGCGCCGTCGGCGGGTCACAGGCCCCGTCGGGGTTCACGCTCCAGTCGATGACGCCGTCACTCTTCGACACGCTCGTCTGGGCCGACCCCACGCCGGGCGCTCCGCCCGGAGCGCCGCAGGTCGTCCTCGACCTGAACGCCTCCGGTTCATCGGCCCAGGACCTTTCGACCGCCCTCAGCGGCGCCCTGCCGCGCTTTGAGATCGGCGAGGTCAGCGAGGCCACCTCCCTCGATACGGGGCAGCGCTCCAAGATCCGCCAGCTCGGTATCAACCCCCGCGACCCCGACCAGTCGGAGCGTTTGTTCCTCCTGCTGGGGCGGGCGCTCTACAACGACTTCCCGCAGATCTGGGCCTCCGAGGACCGCCTGGACTACCCGACCGTCGTGAACCGTCTGCCCAGCGACCGCGTGGCGTCGCTGCTCGACGAGGCCGACGCGATCTTCAACACCGACGCGATCAACCCGGAGACCAACGAGACCGTCCGCGTGGATAACACGGACGCGATCAAGGCGCTCCTGACGCAGGCGGTCGGCCGGTACCGCCGCGCCGCGGGCGGGGCGGGCGCGGGCGCGTTCGACGGCGTCGCCTTCCGGGCTTATCTCGAGGCCACGCCCGAGGAAGCCGAGTCGCGGGACAAGGTCCGCGAGGTTGAAGCGTTCCTGGTTCACATGGAGCAACTCGGCCTCGGCCCGCGGGAGCTGAGGTTCGCCACCGACGAGATCATCGGGTCGATCCTGCCCGCCAGCGTGCGCACCGTCGAGCAGTTCCGCCCGGCGATTGTCGGGCCGCGCTAGAGGAGTGCGCGGCGTGGTGTCGGACCGAATGCTGGCGACGGGCGACCGGAGGGACCACGGTTCATGAGTGTTGACGTTCAGAAACTCCTCGAGCCCGTCTCCGCCGACGCCCCGTGCGGCCCCACGCTCGCGTACGACCCGGAGTACCTGGCGCTGGAAGAGGCCGCCAAGGGCACGCCCGAGCGCCAGGCCGGGGACAAGGTGCTCCCCGCCGAGGACCCGGACTGGTCGGACGTGCGCGACCGCGCCCTCGCCCTGGCCAAACGCACCAAGGACCTGCGCATCGTCCTCTTCCTGACGGTGGGGGAGACCAGGGTCTCGGGAATCACGGGCCTGCGCGATGGGTTGACGTTGCTCAAGGAAACGCTCACCCGGTACTGGGACACCCTCCATCCGCAGCTCGACCCCGCGGACAACAACGACCCCACGGAGCGCATGAACATCGTTGCGTCCGTGGCGGCCCCGCCCGATACCTTCGGCGACCCGCTCGCGGTGCAGCGCCGGGTGATCGAGGCCCCGCTCACCCCGACCTCGAAGGTGGGGAAGTTCAGCTTCCGCGACGTCAAGACCGCCGCAGGGGAGCTGCCGCCGTTGACCCCGGACGCCAAGCCGCCCGACGCCAAGCTGATCGATGCCGCCTTCACCGACGTCCCGATCGAGGACCTCAAGGCCACCGGTGCGGCCATTGAGGAGTCCGTGGCCGCTGTCAAGGAAATCGATCGGCTGCTGACCGACAAGGTCGGACCGGGCAAGGCTCCGGACCTGACCCGGTTCGTAACGCTCCTGGGCTCGATCGCGACCCTGCTGCAGACTCATCTCGCCCGACGCGGCGTGGGGTCAGCCCCTGGTTCCGGGGCTGCGGCGGGGGGGGCGGGCGGCGGCGTCCGCATGGGCGGCGAGCTTCTGGGTATCCAGGATGTTCAGGTGGCGTTGGACATGGTCTGTCGGTACTATGAGCGCTACGAGGTTTCCAGCCCGGTGCCGCTGCTCGTGAAGGGCGCGCAACGGCTTGTGTCGCAGAGCTTTGTCGAGATCGCCAAGGTGCTCACCCCGGACACCATCGATCGGCTCAAGGAGCTCGCCGGGCTCAAGGACGAGCAGCGTTAGGTGCAATCGCTCCCGGCCGACGCTCCGATCTCGGGGCGGCGCGTGGGCCGGGCGGCACGGAAGGGGCAGACATGGGCAAGTCCAGTTCTCAGAAGTTCATCGCGCGCAACCGGGCGCCCCGGGTCCAGATCGAGTACGACCTCGAACTGTACGGCGCCGAAAAGCAGATCAACCTGCCCTTCGTCATGGGCGTCATGGCCGACCTCTCGGGGAAGCCCGCCGACCCGCTCGCGCCGGTGGCCGACCGCAAGTTTCTTGAGATCGACGTCGACAACTTCGACGACCGCCTCAAGGCCGCCAAGCCCCGCGTCGCGTTCCAGGTGCCCAACACGCTCACGGGTGAGGGCAACCTTGCGCTCGACGTGACGTTCGAGAGCATGGACGACTTCTCCCCGGCCGCCCTGGCCCGCAAGATCGAGCCGCTGCGCAAGCTGCTCGAGGCCCGCGGCAAGCTCGCCAACCTGCTCACGTACATGGACGGACGCACCAAGGCCGAGGAACTGCTGGCCCAGCTCATGCAGGACCCCGCGCTGCTCCAGGCGGCCGCCTCGGCCCCGAAGACGGAGGGCCCCGCCAATGGCTGAACCCAACGCCGCCGCACAGGCCCAGGCCGCCTCTCTGGCCGAAGGCGAAGCGAGCGAACTGCAGAAGCTGATCGACGGCAAGGGCGTCAAGGGCGCCTTCGCCCCGAAAACCGACGAGCGCCGGCGCGACATCGTGGACGCGATCGAGGTGCTCATGCGCCAGGTCGTGGACCGCAAGCACCTGGTCGGCGACGATGTCAGCCGGACGATCGAGGGGCTCATCGCCGAGATCGACCGCAAGCTGAGCCAGCAGATCAACGCGATCCTGCACCACACCGACTTCCAGCAGCTCGAAGGGACGTGGCGCGGGCTGCACTACCTCGTGAACAACACCGAGACCGACGAGTCGCTCAAGATCCGCGTGCTCAATGTCTCCAAGGGCGACCTGTCCAAGACCCTCAAGAAGTTCAAGGGCACGGCGTGGGACCAGAGCCCGATCTTCAAGAAACTCTACGAGGAGGAGTTCGGGTCGCCCGGCGGGCAGCCCTACGGCGCCATCGTCGGCGACTACCACTTCGACCACTCCGCGCCGGACGTCGAGCTGCTGGCGGGCATGGCCCAGGTCGCGTCGGCGGCCCACGCGCCCTTCATCGCGGGGGGCAGCCCCAGCGCGATGAACATGGACTCATGGCAGGAGCTCTCGAACCCGCGCGACCTGACCAAGATCTTCCAGTCCGCCGAGTACGCCGCCTGGCGCTCCCTCCGCGCGTCGGAGGATTCCAAGTACGTGGGGCTGGCGATGCCGCGGTACCTCTCGCGCATGCCGTACGGCGCGAAGACCAACCCCGTCGAAGAGTTCTCCTTCGAGGAGGACACGGCGGGCGCCGACCACTCGAAGTACTGCTGGTCGAACGCGGCGTTCGCCATGGCGACCAACATCAACCGCGCGTTCAAGCTGTACGGCTGGTGCTCGCGCATCCGCGGCGCCGAGTCGGGCGGCATGGTGGAGGGGCTCCCCTGCCACACCTTCCCGACCGACGACGGCGGCGTGGACATGAAGTGCCCGACCGAGATCGCCATCACCGACCGGCGTGAGGCGGAACTGGCCAAGAACGGGTTCATGCCGCTCTCGCACTGGAAGAACACCGACTACGCCGTGTTCGTGGGGGCCCAGTCGCTCCATCAGCCCGCAGCCTACGACGACGCCGACGCTTCGGCCAACGCCAACCTGGCGGCGCGACTGCCGTACCTCTTCTCCACCTGCCGGTTCGCGCACTACCTCAAGTGCATCGTGCGCGACAAGATCGGCGCCTTCAAAGAGCGCCACGACATGGAGAAGTGGCTCAACAACTGGATCATGAAGTACGTCGAGCCGGACCCCGCCAACGCGACGGAGGACGCCAAGGCGCGCCGACCGCTCGCCGCCGCCGAGGTCAAGGTCGAGGAAGTGCCCGGCAACCCCGGGTACTACTCGTCGAAGTTCTTCCTGCGGCCTCACTACCAGCTCGAGGGGCTGACGGTGTCGCTGCGGCTGGTGTCCAAGCTGCCGTCGGTGAAGTCCGGCGGCGGATGACTTGGGGGAGGTGAGGGCGCCGGTCGTCCGGCGCGGGGTCGGATCAGGGTTCATCAACGACACAGGCCCGGACGGGCGTCCGTCCGGCAACAAACCGGCACGGCGCTCCCGCTCTACTGCGGCGGGAGCGCGGAATGACGCACAGGGAGTCCGCCCATGGCATTCGATGCATTCATGAACATCGACGGGATCAAGGGAGACAGCCAGGACAGCAAGCACAAGGGATGGATCGAGATCGATTCGTTCACGCACGGCGTGAAGCAGGCGACGGGCGGTTCGACCAGCGCCCACGGCGGGCCCACCGGCGGGCGCGCCGACCATTCCGACTTCACGATCACCAAGCTGCTCGACAGCGCCAGCCCGGTGCTCGAGAAGTACTGCTGCGACGCCAAGCCGATCGCGAAGATCGAGTTCGTGTGCTGCCGGGCCACCGGCGACAAGCAGGTCTTCTACAAGGTCACCCTGACCGACTGCATCGTGTCGGGTGTCGCCGCCACCGGCAAGGGCGAGGGCGAGGACCTCATCCCCATGGAGGAGATCAACTTCCGGTTCGCCACCATCAACTGGGAGTACACCCCGACCGACGAAAAGGGCAAGGCGGGCGCCGCCATCAAGGCCGGCTGGAGCACCCGCGAGAACAAGCCGCTGTAGGCTCCGGAATCCGCGCCCGCGCGGCCCACGCCGCGCGCGCGCCTTGTGACCGATCGTCCCCGCCGGGCGCCGCGCCCGCGCGGGTCGGAACCGTGACTCGCCGCCCCGCGATGGTTCCCGCCTCCGGTCCGCCGCGGGCGACGGGGGCGGGCGGGTCGGAGCGCCGCCCGCGAGAGGACCGGGAGCCATGCAAGCCGAGGTGTTGCTGCGCGAGGGCCGGCTCGACGACGCCCTGCGGGAGTTGGAGTCGTCCATCCGCAAGAACCCCTCGGACGCGAAGCTGCGCGTCTTTCTTTTCCAGTTGCTCTGCGTCCGCGGCGACTGGGACCGGGCGCTCACGCAGCTCAACGTCGCGGCGGAGATGAATCCGCTGAACCTGCTCATGGCCCAGGTCTGCCGCCCGGCCCTGGCGTGCGAGGCCTTGCGCCGGGACGTCTTCCAGGGGAAGCGCACCCCGCTCGTCCTCGGCCAGCCCGACGAATGGGTGGGCTGGATCATCGAGAGCAGCCGCCTCACCGCCGCGGGCAAGCACGCCGACGCCGAGTCGCTGCGCGCCAGGGCGCTCGACGCGGCCCCGGCCGTGGCGGGCACGATCGACGGCCAACCCTTCGCGTGGATCGCCGACGCCGACTCACGATTGGGCCCGATGCTCGAGGCGATCGTCGACGGCAAGTACTACTGGACGCCCTTCTCCAATGTCTCGAAGGTGACGATCGACGAGCCCACCGACCTCCGCGACGCCGTCTGGGCTCCCGCCCACTTCACATGGACCAACGGCGGTCAGACCGTGGGGCTCATCCCCACGCGGTACCCCGGCAGCGAGTCCTCCACCGATGCGGCCGTCCGCCTCGCCCGCACCACCGCGTGGGAAGCCGCCGGCTCCGAGACGTACGTCGGCCTGGGGCACCGAGTCTGGGCCACCGACGCGGGCGAGCACCCGCTCCTGAAGGTCCGCGAGGTCACGCTCGGTCCCCAGCCCGTCGAGGCCGCCCAGCCGCCGGAGCCGACGAATGGCTGAACTGACCACGCGCGAGCGGCTTCAGCCGTGCCTGCTGGACCGGTTGACCGACGACGAGCCCCAGATGGCCCTGGAGAGCCGCGACCGGCGCGTCGTCGGGCAGCAGCAGTTCCGTCGCGCGGTGCTGCGCGACCTCGCGTGGCTCCTGAACTCCACCTCGCGCATGGAGCCGGAAGTCATCGCGGAGTTCCCCAGGGCGGCCGCCAGCGTGCTCAACTATGGCATCCCCGACCTGTGCGGGATGACGGCGTCGTCCGTCGATCCGCAGCGGGTCGAGCGGGCGGTCCGCGCGGCGATCGAGCGCTACGAGCCGCGCATCCTCCCCCGCACCCTGCGCGTGAAGGCCACCGCGAACCCGGGCGAGATGGGGGCCAACGCCGTCGCCTTCCAGATCACCGGGGAGCTCTGGGCCCAGCCCATGCCCGAGCGGCTCTACGTCAAGACCGAGATCGACCTCGAGACGGGCCAGTGCACGGTCGAGGACCGCCCCCATGGATAGGCGACTGCTGCGGTACTACAACCGCGAGCTGCTGCACATCCGCGACGCGGCCCTGGAGTTCGCCCAGGAATACCCGAAGATCGCCGGGCGCCTGGGGCTGGACACCGCCAAGGCCGACGAGTGCGCCGACCCCTACGTCGAGCGGCTTCTGGAGGGATTCGCGTTCCTCGCGGCGCGCGTGCAGTTGAAGCTCGACGCGGAGTTCCCGCGCTTCACCCAGAGCCTCCTCGAAACCGTTTATCCGCACTACCTGGCCCCCACGCCGTCGATGGCGGTCGTCCGCTTCCAGCCCGACACCGCCGAGGGCGGGCTCGCGTCGGGCCTGGTCGTCAAGCGTGACCGCGCCCTGCGCAGCACGATCGGCAAGGGCGAGCAGACCGCCTGCGAGTATCGCACCGCCCACGACCTCACCCTTTGGCCCCTGCAGATCGAGTCGGTCGAGTACTTCACGCGGAACCTGGCCGCGGTCTCACCGCCGCGCCTGCCGAACGGACAACCGATCAAGGCCGCGATCCGCATCCGCCTGCGGTCCACCGCCGGGCTTACGTTCAACAAGCTGGCGCTCGATCGGCTGACGTTCCATCTGCTCGGGGCCGACGAGACGCCGGGGCGCGCGTTCGAGCAGGTCCTGGCGCACACGGTCGCGCTGGCGGTCCAGCCCGTGCGGACCCCGCTGCCGTGGCAGCACGTGGTGGAGCCGCCGTGCGTCGCGCGCGTGGGGTTCGACGACGAGCACGCGCTCCTGCCCTACGGCACGCGGTCGTTCCACGGGCACCGGCTCGTCCACGAGTACTTCTCGCTTCCCCAGCGGTTCCTGTTCTTCGAGGTCGCCGGTCTGGCCCCCGGCGTGAAGCGTTGCGACGCGGCGCAGCTCGACCTGGTGCTCCTGCTCGACGCCGTGGACCTGGAGCTCGAGACCGCGCTGACGGCCGCCAACGTCCAGCTCTTCTGCACGCCCGCGATCAATCTCTTCCCCAAGCGCTGCGACCGCATCCAGCTCTCGGAACGTACGAGCGAGTTCCAGGTCATCCCCGACCGCACCCGCCCGCTCGACTTCGAGGTCTACCAGGTGCTGGGAGTCTCCGGATACCGCGAAGGCTCCGAGGTCGTCCGCGAGTTCCGCCCGTTCTACTCCGCGACCGACTACGAGGACGAAGGGCGCGGCGGCGGGGCCTACTTCTCCGTCAACCGTGTGCCCCGCGCCGAGAGCACCCGCGAGCAGTTGCAGGGCCGTCGGTCGAGCTACGCGGGCTCCGAGGTCTACCTCTCGCTGGTGGACGCCCACGCCGCCCCGTGGAGCGAGGAGCTGCGCCAGTTGGGCGTCGAGGCACGCTGCACCAACCGCGACCTGCCGCTGCGCATGCCGGTGGGCCGCGGACGCACCGATTTTTCAATCGAAGAGGGCGCGCCGATCGAGTCGATCCGCGTGGTGACGGGCCCGACGCGCCCCGTCGCGTCCTTCGCCGAGGGCGAGGTCGCGTGGCGCGCCGTCAGCCACCTGGCCCTCAACTCCCTGTCACTGGCCGACTCGGGCGCCGGGCAGGGGGCGGCCGCCCTCCGCGACCTGCTGCGGCTCTACGGTGACGCGACCGAGGCGCACATCCGCAAGCAGATCGAAGGGGTCCGGACCATCGCGCACAAAGCGATCACGCGCCGCGTCGCGGCCCCCGGGCCGATCGCCTTCGCGCGGGGCCTGGAGGTCTCCGTCACGTTCGACGATCCGGCGTTCGAAGGGGTGGGGCCGTTCGTGCTCGGCGCGGTCCTCGACCACTTCTTCGCCCGGTACGTCTCGATCAACTCGTTCACCGAAACAGTCGTGCGCACCGCGTCGCGCGGGGAGATCATGCGATGGGCGGCGAGGGTCGGCCAGCGGCACATCCTCTGACGGACGCTCTGCGCGAGCGCCCGTGGGATTTCGATTTCTTCCAGGCCGTGCGCCGGATCGAGTGCCTGCGCGCCGGACCGCCGCTCGGCTCCTCGCCGCGCCTCGCCGACGACCCCGTCCGGTTCGGCCAGAACACCTCGCTGGGGTTCGCGCCCGCCCCGATCGCCGAGTGCCCGACCCCCCCCGGCCGCCCGCAGACCATCCGCGTCAACTTCTTCGGGCTGCTCGGACCCAACGGCCCGATGCCGATGCACCTGACCGAGTACGCCCGCGACCGGATCATTAACGCCGGCGATCCGACGCTCGCGCGGTTCCTGGACATCTTCCACCACCGGATGATCGCCCTGTTCTACCGGGCGTGGGCCGCCAACCAGAAGGCAGTCTCCTACGAGCGGCACGAGGCCGACCGCTTTGCGGTGTACGTCGCCAGCCTGTGCGGCCTGGGGATGCCGTCGCTGCGCGACCGCGACGCCGTGCCCGACACCGGCAAGCTCTTCCATTCAGGCCCGCTGGCGGGCCAGACACGACACGCCGCGGGGCTGCGGTCGCTGCTGGAACAGTACTTCGGCGTGCCCGCGACCATCATCGAGTTCGTCGGGCGGTGGATGGAGCTGCCGGACGACAGCCGGTGCAGGCTCGGCAAGCGATCGGGGCGGCTCGGTTCGACCGCGATCGTCGGGGCCCGCATCTGGGAGTGCCAGCAGCGCTTCCGCGTCCGCTTTGGGCCCATGACGCTCGCCCAGTTCGAGCGGCTCCTCCCCGGCGGCCCGAGCCAGAAGCGCCTCGCCGCCTGGATCACGAACTACATCGGCCAGGAGCTCGAATGGGACACACAGCTCGTGCTGCGGGCCTCGGAGGTCCCGCGCGTCGAGCTCGGGCGCGCGGGTAAGCTCGGGTGGTCCACGTGGGTCGGTTCCGAGCCCGTGACCCGGGACCGCGGCGACCTGGTCGTCAGCCCGCGACTCAACTGACAGCCGCGCCGAGCCGGCGCGGGGAAGGGACGCATCGATGGCGGATATCACGAGGGCGAGCCTCTTCGGCAAGCTCAACGCCCCGGGGTACAAGGCTCTGGAGAGCTCCACGGTCTTCTGCAAGCTCCGCGGCAACCCCTACGTCGAGCTCGTCCACCTGGTCCACCAGGTCCTCCAGCTCGACGACTCGGACCTCCACCGCATCATCAAGCGGTACGAGCTCAACCCGTCCAAGCTGGCCAAGGACCTCACCGCCGCGCTGGACCGGCTGCCGCGCGGCGCCACCAGCATCTCGGACTTCTCCCCGCACATCGAGGAGTCGGTCGAGCGCGGGTGGGTCTTCGGCACGCTGATGTACGGCGAGAGCGCCGTCCGCACCGGGCACATCGTCGTCGGCATCCTCAAGACCCCGACGCTGCGCAACGTCCTGCTCAACATGTCCACCGAGTTCGTCAAGATCAAGCCCGACGACCTCTCGGACAACTTCACCGCCATCACCGCCGGCAGCCCGGAGGAGAACCTGGGAACCAAGGACGGCACGGCCGCCGGCTCGGGCGCGGGCGGCGCGAGCCCGGGCGAGGCGAGCGGCGCGATCCCCCCGGCCCAGATGGGCAAGCAGGAGGCGCTCAAGCGCTTCAGCGTGGACCTGACGGAGAAGGCCCGCAAGGGCGAGATCGACCCCATCGTCGGACGCGACGAGGAGATCCGCCAGGTTGTGGACATCCTCATGCGCCGCCGCCAGAACAACCCGATCCTCACCGGAGAGGCGGGCGTCGGCAAGACCGCCGTCGTCGAGGGCTTCGCGCTCCGTATCGCGCGCGGCGACGTCCCCCCGGCGCTCAAGGATGTTTCGCTCCGCACGCTCGATCTCGGGCTGCTCCAGGCCGGCGCGAGTATGAAGGGCGAGTTCGAGAACCGCCTCCGCCAGGTGATCGACGAGGTGCAGGCCTCGCCCAAGCCCATCATCCTGTTCATCGACGAGGCCCATCAGCTCATCGGGGCGGGCGGCGCCGCGGGCCAGGGCGACGCCGCAAACCTCCTCAAGCCCGCGCTCGCCCGCGGCACACTCCGCACCGTCGCCGCGACGACCTGGGCCGAGTACAAGAAGTACTTCGAAAAGGACCCGGCGCTCGTCCGGCGATTCCAGGTCATCAATATCGCCGAGCCGGGCGAGGAGAAGGCCCTGCTGATGATCCGCGGTGTCGCCAGCACGCTCGAGAAGCACCACCGTGTCCAGGTGCTCGACGAGGGGCTCGAGGCCGCGGTCAAGCTCTCGCACCGCTACATCCACGGGCGGCAGCTCCCCGACAAGGCCGTCAGCCTGATCGACACGGCCTGCGCCCGTGTGGCGATCGGGCAGCACGCCGTCCCCGCCGAGGTGGACGACTGCCGCAAGCGCATCAGCGGGCTGGAGACCGAACTGGGCATTATCGACCGCGAGACCGCGGTGGGCATGGACCACGCCCGCCGCCGCGCGACCGTCGCCGGGGACCTGGAGTCCGATCGGACCCGCCTGAAGGAGCTCGAGGAGCACTGGGCCAAAGAGAAGGACCTTGTCGCGAAGGTTCTGGACATCCGCGCCAAGCTGCGCGGCGAGCCGGGCGGCAAGGGCGTAGGGAAGGTCGAGGGCACCGGCAGCACGATGGAGGCGAAGGCCGAGGCGGCCAAGCCTTCGGCCGTCACGCCCGCCCCGGCCCCGACCGCCGCGCCGCTCACCGACGCGGAGCGCGCCAAGCTGCTCGACGAGCTCAAGGGCCTTCAGAGGCAGCTCGCCGAGTTCCAGGGCGAGACGCCGCTCATCATGCCCAGCGTGGACGCGAGCGCCGTGGCCGCGGTCGTCGCCGACTGGACCGGCATCCCCGTCGGCCGCATGGTCAAGAATGAGATCGAGTCCGTGCTCAAGCTGGCCGAGACGCTCAACCTGCGGATCATGGGCCAGCGGCACGCGCTGGACGCCATCGCCAAGCGCATCCGCACGAGCCGGGCCGGCATGGAGAACCCCAACAAGCCGATCGGCGTCTTCCTGCTCGCGGGCACGAGCGGCGTCGGCAAGACCGAGACCGCCCTGGCCCTCGCCGAGGCCCTCTACGGCGGCGAACAGAACGTCATCACCATCAACATGAGCGAGTACCAGGAGGCCCACAAGGTGGCCACGCTCATGGGCTCACCCCCCGGCTACGTCGGGTATGGTGAGGGCGGCGTGCTGACCGAGGCCGTCCGGCGGCGCCCGTACTCCATCGTCCTGCTCGACGAAGTCGAGAAGGCGCACGGCGACGTCCACGAGGTCTTCTTCCAGGTCTTTGACAAGGGCGCGATGAAGGACAGCGAGGGGCGGGACATCAACTTCCGCAACTCGATCATCCTGCTCACGACCAACGCGGGCAGCGACCTCATCATGAACATGTGCAAGGACCCGTCGCTCCTGCCCGACCCGGAGGGGCTTGTCAAGGCGCTGCGCGAGCCGCTGCTCAAGGTCTTCCCCGCGGCCCTGCTCGGGCGCGTCGTCGTCATCCCGTACTACCCGCTCACCGACGACATGATCAAGAACATCGTGCGCCTGCAGCTCGGGCGCATCCAGAAGCGTGTGCGCCAGAACCAGCGCATCGAGTTCGAATACGCCCCTGAGGTCGTGGACCTCATCCTCAGCCGCTGCACCGAGCGGGAGAGCGGCGGGCGCATGATCGACGCCATCCTGACCCACTCACTGCTCCCCACGGTGAGCGAGGAGTACCTCAAGCGGCTCATGGAGGGCCGCGGTGTGACGAAAGTCCGCGTCGCGGTGGCCAACGGTGAGTTCGCGTACCAGTTCGAGTGAGGCACATGGGTGGCGAGCGTCCCAGCGGATCGGTCGGTGTCGGCGCGGAGCGCGCCTGGGCGTCGCAGTGCCCCGGGGCGTGTCACCGGCCCAGCGCCTCGCCGGGCCCCGTGGGCTGGTCGCTCCCCGATCCGGGCCGGGCGGATGACGCGATCGTCGCGGCGCGGCTCCGGGCGACGCTCCCCGACGCGGCAACTTCCGAGGAATCCGTCGGATCGGAGGGATCGCCGATCGCTGCTGTCCAGGCCGTCACCACGCCCTGGGCGGCCCAGACGACCCTGGATGCGTTCGTGCGGATGTACTTCTACGCGCCCGCGGCCAGGGCCATCGCCCAGCAGGGCGAAGCGCTCGTGCGGGCCGGACGGATGACGACACAGGAGGCGGCCGGGTGGGTGGTGGCGCAGCGCAACGCCCTTGTCGTGGCCACGCGCGACGCGAAGAACAGCCCTCTCGGCCGGGCGCTCTCCGAGTACCTCAAGCCGCGAGACCGACTCCCGAGCGTGGCGTCGCTGATGGACAAGGCCCGCGCCAGGAACCCCGGCGCGAGCGAGCAGAAAATCCTCGAAGCGATCATCAAGGGCGCGGGCGAGACGCGCGGCTGGGTCAACCGCGTGAGTGTCGTCATGCGGATCGCCGGCCCGGCGCTGGTCGCCCTTGATCTCGCGTTCTCCGCCTACGTCGTCTCTCAGGAGGCCCCCGAGCGGCGGGGCCGCAAGGCCGCGGGGCAGGCCGGCCGGATCGCCGGCGGCGTGGGCGGGGGCTGGGGCGGCGCGAAGGCCGGGTGTGCTGGCGGCGCGGCGATCGGCGTGTGGTTCGAGGGCGTCGGGGCCGCACCCGCGTGCCTCGTCGGTGGGGTCATCGGGATGCTCGGCCTCGGATACGCCGGCAGCAAGGCCGGCGAAGAGATCGGCGGAGCGCTCTACGATGGTGGCGAAGTGGTCCTCGAATGGCTCGGCGGTGAGTGACGATCGGCGGCGCGCCCGCGCCCGAGGAGGCCGGTGATGGCCAGGAAGTTGACTCAGGCGCACCGGTCGCTGGCGATCAACACGCCGCTCGGCGCGGACAAGCTCGTGCTCCTGGGCTTCTCGGGCTCCGAGGCTCTGTCCACGCTCTTCGAGTACGACGCCGCGCTGCTCAGCGAGGACACATCGATCGCCCTGGTGGACCTGGTGGGCCAGCCGGTGACGATCCGGGTCGAGCTGACCGAGGACCGGCACCGCACCTTCAGCGGGATCGTGAGCCGCTTCGTCCACACGGGCTTCCGCCGGGCCAAAGACGGCGAGGGCGGCTCAGGGTCGAGCGGCTCGGCCGGGTCCGGCTCGGGCGGTGGGGGTGGTGGGGGCGGCGGCTCCGCGGGGTCCAACGACGGGGAGCACACGCTCGCCGAGTATCGGGCCGCGATCGTGCCGCGGATGTGGCTGCTCACCCGGCGCGCGGACTGCCGGATCTTCAAGGGCAAAACCGTCCCGCAGATCGTCAAGGAGGTGTGCGCGCCCATCGGCCTGGACGTGGATGACCGGTCCCTCGAGTCCACCTATGCCCCATGGGACTACTGCGTCCAGTACCGCGAGACCGACTACAACTTCGTCGCGCGCCTCCTGGAGCAGGAGGGGATCTTTTATTTCTTCCGGCACGAGGAGGAGAACCACGTCCTCGTGCTGGGCGACGCCCCCGCGCGGCTCTCCGCCTTCAAGGGCTACGAGGAAATCCGGTACATGCCCCCGGATTCGAACACGCGCGACCTCGAAACGGTCCACGCCTGGTCGGTCGGGCAGGAGATGATGCCCGGGCGGTTCGCCCACAAGGATTTCGACTTCGTCGCGCCGGACGGCCTCTCACCCTCGATCGCGCAGGCCGACCAGCCGGCGGTGGCGCGGGACCACGAGGTCTTCGACTACCCGGGGGAGTACCTCACCTCCGCCGAGGGCGACGCACTGGCGGGCATCCGCCTGGAGGAGTTGCACGTCCGCTCGGAGGTGGGCCGCGGGTCCAGCGATTCCCGGGGCGTCGTGGTCGGCTCCCTGTTCAAGCTGACAGACCACCCGCGCGAGACGGAGCCCCGCACCTACCTTGTCGCGTCCGCCGCGATCGAGGCCCGTGCGCTGGACTACGAGTCCGCCGGCGGACAGGACACGGGCCCGGCCGTTTCCGTCGAGTTCACGGCCCTCGACTCCACGCGCCGATTCCGCCCGCCGCGGATCACCCCCAAGCCCGTCATCCAGGGCCCGCAGACGGCGATCGTCGTGGGCAAGCCCGCCGACGACGGGTCCGGAGGTTCCGGCGCGGCCGCGCCGCCCTCCTCCGCGGGTCCGCCCGAGGAGATCGCCACGGATGAGCACGGGCGGGTCTGGGTGCGGTTCCACTGGGATCGTGCCGAGACGCCCTCGTGCCCCGTGCGTGTCGCCCAGATGTGGGCCGGCAAGAAATGGGGCGGCATGTTCATCCCGCGCATCGGCCAGGAGGTCATCATCGAGTTCCTCGAGGGCGACCCGGACCGACCGATCATCACCGGGCGCGTCTACAACGGCACGCACAAGCCGCCCTACGACCTGCCCACGAACAAAACAATCAGCACCATCAAGTCGGATTCAAGCACGGGCGGCGGCGGCTTCAACGAGATCCGCTTTGAAGACAAGAAGGGCGAGGAGCAGGTTTTCATTCACGGCCAGAAGGACTACCACCTGCGCGTCACCAACGAGGAGCGCGAGTGGGTCGGCCAGGACCGGCACCTGTGGGTCGTCAACGATCAGTTCGAGACCGTCAAGCACGACCGCCACGAAACCGTCGAGAACGACCATTTCGAAAAGGTCGTCCGCGACCGCAACCTCCTGGTTGCGGGCAAGGAGGCCAAGCACGTCAAGAAGAGCCTCAGCCTGACCGTGACGGAGAACGTGGCGGAGGTCTTCGACAAAGACCAGTCTACGATGGTGACCGGGGACCTCTACATCAAGGCCCAGAACATCGTGATCGAGGGGGGCACGAACATTACACTGAAAGTAGGGACCACCTCCATCGCTATCGAGGAGAACGGCGTCGCGATCACCACCAATGGGAGCGTCAAAGTTGACGCCAAACTCGCGGTCGAACTGACGAGTTCGGGCGCGGACTTCAAGGCCAAGGGCCTCAACGCCTCCGTCGAAGGGAGCATCGAGGCCAAGCTTGAAGGGGCCGCCTCGGCCGTGGTTAAGGGCGGCATGGTCAAGATCAACTAGGCATCGGCACGTGCTTGAGGCGCTTGAACGCGCAGGAAACCAACGATGGCGAGCCCAAAGGACGGAAAAGCGGGAACCGCGGTATCGCCTGTTGAGCCGAAGGTGGCCAAGGAGGCTGTGGTCGCCGACCCGGGTGAAGCGTTCGCCGCCGAGGCCCGCGAGTCGCAGAAGCAACCGGCTCAGCGCGGCACGACCAAGGTCCCCGCGCACAAGCCCACCGCCGAGGAGAACAAGAAGAAAAAGAGCTGGCTCGAGATCGAGCTCAACGACCAGGACGGAGAGCCGGTTGCCGGCGAGCCGTACGAGGTCCGGCTCCCGGACGGCACCGCGATCGCGTCGGGCACCCTCGACGAGCACGGGCGGGCCCGGGTCGAGAACATCGATCCGGGGACCGGCAAGGTCACGTTCCCGCGCCGCGACGCGTCCGTGTGGTCGAAGAAATGAAGGGCGCCCCGCGATCGCGCGGGGCGGGGGCGAGCGAACCATGCCGATTATCGTTCCAGCATTGCCAGGCGACACGCTCTGCAACATCGCGATCAGGAACGGCTTCGTTGACTGCGCGCCGATCCGCAACGATCCGGCCAACGCCGGCGCCGACTTCCTGACCCGAGACCTGCGGCTGGGGGACGTCATCACGGTCCCCGACCGGGCGGACCGCGAGGACCCCGCCTCGACCGAGCGCAGGACCGTTTTCGAGCTCATCGCGGCCTTCCCCATCAACATCCGCTTCGTCCACGGTTCGCCCGACCGTCCTTTCCGCGACGATGACACGCTCGCGTTTCTCAACGTGAGCAACTTCAGGTGCGACAAGGCCGGCAACAGCGGGACCACGACGTTTACCGCCGCGTTCGGCTTCAACGCCAACGCCCACGCCGATCTCGACACCTTCAAGGTCGAGGTCTGCGACCCCGGCGCCCCAGCCAAGATCTTTCCCAATCTCGACGCCCTCCGCCCCTCGCTGGACCCCGTCGGAGCCGTGATCGGCCACGAGCGGCACCCCGGCGCCGAGCAGGGCGAGCACAACATCCCCCTGGAGTGCCGCAGAGTCTCCAGCGGCACCTGCCACCGCTCGCAATACCTCCGTCTCGTCACCGACCGCACCGACTCCAACAGCAACAACCTCCAGCTTCTCATGATCACCGACCCGGCCGATGGCGCCAACGGCGTGAACGACAGCATCCGTATCCTCGATCACGCCGTCGAAGCTTCGTACCGTCGGACCAACTGCCCAGCCCCCGCGGGCCAGCAGAAGTGCACCGTCCGAACCAGGCTGCGGATCGGGCCGCGACGCAAGCGCCTCCGCATCCACGTTCATTGCTTCAACGCCACGGTTGGCGGCGGGCCGATGAACGGCATCACCGAGCCGCAGATTCGCCAGCGCATCCTCCGTCACTTCGGTCGCATCTACGCCCAGGCCGAGATCTCCCCGAAGATCGAGGCCGTCGATTTTATCGATCCGCCCGCCGACAACATGCTCGTCATCAGCCCCAACACCGGGCGGCGGGCCACGGGCGGCTCCACCATCACCTTCACCCTCTCGCAGCCCCCCCCCGCGGGGCCCTCGGCCGCCGACCCCGCCGTGACCGTGATCATCCCGCCGACAGCCGGGGGGCTGAGTCCGCGCCAGGTGGCGGACTTGATCGCGGTCCAGGTCAACACCATCGCCGGCTTTACGGCGACGGCCTTCTCCGTCGCCCGCAGCGCCGCCGCCCCGCACGGGGCCGGGGACGTCATCGTCACGCGAACGGACGGCGCCCGCTTGGCGATCATCAACGAGGCGACGAACGATGTCGGCCTGGGCGCCGCCGGGGTCGTTGTATCGCGGGTGAACCTCAACGCCATCCCGACCGCCAACGCGGCGAACCACATCCCCCACACCCACGAGTACCGCCGCTGCCTGCGGGCCGCGCCCGGCGACGGCACACGCCTCAACGCCTACATCATCGGCGCGTTCGTCAACCCCAATCTGCTCGGCCAGTCGCTCCTGTGGGGGCGTGATCTCGCGGGTCCCACGGCGCTCCCGGATGGCACGGTGGTCGAGGGCTTCCAGGGCGACCCGCCCAACAAGTTCGCGTTCCTGCTGCGCGCGGCCTTCGGCGCCGTCACCATCATGGGGGCGGGCGACGACTTCTTCAACGTCTTCTCGCACGAGGCGATGCACACGCTCGCCGATGTCAACCACCTGACCGAGTCCGCCGCCCGCAGCGGCAGCGAGTTGATGTTCGGCACGGCCATCCAGACCAACAACGGCGTCGGCGTTCCCAAGCGGATCGCGGACACCCCGCTCTTCCTGAGATGCGATTTCTGGGACCCGGCCCGACCCAACAACCCGACCATTGTCTCCGCCAAGCTCGGCGACTCAACCAAGGCGCCCGAGACCCTCGTGGAGCGCCTGCGCGACCGGGCGTCGCCGCTCCTGGAGGACTAAGGACCCATGCCGACGATCACCATCACCGACGTGCGGAAAACCACCTCCGAGGCCAACGAGGCCCTCGAGACTTTCGTTTCCGGCGGCGCGGCCGGCAACCCGCGCGCCCCCCGCGGCATCAACCCGGAGACTGTTTCGCTTTTCCTTCAACCGCGCATCAAGCCCGATTCGGGTCCGAACCTGTACGCCCGCGCTCTCGACCTCATCCGGTTCTACGAGCGGCCGGACGTCGTCCCGGGCATGCTCCTGGCGCTCAACACCCTCGAGGCCGACACGCGCGGCATCACGCGCTCCGCGTACGCCATCCAGGCCGCCGCGGACTTCCTGACCGGTAGTTCCCTCGAGAAGGCGTCCGACTACTTCGAGAAGGTCCTCGTGCCCAAGGTCAGCGATCCCAGCGAATACGCTCTTATGCTCGAGACCGCCGAGGTGCTCGCCCCCAAGGGACGCCCCGTCGAGGCGGTCGCCGCGCGCGTCCGCGCGGACGTGGCCGCGGCCGATCGGGATCAGCGCCGCAATGAGGCGTCCTTCCGGCGCTATCAGACCGTCGCCGCCGTCGAGCGGAACCAGGTGAAAGCCGCCCGCGACAAGGCGCCGCGCAAGGCCGCGCTCGCCGCCGCCGCGCCCGGTGCCCGCCGCGACGAACTCGTCCAGGTCTACCTCGGCCGCTCTCCGCTCAGCGACGAATACACCGAGGTCTGGGCCGCCCGACTGCTGCGCCTCGAGGCTATGGCCGGAGCCGATGGCCCGGTACGGGCCGCCTTCGCCAAGGCCATCGATCTGTTGATCGCCGAGATGCCCCCCGAAAAGGCGGGCTTCTGGATCGTTCGCGCCGCTCAGGCGATCATCTACCTGAAGGGCGCTCTCTCCCCAGCGCACGCGCAATTCTTCGAAAAGGCCGTCGGGGGAGGCCTGAACTTCCTTTGGGACGATCCCGAACCCGATCCTCTCGAAGTCCCGGTCGGTCGTTGACCAGAGGAACCGCCCATGCCTCCAGCCGCACAAGTCACCGGAATGCACATCTGCCCCATGCAGACGCCGACACCCGCCGGCCCGATCCCGCACGTCGGAGGGATTATCCAGGGGCCGGGTGCCGCCACCGTCATGGTCGGCGGCATGCCCGCGGCCGTGGTCGGGGACATGTGCATGTGCGTCCTGCCCGCGGGGCCCACCCCGTGTGACTCAATCGTCAAGGGCTCCGCCACAGTCATGTTCGGCGGGAAGCCCGCGGCCCGGGCCGGCGACAGCACCGCGCACGGCGGAACCCTCGCGCCGCCCGGCTGCCCGACCGTCATGATCGGCGGATGATGCCCATCCGCCTTCGCCCTTGCGCCGGTCAGCCTCTGGGCTTCACATAGACGCTCTCGGCGTTGACCACCAGCGTCCCCGCGTCGTCGCGCTGCGCCACCGTGCCCACGACGCACACCTGGGCGAGCGGGTCGAGGCCGTGAACGCCCCTCAGGTCCGCCTTCAGTGGGCGCCCGTCGGCCCCGACGATCTGGATTGTCGCGGCGTTGGCGGTCCTGGATTCCAGCGGCTCGCAACAGTAATCCCAGGGTGTGGGGCAGTGGTCGTCCCCCATCTCGTCGCATCCCTTGACGTCCGCGTCCATGATCGTGAACACCGCGCGCCCGCCCACGAAGGGGTCCATGCTCCCTCCGATCTTGCCGCGGATCACGACACGGTCGCCCGCTTTCACACCCGCCTTACTGTCCCGCACGCCGACCACTCCCGCCGGCTCGGCTTCGAGGAAGAGCCCGGCCGGGAGCACCGTGCTCGCGTCCGCCGGTCCCCCGCGCGCCACCGGCGCCGGGCCCTTCTCACACGCTCCCAGAATCACCGCGGCCGCACCGCACGCCGCCCAACGCACCAGCTTTGTGAACTTCACGGAATCGCTCCTTCATGACGATCATTGCCCGTTGCCTCACGCCGCCTTCAACGCCTCCGGGATCGGCAGCCGCAGCGCCCTCAGCGCGGGCGGGAGCGCCCCGATCATGCCCAGGGCCAGCCCCGCAAGCAACCCCAGCGCGACGACGCCCGCGTCCACACTGAGCCCGAACGCCCCCATCGAGAACCGCACCGCCACGCCGTCGAGCGTCAGCACCGCGATCAGACAGGCCAGCAGCGAGCCCGCCGACGCGGCCAGTACGGATTCCTGCGTGAGGCTCGCGACGATCGCGCCCCGGCGGAACCCCAGGCACTGGAGCATGCCCAGCTCGCGCACGCGCGACGCGAACGCCGCGTACATGGTGTTCAGCCCACCCAGCAGCCCGCCCAGAGCGATCAACCCGGCGGTGATCCAGGTGACAACGCGGATGGGGCGGAAGAACGCCGCGAGCTTCGCGTAGTAGTCCGCCTCGGGCATCGCCACCAGCTCCAAGTCCAGCCGCGATTTCGCGAACGTGTCCACGTCGGCAAACTCAGCCTCGCCCAGCGTGAGCACGACGCACGAGTCCGTATCGCGCCGCGTCAGTTCCTTCACGTCGGTCAGCGTCATCCAGGCCTCGGCCTCCATCACCGTCCCCGGCGCGACGAACCGACCTGCGATGGTCCATTCGCGCTCCTCGATCCAGACCGTGTTCCCCACGGAGAGCCGCGCCGGGCTCACCCCCAGGCGCGTGGACACCAGAGCCCCGACCATGATCTCGTCCCGCCCGCCCTCGGGCGGGCGCCCCTCCACCATCTGAACGGTGTCGTGGACGAGCAGCGCCCGCGGCGTAACGCCCCGGATCAGCACGAGCCGCGCGTCCTCCTCGTCGGGCCGCGTGCGGACCTGCAGGTCCACGTGGACCTCCTCCGAGGCGTACGCCACGCCCAGCCGCGTCGCGATTCCGGCGATCGACGCCGACGCGAGCGACCCGACGCTGGCCTTGATCTCGCTGCGCTGAATGCTCTCCTCGCTGCCCGCGCCCAGCAGGATGACGTTGTGCTCGCCCCCGCTGGCCCGCAGGCTCCGGTCCATGCCGCGCACGAACGCCCCCGCCGCGAGTACGAGCAGCACGACCAGCGTGCTGCCGAAGACCGACAGCGCCAGCCGCACGCGCGACCGCCCGAGGTTGCGAACGCCGTATTCGAAGGGAAGCAGTCTCATGGGGTCGCCGAACGATCCTTAGTCACGCCGCCCGCTCACACCGCGCGGAAGCACGCCGCAATCTCCCGGCGTGACGCCTGGAACGCCGGGATCAGCCCCGCGACCACCCCCAGCACCGCCGAGACCGCCAGCCCGACGACCACCACGCCCGCGCTCGTCGAGACACCAAGGCTGACACCGTCCATCGAGAGCGTGAACCGCCCCCAGTGCAGCACGCCCCACGCCGCGAGCGCCCCCCCCGCGCCGCCCGCGAGCGAAAGCAGCACTCCCTCGGCGATGATCAGCCGCCCGATCAGCCCGCCGCGGAACCCGAGCGTCGCCAGCACCGCGTGCTCCTTGATCCGGTCCTGCACGCCCAGCACCACCGCGTTGGCGACGAGGGCGAGCACGGCCGCGAGCGCCGCCCAGCCGAGGTACCGCGTGAACCGTACGAGCGCCACCGCGTCGCCCGCGACGCGCGCGATGAACGCCGTCTCGGGTTGCGTGGACGTCGGCTCCGGGTCCGCGCGGAACAGGTCGTCGATCGCCCGGGCGACCTCCTCCATGCGCGCGGGGTCATCCGTCTTGACGTTGAACTGCGTGACGACGCCGTCCCCCTGCTTGTCCACGGCCCGCTGGAGGAAGTCCAGGTGGACGTACCCGACATTGTGGTCCTGGGCCTCGTCGGACCCGATGATCCCCGCGACGTACACGGTGATCCCCGCGGCGTCCAGCGTGTCGCCGACCCGCGCTCCGCGTCGGTGCGCCAGGGTCTGGCCGATCAACCCGGCGTCGCTCCGCTTCAACCAGTCGTCGAACGACCCGGCCATGAAACGGAACTTCGCGGCCGCCGCCGCGAGGTCCTCGGGCGGCACGCCGCGGAACGTCACCACGTCCAGGCTCGCGCGGCAGTTGTTCACGATGATCCGCATCGGCACGACCGACGCCACCCCCGGCACCTTCTCGATGCGCCCGCGGTAATGCTGCGGCAGGCGGCTCGTGAACGGGCAGAATCGGTTCTCACGGTAGACCACGAGCGTCGTCTCGCGCCCCGCGGACCGGGTCGATTCGGTCACGCCCTGCTGCAGCGCCTGCACGACGCAGAACAGAAACATGGCCACCGCGACGCCCGCGAGCGTCAGCCCCGTCCGTGTCCGCTGCCGCACCGCCTGCCTAAGCACGAACGGCCAGTACTTCGCCGCCAGCATGGGTGGACTCCGGGTGCGATCCGTTCACCGCCGCCTCGATCAGCCGCCCCTTCTCAAGATGGAGGGTGCGGCGTGCGATGGCCGCGCTCTTCGGGTCATGCGTCACCATCACGAGGGTCTTGCCCAGCTCCGTGTTCAGCCGCGTCAGCAGCCCCAGGATCGACCGCGCGGCCTCGGCGTCGAGGTCCCCCGTCGGTTCGTCGGCGACGATGATCCTCGGGTCCGTCACGATCGCGCGGGCCACGGCCACGCGCTGCTCCTGACCGCCCGACAGTTGGCGCGGGTAGTGGTCGTGACGGTCGGTGAGCCCCACCAGCTCGAGAACCGTGGCGACCTTCGCGTGCCGCTCTCGCCGGCCCAGGCCGTGCAGCAGCAGCGGCAGTTCGATGTTCTCGTACGCGGTCAGCACGGGCACGAGGTTGTAAAGCTGGAAGACGTACCCGACGTACTCGGACCGCCAGTCGGCCAGTTCGGCGCGCGACATCGCCGAGACCTCGCGACCGTCGATCATCAGCGTGCCGCCCGTGGGCCGGTCGATCCCGGCGATGAGGTTCAGCAGTGTCGTCTTGCCGCTGCCGGACGGGCCCATCAGGGCCACGAAGTCGCCGCGCGGCACGTCCAGGTCCAGATCCTGGAGCGGGGTGATGACCGCGTCGCCTTTGCGGTACGAGCGGCTCAGCCCGCGGCATCGGATAAAAGGCTCGCTCACGGCGCGCGCCCTCCACCGATGCCGTGCCCGGTCGCGGCGCCGTTCGCGTTGAACGCGACGGCTTCGCCGGCGACGCGGACCCTGCTTCCTTCGCGGATGCGGTCGGACCCGTCCACGATCACGCGGTCGCCCGCGTTCAGGCCCGACAGGGCTTCGATCCAACCGTCCATCACCGTGCCGCCGAGCGTGACGGTCCGCAGCGACGCCGTGTCGCTCCGGCGGTCCACGACCCACGCGTGCGCCCGCCCGTCCGAGACGTGGTGGAGCGCGTCGCGCGCCACGAACACGCGGCCTGTCCCCGCGCGGAGGCCCGGCGCGCCGTCGCCCCCCGCGGGGAGCGTCGCGCCGGTCCCGCCCGGCCGCGGCGGATAAAACCGCACGCGCGCCAGCATCTCCGGACGCAACACCGGCGTCGGATTCTCGATGGCCACCTTGACCTGCACCGTGTTCTTCTGGATGTTCGCCTCGTCCATGCGGCGCGTCACCACGCCCCGGAACACGGAGTCCGGCAGCGCCTCGGTCGTGACTTCCGCGCGATGCCCCACGCCGACCTTCGCGGCGTCGGCCAGCGGGATGTCCACCCGCACCTGGAGCTTCGACGGGTCGTACAACCGCAGCGCGACCGTCGAGTTCATGGAGTTGGATTCGAGCATCAATCGGCTGCCGGGCTCGACCGCGCGCGACAGCACCGTGCCCGCGACCGGCGCCCGCACCTCCATCCGCGAGAGCCGCAGCGCCGCCTCTTCGCGCTTCACCTCGTCCTGCAGCAGGTGGGCGTGCGCGGTCTGAAGGCCCGCCTGCGCCGCCGCCAGCGCCCGCTTCTCTTCGATGCGCAGCCGGAACCCCTCGCGGGCCGCGGTCAGCTCCGCTTCGTGCTGACGCAGCTTCGCCGCGACGATTCCGCCGTGGGCCTGCGCTTGTTCCAAGGCACGCTCCTGCACCGCCTGCATGAGGAGCGACTGGGCGAGTTCGCCGTCGGCCCCGGCACCCTTGACGACCGTCTTCATCAGCCGGTCGCACTCGTCGCGCATCTGGTCCAGCTTTGCGTCCTCGAGTGCCACGCCCGCGTCATGCCGTTCCAGTTCGGCCTTGCTCTCCGCCACCAGCGCCTCGGCGACCGCCACGGCACGCAATCGCCCGATCGGGTTCTCCCAGTTGGTCCGGGCCGCGTCCAGGTCCGCCTCGGCCACCGCAACCGCGGCCCGTGCGCCCGCCAACTCGCCTTCGATCATCGCCACGGCGAGTTTCGCGTCGTCATCCACCATCCGCGCGACGACCTGCCCGGCCTCGACGCGCTGACCCTCCAGCACGAGCACCTCGCGGACCGTGCCGTCCGCCAATGCCGACACGCCGATGGGAAACGGGTCCGGCTCGATCCAGCCGGGCGCCTGGGCGACGCTGACGCCGTCGGGCGGCCCGCCGGGCGCCACGTCGCCGCCGCTGTTGACCACGCTCGGGTCGATCGGCTTGACGACCACCGGCACCACCCGCACCTCTACCGCCTGCCGCATGGACGCCCAGCCCGTGTAAAGGAGGACCAGGCTCATCCCGCCCAGCACCACCACGGGCAGCAGCACCCGGGTCCGCCAGGCGAACGGCGGCACGGGCACCGCCGTGGTCACACGGAGTTCGGGCCGTTCCGGGGCGTTCCCGGCGCGTGTCAATCCGCTCAGGTCAATCGGTTTCGAGGACATGGCCTGCTCCAGCATCTTGGGGCGCGATCCCGCCGTGGTTGGCGCGGGTACGCGAAACGGAACCGGCGTGGGTAGTGTCGGCGGACGCGGTGAACGCGCGCAGCGGCGATGCCGCGGGGCCGGCGTCAGGGGCGGGCCCCGGGACGGCGCGCGGCTACGGTGCGCGTCACACGGTGAGCAGGCAGTGGAGGCCGAACAGCGAACGGTCCGGCGGCGGTCGCTCGCGCTCGGGCGCCGGCGTAAACCGCGACACCAGCCGGACCAGCTCGATCACGGCGGGCGCGAACAGCGGCGCCGCCGACCACGCGCCGAACGTCTTGCCGGAGTTGGATTCGATGAGGAGCGACGTGCCCGAGCCGCAGTCGCAGGGCTTGCCGGGCTCGTGGGGTCCCGGAGCGGGGGAGTCGGGTGACTGCTCGCAGCACGAGCAGACCGCCTCGACGGAGGCGCCTGCCGCGTGCACCGATCCACCGAACCCGGCGTGGTGCGCCACTGCGGCTAGCCGACAGCACGCGGCCGCGGGCGAGCCGAGCGTCACCGCGACGATCAACAGCAGATGAAGAACCGTTCGCGCCATGGGCCTCCAACCTGATCGACCGGCGCCGCCCCGCCCTTCATCCTACGCCGACGGCCGGGCCGGGTTCGGGGCGGCGGGCGCCCGCCCACGTCCCGAAACCCGCGCGAATCTGAAAGCGGAGAGGGGGGGATTCGAACCCCCGATAGAGTTGCCCCTATACAGCATTTCCAGTGCTGCTCCTTCAGCCACTCGGACACCTCTCCAGAGCGGCCGGAGTCTAAACGCGATCTCCCCGGCGGGCCACCCGACCCGTTCAATCGGCCGTCAAAGTGCCTCCCGATTCGCGTCACGCATCACTGCCCTGCCCGCGATCGCGCCCAGCGCCGCTCCCGCGACGACGTCCGCCGGGTAGTGCGCCCCGAAGAGCACCCGGCACACGCACACCAGCGCCGCCAGCCCGACCGCGATCCCGCGCAGCGGTGGATACGCCCGCGAGAGGAAGACCGTCGTGACCGCGGCGTATGCCGCGTGCCCCGAGGGGAACGACCAAAGCTCCCACGAGTACGCGCGCCAGAACTCCCAGGGATAGCACACGCCACGTCCGGGACCCAGCGGATACGCGCCGAACGGGCCGAGGAACAGCCCCGGTTCGTCGAACTTGGGGCGCGGCCGCCCGACGAGCATCTTCGTCAGGTTCACGAGCACGAACGCGAGCGCCACGGCCAACAGCCAGCGCACCAGCGTGCGCCGCCGCGCGGGATCGAGCCGCCAGACCACGACGGCGATCAGGACGATCCACATCCCCTGGCCGTAGTCCCCGAGCCACTCCAGGACCCGCGCCGTATCGCCCCAGACCTTGGCGTTCACGCGACCCGCGATCCGCGACACCGCCCCGTCGAACGGCAGCAGCACGAGAACCCCGACGATCCCGAGAAGCGCCGGAGCCACCCACGCCTGCCGGACCGGCGCGGCGGACCCCCGGTTATAGTCGCGGGCGGTGGGAACGTCGGACATCGACATGCCGGGGTCTCGGAGGCGGGTGCCGAGTGCGGGTTCGGCCCGCGCGGGTGGAAGAAGCGGCGTCCGCCCGTCCATTCGGCCTTCGGGCTGGCTTGGCGCGGCCGGGCTGGTCGCCCTGTGCCTCGTAGTCTACCTGCCCGGGTTCTTCTCGCTCCCGCCCGTGGACCGCGACGAATCGCGCTTCGCCCAGGCCAGCCGCCAGATGTTCGAGTCCGTCGCCCTCCCACCCGCGATGCGCGACTCCGCGCTGCACTCGGGCGGCCTGGTCATCCCCAAACTGCAGGGGCGCGACCGGCTGAACAAGCCGCCGCTGAGCTACTGGCTCCAGGCCGCGTCAGCCGCGGTGTTCACGGCCGGGCGCCCCCTGCTGGATTCCATCTGGATGTACCGCGTGCCGTCGCTGCTGGCGGCGATCGCCGCGGTGCTGCTCACGTGGCGGCTCGGCACGTCGATGTTCGATTCCCGCACCGGGCGGCTCGCGGCCGCGCTGCTCGCGTGCTGCCCGCTCGTGGCGTGGGAAGCCCGCCAGGCGCGTGCCGACATGGTCCTGCTCGCGCTGAACACGGCGGCGATGCTGGCGCTGTGGCGAGTCTACAGCCTCCGGACGCCGAGGCTGAGCGAGTCTTCGAACGAAGCCTCGGGTACCTCTCTGCCCTCTGCACCCGAGAGTGCGAGTGCTCGTTCGTCCGACCTCGGCTGGGCGATCACGTTTTGGCTCACCCTGTCCCTCGCGATCCTGACCAAGGGCCCGATCACCCCGCTGATTACGGCGCTGACGGTGCTTTTCTTGTGCCTGATCTCGCGCCGCTGGCGCTGGCTTCTCGCCCTGCGCCCGTACCTCGGCCTCGTCATCGTCGCCGCCGTCGT
Organism: Phycisphaerales bacterium; assembly: GCA_046153875.1. GTDB lineage: Bacteria > Planctomycetota > Phycisphaerae > Phycisphaerales > UBA1924 > JBJXFE01. The sequence goes on from JBJXFE010000065.1 coordinate 83,711, forward strand.
CGCGCCGTGGGTCTACCTTGTTGGCGCGCGCGTCGGCTGGCTCGCGTACATGCTAACCGTCGCCGACGAAACTCTGGGCCGCGTCGCCTCCTCGCGCGAAGGCCACTGGGGCCCCCCGGGCTGCCACACGCTCGTCCTCGCGGTTCTCTTCTGGCCCGGCTCGCTCATGACCGCCGCCGGGATCGCGCTCGCGTTCCGGCAGGGACTGGTACGCGCAACCGGCGAGACCGGCGGCTGGCTCGCGCGGCTGCGATCTCTGAACGCCGGCCACGCGCCGTACCTCTTCTGCCTGTGTTGGATCATCCCCGCATGGATCGTTTTCGAACTGATCTGGACGAAGCTGCCGCATTACACGCTCCCGATGTACCCGGCGATCGCGCTGCTCTCAGCGCGCGCGGTGCTCGCAATGGACGCGCGGATGATTGCAGTTCCTCGTACATTCCGGATCGGATTCGTCGCTTGGATCGCCATCGGTGCGGTTCTCGTGTTGCTGTGGCCACTTGTCCGCTTCGCGACCGAACAGGCCGGCGACTACGAACTCACAGAGCACGGTCAGCGCGTGTATCTGGCTGTGCTGCCCACGATCGCGGCGGCGGCATACCTGTTTCTTGCAGGGAGGCTCCTCCTTCGTGGTCATCACGCACGGGCGCAGCTCGCGGGACTGCTCGTGTCAATCCTCTCGGTGGCATGGTCGACGATCGGCCTGGCCTTCCCGGGATTCTCTTGGCTATGGACCAGCGATCGCGTGGGGCAGCGGGTTCGGACCATCGACCCGGCGGGAGTTCGTCCGGTAGCCGCGGTCGGGTATCACGAGGACAGCCTGCTCTTTGCGCTGCGGGGGCGCGTGGAGCGGATCGAGGAACGGGACCTGACCGCATGGTTTGTGCATCACCCCACGGGACTCGCTGTCGTTTCGCGCGCGGTGTCGCAGGTCACACCCGGGTTACGATCGCTCAAGTCCGATCCTCGTTCACTGGGGTTCCTCGGGTTCAACTACACGAAGGGAGATCCGGTCGCTCTGGTGATTGTCGAGGCTGACCGATGACCACCGAAACAACTCCTCTTTCCGGCCTCCTCGTCGTCGACAAGCCCCTGCGGGCTTCGTCGATGGACGTTTGCCGCGGCGTCAAGCGGCGGCTGATCGAGGCGGGGTTTCCCAAGTCGATCAAGGTCGGGCACGGCGGGACTCTCGACCCGCTGGCGACGGGTGTCGTGGTGGTGCTCATCGGACGCGCGACAAAGCTCTGCGACACTGTCATGGCCGGCGAGAAGCGGTATCTCGCCGAGGTGGACCTCTCGCGCACCAGCACCACCGACGACCTGGAGGGTCATCTCACAACCGCCCCGCTCCCGCCGTCCGGCCCGCCGACGCGCGAACAGGTCGAGGCCGCGTGCCGCGGGTTCGTGGGGACAATCGCCCAGCGTCCGCCGTCGTACTCGGCGATCTGGGTGGACGGCCGGCGTGCTTACAAGCTCGCCCGCAAGGGCAAGCCGGTGGACCTCCCCGAGCGGCCGGTCGTCGTCCATTCGATCGATGTGCTCGCGTACGACTGGCCGGTCGTGCGGCTCGACATCCGCTGCGGCAAGGGGACGTACATCCGCTCGCTCGCCCGCGACCTCGGCGCATCGCTCGGCGTCGGCGGGATGCTCGTCGCCCTGCGCCGCACCGTAGTGGGGGAGTTTACGATCGAGCGCGCGACGCCGTTGGACGACCTGCCGCCGCGCCTCGACGGCTCACACCTGATTCCGGTCTGACGACCCACCCTTGTGCACTCACCGCGGCGGGTGTCTGATTCCTTCTACTTCGCCGGCTTCAACGGTGCCCGCTTCCCCGCGTACCGCTCGCGCAGCCGCACGCAGTCCACACCGAGCTTGCACCCCTTCGAGTTCGGGTTCACCCCGACGCACTCGAGCCGGATCGTGTGCGCGCCCGGCGTCGGGTGCAGGTCGCCGAGCGAGTACTCGCGCACCTCGATCCGCGGCGAGTAGAAGTCGATCGGCTCGCCGTTGTTGAGCTCCGCCACCGGCTGACCGTCGAGCAGCACGCGGTACACACCGAAGTCGTACGAGTGCGTGACCGGCAGCACGAGCCGACGTCGTTCCGCCTTCTCGGCATCGAACGAGAACTCGACCCAGGATCCGACCCGCTGGCCATCGAAGAAGAGCTGCCCCTCGCCGGTCCAGAACCCGCCGGGCTGAAGGGACGTGCTTCCGCCCTCCGACCGCGCCGTTTCAAAAAGCTGCTTCCCTTCGACCACCATATCGATCGACGGCAGCTTGCGGTCCTTCAGCGGCGGGAGCGTCGTGAACCGCTTCGGCTGGCCGCGCTGGTACCAGAACGCGACCGTCGCGAAGTCGTCGTTGCGCTCCACGTGCCCCTCGACCTTGCCGGTGGTGGTCTCGTCGGCGGACATCCACCCCTTGTGTTCGAGTTCGAACCGCAGGGACCTGGTGAACCGCACCGGGTCGTCCAGGTGCCAGCGGTACATCGTGCCGGCGTTCCCCAGGTCGCCGAGCCACTCACCGTTGAGCCATGTAACGCCGAAGGTCGGAAACGTGGCCCGCTCCATTCCCCAGGCGTTGAGCACGTAGTCCTCGGTGCCCGTGCCCCAGATGGAGGGTTTGGCCGGCGGGTCCCCGTCGATGAAGAACTTGTCGTCCCCCTCGCCGAACCACTGCGGGCTGCGCGAACGCACGCTCAGCACCGTCCCGACGTAGTGCCCGCCGCCGGGCTTGGTCCCGCTCGGGCCCCCGACAGCGGGCGCCTCGATGTCCGCGACCAGGTAGTCCTTCCCCGATTCGTTGGGGAACTCCTGCCGGTACTGGGCGCAGAAGTACGCCGTGTCATCCGGCAGGCTCGCCTCGCGCGTGTAGTCCACGTGGTAGTAGAACGCCGCGAACGGGCGGGAGCTCTCGTTGGTGATCGTGATCCGCGCGCCGGAGAAGAACGGCATGGGCCAGAAGCAGTTGTACGAGTCGCCGCCCGCACCCTGAACCTGCACGGGCGTCGAGTTGATCTCCGCTCGCCGCCCGAACCCCGCGCCGAAGAAGTCACCGAGCGGTGATTCTACCGCGGGCTGGTCGTGCCCGTCCCAGTACATCCGCACCACGATCTCATCCGGCGCGGCCGAGCCTTCCTTCGCGATCCACGAGGGCGCGGACTCGGGGAACGTCAGCCAGATGTGCCGGATGACACCCGCCCCCTTGAGGTCCGCCATGGTGAACACTTCACCCGGCTTGATCCAGCGGTTGTCGCCGTTGGACCATGCCTCGGCGTGCGCGGACGAGGCCCGTGCGGAGGTCGCATCACGGACCCGAGTCAGGCCGTCGAGCGATTGTCCGAACGCGGGGACGGCGTGCGCGCCCAGGAGCGCCGCGACCGTGACGATGGGCAGGGTGCGGATCATCCTCGGACTCCTCCTCGCAAACCCATGTGACCCGCCTCGTCGAGGCGGGCCGGACCGCGGCAACACAATACCGTCGAGCGATCGGTGTGTGGGGCACTCACCCTCGCGGACTTCGGCTGCTTCACAACGAAGTTCGTGGTCGGCTGCCCGTGGCCGGCGCGCGGGTAGGCGACGCCGAAGGGTGCTTACCGAGGCGGTATGCACCGCGCCGCGAGGTCGTCGAGCGCGGCACGACAAACGGCCGTGAGGCTTTCGCCGGGTGGGGGCCGTTCGGAAAGCAGAGCGATCGCCTCGCCAGCGACTCGTGCCGCGTCTTCGGTCCTGCCCTGAGCGAGAAGGCACTCCCCCAGCGTCATGGCCGCTTCGACGACATAGCGCTCCGTGCCCGTGGCCCCCGCGGCGGCGTGGGCCGCGGCATCGCGGAGGACCGACTCCGCCCGGGCCGATTCCGCCGCCCCCGCGAGGGTCCGGCCCAGCCCGATCCGCGCCTGCGTGGCCCACATATGCGTCGGTCCGACGCGCACGTCGATCACACGCACCGACTCTTCGAACAGCGCCACCGCCTCGTCGGTCTTCCCGCGAAGGGCGAGCACGCCCGCGAGGCGCGTCGTCTCGAACGCGACCTCGGGGTGGGTCCTGCCGTACGTGGTGCCCCACTCGTCGAGCACGTCACGCAGCAAGGCCTCGCCCTCGTCGAGGCGACCCGTGCCGAGCAAGACGCGAGCCAGGTTGCGACGCGCCCGGAGGATCGCGTAGGGATTGGATGATCCGCCGGCGTTGAACAACTCCAGGGACCGCCGGATGTTCGGCTCGGCCTCCGCGAACCGCTCCTGCTCGATCTGCTCCAGCGCGATGTCGCGGTACAGCGCGGCCAGGTGCGGGCTGGCCTCTCCCCGCTCGCGGATGACGATGTCGCGGGCCCGGACGTATAGCGACTCCGCCTCGCCGAAGCGGCCCTCGTTGTCGAGCACGTTCGCCAGGTTGCCCAACGACGCGATCGTGTTCATATGCCCGACGCCGTACCGCCGCTCCCAGATCGCCAGGTTCCGGCGGTGGCATTGCTCGGCCTCGGCGAGCCGGCCCTGCATCTCGAGCACCCCGCCGAGGATGTTGAGCGCGCCCTGCGCCCCGACGCTCTCCGGACCGGCCGTCGCCTCGGCCAGCGCCAGCGAGCGGCGCACCTGCTCCTCGGCCTCGCGGTAGCGCCCCATCGCCCGATGGGACAGCGCGATCGTCCGGCGCAGATCCACCTCGACCTCGGGCTGGTCCTTCAGCCTTCCCGCGTCCATGTCGGCGACGGCGCGCGCCAGCACCTCCGCGACGTCGGGCCCGGATTCGTGCGCGCTCCCGGCGGCCTGGATGGTGCGCCGCAGGAACTGCGCGGCCGATTCGTGCCGACGCGATTCCTGCTGCGCGAGCACCGAGGCCTTCGTCGCTTCTTCGGCCGATGCGTCAGCGGCCCGGCGCGCGCGGGCCTCCTCCACCCGGGCCGCCTCGGCCTGGACCAGCGCATCGTGCTCCCGCGCAAGGGATTGCTTCAGGTCGCTCCGCTCCCGGTTCAGGTTCACGGCGAGTGTCGTCACCACGACGCCGAACGCGAGCGTGAGCACGAGCGCCGCCGCGACCGCCGCCGCCGCCGCGCGGTGCCGGCGCACCAGCTTGCGGAACCGATACGCGGCGCGAGGCGGGTGGGCGTGGACGGTTTCGCCGGCGAGGTAGCGGCGTGCGTCGTCGGCCAGCGCATCCGCGGACCGGTACCGCGACTCCGGCTCCGGCGCCATGGCCTTGAGCACGATCGCGTCGAGCTCGGCGTCGGCACGCGGCGTGCGCGACGATGGGCACGCCGGGTCGCCGCGCCGGATCGTCTCGAAGAGGGCCGCCAGATCGCCCGACGGCTCGAACGGCAGCCGGTCGCACAGCACCTGGTAGAGCACAACGCCCAGCGAATACACGTCCGATCGAGTATCGACCCCGCCCCCGGCACCGCCCCCACCGATCTGCTCCGGGGCGGCGTACACGGGTGTGCCCAGAAACGCGGACGACCGCGTGGCATGGGCCGGGGTCTCGCCGTTCGACCCGTCGTCCAGAAGTTTCGCGAGCCCGAAGTCGAGCACCCGGGGTTTGCCCCCTGCGTCCACGAGGATGTTCGACGGCTTCAGGTCGCGGTGGATCACGCCGCGCTGGTGCGCGTGCTGGACCGCGTCGCATACCTGGACGAAGACGGCCAGCGCGTCGGCGACCGGCCGCCCGCGGGCCCACGCGTCGATCGGCACGCCGTCGATCCATTCCATGAGCAGGGCGCGCTGCCCTTCGATCTCCTCCGTGCCGAACACGGTCACCACCCCGGGGTGACTCAGCGTGGCCAGCGACCGGACCTCGCGCTCGAAGCGGGCGCGCATCCCCGGGCTGGCGAACCGCCCCGCCCCGAGGCGCTTGATCGCGACGAAGCGGCCGGTGCCCGGCTGAACCGCTTTGTAGACACTGCCCTGCGCGCCGTGCCCCGCCTCGGCCAGCAGTTCGTAAGGCCCCAGCCGGCCCAAGCCCGGGCCGCCGGAGGTCGAACGCACGATGGACAGCCAGTCCTCCTCGGCCCGGTCGAACCCGAAGGCCGAGCGGAGGGCGGGGTCGTCGATCCGGCTCACGGCTTGACCCTCATCCAGCAGCACCGGTGTCGTCCTCCTCGGCGATCTGCTGCGCGATCAGCTCCTCCATCCGGGCCTTGATGCGCTGACGGACCTTGTGCACCGCCTGGTCCGACATGCCGTACGCCGCTGCCAGCGACGCCACGGTCTCGCCCGCGACGCTCCGATCGAACAGTTCCACGCTCCGGACCTCGAAGGACTCGCGGATGGTGCGCATCGCCAGGCGGTAGTGGTGCGCGATCCACTCTTCCTCCCAGGCGCGGGCGGCCTCCGGACTGGCGGCGCCGCCTCCGGTCCCCTCCGCCGGAGCCAAAGCCGCCTCCACACTGGTGTCTAGCGCCACTTCCCGGCCGCGTGGACGCGCCGACCAGTTTGTGATGGCGTTGCGGGCGCACCGGAACAGGTAATCCCGGAACCGACCGCGACCGGGGTCGTAGACGAACTTCGGCAGCGCCTTGACCAGATTCCCCAGGATGATCTGACAGACGTCCTCGGCGTCCGCCTGCTGCAGGCCCTGGCGACGGCAGAATCGCACGAGCAGCGGCCGGTACCGGGACTCGAACTCCGACCACGCCGCCGCGTCGCCGGGATCGCGAACCCGCGACAGCAGCGTGACCTGTGTCGCCTGCGTGATGTCGCCCCGGTCCGTCGCCACGCCGGCTCCTTGGTGCAGCGGACCAGCATATCAGCCGCCACGGAATCTCCGGTCGTGGGATCGCGGCGATCATCGAATCGGAATCGAGTCTCGCGTCCAAGCGGGCGCTCCCCGGCGCTAGTCCCCCCTGACGCGCCGGACGGATGACGGCCGCGCGAAGGAGTCTCCCATGACCCGGCATCTCCGATTCACTCACCTCGCTCCCTGCATCGCGGTCGCGGCCGCGTTGGCCGCCGAGGCACTCGCGCAGAGCCCCGTGGGCACGTCGTTCACCTATCAGGGCGAGCTGCGATCCGCGGGCCAGCCGGTCCAGGGATCCATCGACCTGCGATTGCGCCTCTTCGACGCGCCCACGGCCGGGATCCAGATCGGAACCGAGCAGACGATCAACAGCGTGGCGCTGACCGCGGGGCGGTTCGGCGTGGCGCCCGACTTCGGCGCGGGCGCGTTCAGCCAGGATGCGCGGTTCCTGGAGATTGATATCCGCAGCCCCGCCGGCTCGGGCTCGTTCGTCACGTTGTCACCGCGCCAGCGGATCAGCGCGGCACCCGTCGCCCAGTTCGCATTGGCGGGGAACCCCGGCCCACAGGGCCCCACGGGGCCCCAGGGCCCGCAGGGCTCGACGGGGCCCGGCGGACCGGTAGGGCCCCAGGGGACAACTGGCGCGACGGGGTCCGCAGGACCAACCGGGCCGACGGGCCCCATCGGTCCGACCGGGCCCGTGGGGCCCCCGGGCTCGCCGGGACCGACCGGCGTCTCGCCCTTCACGCTCAGCGGGCTCAACGCGGTGTACACCCAGGGCAGCGTCGGCATCGGAACGACCACACCCGAAGTGCCGCTGCACGTATTCGAAGGATCGGCCGGCACCATCACCGCCCAGAGCAACGCCGGATTGGTTGTCGAGCGCAGCGGCAACAACTATCTGAACATTCTCTCGCCCGACGCGAATGAGAGCGGCGTGCTGTTCGGCCAGCCCACACTGGGCAACGCGGCGGGCGCGATCATCTGGGACACCCCCGCGACGCCCAATGGACTGCAGTTCCGTACGAATGGCAATGTCACGAAGATGGTGGTTACCGATGTCGGTGATGTCGGCATCGGCACCACCGGACCCGAAGCGTCCCTGCACGTGCTGGACGGTTCAGCCGGGACCATCTCTGCAGGCACGAACGCGATCGCGGCGTTCGAGCGGAATGACCACGCCTTCGTCTACCTCTTGACGCCCGCGGCGAGCGCCAGCGGCGTGCACTTCGGCTCGCCCGCCGACGCCGAGGACGGGGGCATCGTGTACAACGCGCTTTCTCTGGCGCCGCAGTCAATGCAGTTCAGGACCAGCGGCAACATCAACCGCATGATCATCCGAGGCACGGGCGAAGTGGGCATCGGCACCAACTTCCCAACGGCGCGCCTGCACGTGGTCGGTGGGGCGGCGCACTTCGAGGACGGCATCACGATCCCCGTCACGACCCGGACGCTCAGCATCAACGGGGCGGGCTTTGTGCCCGACCCCGGCACCGAGATCGACATGGGGTCGTCCGCGGGCCCCTATGTCAATGCCCCGGTCTTCGCACTGGACGGGACCACGATCCGGGCCGCCGCCGCGGTCAACCTGCCCGACGGGGCCGTGGTGACGCAGTTCCGCGCCACCGTCTTCGATGGCGCCCCCGCTCAGAACATCACGGTGACGCTGGTGCGCCGCAACCTGGATTCGTTCAACAGCGGGCTCACCACGATGGCATCGGTGACGAGCACGGGGTCGGGAGGAGGCCAGATCCTGACCGATTCGAGCATTGCCTCAGCGACCATCGACAACGACGTCTTCGCGTATTACGCCTACGTGCAGTGGAACAAGCAGGGCCTCGACCAGACCCTGGACGGCGTGCGCGTCACGTACACGATCGCCACGCCGCTGCCGTAACTCACGGGGAAGGGCACAATGCGCACCTGCATCGTCAGACTCGTCGTTGGAGCGTGGGTGGCAACGTTCGCGCTCGGATCCACTTCTCTCGCTCAACCCACCGTCGGCACCGCGTTCAACTACCAGGGCGAGCTCCGATCCGGCGGCATGCCCGTCCAAGGCTCGATCGACGCACGGTTCCGGCTGTACGACGCCTCCGCCGGCGGCGGGCAGATCGGCCCCGAGCAGGTCCTCAACAGCGTGTCGCTCACCGCCGGCCGCTTCGGCGCGGCGGTCGATTTCGGCGCCGGTGCGTTCGGATCGGACGCGCGATTCCTCGAGATCGACGTGCGCAGCCCCGCGGGCTCGGGCTCGTTCGTGACGCTGTCGCCGCGCCAGAAGATCAGCGCGACCCCCGTGGCCCAGTACGCGCTCACGGGCAATCAGGGGCCCGCGGGACCGCAAGGGCCCGCGGGCACAACGGGAGCAACCGGGCCGACCGGTCCGCAGGGTCCCGCAGGAATCCAGGGGCCCGTGGGCCCGATCGGCCCGCAGGGACTGGTCGGCGCAACAGGCCCTCAGGGCCCCACAGGGGCCGCCGGTCCGGAAGGACCGCAGGGCCCGCCAGGCGTCGTCGCCGCGCCCCTGAACCTGACCGGCTCGAACTCGCTCGCGGTTATCCGCGGTGAGAACACGGCCACAGGCGCGGGCGCCGCGGGAGTGCGCGGCATCTCCTCCGCGGCCTCGGGCACGACCTCCGGCGTCGTCGGCTTGTCGGCGAGCACGAGTGGCACCGGCGTCCTGGGAGTCGCGACCTCGACCTCGCCCTTCGCGGGTACGTACGGCGGGCGATTCGAGATCGCGGCGCCGCTGGGCGCGGGCGTCTACGGCTGGGCCACGGCCACGAGCGGCGACAACTACGGCGGGTACTTCCAGAACGAGAGCGACACGGGCATCGGCGTCGCCGGCACCGCGTTCGCTCCGAACGGCGGGGCGATCGGAGGCCGCTTCATCAGCGAGAGCGACGCGGGCATGGGTGTCGTCGGCGCGGCCCACTCTCCCCTGGGGATCAACTACGGCGGTCACTTCTCGAGCGACAGCGCCTCGGGGCGCGGCGTGTACGGCGCGGCCAACGCCGACTCGGGCATCAACTTCGGCGGTTCGTTCGAGACGCTGAGCACATCCGGGCGCGGCGTGCGCGGCGCGGCCCTGGCCGCCACCGGCACGACGTACGGCGGGATCTTCTTCAACTCGAGCTCCGGGGGGTATGGCATCTACGCCGAGGCCCTCGCCGCCACGGGCACTACCGTCGGCATCCACGGACGCACGAACAGCACGTCCGGCACGGCGATCCAGGGCGTCGCGACCGCCGTCAGCGGCGCGACCGTCGCCGTCAGCGGCTCGACCGCCAGCACGGGCGGGGCGGGTGTCCAGGGCGCGGCGACCGCCGGGAGCGGTTCGACCGCTGGCGTCCGAGGCACCTCCGCGAGCAGCAACGGCGCGGGCGTACAGGGCGTGTCGACCGCCGGGAGCGGGCCCGCCGTGGGCGTCAGCGGCTCGTCCGCGAGTCCGTCCGGCGCGGGAGTCCAGGGCGTCTCAACCGCGGGGACCGGTGCCGCCGTCGGCGTGAGCGGGTCGAGCGCGAGCGCATCGGGCGCAGGGGTGCAGGGCGTTTCGACCGCGGGCAGCGGGCCGGCCGTCGGCACCAGCGGTTCGACCGCGAGCACGGAGGGCAAGGGTGTCCAGGGCGTCGCCGCCGCAGCGACGGGGACCACCTACGGCGTGCACGGCCAGGCGCTCAGCGCCGCGGGCTACGGCGTGTACTCGGAGGGCAACTCGGGCGCCAGCGGCACCAAGGCCTTTCGCATCGACCATCCCGAAGACCCGACCCGCCGGTACCTCATTCACTACTCGGCCGAAAGCCCGGAGGTGATCAACTTCTACCGGGGCACGGTGACGCTCGACTCCACGGGCGCTGCCGTCGTCGAGCTGCCGGCGTACTTCGCCCGCATCAACACCGATCCCAGTTACCAGCTCACAGCGGTGGGCGCACCGATGCCCCTCCTCCACGTCGCGCGGAGGATCAGCACCGGCGATCTGGCCGCAGGCGCCGCGGCCCGCCCCGGCGAGCCGGCCCCGATCTGCGCGTTCCGCATCGCCGGCGGCGTCCCCGGCGGCGACGTCTGTTGGCGCGTCGAGGCCGTCCGCAACGACGCCTGGGTGCGCCAGCGCGGCGCGCCGGTCGAAGTCGACAAGCAGGGCCTGGAGCGCGGCGCGTACCAGCACCCCGAGCTCTACGGGCAGCCACTCACGACATCCGGAAAGGGAATCCCGTGAACCGAATCATCGCGATCGCAGGTGTACTGGCGCTCGCCTCCTCCGCCGCGGCCCAGATGGGCCCCAGCCTCGACCTCACCTGGAACACCATCGACGGCGGCGGGGGCGTCTCCACCGGTGGCGGCTTCGAGCTGATCGGCTCGATCGGCCAGCCCGACGCGGGCGCCGCCGCCGGCGGCGGCTTCAGCCTCGCCGGTGGGTTCCTCGGCGGCGCCGGCGGCCCGCCGCCGTGCTACCCCGACTGCAACAACAGCGGCAGTCTGAGCGTCGCCGACTTCGGGTGCTTCCAGGGCAAGTACGTCCTCGGCGACCTCTACGCCGACTGCAACGGGAGCGGAGTCCTCAGCGTCGCCGACTTCGGGTGCTTCCAGGGCAAGTACGTGCTCGGCTGCCCGTAGGCACGGGTGCTTTCGCCGGGAGGAAGGGATTCCGTTGCTTCGGCGGTGTGTTATTCTGAGGCGATGAGATCACCCACGATGCGTCGGGTTCTCCCCGGCCTGTTCCTGGCGGCGGCGGTCGCGCCCGCGATGGGTCAGGCGACATTCACGGGCGTCGGCGACCTCAAGGGCGGCGGCGAGTACAGCGAGGTGCTCGGCCTGAGCGGCGACGGTCAGACCGTGGTCGGCGCGAGCATTGTCGGCGGCTCCGGGTTCAGCCAGGTTTTCGGCGCGTTCCGGTGGACCGGCGCGGGGCTCGAGGCCGTGTACCAGAACCCGGCGGGCGAGAGCGTGCGGGCCCAGGCCGCGTCATTCAGCGGCGGCGTCATCGCGGGGTTCGCCGATTTCGGCTTCTTCAGCACGCTGGGCGTTCAGGCATTCATCTGGACGCCGTCCACCGGCGCATACCTCGTCGGCGACCTGCCCGGCGGCTCGTCGGGAGTCCCGCGCTCCTACGCCCGCGCCGTGTCCGCCGACGGCGCGGTCGTGGCGTGCATCGGCGAGTCCGTCGAGGGCACCGAGGCGTTCCGGTACGAAGTGGCCACGGGCGGCATGACCGGCCTGGGCGACCTCCCGGGCGGCCCCTTCGCGAGCTACGGGTACGGCATCTCCGCGGACGGCTCAACGATCGTCGGTCTTTCGCTCTCCGGGGCGCAGACGCAGGAGTCCTTCATGTGGCGCGAGGCGACCGGCATGGTCGGGCTTGGGTTCCTGCCCGTCGCCGCGGGCGGCGTGCAGTTCAGCCAGGCGACCGCCGCGAGCGCTGACGGCGCCGTCATCGTCGGCCAGAGCCGCACCGCCGTGTCCATCAACGCCAACGAGGCGTTCCGTTGGACTGAATCATCCGGGCTCGTCGGGCTCGGTGATCTGCCCGGCGGCGGATTCGACAGCATCGCCTTCGGCGTGTCGGCGGACGGCTCAGTCATCGTCGGCCGGGCGAGCGTGGACCAGTTGCCGCCGTGCGGGATCTTCGGGTGCGGGAGCGCCGGGCGCGCGTTCATCTGGGACGCCGTCAACGGCATGCGCGATCTGGAGGCGGTGCTTAGCGCCGCCGGTGCGACCACAGAGGGATGGGACCTGCAAGAAGCTCGCGCAGTGTCGGCGGACGGACGCACGATCGCGGGCACGGGCCGGAATCCGACCGGTGCGTTCGAGGGCTGGGTCGCGTACTTCCCGCCGGAGCCGGTGTGCTACGCCGACTGCAATGTAAGCGGCACCCTCACCGTCGCCGACTTCGGGTGCTTCCAGAGCACGTACGTCCTCGGCGACCTCTACGCCGACTGCAACGGGAGCGGCGCCCTCAGCGTTGCTGACTTCGGGTGCTTCCAGGGCAAGTACGTGCTCGGGTGTCCGTGAGCGGTCGGGCGCGGTGCGTGCCGATTAGGGGGGCGTCCATCCCGTCGCGATGTTGATCCGGGTCTGCGGCCCCCAGTCCCCGGAGGGCCGGGCCATCAGGAATCGCCGGCCGTCGGCGGAGACTTCGTAGCGGGCGTCGGGGAGATGCTCGAAGAGCACGCGCGGGCCGGACACCGAGATCGGCCCCTGCGCCTCGGCCGGCGCGTCCACGTCCACCACCGACAGGCGGTTCAGGTAGCGGAAGAACAGCTGCTTTCCGTCCCGGGACCAGACCGGGCGGTAGCCCCCATCGGTGGTCACGCAGATCTTGGGTCCGAGCGCCGGGTACCGGTGGAGGTACACCTCGGTATTGCCCGTCTCTTCGGAGGTATAGGCGATCATGTCGCCGTCGGGTGAGATGCGGGCGCCGTACCGGGACGGTCCCTGCGGCAGCAACCGGTGCGGCGCCGCGCGCGACGCCGTGTCGAACACGAAGACATCCAGCGGCTCCGACGGGGACGCCTGGAGCGTGAGCAGCACCGAGCGGCCGTCCGGAATGGCGTCGGTCGCGTATATCACGGTCCCCTCCGGCACCTCGAGCAGCGTATCGGAGGCACCCGTCCCGTCGGCCGCCATCGACTCCAGCCGGTTGGATTGCCCGGGCTGGCCGTTGGTGCACACGATGCGGCGCCCGTCGTGCGTCCAGATCCCATGCACGCGGCAATCGCCGGTCGTCAGGCGGATCCTTGTCGAGCGCGCCAGGTCGTGGACCCACACGTCCCCCCCGGACGCGCCGATCATCACCGCCACCCTTGTCCCGTCAGGGGACAGCCGCGGGCCGTCGATCGAGGGGCCCCCCTCGGTCACGATCGTGGACGTGCCGTCGAGGTCGAACCAGGCGAGGCGCGCCAGGTCGTACGTCACGTTCCCTGGCAGCCAGGCGAGTACTCCATGCCCGCCCGCCCCACCGCCGACGGCAAACCGGGGCATCGGGTTCACCTCACCGCCGGCGACCGGCCGCACGACGACAGAGGCATCGCCGGTGACGCGCACTGACTCGGCGTCGAACGGAGCGATCATCAGAGCGCCGGCCTGCCAGAAGAGCAGACGATCGGGCGCGAGGAACCTGCCGCACGCGGCCGACGGCACGATGACGCGCTGCTCGCTGAACGTGCGCGGGTGGGTCCCGCCCGGGTCGGCGAGCAGCGCCTCGATGCAGACCTCGTATCGATCGCCTTGAAGCCGGAACCCGGTGTACAGGACAGCGTTGCCTCCGGGCAGAACGTCCGGGTGCGCACAGCCGCGCAGTTTTTGTGCGGCGTCACGCGGGGCCAGCAGCTGCTCCGGCTCACCGCCGCTAGATGCGATGCGACGAAGGCCCAACTCGTCGACGGGGGTGAAGACGATCCTCCCGTCCGGGCCCCACGAGCAGCCGTTTGCGCCCACCCCCGTTGCGATGACCCCCGGAGCACCGCCGGCGACCGGGATGCTCTTCAGGGCTTCCCCCGCCACAAACCCGATTGACCGGCCGTCAGGGCTGAAGAACGGTGTGACCGCCCCCTCCGTCCCCGCAATCGCGGCCGCTTCAACGCTGTCCAGGGAGCGAAGGTAGAGGATCGAGCGGTCGGCCGGGCCCGCCGAGTACACCAGAGTCCGGCCGTCGGGCGACACGGCCGTGTTCCCGCCGACCGCGAAGGACAGCGGGGCCGTGGGGGGGAGATCGATCGCGAACCGCACCGGGTTCGCGCCGGGGCCTGTCGGGGCGGGGCGATCGCGCCCGAGCAGCACGCCGGCGCCGAACGCGATCGCCATCGCGCCGGTGCCGATCGCACCCCACGCGAGCAGACGCCTTCGCGGGCGCTGCGGGGCGGCGGCCCTCGGCGCGTCGGTGGCCTCGAGTTCGAGCCGCGCATCGCCCGCGTCGCGCTGCCGCCGGTCCGGGTCCTTCTGCAGGCAGCGGCGCAGCAGGCGCGCGACGGCGGGCGGAGTCTGCGGCGGCAGCCGCGCCCAGTCGGGATCGGCGCGCAAGACCGCCGCGACGGTGTCGGACGTCGTGTCGCCCTCGAAGGCGCGGCGCCCGCTGAGCATCTCGTAGAGCACGCAGCCGAACGCCCACAGATCGGCGCGCCGGTCCACCGGCCTGCCCCGCGCCTGCTCCGGGCTCATGTAGCCGGCGGTGCCGATGACGCCGCCCGGAGCCGTAAGCATCGGATCGGCATCGCTTCCGGCCGCGGGCGCGGGTCCACCCTGTTTGGCGATGCCGAAGTCGAGGATCTTGACGCCGCCCTCGGCCGACAGCTGGATGTTCGCGGGCTTCAGATCGCGGTGGACGACGCCCGCGGAGTGCGCGGCCTCCAGCCCGCGCGCGATCTGGACCGCGATCGCAAGGGCCTCATCCGTCGCCAGCGACCCGTGGCCGAGGCGCCGGGCAAGGCTCTCGCCGGGCACGAACTCCAGGACCATCACGGGCCCGCGCGCGGTGTCCTCGACGCCGTAGATCGCGGCGATGTGGGGGTGGTTGAGCGACGCGAGCACACGGGCCTCGTGCTCGAAGCGTGCGCGCCCGTGCGTGTCCCGCGCGACCGACGCGGGCAGCGCCTTGACCGCTACCGTGCGCCCCAGTCGCGTGTCCTGGGCACGGTAGACCACGCCCATTCCGCCCTCGCCGACGCGCTCCGCGACCTGGTACGGGCCGAACTTCAGCCCGGTGAGCGGCTCGGCGGCCGGAACCGCGCGGACGGGCGGCGGCTCCAGGGCGTCGCCGCCGGTGTGGAGAGCGCGGAGCAGCGACACGACCTCATCCCGCAGCCGCTCATCCGCCCCGCACACGCCCGCCACGAACGCCTCGCGCTCGTGGGCGGGGCGCTCCAGCGCCAAGTCGAGGACCTCGCGCACCCGGTCGCCGAACTCCTCGGAGCTCATGGATCACGCTCCGCCGCGCCATCGGGCCGGGCCAGCTCGCGCGCCAGCCACGCCTTCGCGAACACCCAGTGCCGCCGCACGGTTCGGTCCGTCACGTCCAGGACCGACGCGATGTCCTCAACCTCCATCCCGGCGAAGAAACGCATCTCCACGATCCGCGCCGACAACCCGTGGTCCGTCGCGAGGCGCCCGAGGGCGTCGTCCAGCGCGATCAAGTCTACCTCCGCCGCGCCGGCGCTCCCGCTCCGGGGCGTCGGCAGATCGACTCCCGTAAGCGGGACTCGCCTCCGGCCCCCGCCGCGTTTCTCGCTCCGCCGGGTCCGCGCGTGGTCCAGAAGCACGCGACGCATGGCTTGCGCCGCGATCGCGAAGAAATGGGCGCGGCTGCGCCACGCGGTGTTCCGCTGGTCCGCCAGCCGCAGGTAGACCTCGCTCACGAGCGCGGTCGGCTGGAGGGTGTGCCCGGGGCCTTCGCGTTTCAACTCGTCCGCCGCCATGGCGTGAAGCCGCTCGTACACGAGGCGGAGCAGGTCGTTGACCGCCCGCGGTTCGCCGCTGGAGTACGCGACCAGCGCCGCGGTCAGGTCTTTGTCGGGTTCGGCCGGCTCCATATCAGCGATCCCCGGGCGCTCATTTGTACCACGCATGTCCGGTCGTGTCCCCCCGCTCCGCGTTGGTCGTGGGGAGGACCGTGGCCCCGACGAGCGGGCGGGGCCGCACATGCACCGACACCCGCGCCGACCGTCCCCGCGTTCCGGGCGCCCGAAGGCGCCGGCGCTCATCCTCTGACAGGAGATGCTCCCATGTCGCACGTCCACCTCGTTTCGCTGCTGCAGAGTGTTGCGTTGCTGTGCCCGTCCTTGCCGGCCGCGGGAGCCGAGCCCTTGATCGACAACCTCCGAGAACCGCTCCGGGCCAACACCCTGATCTTCGACGACGGCTCCAGAAATCTGTGGGCGGCCCAGTCGTTCAGCGCCGATGGGCGCCGCTACCGCCTGGATTCGATCGAGACGATTCTCGGTACCGCGACCGGGCGACCTGTCGTCGTCGCGGAACTGCGGGACGGGGACGATCCGACCGGTGCCCTGCTCAGCACGCTGTCGTTGCCGGCGCTCCAGACCGCGGGCACCGCGCTGGTCACACTGACGCCCGACGCGGACGTGATCATCGAGCCGGGGCAGGCGTTCACGCTGATCCTGGGCGTGTCCAACACCGCCGACTACGAGTGGGCCTACGCCAACACCAACAACTGGATCGGCCCCGGCACGTTCGGCAACTATCACTACTCGTCGGATGCCGGTCAGACGTGGGCCAACTTCGGCAGCAAGTTTCCGTATTACCTCCGCGTCAACGTGACGCTGATCTGTGATCCCGACTGCAACTCCGATGGTGCGCTCTCGGTTGCCGATTTCGGATGCTTCCAAGGGAAGTACGTCCTGGGCGACCCGTACGCCGACTGCAACGGCAGCGGCACCCTCACCGTCGCGGACTTCGGGTGCTTCCAGGGCCTGTACGTCCTGGGCTGTCCGTAGGGCGAGCGTCACGGCTGTCCGTTCTTGCCGCAGTCGGTAATCCGCGACCGCGCATCGCGCCGACGGCGCCATCTCCTCAGGACGCACACGGTGGACCACGGTGGTCCGCCGGGGCGGCCTTCATGGAGCGACTGCAATGCGCGTAGTCCCGATATACCCGTGGTCCCTCGTCCTCGCGGCCGGCCTCGCCCCGTCCGCCGCGCACGCTCAGTCCAGTTTCCAAGGCATCGGTTTTCTGCCCGGCGGTCAACCGATGAGCTATGTGTATTCGCTCTCGGGCGACGGCTCGACCATTGTCGCGACCGCCAGCGATGCCGGCGGCGCCGAGCAGCCGGTGCGGTGGACCTCGGCCACCGGCGTGGTTCTGATCGGGAGTTTGCCGGGCGGGGCGCCGACGGGCAACGGCGAGGCCTACGGAGCCTCGCACGACGGCTCGGTCATTGTCGGGTCCGAGCCGGGGCCCAACGGCCGCGAGGGGTTCCGCTGGACGCAGGCCACGGGCATGGTCGGGCTGGGCAACATCGGAGGCGTGCCCAACTCGGCCGCGTATGCCTTGTCGTGCTCGATCGACGGCTCCGTCGTCGTCGGCCGGGGCGACTACACCTACAACGCGAGCGGGATCGCCACGGCCGAGGCGTTTCGATGGACTCAGGCGACCGGGATGGTGGGTTTGGGGCACCTGGCGACCTCGGGCCTGCAGTACGGCTGGGCCAACGACTGCTCGGCGGACGGCTCCGTGGTCGTCGGCTACGAAAGCACCGACAACGGTTTCGAGGGGTTCCGATGGACGCAGGGCACCGGGATGGTCCCCTTGGGTGATCTGCCCGGAGGGGCGGTCGATTCCGCCGCCGTGGGCTGCTCGGCCGACGGCAACACCATCGTGGGCTGGGGCTGGAGCAACGACCGGTACGAGCCCGCGGTGTGGAAGCAGGGAACCGGCTGGACCAGCCTCGGTGTTCTGCCAGGGGTCGCGGGCGACAGTTTCGCGTGCGATTGCACGCCAGACGGGAGCGTGATCGTCGGCACGAGCCGCCTGGTGTATGGCGGACCGAATGGCTGGGAGGTGTCCGGCCTATCGTTCATCTGGGACGAGGTCAACGGCATGCGCGACCTGCGCGACCTGCTGATCATCGAACACGGCGTCACGAGCGTCGCGGGCTGGACGCTCTTCGCGGCCACAGGCGTCTCGACGGATGGAAAGACGATCACCGGGATCGGGCTGAACCCGCAGAGCGAGTACGAGGGGTGGATCGCCCACCTGGGAAGCCCGACCTGCTACCCGGACTGCAACGGCGACGGGCAGCTCACCGTCGCGGACTTCGGGTGCTTCCAGACGAAGTACGTGCTCGGCTGTCCCTGAAGCGGTCATGCCCCGGGCCGCGCAAAGGGCGGCGCAGGCCCGGGGACGTGCGGAACCTCAGAGCCGAGCCCTCCGCAGCCGCAGGCTGTTCAGCACCACGCTCACACTGCTCAAGGCCATCGTCGCGCTGGCGATCATGGGCGAAAGAAGCCACCCGGTGAACGGGTAGAGCACGCCCGCCGCGATCGGGATGCTCAGCACGTTGTAGGCGAACGCCCAGAAGAGGTTGCCGCGGATCGTTCGCATGGTCGCGCGCGAGAGCGCGATCGCTTCCGGGACGGCCCGCAGGTCTCCGCGGATCAGCGTGATGTCCGACGACTCGATGGCCGCATCCGTGCCGGTGCCGAGAGAGATCCCCACGTCGGCCCCGGCGAGCGCGGGGGCGTCGTTGATCCCATCGCCGACCATGCCGACGACGTGCCCCTCCGCCCGGAGCGCCGCAACGCGCTCCGCCTTGCCCTCGGGAAGCACTTCGGCGAACACCTGATCGACGCCCACCTCGGCGCCCACCGCGTCGGCGGTCCGGCGGTTGTCCCCGGTCATCATCACCACCCTTAGCCCCATCGCGCGCAGCCGGGCGATCGCCCCCTTCGATCCGGGCTTGATCGTGTCCGCAACGCCCAGCAATCCGGCTTCGCGCCCGTCGATCGCCACGAACATCGGCGTCCGCCCCAGCGACGCCAGTTCCGCGGCCCGCGCCGCGAGCGTGACCGCGACGCCGCGATCGGTGAGCAGCGCCGCGGTGCCGACCAGTACGGCGTGCCCATCGATGGTCGCTTCGACGCCGCGCCCGATCAACGCGCGGAAGGTGGTCGGCTCCGCGAGCGGCAGGCCGCGTTCAGTCGCGGCACGCACGATCGCGCGCGCGAGCGGGTGCTCGCTGCTCTTCTCCGCCGACGCGGCGGCACACAGCATGGCCGGCTCCGTCAGAACCGCTCCGGGCGGGAGGTTCAAATCCGTGAGGGCAGGCTTCCCTTCGGTGATCGTCCCCGTCTTGTCCAGGACCACGACCGTCAGCCTATGGGCTGCCTCCAGGGCGGCGCCGCTTCGGATGAGGATGCCCCGCTCCGCGCCGCGTCCGGTCCCGACCATGATCGCCGTCGGTGTCGCCAGGCCCAGCGCGCACGGGCACGCGATGATGAGCACCGACACCGCGGTCATGAGCGACAGACTCAGGCGAGTGTCCGCGGGTGAGGCGACCCACCACGCCGCGAACGTGACGGCGGCGACCACAATGACCACGGGAACAAACACGCCGCTCACACGATCGGCCAGCCGCGCGAGAGGAGCCTTGCTCCCCTGGGCCTCGCGGACGAGCCGCACGATCCGGCTCAGGGCGGTGTCCTCGCCCACGCGGATCGCCCTCACGCGCAGCACGCCCGTCGTGTTCATCGTCGCGCCGAAGACCTGTTCTCCCAGGCCCTTGTCCACCGGCAGGCTCTCACCCGTCAGCATCGACTCGTCCACGGCCGATTGCCCGCTCTCGACCTGTCCGTCCACGGGAACGGTCTCGCCCGGGCGCACCAGCAGCAGGTCGCCGACCGCCACGCCCTCGACCGGCACGTCGTGTTCGGCGCCACCCCGCACCACCCGGGCCGTTCGCGGTTGCAGGCCGATGAGCCGCGTGATCGCGGCCGTGGTCCGCCCTGTCGCACGCGCCTCGAGGAGCTTGCCCAGCAGGATCAAGACGATGATGACCGACGCGGCCTCGTAGTAGACCGGGACTATGCCGGGCGCCCCGCCGTCGGCGGTCGCGGTGTGGGCTGCGGCGCCGCTGAGGCCCGCGATGAACTCCGGCCGGACGGTCGCAATGAGCGAGGCGAGGTACGCCGCGCCCGTGCCCAGGGCGACCAGCGTGTCCATGTTTGCGCTGCCGTGCCGTAGCCCTTTCCACGCGGACCGGAAGAACCGCGAGCCGCACCAGAACAGCACCGGCGTCGTGAGCGCGAGTTGAACCCAGTTGATCCAGGGTGTGTTGAACGCTTCCACCGTCCCGTGCGCCATGGCGATTACCAGCACGGGAATCGACAGGACCGCGCCCACGACGGTCCTGGTCAAGAGCCCCCGGGCCTCGGTCTCGTCGATCGTCAGGTGCGCCGCGTGTTCGCCGTGGTCGGCGCGAGCGCGCGGTCCGCCGCCCGTGGCGCTCGAGTCCGGCACGATCGCGCTGTAGCCGATCTCCTCGACGACCCGAGCAAGTGTCGCGGGCTCCGTGGTCGCGGGGTCGTACCGCACCGTAGCGATCTTCGTGGCGAAGTTCACGTGCGCCGCCGACACGCCGGGCTGCCGGCCCAGGCGCTTCTCGATCCGCCCCGCGCACGCGGCGCACGTCATCCCGCCGATCGGGAAGTCGGCGCGCCGCGGCGCCCCGGTCGTGGGCTCGGAGGGGTCGGGCGCGCGGGCCGCCGCCTGGTGTGAGTGCGGTTTCATGGTCTCGGACACGGTATGTCACGCCGCGCATTGGGGGGGGTACGGCCCCGGAACGGGCAACCGTTTTCCTAGACTCCGTGCCGGCGAGTGTCGCACGAAACCGGCCCAGACGCCCCCAGTGGGGCGCGGGAGCCGCGAAGTCGGGTGCGGTATGCAACAGAAACCGGTGAGGGGTCCCGACGGTGTCCAGGTGTTGGTCGTGGGCGCCGGGCCCACCGGGCTCATGCTCGGCGTGCAACTGGCGCGGCGGGGCGTCCGCGTGATGGTCATCGACAAGAACGCCGGGCCGTCGGTCAGGACCAAGGCTCTGGGCGTGCAAGCCCGCACGCTGGAGATCTACTCGAAGCTCGGGATCGCCGAACAGGCGCTGGAGCTCGGCACGCGCGCGGTCGGCGCGACCATGTGGGTGCGCGGGCGGCGGGCGGCCCGCGTCCCGCTCGGAAACGCCGGAACGGGCCTGAGCCCCTTTCCGTTCCTGCTCATTCTCGTCCAAGACGACAACGAGCGGCTCCTGGGCGGCAAGCTGCGCGAGCTCGGCGGCGTGGTCCGCTGGAGCACCGAGCTCGTCGGGATCGACCAGCACGCGGACGGCGTCACCGCCACGCTCCGCCATCCCGACGGCGCCACGGCCCGAGTCGAGGCCGACCGGCTTGCCGGATGTGACGGGTCGCGCAGCGCGGTGCGTCAGCTCTGCGGGATCGATTTCCCCGGCGCCCCCTACGAGCACGTGTTCTTCGTCGCGGATGCGCGGGCGATCGGGCCGATGGTTCCGGGTGAGCTCAACGTCTACCTCTGGCGCGGCGGGTTCCACCTGTTCTTCCCGATGCGCGGCGCGGGCCATTGGCGCGCGGTGGGCATCCTGCCGGTGCCTCTGCGCGGGCGCGACGGCGTGGGGTTTGACGATGTGACGCCGCACATCCGCGGGCAGGTCGGGCCCGCCCTGCGGTTCACGGGGTGCGACTGGTTCTCGACGTACCGCATCCACCACCGGCGCGCGGCCCGGTTCCGCGATCGGCGGTGCTTCCTGCTCGGGGACGCGGCCCACGTCCACAGCCCCGTCGGCGCGCAGGGAATGAACACCGGTCTGCAGGACGCGTACAACCTCGCCTGGAAGCTGGCGCTCGTCTCGAGCGGTCGGGCCGCGGAATCGCTGCTCGACACCTATGAGGCGGAGCGGATCCCTGTCGCCGAGCGGTTGCTCGGGACCACGGACCGCGCGTTCTCCGTGCTCGTTTCGGACGGCTGGCTGGCCGGGCAGCTCCGCACGCGGGTGATGCCGCGGGTCTGGCGCGGGCGATGTCCTTCGAGTGCGGGCGTCGCTTCGCGTTCCGCGTCATCTCGCAGACGGGTATCCGCTACCCGCGCAGCCTGCTGTCGGCGGATGCCGCGGGCGCTCCCGATGGGGCGCCGCGACCCGGGGACCGGTTCCCGTGGATGCCGGGGCGTGCGTCCGCGAACGGATCAGAGCCGGACTTGTTCTCCCGGTTCGACGACACTCGGTTCACGCTCCTGCTGTTCGGGCAGGATGCGCCGGCCGATGCGGGCGGGGCGCACGCCGACCTGATCCGCGTGATCCGCGCGCCGGACGATCGGGGCGACGTGCCGAAGTCCGTGCGGGCACGCATCCCGAGCCCGTCGTACTACCTTCTGCGTCCCGACGGGCACGTGGGGCTCGCGGGCGCGATTGTCGATCCCCGTCGGGTGGCTGGCTACCTGCGCGACCGGGTGGGGCTGTGCGGGGCCCTGCGTCCGGATGCGTCAATGGCCCCGCCCGGATTCGAACCGGGGACCAAGCGATTATGAGTCGCCTGCTCTGTACCGCTGAGCTACGGGGCCGCCGGAGGAAGCGTATCGCTCCCGCGGCGGGTCGCGCGGCCGCGTCCGGCTGCGCGGGTGATACTCATGCCCGCCGCAGCAGCGTGATCCGTCCGATCGGCACCCACTCGGCCACGAGGATGTCCCCGGTCCGCAGGAAGATCGCCGTGTGCGGGTGAATGAACTTGCCGGGTATGAACTCCTCGCGCGGGCGGCCGCGGAGGGCTGAGGGGTGGCCGTCGCCGAGGTGTGCCACGACCGCGTCGTTCCTGTCCAGCAACGTGACGACGCTTTCCAGGTCCGGCACGAGCAGCAGCCCGTCGCGGGTCTTGAAATGGCACGGCATGCGCACACCCGCGGTCACGAAGCCCTGGTGCTCGCCCTCGAGCGAGAAGTACTGGATCCGCCGGTTGCCGCGGTCCGCGACGGCCAGGCGCGGCGTGCCGGCGCGGTCGTCCACCCAGAGCCCGTGCGGGCACGCGACCTGCCCCTTGTCGCCGCCGGGCCGGAGGACGGTCGAGACATACTCGCCGCCCGCCGTGTATCGGTGGACGAAGCTGGACCCGTACCCGTCGCCGACGAAGAGCCCGCCATCGGGCGCGAACGCGACGTTCGTGGGGCACCACGTGTCGCGCGATGCGTAGACGCCGGACTGCATCGGGCAGTCCGCCCGCCAGACTTCCGTGCCAGCGAGGTCCGTCTTGACGACCAACCGGCGTTGCGTGTCGCAGTGATAGAGGAACTCGCCGCCGGCCTCGGTCCGGACGTCCAGCCCGTGCGCCCCGCCCCGGAACTCGTCGCCCCACGCGGTCTCGAACGCGCCGTTCTCGCCATAGACCGCGACGGCGTGCGGCTTCGAGCTCTCGGCGTGGACGGTGTGGGCCACGTAGATGCGCCCGGCCGAATCCTGGGCCAGTCCGTGCGTGTCGCCCCACATCACGCCCGGTGGCGGCTTGAGCCAGTCGTGGATGCACTCGTACTGATGGGCGCCCGATCCGAGCACGATGGGGTCGAGCCCCGATCGGCCCGCGGTGTGAACCACGGGCGCGGCAAGGCCCGTGCGACCGACGAGGACCGCGCCCGCGCCGGCGACGGCAGATTGCACGAACTCACGCCGGGTGAGGGCGGATCGGGCGTGGCCCATGGGCGATCGCTCCGGTTACTTGATGTGCAGCATCTCGCGGTACGTCGGCAGCGGCCACAGGTCCGCCGCGGTCTGGGTCTCGAGCGCGTCGGCCGCTTCGCGGAGCGCCACCATTGACGGGATGGTGTGATCGCGAAGGTGCGCCGCGTGCTCCAGCGGATCCCCGCCGGAGTGCTCGAGCGACTTCTCGACCTTCGCCGTGGCGGCACGGCACTTGGCGCTCTGGTCGGCGAACTCCTTGAGCGCCGCGCGCAGGTCCGCGGCCTTGTCGCCCGCCGATTCCGACGCGGCCACGGCCTGGGCCAGCTCCGTCCGCTGGCGGATCGCCGCAGGCAGGATGAGCGTCCGGGCCATCGCGATCATCGTCTCGGCCTCGATCGTCACCTGCTTGACGTACTTCTCGGCGAAGATGTGCGCCCGGCTCTCCAGCTCCTGCTTGCTCAGCACCTTGTACTTCTTGAACAGGTCGGCGTTCTTCTTCGCGTGCAGGGCTTCGAGGGCGTCGGGCGTGGTCCGCGCATGCGGGAGGCCGCGCTTCGCCGCCTCCTTGTGCCACGCGGTGTCGTAGCCGTCCCCGTCGAAGAGCACGCGCTTGTGGTCCTTGACGAGCTTCTGGAGCAGGGCGGCGACGGCGGACTGGAGCTTCGCTGGGTTGTCCTTTCCGGGCTTGCCCAGCGCCTTCTCCAGCTCGGTCGCGACGTAGTCCAGCGAGTCGGCCACGATCGTGTTCAGGACGGTCACCGGCCAGGCGACGGACTGCGACGAGCCGACGGCACGGAACTCGAACTTGTTCCCGGTGAAGGCGAACGGCGACGTGCGGTTGCGGTCGCCCGTGTGGCGGGGGATCTGCGGGAGCGAGCGCGCCCCCAGGTCCATATTCACGCCCTTGATCGTGCTCCTGGCGGAGCCGGCTTCGAGCTGCGTCACGATGTCCGTGAGCATGTCGCCCAGGAAGATCGAGATGATCGCCGGCGGGGCCTCGTTCGCGCCCAGGCGGTGGTCGTTGCTCGCCCCCGCGACGGTTGCCCGGAGCAGGTCGGCGTGCAGGTCCACGCCGCGCATCACGGCGCAGAGGAAGACCAGGAACTGCATGTTCGTGTGCGTGTCGTCGCGCGGGTCGAGCAGGTTCACGCCTGTGTCCGTGGCCATCGACCAGTTGCAGTGCTTGCCCGAGCCGTTGATCCCGCGGAAGGGCTTCTCGTGCAGGATGCACTGCAGGCCGTAGCGGGCGGCGACGCGCTTCATCGTCTCCATCACCAGCATCTGGTGGTCGCACGCCAGGTTCGCGTGCTCGAAGTGCGGAGCCAGCTCGAACTGCCCGGGCGCCACCTCGTTGTGGCGCGTCTTGACGGGCACGCCGAGCCGGTACAGCTCCCGCTCGCTCTCGGCCATGAACGAGAGCACCCGCGACGGGATCGACCCGAAGTAGTGGTCCTCGAGCTGCTGGCCCTTGGGCGGGCGGGCCCCGAAGAGCGTGCGATCGCAGGTGAGCAGGTCGGGCCGCCCGTAGTAATACCCGCGGTCGATGATGAAGTACTCCTGCTCCGCCCCGAGCGTGGACACGACGCGTGAGACGCCGTCGGCCGTGCCGAAGACCCGCAGGATCCGCAGCGCCTGCTCCGAGAGCGCCTCGATCGAGCGCAGCAGCGGCGTCTTCTTGTCCAGCGCCTCGCCGGTCCACGACACGAACGCCGTGGGGATGCACAGCGTGACGGTGTTCTCCCCGCGGTTGAGGAAGACCGGGCTCGTGCAGTCCCAGGCGGTGTAGCCGCGGGCTTCGAACGTCGTCCGCAGCCCGCCGGAGGGGAAGCTCGACGCGTCGGGCTCGCCCTGCACGAGGGCCGCGCCCGTGAACTCGCTGATCGCCCCGCCGTGCCCGTCGGGCACGATGAACGAGTCGTGCTTCTCGGCGGTCTGCCCGGTCAGCGGCTGGAACCAGTGCGTGTAGTGCGTCGCGCCGTTCTCGACGGCCCAGTCCTTCATCGCGGCCGCGACGACGTCGGCGACCTGCGGGTCGAGCCGCTCGCCAAGTTTGATGGTCCGCATGAGCCGGCGGAAGACGTCCTTGGGCAGGCGCTGCTGGAGAAGGCGTTCGCTGAACACATCAGCCCCGAAGATCTTCTCGACATCGTCCAACAGAGCGGGGGGCATGGCGCCGTTCTCCTGCTTCCACGCGATGGCCGCGGCGGAGTTGGGGTGATGGGCCGGGTGGACGTGATGGTGAGGGGGGTGGGCGGGGTGCGGTCTCATTGTGGTGTGCATGGGCCGACTCCGTTCGAGGGGGCGGTCGTGCGGGCATGGGGGGGCGGGTGGGGGGCGGGTGGGGGGCGGGTGGGGGACCGCAGATTGTTGCCGCCCGGAGCGGGACTGCAAGTGGCCGAAACGACAGTAAGCGACAGGGGCGGGGGGATGGCTTTCAGCTGTCAGCTCTCAGCCAGATTTCTTCCTTCCCACAATCGCCATCACCACGACTCCTGAGGCCGATCCCAGTGCCGACAGCCCGACGTCCTTGTGTGCATCCCACACGTCGCCTTGCTGGCCGTTGTATGTCTCGGCCTGCTCGGGGGCCGCGACCAGGGTGAGCAGCCACTCGAGCAGCTCGTACCCGGTGCTGCCGACGTTGAGCACGCACGCGGCGTACATGTATGCCCAGGCCCCTGTTAGACACGCGTGGCGCCGCCCGATCTCGACGGCCGCGGGGAGCATGAGGCTGCCGAAGGAGAAGTGGACCAGCCGGTCGTAGTGGTTGCGGGGCCGTCCGTCTTCGCCGGGCGGCCAGCCGAAGAGGTCGGAGACGCTGGTCCCGAAGAGCGACGCGGACCATCGGTCGTACGGCACGAGGCTGTACGTGTAGTTCGCCCCGAGCACGTGCAAAAGCATGAACACGAAGATGCCCGTGTACGCGACGTTCGAGAGCGCTCGTTTCTTCGGCCATCCGTGCCAGGCCATGATGCCGGCGAACGCGACCGTGAGCAGATGCTCGAGGACGAGGTCCTGCGGGTTGTGGGGCTTGATGCACCCGACGACGAGCGCAATGAGGAACACGATGAGCAGCCAGCCGCGGTAGGGGATGTTGGCCAGGTCGGGCATGCGTGCGGCCATGCGCTCATCCTACGGGAGCGGCGGGCGCCGACGCGCGAACCGCGCCGCCCCCCCTTCCACCGGGGCTATCCTGTGGACGAGGCCGTCTCTCAACAACGCATACCAACCATGGAGTGAGACCAGCATGTTCAGCAAACCCGTAGCGCAGCACAAGTGGCTCCAGAAGCTCGTCGGCACGTGGGCGTACGATTCCGAGATGCCGGGTGAGCCGGGCAAGCCCGCGCTCAAATGCTCGGGCACGGAGTCGGTCCGCTCGGTCGGCGGCCTGTGGGTTGTCGGCGAGGGTCGCGGCGAGATGCCCGGCGGCGGCGACGCGACCATGCTCATCACGCTCGGCTACGACGCCGCGAAGAAGCGGTTCGTGGGCAGCTGGGTGGGCTCGATGATGGCGAACATGTGGGTGTATGAGGGCGTGCTGAAGGGGAACACGTTGACGCTGAACACCGAGGGCCCGGATTGTTTCGGGAAGTCGAAGAAGCCGGTGAAGTACCGCGACACGATCACGATCACCGGGCGTAACACGCGGACGCTGAGCTCGTCGATGCCGGGCAAGGGCGGGAAGTGGATCACGTTCATGACGGCGAAGTACACGCGCGTGAAGTGACCCGTGTCCGTGCCACGGAACGCCGGTCCTCCGGCGATCCGTGGCTGAGCCTGAGAACGCGGAGGGGGCTAGGGTCGCGGAGTCTCGCGGAAGGGATAGGGCGGCGGGCAGGCTGTGGCTACATTCCGTCGCCCCGCTGGGGCGAAGACGATTCAGCCCTGCCGCTTCACCATTTCGTTGATCCAGATCGGCGCGAACGGTGAGGTGCAACCCTTCGAGCAGGGATAGTCGCGAAAGATCCCCAGCTTCTCGCCGATGGCGATGGCCCGCTTGCGAAGCTTGGCGTCGTGGATGCCGATGTTCGCCAGCACCGCGTTCATTGTCCACTGCGTCTCCGGCGGCGCATCAGCCATCTCCGACTCGATGCGACCCAGCAGCGCCGGCAGATCAAGCCCGTCCGCGCCTTTGCCAATCTTCGATGCCGTCAGGTTCCACCCCGCGCGGGCCGCCCAACCATCCTCATCCTCCATCCACTTGATGCGGAGCGTCTCCTTGTCGGCGGGGGGCTGTTCCTTGACGATGTACGCGTTGAACCAGTCGGCCACCCACGCGAACGTGGCCGCGCGCACCATCGTGTCCACCTCCGCGGCCGAGAGCGACTTGGGCTTCATCAGCAGGATTGCCAGCAGCTGCGCATCGATGTTGCCCGTCTTCCATAACTGCAGCGCCAGTTCGTGATTCGTCTTGATCTTCTTGGCGAGCGAGCGGATGTCGCCGGTCTCGACGCCGAACGTCCTGGCCTTCCCTGCGCCGTTCTTGATGTTCCAGGCCCGCCGCTTCTCACCGCCGAGCGATTCGAGTTTCTCGAGGATTTCCTTGACGGTCATGGGCCGAACCCCGGAGGTTGAACTCTCGTGTGAAACCGCCGCACACCACGTTCGGATGGTCCATGCAAGCTATTTTTTCCGGCGGTACTCGATCGTGACGATCTTGGTCCACGTGCCGTCGCCGGTTTCGGTGGTGGAGGTGAACGTGCGGGTGTCCTGGTTCGTGAACTGGATGATTTCTTTGTACCGCGCAGTCTTGTCGGGGTCCTCCAGGCTCGGGCCTTCGGTTTCCAGGGTCATCGTGTCGCCGGCGGTGTTGAGCGTGCCCTTGTAGATCCACAGGTGCCCGCCGAAGGAATCGATCCACGTGCCATTGAAGCGTTGCTTCAGCGGGTCGTAACCCAGAGAGAGAATGCCGCTGAAGGGGGCGCCCATCATCGTGGTCTTGGTTTCGGCGACGACCCAGTGGTCGCCGAGGGCGCGAACGCTATCGGTGCCGGCGGACTCCGCCGGGGGCTGATCCCGCTGCATGTACATCTTGAACCGAGCGTCCCATTCACCTACGAGCTGCTTGAGCCATTCATGATCCCTGGCGGGCGGCGCGGGCGCGGGGGCAGGCTCGGGCTGCGACTGCGCAGGCACGCCGCAGACGAGAAACGCGATGGCGATACCGAAGAGTGCGAGCTTCTTCATGACGTTCTCCTTTCTGGTGAATGACAACGTCGGATGATCAGGCGAGACCGGTGCTGTCGCACGCCGGAAACTGCTGATCCGGCTACGCCCGCCAGGCGGACGCATACTCGGGCGTGCCCGCGCCGTGCTGGACGTTGAAGGCAGGGCGCTTCTCATGGCCGAGAGATTCGAGTTCCGCCAGCAATTCCTTGAGGTTCACGGCCGTCGTTTCCCTAGGATTCATGGCCGCGAATGTAGCGGATGGGCAACAGCGCCTGCAAGCGATTCGCGGTCAATCGCCCCGACGATACAGCGGCTACTGTGGGGCGGCGACGGGGCAGCTCAGGCTGTTGGCATACATCCCGGACCGGTCAAAGCAGCAGGGGCGGCGCTTGCCTTTGGCGAGCATGTCGCAGGCGGTCGCGATCCGTTTCACGCGCGTCTCGGCCCGCTTGCCGGAGGTGATCCAGTGGATGAAGTCCCGGCGGGCCGCGGGCGTGATGTCCGACCATGCCTCCCGGGCCTTCGGCGCGGCGACCGCGAGAGCCTTGCGCAGGTCCGCGGGCACGTTGGGTTCGGGCTCCCGGTCGGGAGGCAGCGGTGAGACGGCCAGTGAGACGGTGTCGCCCGCCGCCGCGCCCGCGGCTTCGCGAAGCTCCCGCTCCACCTTGAGCCAATGACCTCCCTTGCCGTCGGGCTCGATCGTGGCCTGGAAGGGCGAGTCGTTGCACGTGCCCTCAACAGACACCATGCCCCGCGAGGGGAGCTTCGCGCTCGCGTCCTTCGGGAGGGTCAGGAACATCCACTCCCCGTCCGCCTCTCCCCCCTCGTCCCCAGAGGCGGCCATCACGGACTCCGCGGGCCGGAAGAGTGTCGCGCTGAAACGGATCGTGGGTTTGGAGCCGCCGGGCTCGCGGATGCTCCCGGGTGTTTGGCTCTTTCGTTTCCGCTCGGCTGCGGCCTTGTCACCGCGCCCGCCCGCCGTGGCTGGGCGACCGGCCTTCGCCGACTTCGTGGACGCTGTCTTGGCCATGGCACGCACTCGCAGCAACCGTCCGCCAGCGTCACCCCGCCGAAGAGGAGCGAAGAAGACGCGCGGGTGATTCTACTTCGGTTCGAGCTTCTCGTGGCGAACGTCAAGCCTGAGCGTGCGATCGGCTCCTGACCACATCGACCCAGAACGGCACAGTCGGGGTGTCAGTACACCAATAGGCCTTCTCTTGGAGGGGGTTAGGGTGTGGGAGCCCGGAATACGCCGTCTGCTGATCGGCGGCGGACGACGGGTCTTGGTCGCCAGGGGCGCGGGAGGCGGAATCGGTGCGGGTGCTTTGTGGTTGATATCGTACAACCATATGGTATACTAAACCATATGGTAGTAGATCGATCGCCCCGGCTCGACCGCGTCTTCCACGCCCTGGCCCACCCCGCCCGCCGCGCGATCATCCGGCAACTCTCCGGCGGGGAACGCAACCTCAGCGAACTCGCCTCGCCCCTCAGGATGACCTTCCCCGCCGCCACCAAGCACGTGCGCGTGCTGGAGCGGGCCAAACTCGTCCGCCGCCGCGTCGTCGGGCGGCAGCACCTCTGCCGCCTGCGCGCAGCGCCGCTTAAGGAAGCGACGCTCTGGACCGAGCAGTTCCGCCGGAACTGGGAGGCCCGCTTCGAGGCATTGGACTCGCTCCTCGATGAGATGAAGGCCGCGGAGCAATCGCGTTCTCGCCCCCGCTGAGCGTTTCACCGGAGATCACCCCCCTCCCGTTGTCAGCACAAGGACCGCTCGATGAACCCCACCCCCCTCAAAGGCCTTCAAGTCTCCACTCCCACCGACACCACGATCGTCCTCACCCGCACGTTCAATGCCCCGCGTCGGCTCGTGTGGGAGGCGATGCTCACCCCGGACAAGATGCGCCGGTGGATGCTCCCTCCGCCGGGGTGGATCACCACCGTCTGCGAGTGCGATGCTCGCGTGGCCGGCGCGCTCCGGGTGGTGTGGAAGACCGAGGAGGCCGACCCGGCCATGACGCTCCACGGCGTGTTCACCGACGTGGTCCTGCACGAGCGGGCCGTTCACACCGAAGTGATGGTGCTGGGCTCCGGGCAGCCGATCGGCTCGCAGGTGGAGAAGCACGAGTTCGCGGAGAAGGGGAACATCACGACGATGCGGATCACACAGACGTACGCCTCGAAGGAGGCCCGAGACGGCGCGGTCGCTTCGGGCATGGACCAGGGGATGGAGGCCTGCTACCAGCAGCTCGACGCGGTGCTCGCCCAGACCGCGTAGGGCACGCGGCGTGGCAGCACGCGAGCATCCACGATCACAGCACTGACACCGCAGCGTGCACCGTTCCGCGGTTGTCGTCCGTGTGTATGGCGACTGCCGACCTCTTCGTCTTCAATGCGTCTGATCGGACGGGCGCAGCAGGCGCGGCCTGGAATGAGAGCGGGAGTGTTTGTTCCGCTCCATGGACCTTGGCGGTCAGCGCGGTTCAAATCCCGTCTACAGTCGGGCGAAATCGACCTGTTCCTTGAGGAGATAAGACACGGTTTTGAACCACCGGCCGGATGGCGCAAGTGCCGTGTTTACAACGATCAAGCCCTTCGACGTGCTCGTCGAAGGGCTTGATCTCTCGAAAAATCGGGGTGACAGGACGGGGTTTGAACTTTTTGTCCAAGGAATCCGCCTCTGGGAGCCAGAAACGCGGTTCTTGCTGAACGTGAAACCGTGAAGCTCCGGAGGGGCAGGCAGCCCGCCACTACTTGCCATACCTCCGCACCAGGGCAGGACGTCTGACGCCGCCAAGCCCACCCGCGTGCTCGGGGCCGAAGTGGAGTGAAACTGGTCCCCCCCACGGCGCCGACCAGCCGACGCCGACCGACCCCGCCGCACTGTCGTTCCTGACCATGACGACCAAGCCGAGTTTCCGCGCCGAGTTCAAGGCGGGCGAAGGCGGCAAAACCGCCGTCTACATGGCCCGCTGGATCAACACGCGCGGCGAAAAGGGGCCGTGGTCGGAGATCACGACGGCGACGGTGGCGGCGTAAGGCCCGGGACCCTCCGCGCGGGGCTGATGCCGAAACTACGATCACGCCATGGCCATTCCATCGCCCGATTTGCCGCTCACGCGATGCCCCAGCCCGGCCCATCGACTGGTTCCCTTCGCCTACGTCGCGGACGTCCAGACGTCGCTCGCGTTCTACGCGCACCTCGGCTTTCACGCGACGAACATCGAACGATCGGCGGACGGGCGAATCGAGTGGGCGTGGGCGGAGTCCGCAGCACCCGCCGAGGGCGGCCATCCCGCTGCGCTGATGTTCGGGCGTTCAAGCGAAGCCATCGTCACCGGGGCGCAGGGCGTGTTCTTCTGCATGCACTGCGGCGATGCCGCGGCGCTGCGGGCGCACCTGCTTGGGACGGGTCTGCGCGATGGCGGAGTCCGCGCTGGCTCCCCGGGCGCGACACGGGAGCCCAACGTCGTCTACTCGATGACCCGTCCGAAGTACATGCCCGCCGGGGAGTTTCACATCCATGACCCCGACGGGTACAGCATCCTCGTGGGCCAGCCGTGCTGAGCGGATTCGTCGCCGACCGACCCCGCCGCGCTCACGTTCCTGACCATGACCACCACGCCGAGTTTCCGCGCCGAGTTCAAGGCGGGCGAGGGCGGCAAGACGGCGGTCTCCATGG
Source organism: Phycisphaerales bacterium (assembly GCA_046153875.1). Lineage (GTDB taxonomy): Bacteria > Planctomycetota > Phycisphaerae > Phycisphaerales > UBA1924 > JBJXFE01. The sequence continues at coordinate 116,454 of JBJXFE010000065.1, forward strand.
CCCGCTGGATCAACACGCGGGGCGAGAAAGGGCCGTGGTCGGACGTCACGACGGCGACAGTGGCGGGGTGATGAGAACTGATTGAGGGCGCTTGGAAGACCGTGGAACGGGCGTTGCACCAACATGGGCGCTCGTCGGCTTGTCGGCGACTCTCTGCCAACGCTCGCGGATACCATTGCACTTGGTTGAGTTCGATGGAGGTTCTCATGCTCGCTCGCCGCCTGTTCCAATCGTCCGGATGGCTGTTCCTGGCATTCGCGGCCGCTCTGCTGGCGGCCTGCTGGGCCATCACGGCCTCGTCGGTGTTCAGTTCGAGCCCGAGCGTGTTGGGCGCTGCGGTCACCCTTGACATGCTGTTCGTGGTGCCACTGGCCTACTGGGCACTGGTGGTGCGGCCCGGACTTGCGCCGGCGCGCACCCTGATCCCGATCGCGGCGCTGAGCATCCTCGCGGCGTCCGCCCTCGTCCCGGGGCCGCCGACCGGGGTGCTGGCGTGGGCGCGGTATCTCATCGCGCCTGCGGAGATCGGGCTGCTGCTGTACATCGTGTGGACGGTGAGGCGGGTGCTCGCCGAGCGCGGGGCGTCCAGTGTTTCCGATCCCGTCGAGGTCGCGACGGCGGCGCTGGAGCGTGCGCTTGGGAACTCCTTCGCCGCCGGGCTGATCGCCTCCGAGTTCGCGGTGTTCTACTACGCGCTGGCGTCGTGGGGTCGCCGCGGGCATGTGCCCCCGGGCGCATCGGGGTTCCCACCCGCCCGCGCTGCGACCGTGCTTGCGGTGCTCGCCCCGATCGTGGTGATAGAGACGGTGGGCGTGCACCTGCTCGTATCGCGGTGGAGCGTGGGTGCCGCCTGGATTCTGACGGCGCTCAGCGCCTACACGGTGCTGTGGGTCTTCGGAGACTTTCGAGCGATGGTGCTCCGCCCGACGCTCGTGACGGGCGACGAGGTCGTGGTCCGCGTGGGACTTCGCTGCTCGCTGCGGGCGCCGCTGGGGCTGATCGAAAGGGCGGCGTCGGCGAACTGGCGCGATGGAGAGCGTTCAGCGCCCGGCCATCTGAACATGGCCGCACCCGATCATCCCAACATCCTGATCGAGTTCCGCGCGCCCGTCACCGCGCAGCGCATCTTCGGCGTCCGAACGAGCGTGCGCAGCGTGGGCCTCCGCTTGCAGGACCCCGACGGCATTCTCCGGGCCATCCGTTTCCGAGCTGGCAACATCGCGATATCCTAGCGAGCAGGCCGCACCCCGGCTGTGGATTTGCACGCGTCGGAGCGTGTCCCTGGCTGCGTCAAGGGCATTCGCAGTGCCACGCACCTCGCCCCGCGGCGGGGGCGCACGCGCGGGGAAAAGGGGCCGTGGTCGGAGGTGTGCGCGGCGACGGTGGCGGCGTAGTTACCAGTGATGGGAGGCACCGAGAGACTGACGATCTCGCGCCTTGCGGCTACCGTGTGGCTCGTCCCTCAACCCCCGGAGGCTCTGATGACCGGCAGGCACTTGCTTTTTATCATCGTCATTGCGATCGTGGTGGCTGTTGTCGTCGTGCTCGTGATGAACCTGCTGGGCTTCGGAAGAAACGGCGGCGTAGCCGGGGGTGTGGCCGCAGCCATAGTGGCCGGGCCGCTGAGCTACGCCATTATGCGGAAGAAGCGGGCGAAGTAGCCGACCGATCCGAGCGCACTCTCGTTCCTGACCATGACCACCCGCCCGAGTTTCCGCGCCGAGTTCAAGGCGGGCGACGGCGGCAAGACGGCGGTCTCCATGACCCGCTGGGTCAACACGCGCGGCGAAAAGGGCCCGTGGTCGGAGATCACGACGGCGACGGTGGCGGCATAGCACCCGCCACGCGAGCGGGAGTCGATCCCGGAGCACCCCGAGCGTCACTGGCAACCATCCATTCATCCGGCGCGGGCGCTGGCCGCCGCGTCGTCGATCGCGCCCGACGCGGCGTCGTGCTTCAGGCGTTCCACCGCGTCGAGGATCTCCGCGAAGCGCTCGCCGAAGGGTGTGAGCGTGTACTCGACGCGCGGGGGCACCTCGGCGTAGGCGTGCCGCGCGATGATGCCGAACCGGAGCATCTTGTCCAGACGCTCGTTCAAGACCTTGGTCGTGAGGCCCGGGGCCGAGCGGGCCAGCACCCCCGGGCGGTTGACGCCGCCGCGAATCTTCGCCAGCACGTGCAGCGACCACTTGCACCCGATGATCGACTCGACCATCGCGGCGACTTCCGGCCCCGGCGCGGACGCGGACGCCGTGCGCGGCGGGGCGCTGCGGGCCATGGGTGTCGCTTGGCGAGCGGGCACGATCGTTTTCTTCTCGGCTTTCATCGCTACTTCGACCGGAAAGTGGGTGGGGCACCAAACGGTGCTCGGTTGATCGCTCGCCCCGACGGGCTACGTTCCGGGAGTGGGTTGGTGGATGCACGCCGCATCCACGCTCACTCCAAGGAGTGTACGCGATGAAGAGCAAGGCAACGTTTTACCACGCGGGGTGCCCGGTGTGCGTCAGTGCGGAGAACTCGGTGGCCGCGGCGCTGGACAAGGGCCGGTTCGACGTGGAGGTGGTCCACCTTGGAAAGTCCAAGGACCGGATCGCGGCGGCACGGCAGGCGGGTGTGAAGTCCGTCCCCGCGCTGGTGATCGACGGGCAACCCTACCACATCAACTTCGGGGCCAACCTGAACGACCTTGAGAAGTAAGCGCGGGCACATCGGCGTACTACGCCCTGCGGTGGGCGATCACGCGCGGGGAAAACGGGTGGTGGTCGGAGGTCGCGGCGGCGACGGTGGCGGCGTGAGGGGAACGGTGCCGAGAGGTCGAGGGTACGAATTGTCGATGGGGGTCGCCGTATCGGGCCACGCGCGCGCCGATCCCGTACCATCCCGCATGGAGCGCGGCGTCGCGTTCGCACGAAGCCGCCGAAAGGAAACGCCCGATGCTGCAACTCAAACCCCTTGACCCCATCGTCCCGATCTTTCAACAGGTGAGCGCCGAGGTCTCGCCCGTGGTGCTGGTCAACATCTTCACCGTCGCCGAGGCCGACATCCCCGCCCTGCTCAAGGCATGGGAGGCGGACGCGAACTGGATGAAGCAGCAGCCCGGCTACATCTCGACCCAACTGCACCGGGGCATCGCGGGCAGCACCGTGTTCATGAACTATGCGGTGTGGGAATCGGTCGCGAGCTTTCGCGCGGCGTTCAACCACCCGGACTTCAAGAAGGCCCTAGGCCAGTACCCAGCCTCGGCGGTCGCCTCGCCGCACCTGTTCACGCGGCTCACGGTGCCGAATCTTTGTGTGGGGCCGTAGAACGCCGTGGCCGACGGCGGCAGGACCAACGACACGCCAAAGCGATCGACCTCTCCGAAGGTGCAACGCAGCAGAGGTGCGGTCTCGATGGCCCGCTGGATCAGCAGCCGCAGCGAGAAGGGGCAGTGATCGGAGTCCGTCAGACTGAGAACCGCCGATCACGCGAAGTTCAAATCCCCCCAACACCCCGCCTAAATCACCCACAATTCGTCGGCTTGGAGTTGGGCGATTGAACCACTGAATGTCGGCGCAAGTCCTTTCTCCACAACGAGAAAGCCCTTCGATGTGCTCATCGAAGGGCTTTACTCTGAACAAAGTCGGGGTGGCGGGATTTGAACCCACGACCTTTTGACCCCCAGTCAAACGCGCTACCAAGCTGCGCTACACCCCGGACGGGCAGAGGATAGCGCGCTCCACGCCGCTCGACCTGTCGCCGCGGCGACCGCGCGACCAAGCTGCGCTACACCCCGGACGGGCAGAGGATGGCCCGGCCGCCAAGAAAAAGCCCGGGGACGCGTGGCCCCGGGCTCTGGGTTCTGCCTTTTCGTCTCTGCGTCTCTTCGTCTCTGATTCAGCGACCCGTCGCTGGCGCTCCGGGCTCTGTCACGGGCATCCGATCACGTACTCACCCTGGAAGCACCCGAAGTCGGCGACCGTGAGTGTGCCGCTGCCGTTGCAGTCGGCGTAGAGGTCGCCCAGCACGTACTTGCCCTGGAAGCACCCGAAGTCGGCCACGCTCAGCGTCCCTTCACCCGTGCAGTCCGGGTAGCACGGCGCCTCGCACTGATACCCGACGATCCGGAACCGGTCCAGGCCGGCCTCCGTCACCGAGTCGTTCGGGTTGTCCGTGGCGAGGAATCGCACCCGCACCTGGCTGGTCAGCGAAATGAACGCGCCGAGGTCGAACTCCTTGACGACCCACGACCCGGCCGTCGCGGTCACGGATTCGAGCGTGGTCCACGTGGACCCGTTGTTCGACGACACCTGCACGGCGTAGGGATCGACGTTGCCGTTCTGGCTGTAGATCCACCGCGCATACGAGAGCTTGGCGGCCCCGAACGCGGAGAGGTCGTAGGCGGACGTCGTGATCGTCGTCGGCCCGCCGTCCACGTCGAAGTTGCCCGCGCGGTTGTCCGTCACCCAGCAGAGGCCCGAGCCGTCAAAGTCCGCGCCGGGCGCGCCGGTGGGGGCGGGCGCGATCGGGACCACGCGCTCCCACGCGCCCGTGCTCACCGCGGTGTTCGTGACCGTCCAGCCCGGATCGGCCTGGAAGTTCAGGTCCGCGACCGTGACCTGGGTCGCGCTGGCGAGGCTGCCCTGCGTCGAGAACGCGGCCGCCGGCGCGCTCGCGGGATCGGTGACGGTTGTTCCCGTGGTCGTCTGGGCGGACACGTAATAGCGGAGCGTCTGCCCGCACTGGACGGCCGGGAGCGACCCCTCGTACTGGTTCGTTCCCACCACGCTCATGGGCGCGGCGGTGAAGGGCGCGAAGTCGAGGCTGGTGTGGATCATCCCGCTGCCGGCCGCGGGCGTCGCCGAGACGCCGGCGACGTTGACGCGCAGCGGCGTCGCCTGGCCGGGCGTGACCGACGCGGGTTGCCCGTTGGGATAGCTGAACACGAGCAGGCTGATCACCGGGCAGTCGATGTTGTGCTGGTCGAACGCGTTGCAGATCAGGCCGTAGTTGGGCGTGCCGTTGGCGAGGTTGCCGTCGTTGTCATCGACGGTGAGCACCTCGATCGCGGTGCCGGGGTGGGCGGAGTTCAGGCCCGACCCGCCGGTCGTGATCTGCGACCAGGCGACATGGAGATCGCGGACCATGTCGAGTCCGGCCGCGGAGCCGAACGCCGCGCCGAAGTTCACGCGGGTCTCGTACCACACGCCGCCGACGATCTGCCCGCACGTGTGGATGGCGGTGCTGGTGCATGGGTACTGCTGGTTGGCCGTGGCCGGGTTGCGGATGTTCGCCCCGGTCGTGTAGAAGCTCTCGCCGACGATGCCGGTATCGAACAGCAGGATCGCGCCGGCGTCGGAGGAGCCCTCGCCGAAGGCGCCCTGGGCCAGGCCCAGGCGGTTCACGACAAAGTGCCCGTACTCATGGGCGATCACGGTCGAGTAGGCGGTGTTGTTGCACCCGCCGCCGGTGTTGTAGAAGTTGATCGAGGCCGGGGGGCCGGTGGTGAAGAAGGCGTTGCAGGTGCCGGCCACGCCCGTGTTGGCCGGGAGGATGACGTTGATCTCGGTGAAGCCCGGCGCGCGGTCGGTGTAGTAGTTGTGGATGTTGTTGGTGTGAACGAACGTGTTGACCTGCGCGGTGTTTGGGCTGTTGGCCGGGGTCGGCTGCGGGATGTTGTACCGGGCGTCCACGGCGGTGCCGGGCACGACATTGGTGTCTTGGTACGACAGCTCGGCGACGGTCGCCGCATTGACGTTCACCCAGCGCCCGCCGCTCACGTTGCTGTTGAGCGTCACGGTGCTCGTGCCGGCGTTCGGCACGGTGAAGTCCCCATCGCGCTCGCTGAAGGCGCTGCTCCCGCCCGCGACGCTCATGGTGATCTCGGGCATCGCCATCAGCACGGGCGCGTTCGTGGCGAGGTCCGGCAGCACGTTCGGCGTGCCCCAGCCGCGCACCGTGCCGGAGACGTCCGTGGTGTGGATCTCGTCGCGGGCCTCGAGCAGGGCGCCCGTGGCCATGTCGACGAAGAAGGTGTACGACTTGTTGCCGCCGATCCCGGGGACGTACCCCTCGAACTTCCATGCGCGCCGCGGCGCGGTCGTCGGCCACGTGCCCTGCCAGATGACCGCCGAGGGAGTTGTATAGACGGGCAGGCCCGCGTACTGGTCCATGTTCTGGAGCGACGCAACCGCCTGGGCGCCGCTGATCGTCGCCCGCGGCCACCCGCCCTCGGGCTTGGCCGCGAGGGTGCCCGCCGCGTACACCACGCGCGGGGCGATGCCGTTGAGCACCAGGACGCGGGCGTTGCCGTATTCCACCGGCAGGTTGTCGATGAACTGGCTGTAGATGTACGCCGTGAACCGGTCGTTCTGCACGGGCGTGGACCAGCGGAACTGGAGCGACAGCGCCCCCACCCCGAACGCGCCGCCGTGGAACTGAAGGAACTGGCTCGCCGCGGCGTCGGGCGTGGCGCCCCACGTCATCGGCGCGCCGTAGATGTAGCGCACGCGCCCCTCGTCGAGCCCGAACTGCACGCCGGGGTGGGCTTGGCGGAGCGCGGCCGCGGCGGCCGGCAGCGCCGGAGCGTGTATCTGGGCCCCGGCGATCGATCCGATTCCCAGGACAAGGCCGGCGGTGGCAAGGGCGAAGACGGCGTGGCGTCGTGGCATCCCGATCTCCGGATATGGGGCGTTGATGCCCGAAGGCGCGGAGCCCCCGGGGCAGACCTCACTGTACCGCATTCTCGTTGCAGCACACAAGCGAAACGGTGAAGCTGTTCGCCGTCACCCGACACCCTGTTCCCTCCCGTACCTGATGTCGCAACCGCCGCTGGAGCACGCGAAGGCGGTTCGTCGGGGGTATCCTCGGGGGCGTGGCGAGCATCCTTATCACCGGCGGGCGCGTGATCGATCCCGTTTCCGGCGGCGATCGCACGGCGGACGTGGCGATCGCCGACGGCGTCATCAAAGCCATCTCCCCCAGCTTGCCGCGGTCTCCCGCGGAGACCGTGATCGACGCCCGCGGCAAGATCGTCGCTCCGGGCCTCATCGACCCGCATGTTCACCTGCGGGAGCCGGGCCAGGAGCACAAGGAGACGCTGGCGACGGGCTCGCGGTCGGGCGTGCGCGGCGGATTCACCACGCTGTGCTGCATGCCCAACACCCAGCCCGCTCTGGACACGCCCGAGCTGGTCGGGTTCGTCGCGCACCGAGCCCGCGAGTCGGCGCAGTGCCGGGTGTTTGCGGTGGGGGCCGCGACGAAGGGGCGGCGCGGCGAGGAACTGGCCGAGATCGCGCTCATGGCCCGTGCCGGGGCGGTCGGCTTCTCGGATGACGGGGACTGCGTGGCCTCGGCGGGCGTGATGGCGCGGGTGCTGGCGGGCGTGAAGCCCACCGGCCTGGCGTTCATGCAGCACTGCCAGGAGCCGACGATGACCCGTGGGGCGGCGATGCACGCGGGGGAGGTCTCGACGCGGCTCGGGCTCGTCGGCTGGGCGCGCGTCGCGGAAGAGGTCATCATCGAGCGTGACATCCGTCTCAACCGCGCGATCGGATGCCGCTACCACGTCCAGCACATCTCGTCGGCGGACTCGGTGGAGATCGTGCGCCGGGCCCGGGCCGAGGGGTTGCCCGTGACGGCGGAGGCCTCGCCGCACCATCTGCTGCTGACGCACGAGGCGTGCGACGGGTACCGGACCGCAGCCAAGGTGAATCCGCCGCTGCGCGAGGCCCGCGACGTGGAAGCCCTGCGCGAAGGCGTCGCGGACGGCACGATCACGGTGCTGGCGACCGACCACGCCCCGCACACGGCGGAGGAGAAGTCCCTGCCGTTCGAGGAGGCGCCGTTCGGGATCGTGGGCCTGGAGACCGCGCTGCCGCTCTACGCGGAGGCGCTGGTGGCGACGGGTCTGATCGGCTGGCCGCGGCTCATCGCGCTGATGACGAGCGAGCCGGCGCGGCTGTGCGGGCTGGATGCTCCGCGCGCCGGCGGGGGCGGGCTGGGACGGCTCACGGTGGGAGGGCCCGCGGACGTGACGGTGATCGACCCTGATGCGCCGTGGACCATCCGGGCGGAGGCGTTTGCGAGCCGATCGCGGAACACGCCGTTCGACGGGCGCAAGGTTCGTGGGCGGGCGGTCGCGGTGGTGGTGGGGGGGGTGGCCCGTTCGCTCGAGGGGCCGACGGAGTAGACTTGCCCCTGCGCTGCACGGCGCGGCCTATGGGTACGGGGGCTCGTCCGGGGGCTGGGCAGGGTGGGGGGCTGAGCAGGATCATGAGCACGAACGCCGCCGCGCTGAAGGCCTTGGCCGCGATCTTCAAGGAGCGCGGCGTGGTCCGCCGCCCGAGCCTGACGCTCGCGGGGCGGAACGGCACGCTCTACCACAAGGGGTACGAGGTGCGGTTCCCGATGCGTTCGGTCGAGGACGCGGCCAAGGTTCAGGGGCTGCTCCGCAAGGCGGGTTTGAAGCCCGGCGCTCCGTTCCTCAAGCGGCGGCTGGTGGTCGTGCCGGTGTACGGGATCGACGCGGTGAAGGCGTTCGACCGGGCGCTGGCGAAGCCCGCCCGGTAGCGCCGCCGCCGCGTGCCCGCGCGAATCCCACGCGACCGACCTACCCTCGGTGTTCCGCGCTCGCGCGGTCGAAACACGGGAGGTTGGTTCCATGTCGATCCGCGTCGGCATCAACGGGTTCGGACGCATCGGCCGCCTGGTCTGCCGCATCGCCGCGGAGGACGCGGGGAGCGGCGTCGAGATCGTCGCGGTGAACGACCTCGTCCCCGCGGACAACCTGGCGTACCTGCTCAAGTACGACACGATGCACGGGCGATTCTCGGTCGGCGGCAAACCCGCGGCGGTGTCGGCCACCGAGAACTCGTTCACGGTCAACGGGCGCACAACCAGGACGTTCGCCGAGAAGGACCCGGCGAAGCTGCCGTGGGCGTCGCTGGGCGTGCGGTACGTGCTGGAGTCCACCGGCCTCTTCACCGATTTCGAGAAGGCGGGGCTGCACCTGAGCGCCGGGGCGACGAGAGTGGTCATCTCCGCGCCGACGAAGTCGACAGAGCAGGTGCCGACGCTCTGCCTGGGCGTGAACGAGAAGAGCTACGACCCGGCGAAGCACACGGTCGTGAGCAACGCGAGCTGCACGACGAACTGCCTCGCCCCGATCGCCAAGGTGATCCAGGACTCGTTCGGCCTCGACGAAGGCCTCATGACGACGATCCACGCGGCGACGGCGACGCAGCCGACGCAGGACGGGCCGAGCAAGAAGGACTGGCGCGGCGGGCGCAACGCGTACATGAACATCATCCCGTCGAGCACGGGGGCGGCCAAGGCCGTGACGCTCTGCATCCCCGCGCTGAAGGGGAAGCTGACGGGGATGTCGTTCCGCGTGCCGACAGCGGATGTCTCGGCCGTGGACCTGACGTTCCGCACGGCCAAGGCGACGGCGCTCGCGGAGATCCACGCGGCGATGAAGGCGGCGTCTCAGGGCCCGATGCAGGGCATCCTCGGGTTCACCGACGAGGAGGTCGTGTCGAGCGACTTCATCGGGGACCGCCGCAGCTCGATCTACGACGCGAAGGCGGGGATCGAGCTGAACAGCCGGTTCTTCAAGGTGGTGTCGTGGTACGACAACGAGGCGGGTTACGCGGCCCGGTGCGTGGACATGCTGCGGTTCCTGGCGGCCGGTGACGGGGCGCGGTGATGGGGGCGGCGGTGACGACCCGCAGCTCCGCGGGGGTTGCCCGTCGCTCCGCGGGTCTCCGACGGCGCTGCACCATCCTTCGGCGGCGACCCGCAGGGCTCTCACAACGGAGCGCCGCGCTTCGATGACGCTCCGTTGAGCGCTTGCGCCGAAGCGCCGCACTTGGATGACGCTCCGTTGAGCGCTGACACCGGAGCGCCGCATGCGAATGGCGCTCCGCTGCACTTCGATGAAGCTCCGGCGCGCGCTCGCAACGGAGCGCCGTGCGCTTACAGCGGAGCGTTGTCGAACGCCCGAGAACCGCCGATCGCCGCTCCCGCCGCGCCGCTGGCGGTTTTCTCGGACGGGTCGGGTTTTCAACACGGAGGACGCGGAGGCTGCGGAGGGACGCGGGGGATCGCTAAGGTTTGAGGTGCGGCAACCCACCCGCATCCTCACACTCGGCCTGAATCGAGCGCCTCCCATTCCGGGCCTTGTCGCATGCGCGGTCGCGCGGGGTCGACCGCATGGTTGCGGTGTGCGCACGGATGAGCGTGGTGAACCGCCTCGGCGGCCACGCACCTTCGCGCGGCATTCACGATCGACAACGCCGTAGCGCGTTGACACCCACCGTGGGACGCGGTAGCCTCGGCGCATTCCACGGAAGGAAAACGCAATGATGACGATCAGAGGATGGTCGCTTGCAGCGTTGCTTGTCTGCGGCGCGCCGCCCGCGTCGCTCGACGCACGCCCCCCCCCCCGACATCCAGTTCAACACGATCGGCGCGCCCGGGAACGCCGCGTACCCGCTCAAGAGCCCGCCGGGGTACGTCAACGTCCAGGGGCGCGGCCGCGTGGACTACGAGTACCGGATGGGC